>NZ_CP041743.1:734166-1468333 GCF_007556815.1 Paraburkholderia megapolitana
ACTCGAAGCTCCATTTGACCTCGGCAGAGGTCACCGGCTTGCCGTCGTGAAACAGCACGCCGTGTCGCAGGTGGAACGTATAGGTTCTCTCGTCCGGCGAGATGTCCCAGCTGTCCGCGAGCATCGGCGCAACGCTCAGGTCCGCGCGCAGCGCCACCAGCGACTCGACGACGTTCGCCATGATGTTGTCGGTGGTCACGTTGCGCGCGACGTTGCCGGGCATCGACGTTTGCGTATCGATACTTTCGGCAAGGCGGATTTCGTGTGTCGTTCCCGGCGCTGTCGTTGCGGCCGCAATGGCACGCGGCGCCGCCCACACGACGCATCCCGTCAACGCGACAAGCACGCACAACCGATGTTGCAAGGCAACCAGGCAGCGGGGCATCACAAATGCGGTCTCCAGATATTGTTCTCGCGCCGTCGCTATTGCGAACGCCGCGTACTCAGTACTGTTGCGAAGAAATCGAGCACCGCGGCCTCGATGGTCTGCAACGAGTTATGGGCGATGTTCGGCAATTCGTCGAACTGCACCTTGACGCCGGCGGTTTCGAAGGTCTGCCGCAGCGTGCGCAGGCGCTCCGGGCGCGTAGCACCGGCATCGTTGGCACCCGGCATGTAGCTGCCGCGGCCTTCGCGATGCGTGATCTCCCACGTCTCCAGATCGGCCTTGCCGACCACCATCTGGACAGGCACGCGTTGCAACGCCTCGAGATCGAACGGTTTTCCGAAGCGCTGTTCGATGCCACGCAACCCGACCCACCAGTCGCGGTTCACGTCGAGCAGCGTCACGGAGCCCGGTGCACCGATCGATGCCGCCCACAGCCGCTCCGGGTGCAGGTAGGCAAAGCGGTTGACGAACTGGCCGCCGCCGGAGAAACCAAACAACGCGAACGTGTCGAAGGTTTTGACGTAACGGCTGCCGACTTCTTCGACCATATCGAGCAGCACACGGTCGTAGCGAATGTCGCCTTCCAGCAGATGCTTGTAGCCGTCGCGGTTGTTGTCGCCGAGCACGCCGACCGGAAACAGCGGGCACAGCACCGCGCAGTTGTTCCAGCGGGCAAAGCCTGCGAAAGCGTCGCGGTATTTGATGAAGCCGCGGTCGGTGCCGTGTACCGCAACGACGAGTTCGACGTTGTTCGACGGTTGCCGGATAGCGGGCGGCACGTACAACGTGTAAGCGAAGCGCGGATCGTTGCGGTGCGTGAACACGGTGGTTGAGCCGTAGTCGTACATCGCATCGCCCTGGGAGACGGCACCGGCGGGAGGGTCTTGAGGGGGCATAGACAGACTTAAAGAGTTGTTGGAAATCGTCATATGCGTAGTGTGGATTCGCAAAAACAAAGAAAGTTACGATTTCTTCTTACTTACGATAAACGAAAACTTTAGCTATGCAGGCTTGTGTCAGTCACTCATCGAGATGTGTGACGATCGTAAGCACGCCCTTGCCAGCAAGGAAGCCAGTCCAAAATATCGTGATCTGTTTTTTAGATCGTCACGCCCGGCTCTCCGGGAGCACATGAGGCTCGGCCCGCTACGGTTGCAGGATGCCGGCGATCTTCGCGAGCGCGTCGAGCGTATGACGCAGATGTTCGCGCAGCGCCTCGGACGCCTCGTCGTTGCGCTCCTGTTCGAGCAACGCAAGAATCTGCAGGTGCTGCCGGCAATGTTTGACGTAACGCTTGCGATCGCGCATCGAGCGGTATGAGAGCAGCCTGCGCACGCGGTTCACGCGCTTGATCGTATCGATGAAGAAGGGGTTTCCGGACGCTTCGACCAGCGCTTCGTGAAAGCGCACGCCGCGATCGTGGAGTTGATCCGCGGTATCGGTTTCGATTCCGCCGTCGAGCAGATGCTGCTCCGCGGCACGGCATCGTTCCAGTACCTTGCGTTCGAGACGAAAGCCTGGTTCCAGCAACGCGGCCGGTTCCAGCGCGAGCCGCAGACGGTACGACTGCAACAGGCTGTCCGGCGTGGTCAGCATCGTCGAGAAGATCCAGCCGTAGCCGGGCTTGCGCTCGGCCCAGCCCTCTCCTGCAATCCGTCCAAGTACCGCATTCAACTGGGTATGCGTGAGCCCGTAGCGCTCGCGCAGCATCAGTTCGGATGATGTTTCGGGTAATTCGCCTTTCAGCAGGTCGTCGGCAATCTGGAAGTAGACGCGGGTGACGATGTCCTGCGCGGCCAGACCGAGTCCGTCGACGACTTCCGCAAGCGGTGCGATGACAGGTTTCGCGAGGAAGAAACCGCGGTTCGGTTCGCGGGTCAGGAGGCCTTTTTCGTGCAGTAGCACGAGTGCTTCGTTGACCGGCGAGCGCGAAACGCGCAGCCGGTCGGCCAGCTTCTGCGCGGGCAAATGGCTGCCGACCTCGATCCCTTCGGTCTGGATCAGTTCGATAATCTGGCTCGCGATGGATTGGTCGGGGGTCATCGGGTGCCGTTGGGTAGGCCGGTCGTTGTGCGGTGTGCTGTCAGCGTTTTCTGCAGGATCAGCGGAATCACGCCGCCCACGCGCAGCAGTTCGATTTCGAGCCGCGTTTCCACGGCCGCGTGCGCCTCGAATACCTCGGTACTGCCGTTCGCCCGATGGATTCGCACGGAGATCGGGCCGCGCGGTGCCAACGCATCGGCGTTCGCGTCGATCTCCAGTTGATCGCGCGGCTGGAGATTCAGCGTCGCGGGATTGACGCCCGGTGGCAGGCACAGCGGCAGGATGCCCATACCGATCAGGTTGGAGCGGTGAATCCGTTCGAAGCTGACCGCCACCACCGCGCGGATACCGAGCAGACGTTGCCCCTTGGCGGCCCAGTCGCGCGACGAACCTGTCCCGTAGCGCTCGCCCGCAACGAGCACGACCGCGTCGCCGTTCGCGCGATAGCGGCGCGCGGCTTCGAAGATCGGTAGCACTGCGCCGTCAGGCACATGCAGCGTGTGCGCGACCGGCACATCGGCTTGCAACAGATTGATCAGCGTCTTGTTGTAGAACGCGGCGCGCACCATCACTTCCCAGTTGCCGCGTCGCGATGCAAACACATTCAGATCGTTACGATCGTCGCCGCGCTCCACCAGGAAATCGGCAACAAAACTGTCTTGCGGAATCGCGCTGGCCGGCGAGATGTGATCCGTCGTCACGTCGTCGCCGACCACGAGCAGCGGGTACGCGCGGTAATGTCCTGGCAGGCCGCCTTCATCGAGCGTCGCAAAAGGAGGACGGCGCAGCGCGGTCGAAGTCGGGTTCCATGGGAAGCGTGGACTATCGGGTGCGTCGAGCCGATGCCAGACCGGGTTCCGCGACGCTTCGGCGAATGCACGTGGATAGTCGTCCGGCGAGGCAGCGCGCTCGACCAGCGCGGCAATCTCTTCGCGCGTCGGCCAGATCTGCTTGAGAAAAACCGCTGTACCGTCGGCCCCGATTTGCAACGGATCGCGCTCGAGATTCGCCTGCGCATCGCCTGCTAGCGCGAAAGCGATCACGAGCGGCGGCGACATGATGAAGCCAAGATCCAGCTCGGGGTGAATGCGGCCTGGGAAATTGCGGTTGCCCGACAGTACCGCGACCGGATGAATCGTGCCGTCGGCAAGCGCGGCCTGAACGGGCTCGGTCAATGGGCCGGCATTGCCGATGCAGGTCGTGCAACCGTAACCGACGATATCGAAGCCGAGCGCCGACAGATCGTCGATCAAGCCGGCGCGCTGCAGATAGCTCCCCGCAGCCGGCGAACCCGGTGCAAGCGAAGTCTTCACCCAAGGCGGTACGCGCAACCCGAGGCGGCGCGCGTTGCGAGCGACGAGGCCGGCAGCAATGAGCAACGCAGGGTCCGAAGTATTCGTGCAACTGGTGATCGCGGCGATCGCGACTGGGTATTCAGGCAGGTTTGCTGGCGCGTTGCCGGGTGCGAAGGCGAGCTTCGCCAGTGCTTGTGCTGTATCCGCATAGCCGAGCAGATCCTGCGGGCGGCGCGGCCCGGCTACATGCATGCCGATCGCGGCCAGATCGATGTCGACGACGCGGGTGTAGCGCGGTACCGCATCTGGATCGAACCACAAGCCGGTTCTTTTCATCAACGCCTCGACGCGAGCGATGACGTCTGCTGGCCGGCCGGTCGCTCGAAGATAATCGAGGGTCTGCTGGTCAACCGGAAAAAAGCCCGTCGTTGCGCCGTATTCCGGCGCCATGTTCGCCACTACGCAACGTTCGCCCGCGCTCAGCGTGCTCACACCCTGTCCAAAGAACTCGACGAACGCACCCGTCACGTCGATCTCGCGCAAGCGTTGCGTGACGGTCAACGCCAGATCGGTAGCGAGTACGCCGGCGCGCAACGCGCCGCTCAGCCGCACGCCCACGACATCGGGCACCCTCTGCATGACCGGCATGCCGAACATCACCGTCTGGGCTTCCAGCCCGCCCACGCCCCAGCCGAGTACGCCGATGCCGTTGATCATCGGCGTATGGCTGTCCGTTCCGATCAGGGTATCGGGCACGGCCCAGTCCTCGCCCTCGCGGCTTTCGATCGACACGACCGTGGCAAGCTGCTCCAGGTTGATCGTGTGCATGATCCCCGTGCCCGGCGGATGAATGCGCACGCCTTCGAGCGCGTGGGATGCCCAGCGCAGGAAGCGATAACGCTCCGCATTGCGGTGGAGTTCGAGTTGCAGGTTCAGCGACGCGGCGTCGGGTTGCGCGAAGTATTCGACGGCCAGCGAGTGATCGACTGAAACGTCGACGGGCAGCACCGGGTTCAGCACGGTGGGATCGACGCCGGCTTCCGCGAGCACATCGCGCATCGCGGCAATGTCGACCAGTGCGGGTGTGCTGGTCGTGTCGTGCATCAGCACGCGGCCTGGGTAAAACGCGATCTCCGCGTGGCTCGTGCCGTCTATGAGCCAGTCGAAGATCGCTTCGATCGCATCGTGCTGTTCGGTTCCCTGTGCATTGCGCGCCGCGTTTTCCAGCAGCAGCCGTAGTACCACCGGCAGGCGCAACAGCTCAGCGCCGAACGATGCCTTGAGATCGACGAATCGAAACGAGGCATCGCCGACGCTCAGCTTCGCTGTAGTGGGAATACGGGTAGTTTGCATTCCCGGTATATTGCATTTTTATAATTACAAATGCAATATACCGAAAACGTCAATCTGCTGGAACAGTGCTGCAAGCCTTCGCCAGTCAGCGCGCCGCCGACGCCACATCGGCAGACGCTGCGTCCGGGTCCCAACCGCCACCGAGCGACCGGTACAACGCCACAGCAGCAAGCGCATGTTCGCGGCGCGCCTGGTTCAGCGATTGCTCGTCGCGCAGATACACCTCCTGTGCGTCGAGCACGTCGAGAAAACTCGACGCCCCGTTCTTGTACAACGCGCTCGACAGATGCAGCGCCTGGTTCGACGCATCGAGCGCACCGCCCAGACGCTCGACCTGCACCGCGCCGCTAACGAGATCGCTGCGCGTATCCTCGATTTCCTTGAGCGCCTGCAGCATGGTCTGCTGCAAACCGAGCTGCGATTCGTGCATGCGGCTTTCGTTCTCGTCGATGTTCGCAGTGATACGGCCCGCGTTGAAGATCGGGCTCGTCGCGCTCAATGCGGCGCTGAACAGGTTGTCTGTCAGTGTCGGCAAGCCGAGGTATGACGAAGCAAGCAGGCCGTCAGTCAGACTCAACCGGAATTGCGGATAGCGCTGCGCTTTCGCCGCTCCGACTTCCGCTGCGCGTTGTTCGACGCCTGCATACGCGGTACGCACATCGGGACGGCGCAACAGTGCATCGGAAGGCAGAGTTTGCGGAACGTCGGTGGGTGGAACTGGAATCGCTACTGCTCCAACCAGTGTGTCGCCGCTCAACAGACCATCGACGCTTTCCGGCGCCCGCCCCGAATACACCGCAATCAGGCTCAACTGATGCTGGATCGTCGATTGCGTGCGGGGTATGCGCGCCTGCACGTCTTCGAGTTGATTGCGCGCACGCGCGACGTCGAGCTGCGTCGACAGCCCGTAGTGCAGGCGCTCCTGCGTCAACTTCAGCGCGCGGCTGCGAATCTGCTCGTTGTCTTGCAGGATCTGCAGATCGGCCTGCGCCCAGCGCAGATCGATATACGCCGACGCAGCATTTGCCGCGAGCGCAAGCCGCAGTTCGTTCAGCGCAGCTTCGCGGCCGCTTGTCTGTGCCTGTGCCGCGAGCAACGCCAGACGCTCGCCACCGAATATGTCTGGGGTCCAGCTCGCCGCGAGGCCGAAGCCTGCCTGCCGCACGTAGCCGAGCGGTGGTGGTGCGTTCTGGCGTTCATCGGCCGCTTGCGCGTTGGCATCGAGTTGCGGCAAAAGAACCGCGCCGCGCTGTGTCGCGACGGCCTGCGCCTGCTTGACGCGCTCGACTGCAGCCTTCACATCGAGGTTGTTATCAAGCACCGTCTGCACCAGACGATGCATGACCGGGTCGCCGAACTGCGCCCACCATGCGGCTGCGTCCTTCGTATCGTGCGGCGCATCGACGCTCCATGTCGTGGGCGCAACGGTCTGCACCGTCTGCGGCAGATTGGCATGGCTTTCGGGCTGCACCGCACAGGCCGCGAGACTCGCGATCATCATGGCGGCCAGCGCGCGCTTCATCATTGGGTTCATGTCTGTCGTCTCAGTGTCGGTACATCAGGTTCAATGCGCATCGGGAGGCGGTGCCCGGTTGCCGAACGGCTTCGAGAACACAACGCTCAGCAGACCGACCACGAAGCACAGTGCGACCGCGAAAAAAGCATCGGAGAACGTCAGCACCAACGCCTCGCGCAGCAGCAACGCATGCAACGTGCCGAGCCCTGCGTTCGCGGCATTCAATGCGCCGCCGCCCACCGCAGCAAAATGCGCGGTTTGCGAGTGCAATAGCGACTCGATCACCGGACGCCCCGCGGTGACATGTTCGTCGAGCCGCAGATAGTGCAGGTTCAACCTGTCGTTGAGCATCGTGCTGCTCACCGCAATACCGATCGCACCGCCAAGGTTACGCATCAGGTTAAACAGGCCGCTCGCCGACTTGAGCCGCGACGGCGGCAGCGAGCCGAGTGCCATCGTGACGATCGGCGGTACCGCGAACTGCTGGCCGATACCGCGCAGTGCCTGGGGAATCAGCAGTTGTTGCCAGCCCCATTGGCTCGTCAGCGGCACGTAGAGATAGCAGCCGAGACCGAAGCACACGAGGCCGAACACCATCAGCCAGCGCATATCGAAGAAGCGCGCCAGCTGCGAATACGCCACCAGCGCGATCAACTGAAAGCAGCCCACCGATAGCAGCGCGATACCGATCTGCAGCGAATCGAAGCCGCGCACGCGTGACAGGAACACCGGTGTGAGAAACACCGCGCAGAACAGACCAATGCCGGTGATAAACGACAGCAGACTGCCGATGCCGAAATTGCGGACCGCGAGCGCTCGTAGATCGACGATCGGTTCTTTCGCGGTGAACGCATGCACGAGAAAGAGAAAGCAGCAGATTGCCGAGATCCAGGTGCAGAAAAGGATGACGTGATCGCCGAACCAGTTTTTGCGTGGGCCTTCTTCGAGCACGTATTCGAGGCAGCCGAGAAAACCCGACATCAGCACGATGCCGAGGTAGTCGCCTTTCTTCAGCAACGACAGATCTACCTCGTCGATGTGCACGAAGCGCGGCACCAGCAAGGTGACGAACACACCCGGCACGACGTTCAGATAGAACAGCCATTGCCACGACCATTGCGAAGTGATCCAGCCGCCGATCACAGGGCCGATGGTCGGCGCCAGCGACGCGAGCGCACCGATCGTCGTCGAGGCGATCAGCCGCTGCTTTCCGGGAAACAGCACGAAAGCGGTAGTGAACACGGTGGGAATCATCGCTGCGCCGAGCGCGCCCTGCAGGCCGCGAAACAGGATCATCGAATTGATGTCCCATGCCATCCCGCACAGCATGCTGGTCAGCGTGAAACCCAGTGCGGAAGCCGCGAATACCCAGCGGGTCGAGAACACGCGTGTGAGCCAGCCGGACATCGGGATCACGAGAATTTCCGCGATCAGATACGAGGTCTGCACCCACGAGAGTTCGTCCTGACTCGCGGACAAACCGCCGCCGATGTCCTTCAGCGATGAGGCGACGATCTGGATATCGAGCGTCGCCATGAAGAAGCCCAGGCACATCAACGCGAATGCGAAGACTTTCGTGCGGGTGGGCTGGTCGGCGGGATTCGCAGGAACGGGAGCGTGGTTCTGGGCGCGCGCGGTAAAGGGGGTGGCATTCATGATGCGTCGGGCCGATGGGTTACGAACGGTTCGACGGGCTGTCGACGTGCACCTCGACCGTGGCCGACAGACCCGGGCGCAGCACGCCTTGCATGTCGTGCGGCACATCGAGGCGAATGCGCACCGGCACGCGCTGCACGATCTTCGTGAAGTTGCCGGTGGCGTTTTCCGCGGGTAGCACGCTGAAGGTCGCACCCGTCGCCGGCGCCAGACTCTCGACCGTGCCGTGGATCTCCCGGTTCGATGCATCGAGAGAAACGTCGACTGTGTCGCCGGCGCGCATCTTCTTCAACTGGTCTTCCTTGAAATTCGCGTCGACCCACAAGCCGCTAGCCGGCACGACCGTCAGCAGCGATACGCCAACGTCGGCCAGCAGGCCGACGCGCGCGGTGCGATTGCCGATATAACCGTCGATCGGCGAGCGGATCGTCGTGTATTCGACGTTCAGTGCAGCGACGCGCTGTGCGGCCTGCGCGGTTGCAACCCGCGCCTGCGCATCGCCGACCTGGGCGTCGAGTACCGTCAGTTGCCGCTGGGCGGCGACTAGCGCTGCGTTGCTGCGGTCCACTGCGGCATGCGCTTTCGTGAGATCGGCATCGGCGCGTTCAACCACCTGGTTCGACACCGCATCGTCCTTCACCAGTTCGCGATAACGCGTCTGGTCGGCCGCGCTGCGCGTCAGCTCCGCACCCGACGCCTTCACTTCCGCGGACTGCTCGTTGATCGTCGCGAGCTGCAGCGACTTACGGGCCTGCAGCTCCGTCACCGCCGCCTGGGCACTCGCCACTTCTGCATCAGCCTGGGCAAGGCGCGCATCGTAATCGCGCGAATCGAGCCGGATCAGCACCTGGTTCGCGTGCACGTACTGGTTGTCCTTGACGAGCACGTCGGTGACAAAGCCGTTCACCTTCGGCGCCATCACCGTGACGTCGCCGCCAACATAGGCATCGTCGGTCGTTTCGATGAAGCGGCCGACGATAAACCAGTACGACACGGCAGCGGCCACCACGACGACGACCGTCGCGATCGCAAGCAGCATCCAGGGAATACGGCGCGCGGGTTTGGCAATATCGGCGGGCGCGAGAGTCGATGGAGAAGTGGACATGGTTGTATGTGCGTATGCACTGTTTAACGTTAAAAAAAAGCGCTTGAGAGCGCGCCAGCCCGATATGTCTATTGAAACTTCGCGAAGCTAGCTGCCGGTCATATCGAGCAGCTCACGGCGCAACGACGCCGAGCGCTGTTCGCCGAAGCGTTGCTCGAACTCGTTCTGCGCGGCGCGCCAGTAATACCTCGCAGCCTCGCAACGCTCGATGCCCGCGGCCGTCAACCCCAGCGATAACGCGCGACCGTCCGGTGTCAGTGCTTCGCTCACCACCAGGCGCTCGCGCTGCAATGGCCGCAGCGCGCGCAGCAGCGAGGTGCGCTCCATCACCATCTCGTCGGCCAGCTGCTTCATCGTGAGCCGCCTGCCGCGGCTCAGTCGGCACAAGATCGAGAACTGCGTAATGGTCAGACCGACATTCGCGAGATGGCGGTCATACATCTGCGAGGCGTAGCGTGCGGCCTGGCGTACGGCGAAACAATCGTCTTCCGGAGAAAATTCCATGGCTTTTTGCTGAACTTAAAGTGTATATGCACACAATATGCTGAAAAAAATCTCCGGGATAACCGTGTGCTGCTCGATGCGGTCGACAATCGGGCGTCGTTCATCCTTCTGCCGTAACGTCGAACAGTTCACTGCGCAGTGCCTTGGCCCGCGCCTTGCCGAACTTGCTCTCGAACTCGTCCTGCGCCTCGCGCCATGCAATAGCGGCCTGATCGAAGACCTGCTCGCCGCTTTTCGACAGATTGAACAGATACGTCCGGCCGTCGTGTTCCGATGCTTCGGCGACGACCCACCCGTCGCGTTGCATCGGCTTGAGCGCGCGCACGAGTGTCGTGCGGTCCATCACCATTGAGTCCGCCAGATCCATCATCGTCAGATCCGGTGTGCGGGCCAGCTTGGCCAGAATCGTGAACTGCGCCGCCGTCACGCCCACCTGCGCCATATGGCGCTCGTAGATCTGCGTAACGAAACGCGCCGCTTGGCGCAGCGCGAAGCAGTTGCACTCATCGTAGGAAAGAGGTCGATTCATGGCGGGCAGTTTATATGTGCATACACACACTGTCAAGAAAAGTTGCGCCCGTCATGCTGTTGGAGTAACTTCCCGCTCCGGGATAACCGAAGCCCAGCCTCGAAACCCAACTGATCCACGAGGGCGCCGCAAACTGTTTGCCGCGCCGCCACGTATCGGAAGGGATTCATGGACACACGCATCTACTGGCTGGCGGCAACGGTTTTTCTCGCAGGCATCGACGAAAACATCTGCATCGGCATACTGCCCTCCATTGCGGCCAATCTGCACGTCTCGCTTGCATCCGCGGGGCAGCTCACCACGATCTTCTCCTGCGTTTTCGCGCTCACTGCGTTCGGCCTTTCTATGAGGTTCGCGCGATTCGAGCGCAAGCGCCTGTTGCTCATCGCTCTCGGCGTATTTGCGTGCAGCAACCTGCTTGCTTCACTGAGCCCGGCTATGCACTGCTGTTCGCCGCGCGCGTAGCAATGGCGGCCAGTTGCGCAACCGTGATCCTGCTGGCAACGCGTCTTGCTACGGAACTCGCGCCGCCGCGTTTGCACGGCCGCGCGATCGGTATCGTTTTCATGGGAATCAGCGGGTCGCTGGTGCTCGGTGTGCCAGTCGGCATGACGATCGCCGACTGGGCCGGCTGGCGCGCGGTTTTCGTGGCGATCGGGCTCGCGGTCGTGCCGCTCGGTTGCTACCTTGCGTACCGGCTGCCGGTCGCACCGCCGCACGCAGCTATCGCGTGGCGCACGTATCGCAGTCAGCTCGCGCATCCGGAAACGCTCTGCGCTCAGTTCGTTTCCATTGCGATGATCGGTGGTCACTTCACGCTGTTCGCGTACCTCAGCCCTTATCTGCAGACGTGGCTCGCGCCGCGGCCGGCTGAACTGACACTGCTATATGTCGCATTCGGTGTAGCGGGTGTGACCGGAGCGTGGCTCGGCGGCTGGCTGTCGGATCGCGCCGGCGCATCGCGTGCGTTGCGGCTCTGCCCTGCGGCGTTTCTGCTGGCGATGGCCGCGCTACCGCTCAGCGGACACGCGCTCGCCCTGTTCGTCCCCGCGATGATGATCTGGGGCTGCCTTAGCTGGTCGATCTCGCCGATCGTGCAGAACTACCTGATTCGCAGCGCGCCCGCAGCAGCCGACGCGAACGTCGGCATCAACGTATCCGCGATGCATCTGGGCGTCGCGTTGGGCTCGGGATTCGGTGGATTGCTGGTGGAACGCGGCGCGCTACTCGCGACGCCGTGGGCCGGTAGCGGCCTCGTCGCACTTGCATTGTGTTTTGCATGGCGTTCGACACGCATGCCCGCACCGCAGCATGCGCGTGCATCCATAAAAGCTGAAGCCGCGGACGCGTAACTACACGTCAGGTCCGCGGCGCAAGACCGCTACTTCTTCTGCTGCAGGAGTGTCTTCAATTCCTCGACGTTTTCCTCGACGCGCTTCGCGATCACCGCATACGACTCCGCCTGCGACTTGTAAGCCGCCTGCGCGAGCTGCTGCATGTCGGCGAGTGCCTTGTGCAGCGACTGCTGGACGAGTTCGGCGGTCTGCGCCGAGGGCGTGGCGCCTGCAGCGGACACCTTGGTCGCGAGCGATTGCAGTTCGCCCAGCGTGCTGCGCAACATCTCGGCCTGTTTCTGTGCCAGCGACTGCATGCCTTGCAGCGCAGTCTGATTGGCCGTCACCAGCGCTTCGACGTCCTTGCGGCGCGCCTCCATGATGGCGGGCACATCGAAGCCCGGCAGCTTGAACTGCTCGAGCAGCTTGAAGACGTCTCCAAACGGATTGGCCGGGTTCGGTTGTTCCATGCTCGATGCTCCTTGGCGTGTGCGCATGGCCTGCGCAATGGGCGCGCGCTGCCCGGGCGGCAGCGCGCCACACGATCATGCCCGTTACTGCCGTATTACGCCAGCAAACGATATTGGCGTCGTGATGTGCGAGTTGCTGCACCGCAGCTGACAGGTGCGTACGCACGACCAGACGCCGCAGGTGCGCAGCATGGGGAATTGCCTTGCGGTCGGGGCTTGTGGGTTTCGGAGGCGGGAGCGCTGTTCGCTGTTACCGACTGCTCACGCGAATGCAGGCTTCGTCACCATCAGGAAATAGACGACCACCATCGCGATGAACGCCGGATAACCAAGCCGCTCCCATAACTTCGCATATCGCCAGTACCGCGGCGGCAGCGTGGTTTCTCCAGCAGACACGGCCACCTGTGCCATCCGCGCGAGGTCGACCTGCAACCACACGACAGGCAGCCAGCAAACACCGGCGAGCGCATAAAGCGCAATCGAAGTAGCAAGCCACGGCGTGCTCCACGGCCAGCCTGCGCTATGTGCAAGCCATATACCCGAGAGCGGCTGAAAGATGACGGCAGGCGTGGTGAACCACCAGTCGGCGCGTACGACGAGTCGCGACACCGCTGCGATCGCCACGACCGATCGCGTACGGTTGATGAAGTACAGATAGAACGCAGTACCGAACCCCGTGCCGACCAGCAGTACCGAGGAAAGAATATGCAGCGTCTTGACGACGAGATAGAGGTTCATGATCTTGTCTCTTCGTTGAAGAGTACGCACAGGACAGCGAGGATCGGCAGATTCTTCAGCAGCGGTCCAAACGGATGAATCAGCATCTCCGGCAACGCGATTGCAACGACGATCGAGTACGCGCTCACGAGCAGGAACTGACTCGCCCATAAGCGACGGCCCGGTTTGCAGAGCGTGGCGAAACCCATTGCGGCATCGAGTGCTGCTGAACCGTATAACGCTGCATTTGCCACCGCCCCATCGAGGCCCGCGCGATGAAGCATCGCCAGGCTGTCAGCGTGTGGATAGAGAAACGCACTGACGAAGGCGGTCCAGAGCCAGACCGCGGCCAGTGCAATGCGCAACCATGCGGAGCGCCATGAGGACAACGCTTCGTTACGCAAAGCCGCCCCGTCCGCGCCGATGAAATCGGCGATGCCTTTAGGTGGATGGCCAAGCACGGCGGTCGTTTCAGCGGCGTCGGCGGTATTGCCTGACTGCAGCATGTGCCAGGTATCGCGTGTCAGCATGGCGCCGGGAACGCGGTCGCATAACCACGCAGCGGCATCGACTGCGAAGCGCGGCACGCCGATTCGATACGCCGGCGCAAACCGCATCGACGCCCGGTAAATGGACAGCATCTCGCGGTATTCGATCTGCGTTGCGCCGGCGACATCGATACACCGATGATCCAGCGACGCAGCGGGCGCGCGCAGCAGACGAGCCACGACGTCCGCGAGATCGTCGATATGCACCGGCGATACGCGTTGACGGCCACCGGCGGGCAGCGCATGCACCGGCATGCTCGCCAGCATGCGGAAAAACGCCGCGGATTTTCCGTCTCGCCCATATACGAGCGCCGGTCGAACTACATATGCATCAATCGGCAAATCGAGCAGGTACTCGTCGGCCGCGCACTTGCTGTCGAAGTAGGCCGTGTCGCGCCGCTGCGCGCCAAGTGCCGAGATCTGGATCACCTGACGCACGCCCGCTGCGACGCATGCCGAGAACAGCGCACACGGTGCGCGGCGATGGATCGCATCGAAGGTCTGCGCGCCGCGTTCGACGAGAATGCCCACCGCGTTGACGACGACATCGATCCCTGCGAGCTTCACGCGCCATGGCTCGTGATCGATGTCCGTCGAATAGTCGGCAGAAAGTTCGTCGGGACCCGACGCGTGTCGCCGCCCTCTGATCACGCGATGCCCTTCGCGCTCGATCCGCTCGCACAGCGCACGACCGATGAACCCGTCCGCCCCGCACACCAGTACCTTCATGACGTGCTCCACGCTTCGCTTATCTACAGCAATTTCTGTATAAACAGAAACAACCGGCTCAAAAAAAAGCGGGCATCGCCCGCTTCGTCCGATTTACGGTTTCTTCCGTCGCATCGTTTGACTGATCTTCGCTCCCACGCCCAGCGTCCGCATCAACGTTTCGGGTTTCAGACGTAGCATTTCGTCGGACCACGTCGTCAAGGTTTCGAGGAACACAAGCGTGTCGCGAATGCGTTGCTCCGTTTCCCTCTCCTCTTTGCTCATGTCCGTGCTCAACAGACTTTCGCGCAACATGCTCAGCGTCGGGTCGAGTTCGCGCTGACGGCGTCCTTCGACGATCAGTTTGAACAGTTCCCAGACATCGGTGGAGGTTTCGAAGTGGTCACGCCGGTCGCCCATGACGTGCACGACACGCGCGAGGCGCCACCCCTGCAACTCTTTCAGGCTCGTGCTCACGTTGGAGCGAGCAACGCCCAGCGTGTCAGCAATTTCATCCGCAGCGACGGGACGCCCAAGCAGATACAGCAGCGCATGAATCTGCGCGACGGTACGGTTGACGCCCCACCGGGAGCCCATTTCGCCCCAGTGCAGGATGAATCGTTCAGCGATCGGTGTGAGTTCCATGGTCGAAGTTTATGGTTTTCTTATATTTCTGTCAATACAGAAATTTCTGTTGACTGGCTGCGATTGCGAGGCATCTAATGATTGCAACGACAAGACCCGGGGATCGAGATCATGCAAGCGCCAAGACTCACACTCTACTTCGATGGCAACTGTCCGTTTTGCGTCGCGGAAATGCGGCGACTAAGAAGCTGGGACCATGCGGGGCGGCTCGGTTTCGTCGACATTGCGCAAGAGGATTTCGACGCCGCCACATGCGGCGTCGATCTCGCCGAACTGAATCGCGAGTTGTATAGCTGGACGGACACAGGCGCGTGCCTGATCGGCATCGACAGCATGATCGCGGCTTACACGCTGGTCGGTCGCGGCTGGATCGTGCTGCCGTTGCGCATTGTCGTGACGAGACAGCTCTGCAAGCTGTTGTATCGCCTGTTCGCGCGCAACAGGCGGCGCATCTCCCGGTGGCTCGGCTATACGTCCGCTACCGTCTGCGACGGCACGAGCTGTCGTCTCGACACTAATCCGTTTTTCAAATGAGCGGCAGCGCCGTAGCGTGACACCGGATCATTTCGCAGTTGCGACAGCATCCGCATCGCCTTGCACGCGAGGGCCTTCACCGGGACGAACCTGCAGCATGGCAAACACGCCCACCGCGGTGGCAACCGATGTGGCGATAAACATCGACGAGTAACCATAGCGCGCCGACAGGATGCCTGCGAGCGTAGGAGCCAGCACCGCTGCAATGTTGGCGATGAAATGCATGATGCCGCTGAAGGTGCCGACGCGCGAAGGTGCGGTGTCGATCACCACGGCCCAGTAGACGGAGTTCGGCAGCGCGTTCAAGGCATTGCCCAAGGTCATCAGCGCAATGACGGCCCACACGCTATGCGCCTGTGACACCGCCAGGAAGCACAGCGTTGTCAGCAGCAGCGAGCCCGCCGCAAACCAGCTTCTCGCAATAACGAGCTTGCCCGTGCGCTTGAGCAGCCAGTCGGAGATGCGGCCGCCCAGCAATACCGTGAAGCACGCACCCACCCACGGAATCATCCCGACATACCAGAGCGACGAGAGCGTGAAGTTGAACTCGTCATGCAGGTACTTCGGGGTCCACGTCAGCAACATGAAGTTGACGTAAATAAACGCGAAGTATCCGATCGCGTTGAACATCAGCGTCCGGCTTTTGAAGAACGCCCACCACGGCAACGTCGCATTCGCGCTTGCCGCATTCGGCGCTGCGTCGCGTTCGGCCCGGATCAGCGCGAGTTCCGCGGCATTGACCTTCGGATGATCTTCGGGACGATTGGCATACACGCGCGAAAACAGGGCGATCAGCACAAGGCCCAGCACACCGAGCACCACGTACATGGTGCGCCAGCTACCGGTCAGCAGGATCAGTCCGACGGCCACCGGAGCCGTGAGCAACGCACCCAGCGGCGTGCTCAACAGGCCGATCGACACCGCGAACCCGCGCTCCGACGGCGCTGCCCACGCTGACATGGTCTTGTTGATGATCGAGTAGGCCGGCCCTTCGGAGAAACCGAAGAAGATGCGCACCAGCGCGAATCCACTCAACGCCGAGCCGCCAAAAACCGCGAGGCCGATGTCGCCGGCCCAGACCATGCAGATGGCAAACAACGACCACGCTATGCCAGCGATCATCCAGACCCGCTTCGCGCCGAGCCGGTCCGCCAGCGCGCCGCCAATCAGCGCACCGAACATATAGCCGTAGCCGAAATAGCCCATCACCGCACCCCAGCCGGCGCGATCGAAACCGTACTCACCGATGATCTGCCCGGCCGCATACGCGATCGCGCCGCGGTCGATGTAGTTGATCAGAGCAATGACGACGATCAGGAAGAAGATCGTGAAGCGATATCGACTTGGCGGCGGGACATGCATGAAGCGACTCCGTAACGACTTAAGCGTGTTGAGCGGATTGAAGGAACCGGCAATGGGTTTGCCTACTGTATATGCACTATATATAATGCACAATGTATACTTTAACGCTACGGGAAAACCATATGACGCGCCCACTGGTTGCGATCGCCTCCCTCGGGGGCACTATCAGCATGACGCCATCGGATGCCGCCGGCGGCGTCGTCCCCAGGCTGGACGCTGCCCAACTGGTTGCAGCCGTGCCAGGGCTGGGCGCGCTCGCCGAACTCTCCACGGAGTCGCTTTCCCAGCTGCCGAGCGCTTCGCTAGGCACCGAACAGCTGCTGGCATGCCTCGCGTGGGCTGCGGAGAAGATCGCTGGAGGCGCGCGGGGCGTCGTCCTGACGCAAGGCACCGACACCATCGAAGAGACCGCGTTTTTTCTCGATCTGTACTGGCGACACCCCGAGCCGCTGGTCATTACAGGCGCGATGCGCACGCCGCTGTCGGCGGGGGCCGATGGGCCGGCCAATCTGCTGGCCGCCGTACAGGTAGCAATGGATGACGAAAGCCGTGGGCGCGGCGTGCTGGTGGTCATGAACGACACCGTGCACAGGGCGCGGTGGGTCTGCAAATCGGATTCCCTGGCGGTCCAGACCTTCGTGTCGCCAGACGGCGGGCCGGCGGGACGTGTCGTCGAAGGTCGGCCTGAGTATTTTCATGCGCAGGGCCACAGGCTGTTGGCCCCTTCACCCACGCGAACGTTTCCGAAAGTGGCGATCATTCCTGCAATGCTCGGTGACGACGGCGATCTAGCCTCGGCCGCACTCGATCTCGGCTATGAAGCCATCGTGGTTTCCGCGTTTGGCGCCGGGCACGTGTCCTTCGGCTTCGCCGAGCAGATCGAGCGCGTGGCGAAAACGGTGCCGGTGGTAATCGCGAGTCGCACCGGCTCCGGCGCCACTGCATCCCGGACCTATGGTTTCGCAGGCTCCGAAGTCGATCTGGCGCGACGCGGCGCCATCCTCGCGAAGTGGCTCCATCCGTTGAAGGCACGGCTGCTGCTGGGCGCACTGCTGGCTGCCCAGACACCGCGCGAGCAGATCCCGGAGGCGTTCGCGAGGTGGAGTACACTGCCTCGCCACTCGTCCATCAACCCACAGCCACAGCCTTGAAAACTCCGTCGAACGCCCCGCCCAGAGTGCATGCCGCGCCGTCACGCCGGCTCACCGCGTATCAGTTTGCGGTGCAGACCTTGCGCGCAGACATCCTGCAAGGCCGGATGACGGCGGGCGAGCGTCTGCGTCAGGACGACCTGGCGAAGCGCCTGGAGATGAGTACGACGCCGGTACGAGAGGCATTGCGTACGTTGATCTCGGAGGGGCTGGTGTTTTTCGACGCGCACCGGGGCGCGGTGGTGCGCGGACTGACGCTCGACGACGTGCAGGAAATCTACCGGCTCAGGAAGGTGCTGGAGTCGATGATGGTCGACGAAGCGATGCAGAGCATTACCGCGGAAGATATCGCACAGGCCGAGGCGCTCCACGAAGAGATGCTGCAGACGCAGGACGTCACGCGCTGGACCGAGTTGAATCTGGAGTTTCACGCGGCGCTCTGGGCGTCCCAGGCGCACAGCAGGTTGGCCCACCTCGTCAAGGCACTGCGCGACGCGGCGGCCCCCTATATCACGCTGTCGCTCTATATGAGCCCGGAGCACATCGCGCACAGCAACGCCGAGCACGAGGACATCCTGGCCCAGTACAAAAAGCGCGACGCCGAAGTGGCCAAAGCCCAGACCATCCTTCATCTGAACGACACGCTCGAAACAATCGTGCGGGCGATCGACAGCGCCGAAGTTGTGGACGGCGGCGGCGCATAGCCGTCCTCGCGAAATCGACCCGACGCGGCCAGGCGCCCGCACAACCCACCCTTCGATACGCATCGAAACATCCGGCCGCTCCGCTACTCCACACTAGGAGTTCAACCATGAACCCATGGAGAACTTCCTGTGCCTGCCCATACCGACGCAGCAATCCGCCGTATTTACGAACAGTGGCACCAGACGGTGGTGACACGCGACCTCGAAGGTCTGATCGCGTTATACGCCGACCACGCGATACTCGAAACACCGCTGATCCTGGTCACTCTGCCGAACCATAACGAAGGCATCCTGCGAGGCAAGCCGGCGATCCATGCATTTTTCGAAGCGGGCTTACGCAAGCTGTCGGGCGACCTCGGCCGGTGGTTCCGAACCGACACGTTCTTCTCGAACGACACACGCGTCACGTGGGAATATCCACGCGATACACCGCACGGCGATCAGGTCGATCTCGTCGAAGTGATGGACGTGGCAGACGGGTTGATTACCCATCACCGCGTCTACTGGGGATGGGTCGGTTTCAAGTCGCTCGTCGCCGCGATGGATCGGTTGCACGTATAACTAGAAAGAAGTCCCGATCTGAAACTGGAACTTCTGGTACTGGTCGCCGGCGTGCTTCACGATCGGCAGAGCGAAGTCCAGCTTGAGCGGACCGATCGGCGAAATCCATTCGAGACCCACGCCATAGCTGTAACGCAAGCCGTTTGCGCCCACGCTGTTGCCTTCGGTACCCCAGACATTGCCGGCATCCGTGAACGTGAACACGCGCAACGTACGGTCGTAGCCGGTGCCCGGCAGCGGGAAGGTCAGTTCAACGTTGGCGACCACCATCTTCGAACCGCCGATCGGGTCGCCGGTCGTGGCATCGCGCGGACCCAGCGAGCCTGGCTCGTAGCCGCGCACCGAACCGATCCCACCCGCAAAGTAATTCTTGAAGATGGGGAACGGTTCGCCGCTGAGGCCGTTGCCGTAACCGCCCTGGAAATTGAGCCCCAGCACGAAGCCACGCGAAAACGAGTAGTAATACTGCGACTGCAGGTCCGTCTTGTAGTACTTGGTGGTGGCGATCGGTGTGCCGTATTCCGCGTTGAACTGCGTGAAGTAGCCCCTGCTCGGTACCAGCGCACTATCGCGGTTATCGCGCGACCAGCCGACGGTGATCGGCACGTTGTTCGACACGCGGCCGAAACTGTTCACGTAGTCGATATAGCTTTGCGGTGTACTCGAATCGACGTCCAGCCGGTTCTGCTCGAGCCCCGTCCCGAAGTACACCGTGTCGGATTCCGAGAACGGTACGCCGAACTTCAGGTCGCCGCCCAGCGTCACGATGCGAAAGCTCGTGTCGCTGACGTTCGAGTAATAGAGCGGATAGGTAGTACGGTAATAGACGTCGGTAATGCGCTTGATGCCGTCTATCGTGAAGTACGGGTCGACCTGCGTGACGCTCAGCGTGCGACCGGTCGACGATGTGTTCACGTTGAGCGAAAGCGTCGTGCCCGAGCCGAACACGTTGTCCTGCGTGACGCCCGCAGAAATGATCGGCCCTTCGCCGGACCCGTAGCCGAGCCCGAGCGTGATCGAGCCGGTCGGCTTCTCGGTGACCTTCACGTCCACATCGACCTGGTCGGTCGAGCCTTCCACCGGTACTGTCGTCACATCCACGTCGGTAAAGTAGCCGAGACGGTTGATCCGGTCCTTCGACAGCGCAAGCCGCCCCGAATCGAACCACGCACTCTCGAACTGGCGCATCTCGCGGCGGATGACCTCGTCGCGCGTGCGCGTATTGCCTTCGATATTCACGCGCCGCACATACACTCGCTTGCTCGGATCGACTTGCAGTATCAGCGCGACCTTGTGATGCTCCTGGTCGATATCGGGTACCGCGTTCACCGTGGCGAACGCATAACCGTACTCGCCCAGCTTGTCGACGATCGTCTTCGTTACAGCCTTCAGCTTGTCCGCCGAAAACCGCTCGCCCGGCTTGATCTTGATCAGCTTCGTGAGTTCCGCCTCGCGGTCCAGCAGGTTGCCGCCCAGCTTGATGCTCGAAATCGTATACGGCTCGCCTTCGTGCAGCGTCACCGTCAGGTACATGTCCTTCTTGTCCGGCGAGAGAGACACCTGCGTCGAGTCGATGTTGAACTCGAGATAGCCGCGATTCAGGTAGTACGAGCGAACGTTTTCAAGGTCGCCAGTGAGCTTTTCCTTCGAGTACAGATCGTTCTTCGTGTACCACGAGAACCAGTTCGGCGTGGACAACTGCATCTCGTCACGCAGCGTGTCCTCGCTGAACACCTTGTTGCCGATAAAGTTGACCTGGCGAATCTTCGCGTTCGGTCCTTCGATCACCGAGAACAACAGCCCCACACGGTTGCGGTCGATCGGTGTGACCGTGGTCGTGACTTCGGCAGCGTAGTAACCGCGCGTCAGATACTGGCGCTTCAGTTCCTGCTCGGCCTTGTCGACGAGCGCCTTGTCGTAATACCGGCCCTGCGACAGGCCGACCGAGTGCAGCGCCTTGGTCAGGTTGTCCTTGTCGAATTCGTGGATGCCGGAGAAGTCGATCGTGCCGATCGCAGGACGTTCCTGCACCTGCACGACTACGACGTCGCCGTCCGCCTCGATCTTGACGTCGTTGAAGAAGCCCGTCGTGTAGAGCGCGCGGATCGCTTCGGAAGCCTTGTCGTCGTTGAATGTGTCGCCCTGCTTGATCGGCAGGTACGAGAACACGGTCCCTGCTTCGAGTCGATGCAGCCCTTCGATACGGATGTCGCGAACGACGAACGGCTCGATGGCGTAAGCCGGCAGCGCGAGCGTACTCACGCCGATCAAGGTCAATGCCGAGGCGCAGCGCGCCGAAAATTTCTCAAACGTCATGCAGGAGTGTGGAGGAGGTTACGACGCAAACACGAAGACGAAGGACGTCCCCGTGGGCACTGCGGCTCACGCCGCGCTTGCACGACGGTGCGCATCGCTACTGCATCCGGACGCCGGCAGGTTTTCGTGGCTGACTCAGCCCAGTGGTCATCGCCAGTACTTCAGTCATATGTGCGGCCTGCGTGCGATGCATGCGAAACGACAGTTCGGCACCGCCGGGCAAACGGAACGACAGCACCAGATGCCGGTCGCTGCGCACATCGCCGGCCACCTGCCATGCTTCGCAGGGCATCGCGAACTTCAGGCTCTGCTGGTGCTGACGAATCCGCTCGGAGCGCGCAATCGCATTGGCCAGCGCGGCCAGCAGTTCATGCATGACCGAGCAATGCAGTGCGATGCAATCGGGCTGGTTGCTCCTCAACATCAGGTACTGACCGTCTGCGGTAATTTCGAAACCGTTGAGGGAGTCGATGGCGAGTGCGACTTGCGATGACATGAGGACACTCCGGGTTCGATGCCGAAATGCGAATGTAGGCAATCGCAGCGTGTCGATGTTTACCTACGGATTACTGATTTTTTCTTTCAACCCGGTGAGGTTTTCATCGCTGCATCGACGGTTCGTTACGGTGCCTTACCGAGGCCATCGTCATGAACAGGACGCACAGGGCGTAGATGTCCGGTGGCTAATGTTTCGTCGTGAATCCGTCGAGTAGTTGCAGGAAACAACTGGTAAGAACCTGCGCAATCTGCGCGACGGATGAACAACGATCATTGCGAATCTGCTGTGCGCAGCGAACGTTCGTGCCTCGATTCGTGCGTTTTTTCGGCGGTGATGGTGTGTCGTGAACACGACAGTACGAAGGGACGTTTCTGCTGCGTCGAATGATCGGACACTGAATTCGTGTATCGGCGCGACAACATCGCGAACAGAACGACGCTGGCAGATTCGTCAGGCCCCTGATAGAATCCTTACGTGGGCGCCAGTCCACTTTGTTTTTTCCGCACCACTTTCCGGCTTCAATCACTTCATCTCAACGTTTTAGGGAGGCGTCAAATGCAAATTATGTCTAGCGCTCACCCAAACGTGCCTGCGCGACACCTTTAGGTCGTCGTCCGCCTGGGCGACACACCGCCCACGCTACTTCCAGACAGTCTGTTTTCCGTTTCACCAGCAAAGCCTGGTCTGTTTCGACTGTCGGTTTCTATTTCTCTTGATGGGATAGCCCTCCTGGCGCACCGCGTCATCGGCTATGGAACATGACTAACAAAAAACTCGATCTTGGTGGACAGGCGTTCAAGAACGTCCTGGGTTTCACTTTCCTTCACTGGCGCAGACAGCCCGCGCGCATCGCCGCCGTTGCCGGGCTCGCGCTGCTGGCGGCGATCGCCGACGTACTGACGCCGCTCTTCGCCGGGCGGCTCGTCGACGCGCTGGCCAGCGGCGTATCGAGCAAGGCGCTCGCGTGGCAGGCCGCGATCTCGGCGTTCACCACACTGGTCGTGCTCGGTGTGGCCGGCACCGTGCTGCGTCAGTTCACCTTCCAGAACATCATCGCGTTGACGCTGAGGATGATGAGCGAGATTGCCGCCAACGCGTTTCATCGCGTGCAGCGCTTCTCCACCGACTGGCACGCCAACAGCTTCGCCGGTTCGACCGTGCGCAAGATCACGCGCGGCATGTGGGCACTCGATCTGCTGAACGACACGCTGCTGGTGGCGCTGCTGCCGTCGGTGGTTATGCTGGTCGGCGCAACCGTGTTGCTGGGCGTGCACTGGCCGGTGATGGGCGTCGTCGTGGGTCTCGGCTCCGTGCTGTATATCGCGGTGACGGTCACCCTGTCGGTCGGCTTTGTCGCGCCGGCTGCCCGCCTCGGCAACGCGTGGGACACGCGCATGGGCGGCGCACTGGCCGATGCGGTGAGCTGCAACGCGGTGGTCAAGGCGTTCGGCGCGGAAACCCGCGAGGAAACGCGCCTCGCCCGTGTGATCGCCAAGTGGAACAAGCGCACGCGGCGTACGTGGATTCGCGGCACGCTCAACGGCGGTGTACAGGGCGCCATGCTGGTGCTGATGCAGGCAGCAATGCTCGGCGCGGCGCTAATGCTGTGGGCCAAAGACAAGGCGAGCGTCGGCGACATCACGTTTGCGCTGACGATGTTCTTCATGCTGCAAGGCTATCTGCGCGAAGTCGGCATGCACGTACGCAACCTGCAGCGCTCGGTCAACGACATGGAAGAACTCGTGTCGCTCGAACGCGAACCGCTCGGTATCGAAGACAAACCCGGCGCGCGCAAGATTGCGATCGACAAGGGCGAGATCCGCTTCGAGCACGTCACGTTCCGCTACGGCGCGCAAGCGACGCCGCTCTATGCCGATTTCTCGGTGCGCGTCGCGCCGGGCGAGCGCATCGGGCTGGTCGGCCACTCGGGCTCCGGCAAGACGACGTTCATCAAGCTGATCCAGCGGCTGTACGACATCGACGAAGGCCGCATCACGATCGATGGGCAGAACATCGCCGACGTGCAGCAGGCTTCGTTGCGTGCGCAACTGGCGATCGTCCAGCAGGAACCGGTGCTGTTCCACCGGTCGCTGGCGGAGAACATCGCGTATGCACGGCCGGGCGCGAGCCAGGCGGAGATCGAGCGGGCCGCCCGCCAGGCGAGCGCGCACGAGTTCATCGCCGCACTGCCGCAGGGCTATGACACGCTGGTCGGAGAGCGCGGCGTCAAGCTGTCGGGCGGCGAGCGTCAGCGGGTCGCGATCGCGCGGGCGTTCCTCGCGGATGCGCCGGTGCTGATTCTCGACGAAGCAACGTCGAGCCTCGACAGCGAAAGCGAGGTGTTGATCCAGCAGGCGATGGAACGGCTGATGGTGGGCCGCACCACGCTGGTCGTGGCGCACCGGCTGTCCACGGTACGCGCGCTGGACCGGCTGCTCGTGATGGATCGCGGCCGGATTATCGAGGAAGGCAGCCACGACAGACTGATCCGCATCGAGAACGGCCTGTACCGGCGGCTCTTCGAACGCCAGGCGCTGGAGCTGACGAAAGGTCTTGTCGATGGAGCCGACGTGTCGGCGCCGAAACGCGCCACGCGAGAAGCGGATCTGCTGACCGGAGAGTAAGCACAGCACAAGCTTGCAGCAAAAAAGCAGGGGCGACGCATGCAAATGCGCCGCCCCTGTTTCACATCCACATCTCTGGCGATACCCCGCCAGCTTTAGAACTTCCACCACAAGCTGCCGATAATCGCGTTGTCATGGTACCCGCCACCATACTGACCGCTATACGACAACCCGAGCGTGATGTTGTGGAAGATGTTCGCATCGACGCCCACTTCGGCCACCGCGGCATCGCGGGCAATCGGCACACCGGCCACCTGGAAGCCCGTCCCGCCGCCGACAAACGCCAGGTTCGCACCCGGCTGCACGTTGCCGATCGCGTGACGCCAGCCGGCCATCACGTGTCCGCTGAACCACTGCTGCGGGCTCGAACCAAACCGCGTCGACAGGCGCAGACCCAAGGTCGAGAAGCCGATGTTCTGCGAACTGGAGTTGGCCTGCAGTGCGGCCGCGCCGCCGTCTTCGCTGAAGCCGTTGGTATGCAGGTTCTCGAACGCGATAGCGGCGAACGGTTCGACCGCGATGCGTTCCCACAACGGGATCTTGTAGCCGACCTCGCCGAAGATCTGCGCGAGTCCCGCGTCGTAGCTCGAGCTATCGTGGTCCGTGAAGCCGCTGAAGTTCTGGTAGCGGTCCGTCTTGATGTCGTTCCACGAATACGACGTACCCAACCGCACGCCGAGCGGACCGTACTCCGCGCCGCCGTACAGCGCGACGTGGTAGCTGTCGATCCCAGCGGACGAGCTCAGGCTATTGTCGAGCGAGCTATGCGACACCCCGCCCGCCACACCGACGCGCCAGTGGTTGTTGATCGACATGTCCGCACCGCCGATGAACCCCGTTGTGGTCTGGTCGATACCCGACACGTTGCTGTTGCCGTTCAGCTTGCCATCCGAGCCGAACGCCCGCGCCCACACAACCGGCCGGTAGAGACGATTGTCGTAGCAGGCGTCGCGCGTGCCGCGGTGACCCGGGTTCGGATCATCGAACTGATTCCTCGGCAGCACACCTTGCGCGAGACTGCTATCGCACATCGCCTGTCCTGTCGATCCGGTCGACGCGAGCGGCCCTTCGGTCGGCGCCATACTGTCTTGCAGCCGGTCCATCACAGCATCGCGCAGATAGTGACCGTCGAGCAGCAGCGCGGTCT
Source organism: Paraburkholderia megapolitana (assembly GCF_007556815.1). Taxonomy (NCBI): domain Bacteria; kingdom Pseudomonadati; phylum Pseudomonadota; class Betaproteobacteria; order Burkholderiales; family Burkholderiaceae; genus Paraburkholderia; species Paraburkholderia megapolitana. Next base: position 759,876 of record NZ_CP041743.1, read on the forward strand.
TCGTGCTTGCATACAGCTCGCCATCGAGCGTGTTGAACGCTTGACGCGCCGTCGGCGCATCAGACGAGAACAGCGCCTGGAACACCGCGTTGGTCGCCGGCAGATTGCCGGCCGCGATGGCGACGGCGCGCTGGTTCGGCGTCACCGCAACCTGCTGGAACAGCACGCCGTTCGGCACCAGCGAGAGGAACACCGCGGTCGGGCTGTAGCTGAGCGTCGGCGTCAGGAACGCGAGGTTCGACGTCACGCCGGCGAAGGTACCGTTCACGCCCTGGTTCGCGCTCAGGATCTGATACTTGCTCGACGGCGCGTATTTGCCCTGACCGGCCAGCACCTGCACATCGCCGCCGCTCAGCGTCGCGGTGCCGGTTGCGTCCACCGCTCCGCTCTGCTGCTGGGCGTTGGCAGGTACGCTGAATATCGAACCCGACGCAAACGACACGTTGCCCGCTACGTTCAGTGTTTGTCCAGGCGACGGTGCCGCCGCGGTACCGCCGCTGCCCACCGTCAGGCTACCGACCGTCCCGGTACCCGTCACCGTCGCGCCGTTCTGCACGGTCACCGCCGAGTTCGCCACCGAGCCCGTCACCGCGAGCGTGCCCGCCGAAACCGTGGTCGGACCGCTGTAGGTGTTCGTGCCGGCAAGCGTCAACGTATCGCCGCCCTGCTTGATGACCGCTCCAGTGCCCGCCAGCACGCCGCCGTAGTTGCCGCCGTTCACTGTCAGGTTGCCCGAGCCGAGATTCAACGTACCGCCTGTCGTGCCGTTCAACGAAGGCAGTGTCAGGTTCGTGTTGTTCCCGTTCAACGTGCCGCCGTTCAACGTCAGACCGCCGGTGCCCAGCGCGTTGGCGCTACCCAGCGTCAGCGTGCCGTTGTTGAGCGTGGTGCCGCCTGCGAACGTGTTGTTGCCGGTCAGTGTCAGGTCCGCGCCACCATTCTTGACGAGACTGCCGGTGCCCGACACGGTGCCTGACAGCGTCAGATCCTGACTACCGCCGATCGTCGCCGCCGAGCCCAGGTTCAGCGCGTTGCCGAGGTTCAGCGCCGTGGTGGAATCGAGCGTTGCCGGTGCGCTTACCGTGATGGCTCCGCTACCGAGCGACTGGTTGTTGCCGAGCACTGTCGTACCGCCCGCGAGCGTCGTACCTCCGGTGTAGGTGTTCGGGCCGGTCAACGTCTGCGTGCCCGGACCATCCTTGATGAGGCCACCCGTGCCCGCGATCGTGCCGCTAAAGGTACCGTTCGAACCGCCACCGAGCGTGAGCGAATTGCCGCCCAGCGTCACGTTCGTACCCGCTCCGCCGGTCAGCGAACCGACTGTCGGTGTGCCGGTCGCGCCGGTTACATCGAGCGTCGTGCCCGGGTTCGCGAGGTTCACGTTGGTGCCGGTCGACAGCGTGCCCGCACCGCTCAGCGCGAGGGTGCCGTTGTTGACCGTCGTCGGTCCGGTGAAGGTGCTCGCGCCTGTCAGCGTCTGCGTGCCCGTGCCTTGCTTGACGATACCGCCCGTGCCCGTGATGCCACCGCCGAAGGTCTGGTTGGTGCCGTCGCCGAAGGTCAGGTTGTTCGCGCCGAGAGCAACGGTGCCTGCCGTACCGGACAACGTGCCGAGCGTCGTACCGCCGCCCGTCGCTGCGCTGATATCGAAGGTGCCGGTGCCGCCGAGCGTCACGCCGCTACCCGCGGCAAGACTGCCGCCTGCGCCGATCGCAAGCGTGCCGCCGTCGATCGTCGTACCGCCGGTGAACGTATTCGCGCCCGTCAGTGTTTGCGTGCCGGCACCGTTCTTGAGGATGCCGCCCGTGCCCGCGATCACGCCGCCGAAGTTGCCGCTTGCGCCGCCACCGAGCGTCAGCGTATTGCCGCCCAGCGTCACGTTAGCTCCCGCGACACCGGACAGCGCACCGACCGTCGGCGTGCTGCCGGCAGTCACACCGGTGATATCGAGCGACGTACCGGCACTGGCGAGATTCACGTTCGTTCCCGCCGACAACGTGCCCGCACCGGTCAGTGCGATGGTGCCGTCGTTGATCGTCGTGTTGCCGGTGAAGGTGCTCGCACCTGTCAGCGTCTGCGTGCCGCCGCCGTTCTTCGTGATACCGCCCGTGCCCGTGATAGCGCCGCCGAAGGTCTGGTTCGTAGCATCGCCGAACGCCAGCGTATTACCGCCGAGACCGATGGTGCTACCCGCAACACCGGACAGCGCACCGATCGTTTGCGGCGTAGTCGCACCGCCGATGTTAAAGGCACCTGTAGCGCCGAGCGTGACCGCACCGGTCGACAGCAGGCTGCCGCCCGCGCCGATCGCGAGCGTGCCATCACCGACCGTCGTGCCGCCTGTGAACGTATTCGCGCCCGTCAACGTTTCGGTGCCGGTCCCGCTCTTCGTAATGCCACCGCTGCCCGTGATAGCGCCGCCGAAGGTCTGGTTGCTGCCGTCGCCGAACGTCAACGGGTTCGCACCGAGTGCCAGCGTACCGGCGGTGCCGGAGAGCGCGCCGATGATTTGCGGGCCAGCGGCCGCGCTCAGGTCGAGCGTGGCGCCCGTGCCGGCGAGTGTCACAGCGCCGCCAGCCGCAAGACTGCCACCCGCACCGATGGCGAGCGTACCGTTGCCGACCGTCGTGCCGCCGGTGTAGGTATTCGCGCCGGTCAGCGTTTCCGTGCCGGTGCCCTGCTTGACGATGCCGCCCGTACCGCCGATCGTGCCGGCGAACGTCCCGTTCCCCGAACCGCCGAGCGTCAGGTTATTAGCACCAAGCGCCACCGTGCTGCCCAGCGCGCCGGTCAGCGTACCGATCGTCGGCGTACCGCCGGCGGTGACGCCGCTGATGTCGAGCGACGTGCCGGCATTCGCGAGATTGACGCCGGTGCCCGCGGACAGCGAACCCGAACCAGCCAACGCCAGCGTGCCCGCATTGACCGTTGCGCCGCCGGTGAAGGTACTCGTGCCCGTCAGCGTTTCAGTACCGGTACCTTGTTTGACGATCCCACCGGTGCCCGTGATGCCGCCGCCGAAGGTCTGGTTCGTCGCATCGCCGAAGGTCAGGTTGTTCGCGCCGAGGGCAACGGTACCCGCCGTACCCGACAGCGCACCGATGATCTGCGGCGTAGTCGCGCCACTGATATCGAAGCTTGCTCCAGTACCGCCCAGCGTCACCGCACCGGTCGCCGCGAGGCTACCGCCCGCGCCGATCGCGAGTGTGCCGCTGTTGACCGTCGTGCCACCGGTGTAGGTGTTCGCACCGGTCAGCGTTTCCTTGCCGGTGCCCTGCATCGTCAGGCCGCCCGTGCCCGCGATCGTGCCGCCGAAGATCTGGCTCGTCGCATCGCCGATCGACAGGTTGTTCGCACCGAGTGTCACCGTGCCGCCCGTGCCGTTCAGTGCGCCGATGGTCTGGTTACCCGTCGCCGCGCTGATATCGAAGCCCGTGCCGATGCCACCGAGCGTCACGCCGCCGGTTGCCGCGAGGCTGCCACCGGCACCAAGCGCAAGCGTGCCGCCGTTGATCGTCGTACCGCCGGTGTAGGTGTTCGCGCCTGTCAGCGTTTCCGTGCCGGTGCCGACCTTGACGAGACTACCCGTGCCCGCAACCGCGCCGCTAAACGTGCCGTTGTTCGCATCGCCGACCTGCAGCGCGTTGGAACCGAGATTCACCGTGCCGCCGCCGGTCAGCGTACCGAACACCTGCTGACCGTTGCCGGCCGACAGATCGAAGGTTGCGCCGGTCGCTACGTCCACGATGCCGCTCGCCGCCAGACTCGCATTCGCACCGAGCGCGAGCGTGCCCTGGTTGATGTTCGTGCCGCCCGTGTAGGTGTTGGTGCCGTTCAAGGTCAGCGTCGCGCTGCCGTCCTTGGTCAGGCTACCGGTACCGGACAGCGAGCCGTTCAACGTCAGGTTGTTCGTGCCCAGAACCGTCAGCCCGGCGTTCAGCAGGATGTCGTTGCCGAGCGTCGTCGCGGTGCTGCTGTCCAGTGTCGAGTTGCCGCCTACCGTCAACGCGCCGGTACCGAGCGCCGTATTGCTGCCGACGACCAGGCCACCCGCGTTCAGCACCGTCCCACCGCTATACGTATTGTTGCCGGTCAGCGTTTCGACGCCGCTGCCCTGCTTCACGAGGCCGCCCGTGCCACTGACGTTGCTCGCGAGCGTCTGGTTCGTCGAGTCGCCGAAACTCAGCGACTTCGTACCGAGGTTCACCGTCGAGCCCGCCGCACCCGACAGCGCACCGACCGTCTGGTTGCCCGTCGATCCGCTGATGTCGAGACCCGCGCCCGCACCGCCGGCCAGATTCACTGCACTGCCCGCCGCGAGACTGCCGCCACCGCTGATCGCGAGCGTGCCCTGGTTGATCGTCGTCGGACCGGTGTAGGTATTCGCGCCGGTCAGTGTCTGCGTGCCGGTGCCGTTCTTGGTAATGCCGCCCGTGCCGCCGATCGTGCCGCTAAACAGGCCGGCCGACGTGCCGCCCATGTTCAGCGTGTTCGCGCCGAGCGTCACGATGCTGCCCAGTGCGCCGTTCAACGCGCCGATCGTCGGAGCGGCAGTTGCACCACTGATGTCGAGCGTCGCACCGAGGTTCGCCAGGTTGACGTCGGTACCCGCCGACAGCGAGCCCGTGCCCGACAACGCCAGCGTGCCGGCATTGACCGTTGCGCCACCGGTGAACGTGCTGGCACCGGTCAGCGTTTCGATGCCGGTACCGCTCTTGATGATGCCGCCGCTACCGGTGATGCTGCCGCCGAACGTCTGGTTGGTCGCGTCGCCGAAGGTCAGGTTGTTCGCCCCGAGCGCAACGGTACCCGCCGTACCCGACAGCGCGCCGATGATCTGCGGTGTAGTCGCGCCGCTGATGTCGAAGCTTCCGCCGCCCAGCGTCACCGCACCGGTCGCCGCGAGGCTGCCGCCTGCGCCGATCGCGAGCGTGCCGCTGTTGATCGTCGTGCCGCCGGTGAAGGTGTTCGGGCCGGTCAGCGTTTCCTTGCCGCTGCCCGCCATCACGAGGCCACCCGCGCCTGCAATCGCGCCGCCGAAGATCTGGCTCGTGGCATCGCCGATCGTCAGGTTGTTCGCGCCGAGCGTCACGGTGCTGCCTGCTACGCCATTTAGTGCGCCGATCGTTTGGTTGCCGGTCGCTGTGCTGATGTCGAAGCCCGCGCCGAGACCACCAAGCGTCACGCCGCCGGTTGCCGCGAGGCTGCCGCCCGGGCCGATCGCGAGCGTGCCCGCGTTGATCGTCGTACCGCCTGTGAACGTATTCGCGCCGGTCAGCGTTTCAGTGCCTGTGCCGACCTTGAGGAGACTGCCTGTGCCTGCAATAGCGCCGCTAAACGTCCCGTTGGTCGCAGAGCCGAGTGTCAGCCCATTGGCACCCAGATTCACGGTACCGTTGCCGATCAGCGTGCCGAATACCTGCTGACCGTTGCCGGCCGACAGATCGAAGGTCGCGCCGGTCGCGAGGTTCACGGTACCGCCCGCGGACAGACTCGCACTGGCACCGAGCGCCAGCGTGCCCGAGTTGATGTTGGTGCCACCGGTGTAAGTATTCGTGCCGCCCAATGTCAGCACCCCGGTGCCGCCCATGGTCAGCCCGCCGATGCCGGACAGTGTGCCGTTCAACGTCAAGTTGTTGGTGCCCTGTACGGTCAGCCCGGCGTTGAGGACGATGGCATTACCGAGCGTCGTCGCGGCAGTACTGGCCAGCGTCGCCGCACCGCCTACCGTCAGCGCGCCGGTACCGAGCGCCGTGTTGTTGCCGACGTTGAGACCGCCCGCGTTCAGGTTGAAGCCGCCGGTGAACGTATTCGCGCCGGTCAGGGTCGCTACACCCGCGCCCTGCTTGGTGACGCTACCCGTGCCGCCGATAATGCCGCCGAACGCCGTGCTCGCGCCATCGCCGAAGGTCAGGTTGTTCGCGCCGAGCGCGAGGTTACCTGCCGCGCCGGACAGCGCGCCGATCGTCACGGGACCGGTTGCTGCGCTGAGGTCGAACGTTGCGCCCGCGCCTCCCAGACTCACGGCGCCCGTTGCTGCCAGCGAACCGCCCGCGCCGATCGCAAGCGTGCCGTTGCCGATCGTCGTACCGCCCGTGAACGTGTTCGCGCCGGTCAGCGTTTGCGTCAGCGGTTGCGTGGCGTTGCCATTCACGTTGAGACCACCGGTGCCGCTGATCACGCCACCGAAGGTCTCGCTCCCCGAGCCGCCGAGGTTCAGCGTGTTCGCGCCGAGCGTCACGGCGGTGCCCGCCAGGCCGTCCAGCGCGCCGATGGTCGGCGTACCGGTAGCAGCGGTGATGTCGAACGTGGTACCGGGGCTCAGGAGATTGACGGTCGTGCCCGCGGACAGCGAGCCCGCACCCGACAATGCCAGCGTGCCGGCGTTGATCGCCGCGTTGGCCAACGTGCTTGCACCGGTCAGCGTTTCGATGCCCGCACCGTTCTTGATGATGGCGCCCGAGCCCGTGAAGCTGCCGCCGAAGGTCTGGTTGCTGGCGTCACCGAAGGTCAGTTCCTTCGCGCCCAGTGAGACCGTACCCGCCGTACCCGACAACGCACCGATGGTCAGGCCGCTGAACCCACTGCCGCTAATGTCGAGGCTCGCTCCCGCACCGCCCAACGTCACCGCGCCGGTTGCCGCAAGCGCGCCAGCTCCACTGAGCGCGAGCGTGCCGTTGTTGATGTTGGTGCCGCCGCTAAAGGTATTCGCGGCCGTCAGCGTCACTGCGCCGGCGCCGTTCTTCACGAGGTTGCCCGCACCGCTGATCACGCCGCCGAGGCTCAGCGCATTGCTGCCGCCCAGCGTCAGCGCATTGCCCGGAGCACCGAGGTTGATGTTGTTGCCGATCGACAGACCGCCGACGTTCGTATCGAGTGTCGCCGAGCCGCCGAGCGTCAAGCCGCCCGTTCCGAGCGCCGCGTTTGCGCCTAGTGTGAGACCGCCGGCATTCAGCGTTACACCGCCGCTAAACGTATTCGCACCGTTCAGCGTTTCCGTGCCGGTGCCCTGCTTGACGAGCCCACCCGCGCCGGCAATCGTGCCGCCGAAGGTCTGGTTCGAGCCGTCGCCGAAGGTCAGGTTGTTCGCACCGAGCGCCACGTTGCCCGCTGCGCCGATCAGCGCGCCGATCGTTTGCGGACCCGTCGCTGCGCTGAGGTCGAAGGTTGCGCCCGCACCGCCCAGATTCACCGAGCCCGTCGCAGCGAGACTGCCTCCCGCGCCGAGCGCAAGCGTGCCGCCGGCACCGATCGTCGTACCGCCTGTGAACGTATTCGCACCGGTCAGCGTTTGCGTGCCGGTGCCAGTCAGGTTAAGACCGCCGGTACCGCCGATCACACCGCCGAAAATTCCACCGCCCGTGCCGCCGAGATTCAGCGTGTTCGCACCAAGCGCGACCGTGGTCCCCGCGAGACCGGAGAGCGCGCCGATGGTCTGCGCACCCGTCGCCGCGCTGATGTCGAAGCCCGCACCCGCGCCGCTGAGATTAACCGAGCCACCCGCCGCCAGGCTGCCGCCTGCGCCGAGCGCGAGCGTGCCGGCACCGATCGTCAAACCGCCAGTGAACGTGTTCGCGCCGGTCAGCGTTTCCGTACCGGTACCGAGCTTGGTGACGCCGCCCGTACCTGTGATCGCGCCGCCGAAGGACAGGCTGCCCGCACCGCCGAAGCTCAGGTTGTTTCCGCCGAGTGCCAGCGTACCGCCGATGCCAGACAGCGCACCGATGACTTGCGGGCCGCTCGCTGCGCTCAGGTCGAGCGTCGCGCCCGCACCGCCGAGCGTGACTGCGCCGCCCGCGGCAAGACTGCCGCCCGCGCCGAGTGCCAGCGTCCCGGCGTTGACCGTCGTGCCGCCAGTGAATGTGTTCGCACCGGTCAGCGTTTGCGTGCCGGTGCCCGCCATCACGAGACCGCCGGTACCGCCGATCGTGCCGCCGAAGCTGCTGCTTCCGGTGGTGCCCAGCGTCAGCGAGTTAGCACCCAGCGTTACCGCACCGCCCGTGCCGGCCAGTGAGCCGATCGTCTGATTGCCCGTCGCTCCGCTGATATCGAAGCCCGTGCCGAGGCCGCCGAGCGTCACGGCGCCGGTTGCCGCGAGGCTACCGCCCGCGCCGAGCGCCAGTGTGCCGGCGCTGATCGTCGTACCACCGGTGAACGTGTTCGCGCCGGTCAGCGTTTCGATACCGGCGCCGACCTTGAGAAGGCCACCGGTACCGCCCACCGAGCCGCTAAACGTTCCGTTGAGCGCAGAACCAAGCGTCAGGGAATTCGAACCCAGATTCACGTTACCGTTGCCGACCAGCGTGCCGAACACCTGCTGGCCGTTACCGGCCGACAGATCGAAGGTCGCACCGGTTGCGAGGTTCACGGTACCGGTCGCCGCCAGACTCGCGTTGGCGCCGAGCGCCACCGTGCCCGAGTTGATGTTGGTGCCGCCCGTGTAGGTGTTCGCGCCGTTCAGTGTCAACGCGCCCGTGCCGTTCATCGTCAGCCCACCGATGCCGGACAGTACGCCGTTCAGCGTGACTGCATTGGCACCCGTCACGGTCAGTCCGGCGTTCAGTACCACGTTGTTGCCGAGCGTCGCCGCGCCGGTGCTGGACAGTGTCGCCGCGCCGCCGACGGTGAACGTGCCGGTACCGAGCGCGGCGCTGCCGCCGATCGACAGACCGCCCGCGTTCAGGTTGAAGCCGCCGCTAAACGTATTCGCGCCACTCAGCGTCGCCGTGCCGCTGCCCTGCTTGGTGAGCCCACCCGTACCGCCGATCACGCCCCCGAACGACGTGTTCGTGCCATCGCCGAAGGTCAGGTTGTTCGCGCCGAGCGAGAGGGTGCCGCCTGTGCCGGACAACGCGCCAATTGTCAGCGGGCCGGTCGCTGCACTGATGTCGAAGCCCGCATTCGCGCCCGTCAGATTCACACCGCCGGTGACCGCCAGCGAACCGCCTGCGCCAAGCGCGAGCGTGCCGTTACCGCTAATGGTCGTGCCGCCGGTGAAGGTGTTTGCGCCGCTCAGCGTGAGCGTACCGGTACCGCCCAGGTTGATGCCACCCGTACCGCCGATCGCGCCCGCGAAGATACCGCTCGTCGCGCTACCCAGATTCAGCGTGTTCGCGCCGAGCGTCACGGTGCTGCCCACCACACCGGTCAACGCACCGATCGCCGCAGTGCCGGTGGCACCGCTGATGTTGAGACCGGTGCCGAGACCGGCCAGATTGACATCGGCGGACAACGAGCCCGCACCCGACAGTGCCAGCGTGCCGGCATTGATCGTCGCGGCGCCGGTGAAGGTGTTCGCGCCCGAGAAGGTCTGCGTGCCCGTGCCGTTCTTGGTGATGCCGCCTGTGCCACTGATGCTGCCGCCGAAGGTCTGAGCCGTCGCGTTGCCGAAGGTCAGGTTGTTGGCGCCGAGCTTCAACGCGCTGCCTGCGAGACCGGAAAGCGCGCCGATGGTCTGCGCGCCCGTGGCCCCAGTGAGGTCGAACACTGCGCCCCCCGCGCCGAGCGTCACCGAGCCGGTTGCGGCGAGGCTGCCGCCTGCGCCGATCGCGAGTGTGCCAGCGTTGATCGTCGTGCCGCCGGTGTAGGTGTTCGCGCCGGTCAACGTTTGCGTGTCGGTGCCTGCCATCGTGAGACCGCCGGTACCGGAGATCACACCACCGAAGTTGGCGTCCGCGAATCCGGACAGCGTCAGGTTGTGCGCACCGAGCGTCACGCCGGTGCCCGCGGCACCGGTCAGCGTGCCGATTACCGGGACGCCGGTGGCGCCGCTCACGTCGAGCGTTGCACCGGTGTTACCGAGAACCAGATTGGTACCGCCCGACAGCGTACCCGCACCGGACAGTGCCAGCGTGCCGCCGTTGATCGTTGCTGTGCCGGTGAAGTTGCTTGCGCCGGTGAATGTCTGAATACCGGTGCCGTTCTTGGTGATACCGCCCGTACCCGTAATCGCACCACCGAAGGTCTGCGCAGTCCCATCGCCGAACGTCAGGTTATTCGCGCCGAGCGTGACCGTGCCACCCGTGCCCGACAGCTCGCCGATGGTCTGTGCGCCGGTCGCGGCGCTGATATCGAAGCCCGCGGTCGCACCGCCCAGCGTCACGTTGGTGCTCGCCAGCAGGCTGCCGGCTGCGCCGAGCGCGAGCGTGCCGGCATTGATCGCGAGACCGCCGCCAAAGGTATTCGCGCCGCCCAGCGTCACAGTCGCCGTGCCGATTTTCGTGAGCCCGCCCGCGCCGCCGATGATGCCGTTCAGACCGAGCGCGTTGCTGCCGCCAAGCGTTAGCGTGTTGCCCGTACCGATGCTGATCCCAGTGCCGACAGACAGACCGGCGACACTCGCATCGAGCGTTGCCGAGCCGGTCACGTTCAATGCGCCGTTGCCCAGTGCTGTGGCCGTACCGAGCAGCAGCGAGCCGCCGCCCAGGGTCGTGCCGCCGCTAAACGTGTTCAGGCCACCTAGTGTGAGACCGCCGGTGACATTCGAGATCAATGCGCCGGTGCCGCTCAGAATGCCGCCCAGCGTGAAGGCACTCGTCCCTCCTGCCGTCAAGCCGCCGGCACCCAGCGTGAATGCATTGGCAAGACTAATTCCGGCAAGCGAGGACTGCAGCCCGCCCCCGTTGCTGGTAACCAGTCCGGTGCCAAGCCCTGCGCCGCTGTTGATAATCGCCACACCGCCGAGCGTCGCATTCGACACCGTCGATGCGCCGGTCAACGTCCACGTGCCGCCGCTGAGATTCAGGTTCTGGAAATTGAGGAAGTTCGTATTGGTGATCGCGCCGGTCGTGGAGCTGCCGGCGCCCTGCTGCAGGGTGATCGTGTTGTTGGTGCCGACGCCGGCATCGACGGTGTTTGTTGCCGCGAAGGACAGCGTGCCACCCGTCAGTCCCGTGACCGGGAGCACAGCTCCGGTGCCGGCGTTGGTAGAAAACGTCGAACCTGTGTTAGCGATAAACTGGTTGTTACCGCCCCCGCCGAGCGACACGCTGCCATTAAGCGTCCCAGAGTTGGTGAACGTGTTGCCGCCCGCGGAGCCCTGAAAAGCAACGCGGCCATTGATAGTGCCGCCGACAGCATTGTTGAAGGTCACCTGCCCGCCGCCGTACACACCGACCACAGGCGCGTCGCCGGTTCCGAGCACGGCGCCGAGGATACTCGCCGCACTGATGGTGCCGCTGTTGGTAATGTTCGTTGTGCCGGTGGCAGCGGTCTGCACCGCTAGCGCCAACCCGGTCACACCGCTAAAGTTCAGGCTCAGCGCCCCAGACGTCCCCCTCATTAAGCCGCCGCTGGCGTTGGTGACCGACACGCTGGTAGCTGCCGCATTGCCGATAATCGCGCCGCTCGCCAGTACACCGCCTATCCCGAGAAACGAAGGATCGATCGTGCCCGCGTTGACCAACGTCACGTTGCTGCCGGTCAGCGTCATCGCAGTGCCAACTCCAAGCAGTGTGTCCACAGTAGCGCCCGCGTCGACGTTGACTGTGACGGGGCTGGAGCTGTTTGTATAGGCCGCCGACGGGATGCCAGTCGAGCATTCCACAGTCGTGGTGCCGGTACACGTTGCCTGTGCCGTCCCAATGCCAGCGCTCAGCAGCGCCAGAAAAACACCTGTAAAAGGGACAATTGTTTGCCGATCGCGGCTGCGTTTTTGGCCGGTAGTTTTCACTATTTTCTTCCCCCAGAAACCTGAATTGGACATTACTCAAAGACCGCAAATCAGATTAAAACGGCAATATGAAACACTCACCGTGGTTCAGATCGAACCGGCGATTCTCTTTCTAGATATCAGGCACAGCCTGTATATCGGGCACAGCCGTTACCGCGGTGCAGGCAGGTAATTAAACGCAGGGCGCAAAAAGCCCCAGCGCGTTACCCAACGCACCGAACAGCACAGCCAGCACATTAAAATGAGGCGCGACCCCGCGCGATCAGGACTTGATCATTTATTCCATGCCCTCCGGATCATTTTCCGTTTCTCTCAGTCAGTCGTTTTCATTGTTGCCTTGGCGGCACTCATCAGCTTATATCAACTTCACGCCATTGCAAGAAGCAAACCATCAGATTTTTGCAGTGCACGCAAAAGGCATGGCAAACCGATTAAAGTATGTCGGCTGAATGCAGTATTAGTCGATTTAATGCGGGAAGTGGCAATGCGGCAGCGGAATAAATTGCTGGAGAGTCGTTCGTGTATCCGGAACGGTTTGTTTCTGCGTGATGCGATTTGTCGGGCAGCGGCGTGCAAAGTAGATCGTCGGGTCACATCCTCACGACGTATGACCCGAGACCTGGAAGCATCACGACGCCGACTACATCAGCCGCAGAATATCGGCGGGTAGATCATCGAGCGTAGGCCGCGTCGCGAACGGAGCGGGCGCTCCATCCGGAGCGGACAGACCGATGCGGTTGTGCCAGTAAGTCGGCAGCCCGACCTGCGCGGTTCCGAACAGGTCGTAGGCCGAGCCCGCGACAAACACCGTGTTCTCCGGGCGCGCGCCTAGTCTGTCGAGCGCCAGCAGATAAGGTGCGGGATCGGGCTTATAGAAGCCGGCTTCCTCCGACGTCACCACCACATCGAAAGCGACGCCAGGAATTGTCGCCGCGAGATGGCCGAGCGCCACCGAACAGTTCGTGACGACGCCGAGCTTGTAGTGCTGCTTCAGATCCGCAAGCACGGCGCCCGCTTCCGGCCATGCCCGCAGTTCGTTCCAGCGCCGCTCGAGTTCGCTCGCACAGCCTGAGTCGAGACCGACACTTGCCGCCGCCTGCGCAACCAGCGACTCGTAACGAACATAGCGGCCGCATCCATAAGTCAGCTTCAGATACGCCATGCGCCATTGCGAGCCGAGTTCTGCCGATCCGGCCACCGCATTCCAGAGCGTCCACGAATCGAGCACGGCGGTCAGCAGATCGAACAGCACAAACTGAATGCGCGGTCGATCCGCAGGCGGTTGCAGAACGGTCATCGGTCAGCCCTCGCGGGGCGGCGTGCCGACTTCGGCCACCGCGTTGATCTCGATCAGCACGCCGTGATGCAGCGGGCCGACCGGCACCACCGTGCGCGCGGGTCGATGCTCGCCCATGAAGGCGGCATAGACGCGGTTGATCTCCGGCCACAACTCGACGCTCGTGATGAAGAGCTGCACGCTCACGAGCCCAGCCACCGACACCCCACCGGCTTCGAGAATCGCCTGTACGTTTTTCAGCGCGCGCTCGGCCTGCTCGGCGATGCCATCGGGGATCGAGCCGGTGACCGGATCGATGGGAAGCTGTCCGGCAACGTATATGAAGCCGCCCGATACGATGCCCTGCGAGTAGTGTCCGGCGGGTTTCGGTGCGTGTTCGGTGAAGATGGTTTGCATCATTACGTCTCCTGTAGATCGGTTCAGATTACCAGCCGGCGATGCGCGGCCAGTATTCATGCGCACCTGATTCGTCGAGCACACGATACCCGGCGTGCTGCGCCGAGGTCGCGCAGGCGTGATTCGGCAGAATACGCAGTTGCGTGCCGACCGGCAGGTGCAACGCGTGCGCCTGTCGCGCGTCCGGGTCGCGCAGTGCGACGATGCCGTGCTCCTGGTTCGCGGCGATCACGATCAGGTCGTCGAGCGGTTTGCCGTTCGCATCGCACACCACGCCGTAGCCCTGATCGACCGCCTGCGCCGCCGTGCCACGGTCGCGCGACAACGCCATCCACCCGGCGTCGACGATCGTCCAGCCCTTTTGCGGTTGATGTCCGATGACGGTGGTCAGCACGGACACCGCGATATCCGCTTGCGTACACACACCGAGCCCCGCCATGACGAGATCGAAAAAGATGAATACGCCGGCGCGGACTTCGGTCACGCCGCTCAGATCGTCGGCGAACAACGCGGTCGGCGTCGAACCGACGCTGACGACCGGCGCAGCGAAGCCTGCTTCGCGCAACCGCCGCGCGGCAACAACGACCGCATCGCGCTCCTGATGCGCATAGCGAACAATCTCGTCGACGGAACGGCTGTCGTAGGAATTCCCCGCATGCGTCATCACGCCCTGTACGTCGATGCCGGCGGCGCGCAGGAGTTGCGCGATCTCGACGATTAATGGCGAGTCCGGCGGCAGACCAGAACGGTGTCCATCGCAGTCGATTTCCAGCAGCACATCGAACGCCTGACGATGCGTACGCGCATATTCGGCAAGCAAACTCGCGGTTTCCAGACTGTCGAGCACGAGCTTGAGCGACACACCTGCGCGGATCAGATCCGCGGTGGCCTCGAAACGGTTCGGCGCGATGGCCACGCCATACAGAATGTCCGTGAAGCCGTGCTCGAAGAAAAACTGCGCTTCGCGCAGCGTCGATACGGTAATCGGACCGACGCCCGTATCGAACAGCCGTCGTGTTGCTTCGATGCATTTGCTGGTTTTCACGTGCGGACGCATCGGTACGCCGAGCCTCGCCAGATGCGTACGCATCCGTGCGATGTTGGCATCCATGCGGGAGTGATCCAGCAGTAACGCCGGGGTTTCAATCGATGACAGTGCAGCGGGCATGCTCGTCTCCAGAAGAGCATCTAGGATAAACGCGATTGCCTGCCCTACAATTTAGCGTCGCTTATTCATAGATTTAGTGAGACTGAAATGAAAGACTCCGCCGACCTGCGCTTTCTGCTCACCATCCGCGCCAGCGAGAACCTGCTTGCCGCCGCCCGTACGCTCGGCCTGACGCCGTCGGCGGTGACGCAGCGGCTGCAGCAGATCGAACGGCGGCTCGATGTACGGCTCGTCGATCGTTCCGCGCGCCGGTTGCGCTTTACCGAAGAAGGCGAATTGCTCTGCACGCGCGGCGCTGTGCTGATCGAACAGTTCGATGCGCTGCTCGACGATCTCCACGCGCGTCGCGGCGGCATGGTCGGCACGTTGAAGATCAATGCGCCGCTTGGTTTCGGCAGGCGCTATGTGGCGCCCGCGGCGGCGCACTTCCAGGAGCTGCACCCGGAAGTGGATATCGCGCTCACGCTGTCGGACGAGCCGCTCACCGAAATCGCGGACCGCTTCGATGTCGTCGTGCATATCGGCGAACTGCGGCTGTCGAACCTGATCGGTTACGCAGTCGCGCCGAACGCACGGTGGGCGTGCGCGTCGCCCGCGTTCGTGAAGCGATACGGCATGCCCGCCACGCCGGAAGCGCTGGCGGCATTGCCCTGCATCGCACTGCCTGAAAACAACGAGGACGTGACGCTATGGCATTTCAGCAAAGGTCGCACCACGCGCAGCGTGCGCGTGCCGGGCCGGTTGAGTTGCAATGACGGCGATGTGATCCGTCGCTGGGCGCTCGAAGGGCGCGGTGTGATCGTGCGATCGGAGTGGGATGTCGCCGATGACGTCGCACGCGGCACGCTGGTGCGGCTGTTGCCTGCGTGGAAGCTGCCCGATGCGAACGTGATCGCGCTGACGCATCAGCGCACCGGCCTGCCGATGCGTACGACGATGTTCATGCGGCATTTGCAGGCGCGGTTTCGGCCGGTTGCGCCGTGGCGTGTGCGGTGAAACACGTAAAACTGCCAGAAGCAAAATAGAACTATCCGCTTTGGGGCTGCGGCAGAAAGGTAGGCCAAACGGCCATTGAACGCCAAAACGCACCGACGGCCGGTATCCTACGACGCTTCTGCGCGAGCAATAGTTAACGTAGTTACAAAAACATGTTGCCGCGGTTAATTTATGTAACTACAATAACCGATGAAAACGACTCACGACCGCACAAAGAGTGAGGTTAACGAAGCAAAGCACAGCGTTTCACTGGGACTCGCCGAAGCTATCGACTGGTCGTCCGTATGGTGCGCGCCCGACATCCGGAGGGACTACGGCGAGTTGCGCGAGATTGGCTATGCGGTGATCGGTGCACGCCTGTACTGCGTCGTGTTCACGCAGCGTGGCGAAACCTTCAGGGTAATCAGCCTGCGCAAAGCCAATAACCGGGAAATCGAACGCTATGAAGAAGCGACCTGCACTGATCCGTAACACACCCGAGGAAGAAGCCGCAATCGCACGCGGCATCGAGGCTGACCCCGACACGTTCGAACCCAGCGACGAGCAGTTCGCGCAGATGAGAAAACGTGGCGGCCGCCCGAAGATCGCCAATCCCAAGGTCGCGGTTACCGTTCGATACGATGCGGAGGTTATCGAGCGATTCAGAGAAAGCGGCGAAGGCTGGCAGACGCGAATGAATGACGCGTTGCGCGAGTGGCTCGAAACCCATCACGCGTGACGGTCGTCACTGTCACGCTTTAGCCAGAAGCCGAGGGCAATTGCGCCCAGCGCGAAAACACGCAAAACTTGACGCATCTCAAAACATGTGATTTTATGTCGCACCATGTACGCGCCGATTACCTCCCTATCGCTAGACCTACTAGCCCGCTCCACCGGGCCAGGTCTGCTGCTGCGCGCGTACAACATCTGTTTCTGCTGAAGCGCCGCTAAATCCCCAGTTTGCTGACCTTGCCCCGGTTTCCGACCGGAGGCGATGCTTTTTCGTTTGCTCATCCGGTCGACACCCAACCTGTCGAACCCACGGATGACCACGATGAAACCCTCCTACCCCAGCTGTCCCGCCTCCTTCGCCCGAGCTATTACGCGAAGCGCCCGCCTACGTCCGCTATATCGCGCGACCTGACCGATTGCGACCCAGCCATTCATTCACATCCATTGAGCGAGACCCATCATGTTGAAGAACCCTGCCACCAAGTACCGCCCCTTTACGCCCGTCAACTTGCCGGACCGCGCCTGGCCTTCGCGCACCATCACGCACGCGCCGATCTGGATGAGCACCGATCTGCGCGACGGCAACCAGGCGCTGTTCGAACCGATGGATGCGCAGCGCAAGATGCGCATGTTCAAGACGCTGGTCGCGATCGGTTTCAAGGAAATCGAAGTCGCGTTTCCGTCCGCGTCGCAGACCGACTTCAATTTCGTGCGCGAGCTGATCGAAGGCGGTCACATTCCTGATGACGTAACGATCGAAGTCCTCACGCAGGCACGCGACGATCTGATCGAGCGCACGTTCGAATCGCTGCGCGGCGTGCCGCGTGCGATCGTTCACCTGTACAACGCGACCGCGCCCGAATTCCGCAAGTGGGTGTTCGGACTGGACCGCGACGGCGTGAAGACGCTGGCGCAGAACGCAGCGCGTACGATCAAGCGCTTCGCCGATGCGGCGACAGACACGCATTTCACCCTGCAATACAGCCCTGAAACCTTCACCGGCACCGAACTCGATTTCGCCAAGGAAGTGTGCGACGCCGTCTTCGACATCTGGCAACCGACGCCGCAGCACAAGGCCATCGTCAATCTGCCCGCCACGGTCGAGATCGGTACGCCGAACTTCTACGCGGACCAGATCGAATGGATGCACCGCAATCTCGCGCGACGCGATTCGCTGATCCTGTCGGTGCATCCGCATAACGATCGGGGCACCGCGGTCGCCGCAGCGGAACTCGCGGTGATGGCAGGCGCCGATCGTATCGAAGGATGTCTGTTCGGCAACGGCGAGCGCACCGGCAACGTCGACCTCGTCACACTCGCGTTGAACCTGTACACGCAAGGCGTCGACCCGGGCCTCGATTTCTCGAACATCAACGAAGTGGCGCGTACGGCCGAGGAATGCACGCAATTGCCGATTCATCCGCGCCATCCGTATGTCGGCGATCTGGTGTTCACGGCGTTCTCGGGCTCGCACCAGGATGCGATCAAGAAAGGCTTCACGATGCAGAAGCCCGACGCGATCTGGGAAATGCCGTACCTGCCGGTCGACCCGAACGACCTCGGCCGCACGTACGACTCGATCATCCGCGTGAACAGCCAGTCGGGCAAAGGCGGCATCGCCTATCTGCTCGAACAGTCGTACGGCGTCGTCTTGCCGCGCCGCCTGCAGGTCGATTTCAGCGCGGCCGTGCAACAGCTCACTGACGACAGCGGCCACGAAGTCACACCGCAGCAGATCTTTACGCTGTTCGAGCAGGAATACGTCGACAGCCAGGCGCCGCTGCACTATGTCGGCCATAGTCTGAGCGAGCGCGGCGAGCGCGAGCACATCCAGCTGACGGTCGATATTCACGGCAAGCGCACCGTCGTGAGCGGCGCAGGCAATGGCCCGCTGGATGCGTTGATGCATGCGCTGCGTACTCCCGTGCGCATCCAGCATTACGAAGAACGCGCGCTGACGCAGGGCGCCGACGCGCGCGCGATCGCGATTGCGGAGATGGCCGGAACGGACGTAGTGGGCAACGCGTTCGGCGTCGGGATCGATGCGAATCTGGTGACGGCATCGATCCGCGCGGTGATCAGCGGGATCAATCGTGCGTATGCGCGTTGCGGCGATGACGCGCAGCAGCGTTTCTTCGACGCGGTGTTGCGTGAGGCGGATCACGCTGCGGTGTAGAACCCGGCTGCGATCAATTACCGGAGTGAAAGGGGTGTCCGCGCTTGCAGGTGGGCATCCCTTTTTTACGCTCCGACGATATGTCTTGCGTGGACGTACCACGCCTGCACATAGCATCGAGCCTTAAGTTATCGACCGCCACACAGAAAACTTTAGCCCTGTATCGCAGTTTTTTTGCATCACATCGCGTACCTGAAAAAAAGCACCTCACATCGCGCGATTCACCAATTCCATTAACGATTCTGTCATGCGTCAGCGCTAATTTCGCGGGCACTGCGTTTCTTTTGCCGAACACGACGACGTGGCGCAAAAGCAGCCAGCACCTCCGACTTCCGCGTTGCAACGAGATCCTTCATGGCAAGTATCGAACAGCTGTACAGCGCACTGGCTACCGCCAGTTCCGATCAACAGGACGCGACGCAACCGGCGCTCGTCGTACACGCAGGCCAGATCGCCGTCGACACGCCCGCCGTCGCGTCGGACATGAGCAACGCCGATCTGCAGAACTGGTTTCTCGACGCACCCGACGTTGAAGCCGTTGCGGTGGTCAAGAACGGCGCACCTGTCGCGCTCGTGAACCGCAACGTGTTCATGGAGCAGTACGGCCGGCCGTTTAGCCGCGAGGTGTTCGGTAAGCGCAGTTGCCTGTCGTTTGCGAATCAGGAACCGTTGATGGTCGGTGCCGATACGCCGATCGAAGTCGTCGTGCGCAATGCCGTCGAGCCCGAATCCCGCGTGATGAAAGACGGCTTCATCTGCACGCGCGATGGCCAGTACTTCGGCATCGGCAGCGGCATGGCGCTGATCCGCGCGATGTCGGATATCGAAGCCGCCAAAACGCGCCAGTTGTTGTCGAGCATCGAGTATGCGTCAGCGATCCAGCAATCGAACCTGCGGCATTCGCAGACGGAACTCGCCGCGTGCCTGCCGTCCGCGCGGCTCGAATGGCTGCCGCGCGATGTCGTCGGTGGCGACTGCTACTTCTTTCGCGCGACACGCAACGGCATGTTCGGCGCACTGATCGACTGCACCGGGCACGGTGTGCCGGGCGCGTTCATGACGCTGATCACGTTGTCGTTCCTCGAAAACCGCGTCGCGACCGGTTGCGAAGAACCCGATCCGGCACAGGTGCTGTCGGAACTGAACCGCTACATCAAGAAGGTACTCGGCCAGCACGCAACGGGCGGTGAAGCGCACGTCGTGCACGAAGGCAAATCCGACGATGGCCTCGATGCTTTCATGTTCGTGCTCACCGGCAACGGTCTCGACTTGCAGTATGCGAGCGCACGTCTCGAACTGGCGGTGCTCGATGCACAACAACCCGAGGTGCTGCTGCTCGAAGGCGACCGGATGGGCGTCGGCTACAGCGACACCCCCGATGACTTTGCCTTCACCACGCGCCGCCATACGTTGCAGACCGGCTACCGCGCGTTCGTCACGACCGACGGCATCATCGATCAGGTCGGCGGCCCGAAACAGATCGCGCACGGCCGCAAGCGTCTGTACAAGCTGTTTGCCGACCACCGCGACGAGCGTCCTCAGCAGTTCGGCGACACGCTGCTTGCAAGCTTCGCCGAATGGCAAGGCCAGCAACATCGGCGCGACGACGTGTGTTTCTTCGCTTTCACGAACGAGGCATAACGATGGATTTCCGCGCGTTCGAAAGCTTTCGCGATGCAGCCGGCGACGCCGGTCTCGTGTACTACTACGCCGGCCACTTCGATGAAGAAGTGCGGCGTTCGCTGTCGGCCAATCTGAAGAGTCGGCTTGAACTGGAAAGTGTGGGCGGTGCCGCCAAGCGCAAGCTGTTTTCGACTTTCATGGAAATGGCGCAGAACGTGCTGCACTACGGCGGCTGCGTCGAAACGCCTAGCGATACCGAGGCACGACCGGGCGCCATCGCAGTAGGCCGCGACGCAACGTCGTACTGGATCGTGTGCGGCAACCTGGTGCCGGTCGAGCACGTTGCACGCATCGCCGGCAGGCTCGACCAGCTGAAGCAGATGTCGCTCGACGAGATCAAGGCCGCCTATCGCGAGCAACTCGCCAACGACGACCACGCGAACACCGACACGATCAGCAAAGGCGCCGGTCTCGGCCTGCTGACGATCGCACGCGACAGCATCCAGCCGGTCGAGTACGCGTTTTACGACGACGAAGCGTCGGCTGGACGCTTCTCGCGTTTTTATATCAAGGCTTTTGTCTAACCCCGAGGCTGCATCATGACGCCGATCAAACTTCCCCGTACCGACTTCACCCCGGAGATCGAGTTTTCCCCCGCTGACCAGCGTCTTTCGGTCGAAGGAGAATGTCACCCGGAAAATCCGAATACTTTCTTCGGTCCGATCCTGCAACTGATCGGCCAGTACCTGCAGACCGCGCAACCGCCGCATTTCGTCATGCGTGTGCGTCTGACGTATATCAACAGCGCGTCGACGAAAGCGATGCGGCAGCTCTTCATGGTACTGAGCGATGCCTCGAAGCGCGGCTGCAATGTCGACATCGACTGGGAGTTCGATCCGGATGACGACGCGATCCAGGAACTCGGTCAGGATCTGCTCTACGGAATCGGCGCGACCCACGTGGTGTTCAACGAAGTGCTGATCGAGACGTAACGCGCCGGTGCTCAGGCAGCGTACGCGAATCGTGTATTACACCGCGACTGCGCCGACGTAGTTCTCCGCCATCGCGGTGGCCGCGGCGCGCGAGGTCGTCACGTGTTCGAGTTCGGCGATCTGCAACTGCTGCTCGAACGGCGAGGCATCGTCGAGGCGGTGCATCATCCGCGTCATCCAGTATGAGAAGTGCTCCGCGCGCCAGATCCGCTTGAGCGCAGTCGCGCTGTACGTATCGAGCAGATCGATGCGGCCTTCCTTGTAGAACGAATCGAGCGCTTGCGTCAGCACGCGGACGTCGGCCACCGCGAGGTTCAGCCCCTTCGCGCCGGTCGGCGGCACGATATGCGCGGCATCGCCGGCGAGGAACAGCCGCCCGTGCCGCATCGTTGTCGACACGAAGCTGCGCATCCCGACGATATTCTTCTGGAAGATCTTTCCCTCCACCACATGCTCGCCTTCAGTCGAATCGACGCGGGCATGCAGCTCGGCCCAGATGCGATCGTCTGACCAAAGCTCGACCGTATCCTTCGGATCGCACTGGAAGTACATGCGCTGCACGTTCGGCGAGCGCGTGCTGACAAGTGCGAAGCCGCGCTCGTGCCGCGCGTAGATCAGCTCATGTGACGAAGGAGGCGCCTCGACGAGAATGCCGAACCAGCCGAACGGATACACACGCTCGTAGTCGCGTCGCAGTGCCCGGGGAATCGAGTTGCGCGATACACCCTGCGAACCGTCGCAACCGATTACATAGTCGCAATGCAGTTCGTGCGGTTCGCCTTCGTGGTGAAAGCGGATCGATGGTGTCGTCGTGTCGATACCATGCAACGAGGTCTGCGAGACGTTGAACAGCACAGTCCCGTTTGCCTCGATGCGCGCGGCAACGAGGTCTTTCAGCACTTCGTGCTGTGCATAAACGGTAATGGAATGACCCGTGAGCCCAGTGAGATCGATCCGCCGACGCTTGCCTTCGAACGCGAGTTCGAAGCCGTGATGCTGCGCTCCTTCGCTCTTCATCCGCGTACCGACGCCCGCTTCGGTGAGCAGGTCCGTCGTGCCCTGTTCGAGCACGCCGGCGCGTATCGTCGATTCGATCTGTTCGCGGCCGCGCGCCTCCAGCACCACCGATTCGATACCGCGTAGATGAAGCAGATGGGAAAGCAGCAGGCCCGCGGGCCCCGCGCCGATGATGCCAACCTGAGTGCGCACTGGAAAGTCTCCTGATCGGGGATTCGTTTGCGCAAGTGTGGCGGGGAACAGCGGTATCGCACAACGCGATATGGTGGATATGTACTATCTCGATATCGAATAGCCGCAGTCGTTGCTGCGCGACCGAGAGAAGAGGAAATCCCGTTAATTCACAGGACCTTACAGTCAGGCGTTCTTATTGCGAACGAACCGCCCGCTGTGTTTAAATCGTTGACCATAAGTTTTACCGTCCCGGGGAAGTCTCCATGCATTACCTGATTCGCGTGATATCCGCAGCACTGATTTTTGCCACCTCATACGGCGCTGTACAAGCCGCCAACACCGCAAAACCTGCCGATTTCCAGCCCAACATCACGATCCTCGTCGACGACACCGTCTACAACGTCAACGCAGACGGCACCTACACGAAAGACATCACCGAGAGCTTTCGCATCAATACGGACCAGGGCGTCCAGCAACGCGGACAGGTATCGCTGCGCTACAGCACGTCGCTCGAAGAACTGAACATCGAGCAGGCGTACACGACCACCCAGGACGGCCGCCGCATCGACGTCACGCCGGACAAGATTCTCGAGCAGCAAAGCGCGGAAGGCGCCCAGGCGCCGATGTTCGACGACAACAAGGTCAAAGTCGTGGTCTTCCCGAGCGTCGCAATCGGCACGACGCTCACGCTGCGTTATAAAAGCACGCAGAAAAAGCCCATGTTTCCGGGGCAATTCTCGACTCTTGAGTATTACGGCGTCGGGACGCCCAGAGAGTCAATGCATCTGACAATCCGCGCGCCGGCTTCGATGAAACTGTATGTCGATGCAATCGATCTCGGCGGTGGCCGCGCTACTGCGGACAAACCGGATACGCAGCTCTGGAAATGGTCGCTGACGAATCGTCCGGCGCGGCCGCCCGAACTGGGCTCGGTCAGCAGCGTCGACTACAGCCCGCGCGTGGCGGTGAGCACATTCCCGAATTTCGCAACTGCCGGTGCGGCCTATCTCGATCGGGCAGCGCCGAAGGCTGCGGTGACACCGGCTGTCCAGGCGCTCGCGGACAAGCTCACCCAGGGCGTCACGGACCCGCGGCAACAAGCCGAGATCCTTTATAACTGGGTCAGCACGAACATTCGTTATGTGGCGATCTATCTTGGCTTCGGCGGTGTCGTGCCGCACGATGCCGGCGCGATTCTCGACGCGGCATACGGCGACTGCAAGGACCACGTGACCTTGCTCGAAGCGCTGCTCGCGGCGAAGGGCATCAAGAGCGCGCCCGTACTGGTCAACGCGTACGACAGCTACTGGGTGCCGAAAGCCGCCATGCCGGTTGGCGTGTTCAATCACGCAATCACCTACCTGCCCGCCTTCAATCTGTTTGTCGATTCGACTGCGGGGCTCGCGCGTTTCGGCACACTACCCGATTCCGAACTCGGCAAACCCGCCCTGGTGACCGACGACGGCAGCGGCACCGCGCGTCTCGTGACGCTGCCCGTCGCCAACCCTGACAGCGCCCGCGTGAAGGTCACGACGCAACTCACGATCGATCGCACAGGCAACGTGCTCGGCACCAGTCAGATCGACAATCAGGGCGCCTTCGATCTGCTGTCGCGACAACTCTTCTCGTCCATTCGTCCTGGCCTTGAAACGCAGATTGCCGCACGGGTCCTGACGATGACCGGTCAGGACGGCACGGGCGGCTACACCCACGGCGAGGTACGCGACCTGACGAAGCCGTTCAATTACGAAACGCGGTTTACGTTGCCCGATTACGCGCTGTTCCCCGGACCAGGCGCGATCCAGGTACCGGCGGGGCTGGGTAGCTTCAGCAACATCAGCTCGACGTTCGAGCAGACTTCTCAGGACAAGCGCGAATACGCGATGCCCATGGCTGGGCGACATGTGACGGAGACGACAACCATTACGCTGCCGGACGGTGTCAAGATTCCCGTCTTGCCCAAACCGGCCAACATCGCCTCGCAATGGGGAACGTATACGTCGGCGTACCAAGTCGACGGCCAGACCATCACCGTGACGCGCAATCTGGATATCACCTTGCCCGGTGGACTGATCGAGCCCGATCAATATCCGGAGTTCAGAAAGATGGGACGCGCAGTGAAGCGCGATCTGCGAACCCAGCTGGTTTACTACTAGGCAAACCCGCCTTCGATTAAAGGAAGCGTCCATGCCCGGCGAGCGCACCCCGGCTTCGATGAAGCCGGACCTCGCTCGCATCGCCGCCCACGGTAAAGGCGGCGTAACACCCGGGCACAGCTTGTGGCTGTGGCGAACCGCCGCCGCAGGTAAGCGGCCTGCGAAGCGTTTCCGGGCACGGAAGCGTGATGTAAATATACCCAGCTTCCGCCTGTAAGGGCTTCCTGTTTTCCGCCAGACATCAGTGTTTTGCAGAAGCTTCTTCCGGTATCATCGTCATTAAATTGATAATGTTCCGGAGCCTCCATGACCTCGCGTAATCGCCCGCTCGACCCGCAGGATCTCAAGATCATGCGCGAGCTGCAAACCAATGCGCGCGTCAGCAATGCCGATCTCGCCGAGCGCGTCGGCATGTCGACCACCGCGTGCTGGAACCGGACGCGGCAACTGGAAAGCGATGGTTATATCCGCGGTTATGTCGCGCTGCTCGACCACCAGAAGCTCGGGCTCGCCGATATCGTGCTCCTCGAAGTCACGCTCGATCGTCACGACGACAATGCGCTCGCGCGCTTCGGCGCGGAACTGGCCGAGCTGCCCGAAGTGCTGGAGGCGTACCTGGTATCGGGCGAATACGACTATCTGGTGAAAGTCGCGGTGGACGGCACCGCGGGGTACGAGCGTTTTCTACGCGAGAAGCTCTACAAGATCGCCGGTATTCGCCACAGCCGCTCGATGTTCACCCTGCGCTGCATGAAGAGCATCCCGTCCGTGCAGGTTTAAGTCCGCTTACTACTGCGCAGGCGGCTTCACCAGCGGACACGCACTTTCGGCAAGCGGTCGGAACGCCTTGTCGGCGGGAATCGTCGCCTTGATGGTGTAGTAATCCCAGGGGTATTTCGACTCGGACGGCTTCTTCACCTGCACGAGGTACATGTCGTGCACCATACGGCCGTCTTCGCGAATCCGGCCGTTCTTCGCGAAGAAATCGTTGATCGGCAGTTCCTTCATCTTCTTCATGACGGCAGCGGTATCGTCGGTGCCGGCCGCCTTCACCGCGTTCAGATAATGCATCGTCGACGAGTAGTCGCCAGCCTCGATCTGGGTCGGCATCTTCTTCGTGCGCGCATAGATCCGCTTGGCCCACGCACGGGTTTCGTCGTTGCGATCCCAGTAGAACGCCGTAGAGAATTGCAGACCCTGCGCGGTCTGCAAGCCGAGCGCGTGAATATCCGACAGAAACACCAGCAACCCGGCCAGTTGCTGTTTGCCGCCACGTGTAACGCCGAATTCATTTGCGCTCTTGACCGCGTTGATGAAATCGCCGCCGGCGTTTGCGAGGCCGATTACTTTCGCGCCCGAGCTCTGCGCCTGCAGCATATACGACGAGAAATCAGAAGCGTTCAGCGGAGCGCGCACCGTGCCGATCACCTTGCCGCCGTCGGCCTTGATGGCCTCCGAGGTGTCCTTCACGAGTGCCTGGCCGAACGCGTAGTCGGCGGCGAGAAAGAACCAGCTGTCGCCGCCCTGCTTCGCCATTGCATCGCCGGTTGCATGGCCTAGCGCGTACGTGTCGTAGACGTAGTGAATACTGACCGGCGAACACTTCGCTCCGGTGATGTCCGAGCTCGCCGGCCCGGTGGCAATAACAATCTTGTTCTTCTGCTTCGCGATGTCAATGACCGCGAACGCAGCACCCGACGAAGCGAGGTCGGTGATCATGTCGACGTGCTGCACGTCGAACCACTCGCGAGCGCGTGTCGCTGCGATGTCGGCCTTGTTCTGGTGATCGGCGGCGACTACTTCGACCTTGATGCCGGGGTTCGCCTTCATGAAGTCTTCCGCGGCCATGCGCACCGCCTCGACTGCGCTCTGTCCAGCCACCGATGCATACACGCTCGACAGATCGGTCAGCACGCCGATCTTCACAACGCCGTCCGACAGCTGCGGAGTCTGCGCATGCGCGGGCAGCGAAGCGAGCGCCATGGCGGCGGTGGCGAATGCCGCAAGCGTTCGGGCTGTTCGACGTGTTCTAGCGGTCATGTGCATGGTCTCCTTAATGGTTTCATTTTTGCCGGCGCGCTCGGGCGCCTGGCTTATTGCTAGCGGCTAACGGTTCCACGGCGACGTCGCATACGCATCGCGCAGCCGCCGCTTCGCGATCTTGCCGTTGTCGTCGCGCGGCAGATGCGCGACGAACGCAATCTCGCGAGGGATCTTGTAGCCCGCAATCAGCGGACGCAAAAAGTCGATCAACGCTTCCGCCGAAAGACCGCTCGCAGCCGCATCGCATTCGATCGCCGCGACGAGCCGCTCGCCATACTCGGCATCGGGCACACCGAACACCGCGACGTCGCCGAGCGCCGGATGCCGCGCAAGCGCATTCTCGATTTCAACCGGATAGATATTGACGCCACCCGAGATGACCATGTCCGACGCACGGTCGCAGACGTACAGATAGCCGTCGGCGTCGAGATAGCCCATGTCGCCGAGCGTGACGAGCCCGTCGCGCTCGATCCGCTCGCGCGCCGCGTGGTTGTTGCGGTAAGTGAAGTCCGGATAGGCGGGCTGGCGCGCATAGATCAAGCCGATTTCGCCGACATCGCACGATTCGCCCGACTCGCGGCGAATCCGCACCTGCGCGTCACCGACCGGGCGCCCAGCGCTGCCTGGGCGTGCCAGTGCATCGCGCGAATCGATCACAGTGACCATCCCAACTTCGCTCGACGCATAGGTCTCGTAGACGATCGGGCCGAGCCATTCGATCATCGCGCGCTTCACATCCGGCGAGCACGGTGCGCCCGTAGATGCGATGAAGCGCAGCGACGACAGATCGTAACGCGCACGTTCAGCGGCGGACAGCTTCAGCAGACGCACATACATGATCGGCACGAGATAAAGCGTGTCGATCCGGTGGCGCTCGATCAACTCCAGTACACGCAACGCATCGAAGCGCGGCATCAGCACCAGCAGCGCGGCGGTTTGCATCGCGCTGCGTGCGAATAGCGTCGGCGCGCTGTGATACAGCGGCGCGGGTAACAATACGCGGCAACCGGGCACGATCCCAAAGGTGCTCGCGATCACCGTTTGCGACTGTTGATCGCGTGCCTGCAATTGATCGAGCGGCACCGCATCGCGCACGACGCCTTTCGGCCGGCCGGTCGTGCCCGACGTGTACACGAGATGTCCGCGCGGTGCGACGGTCGGCCCGTCGTAAGGCGCCTGGCTGGCAAGCCAGCTTTCGTAGCGCAGCGCGGCTTCGCTGCGCACCGGTACGTAATGACCGGAGACCGGATTCGCATCGACGGCGAGCAACAGCGTGTCTCGCGGCACCACGTGCAGACACGCTGCTAGCAGCTCGGCATCGGCGATCAATACCTTCGCAGCGGAATCGACCAGCAGGTATTCGATCTCCGCAGGCGTGAAGTGCCAGTTGATCGGGCAGTACATGCAGCCCGCTATGCGGCACGCCTGGATCACGTCGAGATATTCAGGGAGATTGCCCATCAGGACCGCGACCGTGTCGCCTTCGCGGATGCCGAGCCGGTACAGGCCGCCCGCCAGACGCTGGCCGCGCGCGAGCAGTTCGTCGCCGGGCCGCAGGCGGTCTTCGAAGATCAGATCAGCGGGCATGGGCGGTCACCCTTGACAGACTGCGGGAGCACAGCGGCGTATGGAAGCGTGGTATCGGCATAGGCGTCTCCATCGTGGATCGTTCGGTTCGGGGCTTGCCCCGTCACGCGTGTCGACGACTATGCTTGACTATCGGTCTTGCGACAATCCCGTTGATTCCCCTGGTTAGCCGGGTTAGTCAGGTTTATCGATCAGCGTGCGCCGCTTCCAGCTGCTACGTCCGACGCGTCGCCCCATTACGTGCGATTTGCATCGCTTCGAGCAGCGTCGCGTGGTCGCCGATGTGATTCGCCAGCAGCAGGATCAACTGCGCATTCGTCGACTGGCTTTGGGCATCGTCCAGATCGCGATGCATGTCGATCAGCGCTTCGTAGAAATCGTCGGGGCGCGCGAGATTTGGTTCGGTGTTGAGCGGCATACTTGTCCTCTCCTTGTGTGCTACTGCGCGCTGTTCTCTAGACAAAGCGCGCGTCCGAGTGCCTCTTCGATGCGGCGTGCGTCGATATTTCTCCAGCGTGCGCAGACATGCTGGTCGGGCCGCACCAGGTAGAACGCGCCAGCTGTTGCGTCGTAACGCGCCGCCGCGAGTCCTTCGCTATCGATCGCCACGGTTGCGTAAGGAAAGCGGCGCGTGAGTGTCGTAGCGAGATCGTGTGAGTCCGCGCTCACGATCAGCACGAACCGTAAAGGCACGCTCGCATTCGCGAGCGCCTGCAAGACATTTTGCGTGTCGTCGTCGATACCGTCCGCACCGCAGAACAGCAACCCGGTGAACTGCTGGCCTAGTTGCGGTAACAACCACGCCGGCTGTCCAGCGTGCTCGAGCGGCGCATCGCAACACGCGGCGCCCGGCACCATCCGACCATCGAAAGCGTCGCTGTCCGGTGTGTTGAGTATGGAATCGCCCAGCACCGTCGGCACCGACAACCGCCCGCTATTGACAAGCTGCCGCGCAAACACATGCTCGCCTGCAAGCGTCAGCACGGCATCGCGAAACACGCGGCTGACCGCACTCTTCGGCGTGATGAAATCGGTCGAGTGCGTGGAATGGCGGATATTCTCGTCGGCTGCGTATTCGCGCTCGGCCGCATAGCTGTCGAGCAGCGCATCGGGCGCACGGCCAGTCACCACCATCGCGAGCTTCCACGCAAGATTCTCCGCGTCCTGCACACCGCTGTTCGCGCCGCGCGCGCCGAACGGCGACACACCGTGCGCGGCATCGCCGGCGAACAGCACGATGCCGTGACGAAAGCGTTCCATCCGCAGACACGAGAATGTGTACACACTGACCCACTGCAGTTCGAATTTCGCGTCCGCGCCGAGCAGCGCGCGCACGCGAGGAATCACACGCTCGGGGGTTTTCTCGAGCACAGGGTCCGCGTCCCAGCCCAGTTGAAAGTCGATCCGCCACACGTTGTCGGGCTGACGATGCAACAGCACCGACTGGTTCGGATGAAACGGCGGATCGAACCAGAACCAGCGCTCGGTTGGAAAATCCGCTTCCATTTTCACGTCGGCGATCAGAAAGCGGTCCTTGAACGTGCGTCCGCGGCTGTCGAGTCCCATCAGTGCGCGCAACGGGCTACGCGAGCCGTCGGCCGCGACGACATAGCGACCTCGCAGCGCATACGGACCATCGGGTGTGTCGACTGTCAGCGTCACGCTGGCATCCGGCGCACCGGGCGCGCCTGCCTGCTGCAAACCGGTCACGCGATTTTTCCAGCGGATTTCAAGGTTCGGCAGTTCGCTCGCGCGCTCGAGCAGATAGCCTTCGACGTAGTACTGCTGCAAGTTAATGAACGCAGGCCGGTGATGACCGCTTTCCGGCAGCAGATTGAACGTGTAGACGAGATCGTCGCGCAGGAACACCTTGCCGACGTTCCAGCTCACGCCCTTGTCGACCATGCGCTGGCCGCAGCCGAGCCGGTCGAAGATATCGAGCGTGCGTTTCGCGAAGCAGATCGCGCGCGAACCTGTAGACAGCGTGCAGTCGTCGTCCACCAGCACGACCGGCACGCCCTGCTGCGCAATATCGATTGCGGTTGCGAGGCCCACCGGCCCCGCGCCAACCACGATCACCGGATGCACGCTCGCCTCATCCACGCCGTGCCGCTGCTCGCGGCACGGCCGGTAGTCGAACGACAGCGCCTGGTAGTCGATGCTCATTTACAGTGTCTCCATCCGTCTCCCGCGCGCCTTCTCGGCGCTGCGCATTGCCTAGCCCTGCAGAGCGCTCCACATGTCCTTGTCGCGCTGCGCGGTCCAGATGCGCGGATGTTTGATACCGCTCGCTTCGTCAAACGCGCGCGACACATCGAACGGCAGACAGTGTTCGTAGATGAAGACCTGGCCGAACTTCGGATCCATTGCCTTGCGCGTATGCGCCATCGCCGCCTTCAGATCGAGCTGTTGCTCGACCGCTTCGCGGCCGCTTTGCAGCAGCGTCGTGACGAAATCCTTCGTGTAATCGATACCCTTGTGAACGTCCTGCGGCGTAGTCAGCGCGGGGCCGCGGCCCGGCACGAGCTTGTCCGCACCGAGTGCGCGCAGCGCTTCGAGCGTGGCAGGCCACTGTTCGAGCTGCGCGTCGCCGCAGTAGCACGCAGCGTCGTACTCGACGAGATCGCCCGAGAACAGCACCTTCTGCGACGGCAACCAGACGATCGTGTCGCCCTTCGTATGACCGGCGCCCAGGTGCTCGATGCGCACTTCCAGCTTGCCGAGAAACAGCGTGATCTCGCGTTCGAACACGAGGGTCGGCCACGTCAAACCCGGCACCGTTTCGACACCCGCGAACAGACGCGGAAAGCGCTCGATTTCCGACTTCATGTCCGCTTCGCCACGCTCGACGATCATTTCGTAGGTGCCGCGACTCGCGATCACCTGCTGCGCGCCCTCGGCGAAATATGCCGATGCGCCCAGCACGCGCACCGCGTGGTAGTGCGACAGCACGACGTACTTGATCGGTTTGTCGGTGACGGTGCGGATCCTTGCGATCAGGTCCTGCGCCATCGCGGGCGTCGCGGTCGTATCGACGATCAGCACACCATCGTCGCCGACGATCACGCCCGAGTTCGGATCGCCCTCGGCCGTATAGGCGTAGGCGTTCTCGGACAGTTGTGTGAACGTGATTTTCTTTTCCTCGAGATCGGCCTGCGATGCAAATGCTTTTGTCATGTCTGCCTCCAGTGGAACTGTGACGGGCGGGACGAGACGATGTGGCCGGTGGAACGGCAGGCAAGCGGCCTGCGGCATGGCGGGGAGTGTCTCGCCCCGCATTGATTGTTTGCTGCTCGGATAGCGGGGTGAAGCCATCTTAGGGCGGCCCAAGATTATTTGTCAATAGCGAAATGTATCGCTATATACAAATCTTAAGCGGCGTACGATGATGGTCAGGAAGCCGGTCGGCTTCGGCTAACATGGGCGTTTTTTCGAACGGCTGGATGTATGGGCACAGCGGTGGGTACAGCAGTGGGCACAGCGACGAGACAGATGACGCAACGTACAGACAAAGCAGCAGCTACTGCACAGAAACCGCAGCGCGGCATCCAGAGCGTGGAAGTCGGCGGCCGGTTACTTGCCGCGCTGGCGCACGCCCGCGCGCCGCTCGCGCTGTCCGATCTCGCCGCGAGCGCGGCGCTCCCGCCGGGTCAGGCGCATGCGTACGCCGTCAGTCTCGCGCGGCTCGGGCTCATCAAGCGCGACGCCGTATCGGGGCGCTACGAACCCGGGCCGCTGGCGTTGCGGCTCGGTCTGCTGCATCTCGAACGGCAACCGGCGTTTCGCGTCGCGGTGCCGCGTGTCGCAGCGCTCGCCGAAGCAGTCGGTTTTAGCATCGCGATCTGCATCGCGGGGCCGCAAGGCCCGACGATCGTTCGCTACGAACACGCAGGGTTTCCGTTGCACGTGAACCTGCATGTAGGCACCGTGATGTCGCTGACGACCACATCGACGGGACGCGTGTTCTGCGCCTGGCTGCCGCCATCCAAACTACACGCGATGCTGGCAAACCAGACCGGGCTCACCGATTACCCGGTTCCCACCGCAGAACGCGATGCGTTCGACGCAACGCTCGCAGCGATCCGCCGGCGCGGTATCGAGCGCGGCATCGATGCGCCGAGCCCAGGTATCAGCAGCCTGAGCGCGCCTGTCTGCGACGCCGCCGGTTGCCTGCAACTTGCATTGACCGCCATCGGCCCCACCGGCGCAATCGACGTCACATGGAACGGCGCGCTTGCTCGCGCGTTGCTCGACACCACGCGGGCGATCGGCGCGGATCTCGCCGCGCTATCACTATCGCCGACGCTGGAGGCGACGCCATGACGACCGAAACGCTCGACCCATCCGCCGCCGATACCAAACCGCAGCGCGGTATCCAGTCGCTCGACAGCACCGGCGAACTGCTCGCCGCGCTTGTTGCAGCAGGTGTCCCGCTCACGCTACGCGATCTCGCGGCGGCCGCCGGGATGCCGCCGGCGAAGGCCTTCCCGCACCTCGTGAGCCTGCAGAAGATCGGCTTGCTGAGTCGTGACGCCGACGGTTGCTTCGCAGCCGGCCCGCTTGCGCTCGAACTCGGGCTGATCGGCCTGCAACGTCTGTCGCCAACCCGCGAAGCCGAGGCCGAAGTCGTCGAACTCGCGGCGTCGACTGACATGAGCGTCGCCATGGCCGTGCTCGGGCCGCTCGGGCCGACCGTCGTGCGGCTCGAAGAATCGCCGCGACCGCTACACGTGAGCCTGCGGGTCGGCACCGTGATGTCGCTCGTCAACACCGCGATCGGCCGCGTGTTCGCCGCTTACATTGCCGACGACGTGCGGCGCGATCTGCTTGGGCAAGATGGTTTGCGGCTGGCCGGCGCCGAACCCGCGGAGATCTTCGCGCAATCATCGTCCACGCGCGGCGCAGCCGCGGCGCGCCTCCAGCCCGGCTATCTGCAACGGCTTGCGCAGATCCGTGCGAACGGCATCGACACCGCGTTGAACAAGCCGATCCCCGGCATCAATACGCTGGCCGCGCCGGTGTTCGATCACACCGGCAGCATCTGTGTGGTGATCGCCGTAATGGGGCCGGCGGGTAGTTTCGATAGCGATACGGCGGGGCATCCTGCGTTGACGCTGCTTGCCGCGACTCAACGTCTGTCGCACCGGTTTGGTTATATGGCGGTACCGGCCGGTAGCTAGCGAGGCCGAACAAGACAAGACCCACAACTTCGACGAAGAGAAAGAGACCCACACATGAGCGATCAACCCTTCGGACGCAACCGCCGCGACTTCATGCGCCTCGCCGTCACCGCCGGCGCCACTGCATCGCTGCCGTGGATGCAGCAGGCCGACGCGCAAACGCCCGCTGCATCGACCACCACGCTGTCGTCCAAAGGCACGCAGCTGGTCCTGCTCGGCACGAAAGGCGGCCCGACGCCGTCCGATCTGCGCGCAGCACCGGCGAACGTGCTCCTCGTCGATGGTCAGCCGTATGTGGTCGACTGCGGCAACGGCGTCGCATTGCAGCTAACCAAGGCGGGTATCAAGCTGCCGAAGCTGCGCGACATTTTCATCACGCATCACCACTCGGATCACAACGCCGATCTCGGCAACCTCGTGTTTCTCGCGTGGGCCACCGGGCTGCATACGCCGGTCCATCTGTACGGACCGCCGCGCATCGCGAAGATGATCGACGACTTCGTCGACATGAACGCAATCGATCTCGACGTGCGCATGCGCGAGGAAGGTCGTCCGCCGTTGCGGCCGCTGATCAACATTCACGAGTTCGATGGGCCGCGCCTCGTGATGGAAGACGAGCGCGTGCGCGTGACGTCGACCCTCGTCGATCACTACACGATCAAACCCGCATTCGCGTACCGCTTCGAAACCCGTGACCGCACAGTCGTGTTCTCCGGCGATACGACCTACTATCCAGCGCTCGCCGATTTCGCCAAAGGCGCGGATGTGCTCGTGCACGAAGTAATGTATCTGCCTGCGCTAGCCAAGCTGATGAAGAGCGTCGACAACGCACCGACGCTGCTCGACCATCTCGTGAAGAGCCACACATCGACTGAACAGGTCGGCAAGATCGCGGCCGCTGCCGGCGTGAAAACACTGGTGCTGAGTCATTTCGTGCCCGGCGGCGACCCCGCAATCACCGACGACATGTGGGCCGCCGACGCGCGCCGTCACTTCGATGGCGAAGTGATCGTCGGGCGCGACCTGCAGATCATCTGAGTTCGAGTGCACATGACGCAGGCAACGCATGACGCAGCAGTTCCGGTCACGCTGCTCACCGGCTTTCTCGGCTCGGGCAAAACGACGCTGCTCAACCGGTTGCTGCCGCAACCAGCGCTCGGCCGTTGCGCGGTGGTTGTCAACGAGCTCGGTGCGATCGGTCTCGACCATCTGCTCGTCGGCGCGAACCGCGACGACACCGTTGCGCTGATGGCAAACGGTTGTTTGTGCTGCGGTGTGCGCGACAGTCTCGCTTCCACGGTCGCGGATCTGCTCGAGCGGCGTGCGCGCGGCGAAATCCCGGCATTCGAGCGCCTGTTGATCGAAACCACCGGCCTCGCGCGGCCGGGGCCCGTCATCTCGCTGCTGCTCGGCGACGAGGCGCTGAGCGAACGCGTGCGGCTCGACGGCATCGTCGCGACCGTCGATGCGAAACACGGTGCGGCGCAACTTGCAAAGCACGAAGAATCGCGTGAGCAGGTTGCCGTCGCCGACCGCCTGCTGCTTACCAAGGCCGATCTCGTCGACGCAGGGACACTTGCTGCGCTCGAGATCGCGCTCGCTGCACTGAACCCCGGCGCGCCGCGTATCGCAGTACGCAACGGCGAGATCGACGCCGCGCAATTGCTCGACATCCTGACGCCGCGCGCGCTGCGCCCATGGCTGCGTACCGAGGCCGCGCCACGCAAACTGATGCGCGGTGCCGCAACGCCTCGTGCAATCCACACGGCCCATCCGGACATCGCGAGCTTCTGCCTGAGCTACGCGCAGCCACTGCCGATGCAGGCGCTTGAAAGCGCGCTGACCGTACTGCTCGGCTATCACGGCGAGCGGATTCTGCGCATGAAGGGCATCGGCAATTTCATCGGCGAAACGCGGCCTGTCGTATTGCATGGCGTGCAGCAGTGGCTGCACGAGCCGCTACAACTCGACCGCTGGCCCGACGACGACCGCAGGACGCGGCTCGTCTTTATCGTGCAGAACCTGGACGCATCGATCGTCGAGGCAACCATCGCGCATTTTCTGCGCGAGGCGGGCATGGAGTGCGTGGCGACCGTCGATTGAACGCGAGTCGTAGGCGCATCGCAGGCATTTCGCAACCGCGCAGCCAGGTACCAATACCCCCTACCGCCAGATCGGGCTTTATCAACCATGACAAAAGCGTGTAAGTTTGCGGTTACGCCGTATTACACTCGCTCGCGCCGACCCGGCGGTGTTTGACGCGAAATCCGCGTTTTCCACCGTCAACCTTTGGTAAGGGGTGCCGTTATATATTATCGACCCGGTTGTGGAGTCCCGTTCCCGTACACCCGGCGCCACGTGTCGCAGATTCAGCGCGCCGGCGCGCAAATGCAGGAATCCGGACAAGTTGCGAATGATTCGCGATCCAGAACCGCTCGCTTAAACCGGCCGCACGTCGCATCGTCTTTAACCGGACCGGTCAAACAAAAGAATTTTATGCATGTTCAAAACGCCCGACGCTGGGCACCGCGGGGAACCCGCCCATGGATCGCCGTGGCGGCCGCGGTCGTCATTGCCGCTGTCGTACGGCTGTTGCTCCACCCGCTGATCGGTCCGGTCATGCCGAGCGCCACGTTCGGTGTCGCCGCCGCGCTGATCGAATACTACTTTGGGCTCGCGCCCGCGGCGACTGTGATGGTGCTCGGCCTCGGCATCGCCGATTACCTGTTCGTGCCGCCCTACGCGCAAATCGACGTGTTCGACCGCCGGGACCTGATCCTCGTGATCTCGTACCCGCTCATCACGCTGATCATCATCACGCTGATCGAGCGCCTGCGCCGGGCGCAGTTCCGCGCGGAGCTGATTGCGTCGGTCGCGCAGTCGCGCTACGAAATGCTGCTGCGGCACGACAACGAGCGCGCCATCGCGCGTCGTGCCGTCGATGAAACCCATCGCCTGCTCCGTCATCTCGCGCAGCACAACAAGGCGTTCATCCTGATCCAGGCGCTCGAACGCAACGGGGCGGTAGCGATCAACGGTGCCAGCGCGCCGGGTATTGCGGGCGTGCGGCTCGCACTGCCGAGCGAAATCGCGCCGGGGCCTCGCTATGCCGACGTGCATCCCGAAGACATTCAGCGCTTCTGGAACGGCCTGTGGCCCGGTAGCCATCGGGTGCGCATCGCCTCGAGCAACGGCCCGTCGAAACTGGTGGATTGCATCTGCGAACGCTTCACGACGCACGCGGGGGATTTCCTCGTGCTGCGCATCGGAGACTGATCATCGACAGGGCTTCTACTATTTTCAATGCCGGCGACCAGCACGCCGTGCTTCTGCTGCACGGCCTGTCGAGCTCGCCGCTCGAACTACGCTTTCTCGCGCGATTTCTGCATAACGAAGGATTCACGACCTGCGCGCCTGTGCTCGACGGCTATAGCGCAGGCATGCCGGAGCAGCAGATGGAGCGCTGGCTCGACGCCGCCGTCGCCGAATACGATGCGCTCGCGAGTCGCTATGCGCGCGTCTCGATCTGCGGGCTGTCGATCGGCTCGACGCTCGCACTGGCGCTTGCACGCCGCCGGCCGACCGCGCAGGCACTCGTGCTGCTGTCAATCACGCTCGCCTACGACGGCTGGTCGATGCCGTGGTATCGCTTTCTGCTCGACTGGGCCTACTTCACGCCGTTGC
This sequence comes from Paraburkholderia megapolitana, assembly GCF_007556815.1. Lineage (NCBI taxonomy): Bacteria > Pseudomonadati > Pseudomonadota > Betaproteobacteria > Burkholderiales > Burkholderiaceae > Paraburkholderia > Paraburkholderia megapolitana. Next base: position 796,747 of record NZ_CP041743.1, read on the forward strand.
GCAAACACTGGCGTTATCGCGAAGCAGCGCCGTTCGGCCTGCGCAATGAAGCGCTGCGCGCCAAGATCGCGCGGGCGATGCAACGCAGCGACTTCAGCGAAGTAGGGCCGTCTACGATCTCGCTGCCCGCATTGCACGAAGCAAGCCGCCTGGTGCGTTGGGTGCGCCCGCAACTAGGCGAGATCCGCAACGACTGCCTGATCATTCACGCCATCGACGACGAAACGTCGAGCCCGCGTAACGCGCTTCTCGTGGCCGACGAAATCGATACGAGCTTTCTGCGCACGATCTGGCTCGACGACTCTTATCACATGATCACCTCCGACAACGAACGCGAAGTCGTTGCGCGCGAAACCGCTGCGTTTCTGCGCGAAAGCGAAATGGCGAGCACCGGCGACCATACGAAGACGCCTGTCGTCTCGAAGGCGCTGGCGCGGCGGCTGCGTCAGTTGTCGGCGCTTAGCAAGGAACGCGCATGATCGTTGCACGCACTACTTTTTCCGCTTTACTGCTTGTTGCGCTTACGGGGATTGCCTGCGGCGCGTACGCGGACGAGCCGGCAGCGGCTGCGGCGCCTATGGCCAATGCCATTGGGACAACGTCCACGACAACCGCTGCGACGGCCGATGTTCCCGCAACTGCGGACACAAGTACGACCACTGCGAGTACTACCTCGCCCAGTAAATGGAAGATCGCATTCGGCCCCGGCGTGATTGTCTCCCCCGCGTATCCAGGCTCGAGCAAACTGAAGGTCTATCCGTTCCCCGCACTCGATATTTCATACGACGACCGGTTCTTCTCGCAAGGCCCCGATGTGCTCGGTGTGAACGTGGTGCGCGACCCGAACTACCACCTGGGCGCCGCGTTGAGCCTCGACTTCCAGTCGCGCAGCGAATCGGACGACCCACGGCTGCGCGGTCTCGGCGACGTGCACTGGACCCCGAAACTGAAACTGTTCGGCGATTACACGTGGTGGGCGTTTACCGGTTCCGTCGCGATGTATCAGGATATCGGCGGCAACAGGCAGGGCAAGACGATCGTGAGCGATCTGTACGCGTCGCTGCCGCTCGACAACTGGCTCTTCTCAGTCGGGCCAGGTTTCACATGGGCCGATGCCGAGTACACGCGCACCTTCTTCGGCGTGTCGCAGCAGCAAAGCGCTGCATCGAAACTGCCGACCTTCGATACCGGCTCCGGCATCCGCGACATCCATATGAATTTCTACGTGAGCCACGATTTCTCGAAGCACTGGACGAGTTCGATCTCGATCGTAGCGGGCCGCCTGCAGCACTACGCCGCCGACAGCCCGATTACTTCGCGTCGCTTCGAGCTTAATTCGCTTGCGTCGGTGAACTACCGCTATTGATGCGAGCAAAAAGTGCATCGCGCAGTCACTGCGTCATGCACGACGGAAAACGGGTGCGCATGAAATCGACACATGCCTGATCGTCGAACGTGCGGCGCGCCCGGTTGCCGGGCGCCGCGCCGTACAACAGCATCCTGCGGGATCACGCTAACGGAACATCCGATGACGTTTCCCTCGCAGACATGCAGCGCCTGATGCGCTCCAGCCCGACATCCCGTAGCCCCAGCGCCTCGAGATGTCCGATCGTGTTCATGAAGTACTCCTGGCAGGTACCGAGCGGACCGCGCGCCGCAGCAATACGTCGCGCAATCTCGTCATCCGAGAGCTGATCGGTGAATCTGTCATGACTTCGATTGGCGACGAAGGTGATGGCCCTCGCCTTTTGCACTATCGTTTTCTCGTTCTCGACCTTGATGTCGACCCAGCGCGCTTCATAGACACCGCTCACCATCTCACGTCGCCACAGAATGAAGAGTTCCTCATCGACCTGCTTCGGGTCGAGCCGGAACGCGATGCCCCTACAGGAACCGCCGCGGTCGAGCGCTAACGTGAGACCGGGGGCGTCAGGCGAGCCTCGACCGCCCTTCGTCCACACACAGAAGCGTCGATGCCAACCCTGTAGCAACGCGGTGCGTTGCTCGACAAACTCGAACGTAGGGTTCCAGATCAATGAGCCATAGCCGAAGACCCAGACGTCGCCTTCGTCGGGCCGCTCCGCCAGCGCCGCTTTCAGCGAAGCTGCGATCTCTTCATCGGAACGCACCGGCGAACCCGCAGGGGCAGTCGCCCGCCACTCTGCGAGTAGTGAGCCATCTTTTAGCCGCTCGCGGGTAATCACATTGTTCGTCGCCATACGCTTCCTGTGCGGTTCGATATCACTACGATGCCGACCGGGTAATGCCCAATTTACGCTTGATGTGTGCGAGCACAACGTCCGGATCAGGTAGCGTGTAGTGACCGTACATACGGCGATAGTGAGGTTCGTACTGCTCGCGCCACGCGGGCTCGATAACCTCGTGTCCGTCCTCGCGAATTCTCGCGACATTGCGGCGAACCACAGGCTTCTCCCACATCGTCGGGCCCATGACGGGGAAGAACATGATGGGGAAAACGCCCACGAGAATCAGCATCGTCAAGCGGTTCTGGGATGTGCCGCTCGCGGCAGCGGCGAGCGTATTGGCCGTCGCCGGCAGTACGATCATCAGGTCGTGGTCCCCGGCGATGCGACCAGGCCGGTCAGTGGGCCAGTCCTTCGGACTCTCGCCACTGATGACGCGCTCGACGATGAGTCCAATGCTGTCCGCATTGACGAAGTCGGCGGCGTCCGGCGTCAGGATCACACTCATGGAACAGTCAAGACCCGCCCTGATGGCGCGGATGTACTGCGGCAGGAGCATGGCATCGACAGAGCCCGTTACTCCAATCAGTATTCTCGGCTTCTGTGTCTCGGTGGTCGTAGTACTAGTCATCGCAAATTGGCCCTCAAGAGCTCGATCAGGCAGACCATGGGTTTCACCAGCTCGATTCGAGGCTGCTGCGTCGCCCACCGGTCCATCACACACGATTCAAATCCGTAAGACCAGCATGTCGGAACCGCCTCGCGCAATCGCAACGTTCAACTTGCACGCCGACATATCCGGTCTGTACGAAGGAATGGTTTCAGCCGAAGCTACCGCTCATTTCGCCGTCGCATTGTCCGTCGGCGAAGTGGGCCATGTCGTGGCGTTGGCTCTTCGTTCGAGTGCTGCTTCGTAGGAATAGATATAACCGCCGAGCAGCTTCTTCACGTCCGGCATATTCCCCTTTAGCGTCACGGCAACCCATTTCTGGTTGAACGGGTGCGCCCAGTCGAAATGCTGGCACTCCAGACCTGCGCCTTCCACGAACGACGTAATGGTCGATTTGCGGAACCGCACGATATCTGGATACAGCCACTCTTCACCGGTGTAGTCGGTGCCGTCCAGGCTCTCGAAGAAAGTCGCCAGGAAGATCGTTTCAGGCGCCATCACCTTGGCAGCTTCCGACAGGCAAAGCCTGATCTGCTTTTCCGGCGCGTGGGTAAAGATGGAATGCGCCATCAGGTAGTCGAACTTACGCTCGAATTTCGTGAACGTGTAGTTGCTGTCGTACACGAACGTCGGCTGCTTGCGCTCCGCGAACTCCTTGCCGAAGTGGCTCTGCAAGCCGTCCTGCACAGCCCATTCTTCCGGTTCCAGGCCGAAGTACTTGCCGGGACGGAGATACATGATCGAAAACCGCCCGCCGCGCAGAGAGCCGCAGCCGATGTCGAGCAACGTCGACGTTTCGCGCATGCCGAACAACGTGAGCAGGTTAAATTGGGTGGCGCCGATCAGGTCATAGTAGTTCGGCGGCCCGACCCACGACCGATAGTGATTACCGCCAATCTCTTCCTTTTCTCCGAACTGCTCATGCAATCCCTGCTTTTCCGACAAGATGAGTTTGGACATTCATGTATCTCCTGTTTCTCGACAGATGGTGCGGTTATAAGGTTGAACTCGCGCCAGAGATGCCTCTCGCAGTTCACGCTATAGAGCCACGAAGGACACACCTCATGAAATTCTGCCTTCGTGAAGGTCGTGCATTTATTCACATCCGGGGAAGCAAAAAATCTGTGTCCAAGCCACCGATGAAAAATTACCCGACGGAGGCCAGAGCGATGTGCCGATGAAACGCCTGAAGAACGAATGAGTGTCGCGTCGCGCCGTCGCACATGCCAGGACGCGGTTGCAGAAGGAAGACCGCTTGAAGAAAAAGCCGGGTGGACCGCAAAAGAACGGCGCGCAGACAGACATAACGCACCAGTTACTTTTATTCATCTATTACCCGCGCCCTCTTTTCCACATTTCGGAATGATCTTATCGTCGATGGGAATAAGCGGCAAATCACAAATCCTGAATACAGCCCTCAGCATTCGCGATGCAGCACACGGGAATTAGTTGGGCGTGCCCGTCGATATGGATCCGGCATCGTACGGTCGGATATGGCGTCAGGCGCACAAAGTAAGTGCAGATGAAGCGTCTTCCGCCGTATCAGGCGCAGCGCTATGCTCCCGGTCAAGGCTCGGCCTCAGGAACCACTATATGCGGGAGGTATGTTGAAACCAGTCAATGCAGAAGGAACACAAGCAATCGAGGGTGGCGCCGTCGCGGGAAGTTCGGCAAAAACGCATTCGGTTCGATGGGTGCTCGTCGCGCTTGCGCTTTCCATGTTGTTGTCGTCGCTCGGAATCAGTAGTCCAAACGTTGCATTGCCGACAATAGCCCTGGCATTCAACGCCTCTTTCCCCGAAGTTCAGTGGATCGTCGTCTCCTACCTGCTCGCGATCACCATCATGATCGTGGGCGTCGGACGACTAGGCGACATCATGGGTCATCGTCGGGTGCTGCTGGCTGGCATCGCCGTGTTCACTCTGGCTTCGGTCCTGTGCGGTGTGGCACCCACGTTATGGGCATTGATTGCCGCGCGCGTGGTGCAAGGCATCGGAGCAGCGATCCTGATGGCACTCACCCTCGCCATGGTCCGCGAGACCGTTCCGAAAGAACGGACCGGCAGCGCGATGGGATTGCTCGGTACGATGTCCGCGATCGGCACCGCGCTCGGCCCGTCGCTCGGCGGCGTGCTGGTTGCCGGGCCCGGCTGGCAATCGATCTTTCTGGCCATGGTGCCATTGGGTATCCTCAATTTTGTCTTCGCGCGGCGCTTCCTGCCTGAGGGTAAGCCGAAGGCGGCGACGAACGGAAACCGCTTCGACAAACTGGGCACGCTGCTGCTCGGCGTGACGCTCGCGGCCTACGCACTCGCCGTAACGATCGGGGGTGGCCATTTTGCGCGGATCAACCAGATACTGCTGATCGCTGCGGTCGTCGGCGCCGGTCTCTTTCTGTTCGTGCAGGCAAGAGTGGCATCCCCGCTGATCAAGCTGGCGGCGTTCCGCAATGTCGTGCTGAGTTCCAGCCTCGCCATGAACGTACTCGTCGCGACCGTGATGATGACGACGCTGGTAGTCGGGCCGTTCTTCCTGTCCCGTGCACTCGGGCTCAGCAATGCGATGGTTGGGGCCGTGATGGCAGTGGGCCCGATCATCTCCACGCTGACCGGGATTCCAGCCGGCCGCATCGTCGATCGCCTCGGTGCGACGGCGATCATCTTTATTGGACTGCTCGCACTGGCAATCGGCGCATTCGCAATCGCCCTGCTTCCGTCGATGATCGGCGTAGCAGGCTACATCGTCGGGATCTTCATCCTGACGCCGGGTTACCAGTTGTTTCAGGCATCTAACAACACGGCTGTCATGATCGACGTCAACCCGGACCAGCGCGGCGTCATTTCCGGCATGCTCAGCCTGTCGCGCAATCTCGGGCTCATCACCGGCGCGTCCGTCATGGGCGCGGTGTTCGCGTTCGCGTCGAAGACGACCGACATCACCACTGCGCATCCCGAAGCGATCGCCATCGGCATGCGGACTACGTTTAGTGTCTCGGCGGTACTCCTTGTCATCGCGCTCCTGATCGCCCTCGCCAGCCGCGGCGCCCTTGCCGATGCAGAGGCACGCGCAGGCAAAAAATAAGCGCTCTGGAATCCCAACGATGACCTCGACGCCACTACCGGCCGCCGCCGACGCAAGCAACGCAGCGAATGCAGCCAGCGCGACTGCGGGAACCCACGCAATGCCGTGGACCATGGGATCCGATGACTGGAACCGACGCTACGCCACGAAGGATTTCATCTGGACGGTCGAGGCAAACGACTGCCTGCTGGCGGAGACCGCGAACCTGCCGCCCGGCCGCGCGCTCGACCTGGCCGCCGGCGAAGCGCGCAACGCCGTGTGGCTCGCGGGACAAGGCTGGACCGTGCACGCCGTCGATTTCTCCGACGTGGCAATCGGCAAGGCAAAGGAGCTGGCCGCCGCACGAAAGGTGGACGGCAGGATCAGTTTCGAGGTCGCGGACCTGACGCGCTACGAGCCCGAGGGCCGCAGCTACGATCTGGTCGTGCTGTTCTACCTGCAACTTCCGTTCGCCGAGCTCGCCCCCATCCTCGCGCGCGCGGCGAAAGCGGTGGCGCCTGGCGGCACGTTCCTGCTCGTCGCGCACGATTCCTCGAACCTGACACACGGCTATGGCGGCCCGCAACATCCCGAGGTGCTCTACGCCGCGGAACAGGTGGTCGCAGCGCTCGGTGGCGAGCTGGAGATAGAAAGGGCACTACCTGTCGAGCGGTTGGTCAAGACCCGCGAACGCACCGGGATCGCGATCGATTGCCTCGTGCGAGGCCGTCGCGCATGACGGCTCGATCCGGGCGGTGGGTGAACAGATGCGCAACCGGGTCACATCAGGAAACCTTCGATGAATGCCATCGTCCGCATCGCGCTCGCCCGGCCGTATACGTTCGTGGTCATGGCGCTGCTGATCATGATAGCCGGTGGCCTCGCCGCGTTTCGAACCCCGACCGATATCTTCCCCAACATCCGCATCCCGGTCATCGCCGTCGCGTGGACTTACCCGGGCCTTTCTCCGGAAGACATGTCTGGCCGCATAGAGCTGCCGTTCCAACGCTCGCTCACCACGACGGTCAACGACATCGAGCATATCGAGGGTCTCTCGCTGACCGGCATCGGTATCACGAAGATCTACTTCCAGCCCGGCGCCGACATCCGCATGTCGAACGCCCAGGTCACCGCGATCGCACAGACGATGCTGCGCCAGTTGCCGCCCGGCACCGTGCCACCGTTCATCCTGAACTACAGCGCGTCGACGGTGCCTATCGTCCAGCTCGCCATCTCGGGCACCCGGCTGAGCGAACAGCAGCTATACGACTACGGCCTGAACTTCGTTCGCTCGCGGCTGGTAACCGTGCCCGGCGCGGCCATCCCTTACCCCTATGGCGGACGGGTCAGACAGATTCAGATGGACCTCGACCCGCACGCCCTTCAGTCGAGCGGAGTCTCCGCGAACGACGTCGCCGCTGCGCTTTCCAACCAGACGCAGATCACGCCCGCGGGGTTTGTGAAAATCGACGAGTATCAGTACAACTTCCGGCTGAACAATGCGCCGCCGTCGGTCGAGCAGCTCAACCTGCTGCCGATCCGCACGGTAAACGGCGCCGTGATCCGGATGGGTGACGTCGCCCATGTTCGCGACGGCTCGGCGCCGCAGCAGAACATCGTGCACGTGGACGGCCAGCGCTCGACGCTGCTGACCGTGCTGAAGTCCGGCGCGGCATCCACCATTGCGATCGTGAACGGCGTCAAGGCAATGCTGCCGGACGTGTTGAAGGGACTGCCCAAAGCGCTAACCGTCACGCCGATCAACGATCAGTCGATCTTCGTCAAGTCGGCTGTCGCGGACGTGGCGCGCGAAGGCGCGATCGCCGCGGCACTGACCAGCCTGATGATCCTGCTGTTCCTCGGATCGTGGCGCTCGACGCTGATCGTCGCCACCTCGATCCCGCTGTCCGTGCTCGGCGCGGTCGCTGCCCTGTCCGCGTTCGGCCAGACGTTCAACGTGATGACGCTCGGTGGACTGGCCCTCGCAGTCGGTATCCTGGTCGACGAGGCGACCGTCACCATCGAAAACATCGAGTGGCATCTGGAACAGGGTAAGGACGTCCGCACCGCGATTCTCGACGGCGCGCAGCAGATCGTCGTTCCTGCCTTTCTTTCGCTCGCCTGTATCTGCATCGTCTTCGTGCCGATGTTCTATCTGCCAGGGGTGTCGGGGTTCCTGTTCGTCCCGATGGCGCTATCGGTGATCTTCGCGATGGTCACGTCGTTCCTGCTGTCGCGTACCCTCGTCCCCACGATGGCGATGTATCTGTTGCGGCACCACGCGAAGGACGACGCGCACCCCGACAGCTTGCGTGGCGGTGGCCGTCTCGCCAGATTCCAGCGCGGCTTCGAGCGACGCTTCGAGACCTTTCGTGCACGCTACGGACAGCTGCTGCAAACCATCCTCGGCAACCGGCGCATCTTCGTCCTTGGCTTTCTCGGCTTCACGCTCGCCAGCCTGCTGATCGCCCCGTTTCTCGGACGCAACTTCTTCCCGCAGGTGGATGGGGGGTCGTTCACGCTCCACGTCCGGGGACCGATCGGCATGCGCATCGAGGAAACCTCCGCGCTGTTCCAGCGAATCGAGCGACAGATCGCGCAGGAGATTCCCGCAGCGGAACTGGCTTCCGTCACCGACAACATCGGTCTGCCCAACAGCCCCACCAACACCGTCTACGATTCGTCCGGAACCATCGGCCCACAGGACGGCAACATCATCGTCGCGCTCAGGCATGGACACGAGCCGACAGCGCGCTATGTCCACGCGCTGCGCGCAGCACTTCCGGCACAGTTCCCGGAAGCGACCTTCGCGTTCCTGCCCTCCGACATCACGAGCCAGATCCTGAATTTCGGCGCGCCCGCACCGATCGACATTCAGATCACCAGCATGCGAACCGACGTGGCGCGGCAATACGCGGAGAAGGTGTTGCGCGAGATCCGTCGCATCGATGGACTCGTCGATGCGCGGATCCAGCAGCCCGCGAGCTACCCCGAACTGCGGTTCGATGCCGATCGCACCCGGATCAACCAGCTCGGGCTCGATGAAGTCGACGTCACGAACAGCATCGCGACCTCGATCGCGGGCACGTCGCAAACCGCGCCGATCTACTGGCTGAATCCACAGAACAAGGTCACCTACCCCGTCGTGATCCAGATGCCGGAATACCGTGTGAATTCGCTCAACGATATCGCCGACCTTCCGGTCACTGCGAACGGCACCGCACAACCCCAGGTTCTTGGCGCGCTGGGCACCATCAAGCGTGGCACTACTTCCGCCGTGGAGACGCAGTACAACATCCGGCCGCTCATCGATGTCTACGCCGGTGTCGATGGGCGTGACCTGGGCGCGGTAGCCGACGATGTACGGAACGCGTTGCAGCGGCTCGACAAGGACCGGCCGGAAACCGTCACCGTGACGCTGCGCGGCCAGTACGAGTCGATGAACACCGCCTTCTCGGGAATGGGCTATGGCCTGTTGGGCGCCGTGGTGCTCATCTACCTGTTGATCGTGATCAACTTCCAGAGCTGGGTCGACCCGTTCATCATCGTCTCGGCGCTGCCGGCGGCGCTCGCCGGCATTTGCTGGATGCTGTTCGCGACCGGCACTCCGCTGTCCGTCCCCGCACTCACCGGCGCGATCATGTGCATGGGAGTCGCCACCGCCAACTCGATCCTCGTCGTCAGCTTCGCCCGCGAACGGCTGGCCGAGCACGGCAACCCTGCCAGGGCCGCGCTCGAGGCCGGCATGACCCGACTGAGGCCGGTCCTGATGACAGCGCTCGCCATGATTATCGGCATGGCGCCGATGGCACTCGGCCTCGGCGAAGGCGGCGAGCAAAATGCGCCGCTCGGCCGCGCCGTAATTGGCGGCCTTGCGTTTGCAACCTGGGCGACGACCCTGTTCGTGCCTACCCTCTTCGCCATTCTTCACGGCCGGCCGTTGGGTCGCCGCTCCGACTTCGAAGGAGCCCTCACCAATGTCTGACACAGATCGGTTCCCCACCCAGGGCTCCACGTCGCTCAGAACGTACACGATCGTCGCCGCCATCGGCTTCATCGCGATCCTCGCCGTGGGCACAGCGATCCGTCTCGCCGCGCGCGACGATCTGCACAAGCAGACCATCGCGAACCAGACGCTGACCGTGAACGTGATCAGGCCCGGCGGCAGCGCGGCCGATGCCCTCGTGTTGCCGGGCCGCCTGCAGGCCTGGAACCAGGCGCCCGTCTATTCGCGGACCAATGGCTATCTGCGCCGCTGGTATGTGGACATTGGGCAGCCCGTGCGCGCAGGCCAGCTCCTCGCCGAGGTCGACACGCCGGAAGTAGACCAGCAGTTGAACGCTGCGCGCGCGGCACTGGCGACCGCCGACGCCCAGCTCGACCTGGCCCGCTCGACCAGCGCGCGCTGGGGTCGCCTGCTGGCCCAGGAAGCGGTCTCTCAACAGGATGCGGACGAGCGCCGCGGCGATTTCGCTGCGCGCGTGGCCATGCGCAACGAAGCAGCGGCCAATGTCCAGCGCCTGCAAACGCTGACAAGCTTCAAGCGGATCGTCGCGCCCTTCGACGGAATAGTAACCAGTCGCTCGACGGACATCGGTGCACTGATTGTCGCGGGCACAACGACAACCCAGCCGCTCTTCACGATCTCCGACGTATCGCATCTGCGGATCTACGTGAGCGTGCCCGAAGCCTATGCGTCGACGATGCGCGATGGACTCACTGCGCGGTTTGCAGTCTCGGATCATCCGCATCGGACCTTCGAGGCCGCGCTCGCGCGCTCGGCGGATTCGGTGGACCCCGCGTCCGGTTCGATGCTGGTACAGCTCGTCTACGACAACAGCGCCGGTCTCCTGAAACCCGGTGCCTATGCGCAGGTGACGTTCGATCTGAACCGTGACAAGCACCGCGCGGTCGGCGCCGTCCGCATTCCGGTGAGCAGCCTGTTGTTTCGGCGGGAAGGGACAGCCGTTGCGATCGCGAACCCGCAAGGTCGCGTGAAGGTTCAGCCTATCGTCATCCAGACGGACTTCGGCAGTGAGCTCGAAGTCACCGGACTGAAGCCGGACGACAACGTGATCGACAATCCTCCTGAAGACATCCGCACCGACGACCAGGTGAAGATCGTCCGCGCAGGGAGACCGGGTCATGCGTGAATGCTGCTGGCCGGTTTGCGTGATGTTGCTGTTGCTGTCGGGTTGCGATCTCGCGCCACGCTACACGCAACCGTCGATCGCGGCCGCGCCGACGACATTCAAGGAGAGCGGACCATGGACGCCCGCGCAGCCCGATGACGGTGCCTATCGCGGAGCATGGTGGAAGATCATCGACGATCCGCAACTCGATGCGCTGGAGCAGCGTGTCATGTCGGACAGTCCGCAACTGGCCGCAGCAGTCGCCCGCTACGACGAAGCCAGCGCGCTCGCGCGCCGGGCGCGCTCGGGTCTGTTTCCGCAACTCGACGCCAAGGCCAGTGCGGCGCGAATGCGAACGGCGTCGCCGTCCACCGGCACGCATATCGACTATCGCGACTACGCAATCGGCGCATCGGTCTCCTATGAACTGGATCTCTGGGGGCGCGTCCGCAATCTGGTCGCGGCGGGCGACGCGGAGAAGCAGGCGAGCGCGGCAGATCTCGCCGTGGTGAAGCTGAGCCTGCAAGCGGAACTTGCCGATCACTATGTGCAGTTGCGCGGCCTCGACGCCCAGATCGTGCTACTCAGGCAAACCGGCAACGCCTACGACGCGGCTTTGCAGCTCACGATGAAGCGCTTCGCGGGCGGCGCCGCGAGCGAACTCGACGTCGGTCGCGCACGCACTCAGCTTGCGTCGGCCCAGTCGGACATCGAGCAGCGAATGGCCGATCGGGCTTTACTTGAGCATGCAATCGCGGTGCTGGTCGGCGAGCAGGCGTCGGTCTTCTCGATCGCGCCGGAGCAGGTGTTTGCCGAGCCGCCTCCGGTGCCGGTAACGGCACCGTCCCGACTGTTGCAACGACGTCCCGACGTGGCGGCAGCAGAGCGCCGCGTCGCCGCCGCGAACTCGCGCATCGGTGTGGCGAGAGCGGCATTCTTTCCCGCCATCACCCTTGGCGGCTCGGGAGGGGTCGAGGCTACGGCCGGCACGTTGTTCTCGGCGGCGAACAGGGTGTGGGCGCTCGGCCCCGCGGCCGCGCTGCTGCCGATCTTCGACGGCGGGAGCCGAAGCGCGGATCTGGATCAGGCGCGTGCGCAACTGAACGAGGCAGCCGCCGATTACCGCCAGACCACGCTCGATTCGTTTCGCGAAGTCGAGGACCAGCTTGCCCTGATCAACCGGCTCGCGAATGCGTCACAGCGCGAAGCGGAGGCCGTGAAGGCCGCGCAGCGCACGACTCAACTTGCGAACGTCCAGTACCGCGAAGGTGCCGTGGACTACCTGCAGGTGGTGACGGCTCAAACGGCCGAGCTACAGGTACGCGAAACGCAGATCACGCTGCAGGCACGGCGCCTCACGGCATGCGTCGACCTGGTGCGCGCGCTGGGCGGATCCTGGGAAACCGACAGTGGCATAACGATCGGCGCGAACCCGTCGCAGCCTGCTATCCGCTGAACCCCGAGCAACCGAAGGGCGGGAAACCGGCGGTATCACAGCATCCGGCGCAACGAGATCGACAATCTCGTATGCGCCGTCATACGGCGCATCGTGATGGCACTGGCCACCGCATCCAGCAATGCCTCGGTTGCGTCTACTTGCCACGCACATTTGTCCGCCGGGCCGGACTCGCCGGAGGCGGCAAGATCGAATGCGATGCCGCATGGCTCATCGCCGTTGGCCACTCGCTCGAGAAAAAAGGCATGCGCATAAGCGGCTACGCACGTCTCGGGTATGCCGCTCCCACTCAGATCCAGCACCGTTCGCCGCAAATTGCACGCATCGAGCCCTGCGTCGTCTGCGATCCGGGCAATCGACTCGTTAAGCGGGCAACTCAGCAACCACCCGATGCTGCGCGACGCCAGGACCGCTCGAAGATAATCCGCCGGGCGCGGCCGCACGCTATCGCATAGCATCCAGCTAACCAGCGAGACAGACTCACAGCGCTTCGGCGCGCCGCAGATCGCGAGTTCGGTCGCAAGGGGCAGGTCGATCGATTCACTGGCGTCGGGCTCGTGGCATTGATCGGTTGAGGATATGAGCAAGAGCAGTTCGAGCTCGCTGTCGTAGCGCTCGCGCATGCGGGCGAGCCACGCAAGCGCGTGGGTATCGGAGAAGAGTTGCGCCCGGACCCGCAGTATGACGAACGCCCGATCGTCGCGACCGGCAAATATCGACTCGAGCTGGCGCGAGACGTGTTCAGGCACGATGGCCATCTCAGTGTTCCACTAAAGAGAACCGTCCATTTGACAGCCACGGCATGGCGCTGCGCCGTTGGCCATCAGCGCCCCGCGCGGCAGGATTGCGCTGCCCGTCGCCAGGTCGCCGCCTCATGCCGGGAGAGCAAACGAAAGCACGGTACTTTGCCGCGCGACCCGGCGGCAACGGATCGAGTCGGCCAGGGTGTTCAGGCAGCTAACGGTGTCGTCCCAGCCGAGGCAACTGTCCGTGATGCTTTGGCCGTAGACCAGCGACATGTTCGTACCGACATCTTGCCGGCCCTCGACGAGATGCGATTCGATCATGACACCCGAGATCCGCTGCTCGCCGCGCGCGACCCGTTCGGCCACGGACTCGCAGACGCACCGCTGGTTGCCGTGACACTTGCGGCTGTTGCCATGGCTCGCGTCGATCACCACGCTTTCGTTGAGACCCGCGGCAGCAAGCGCGCGACACGCCTCATCGACGTACTCCGCCTCATAGTTCGGCACCTTGCCGCCGCGCAGCACCAGGTGACCGTCCCGGTTGCCCGTGCTTGCGAGCTTCCTGAGTTCGCCCTGCCCATCGACGCCGAGGTAGCAATGCGGATGCCGCGCTGCGCGTATCGCATCGATCGCCACCTGCACGCATCCCTCTGTACCGTTCTTGAAGCCAATTGCGCAAGGCAGGCTCGAGGCCAGTTCACGGTGCACCTGCGACTCCGTGGTGCGTGCGCCGATGGCGCCCCAGCTCACCAGGTCGGCAAGATAAAGCGGTGTCGCGAGGTCAAGGAATTCCGTTGCAACCGGCAAGCCCATCGACGTGATAGCGAGCAACAGCTCGCGCGCAAGATGCAGCCCGTGCTCGATTTCGAAGCTGCCGTCGAGGAACGGATCGTTGATGAGTCCCTTCCAGCCGACCGTCGTGCGCGGTTTTTCGAAGTACACCCGCATGACGATTTCCAGTTCGGTGCCGAGGCGCTCACGCTCGCGCACCAGTCGACCGGCATACTCGAGGGCACTTTGTGGATCGTGGATCGAGCACGGTCCGACGATCACAAGCAGCTTGTCCCGGCCGCCGCGTAACGTGCGATTCACGGCGACGCGCGAATCGAGTACGCATTGGCGGCTCCTCGGTCCGGCGGGAAGCTGCTGGAGCAGCTTCGCAGGCTTGATAATCCCGACGCTCTCGGTTTTTCCCGCATTGATGACCATCGAAGACATGTGCCTACTCCTGGAGCAATCGTGCGAACGGTGCGAACCTGGCGACACGGCGCGAGCTTGCCTACCGTCGCTCTCAACCGGCCAAACGCTTCATCTGATTGAAAATATTCTTCCGATGCATTTCTTCGGTTCCTCCCACGCTCGCGAAGCCCAACGCGTTCTTCATCAATTCGGCGACACGACCATTGTGATAGCCGAGACTGCCGTAGAGCTTCATCAGGTTCGTCGCGTTCGCGATCAGATCCTCGGCACCCACGAGCTTCGCGATGGAACTCATCATCAGTCCCTCGGGGTGATCCGTCAGCAACTGCGACAGCGCGCCGTAGGCAAGCCAGCGCGAGCGCTCCATACCGATGCGCAGGTCGACGAGACGTCGTTGCACGTACTGGTGTGAGTCGATCTGGCTCTTGAAGCTGGTTCGCGTCGCGGCGTAGTTCATTGCATCGACGAGATACGGCCTGATGAGATTCGCCGCCACGAGACCGTAATAGAGACGCCCCAACGAAATGATGTCGATGAGGGTCGACAGCCCGTGGCCAGGTTTTCCGAGCACACGCTCGTGCGGGACTTCGACATCGTGAAAATGAATTTCCCCGGTCGGCAGGTTACGATTACCGAGCTTGTCGTCGACCTGCCCGATGGACAACCCGGCTGTCTTGCGATCGAGCAAAGCGAGCTCGATGTTGCACTGCTCTTTTCCGTGTAGCCGGCAGACAACCAGTGCGAAATCCATGATCGGCGCATGCGCGATATTGAATTTCGTGCCGTTGAGCCGATAGCCACCGGGCACCTCGGTCAGCGACGTCTCGATACTTCTCACGTCCGTCCCTGTTGTCGGCTCCGCAATGCACGTCGCACTCACGTCGCCGCGCAAGATGGCGTCGAGGTAGCGATCCTTCTGGGCCGGGTTGCCGTGCCGCTCGAGTGCGCGCACCATGCCGGCCTGCGCAATCACGGAAAGCAGGAGCTCCGGGGTCCTGATCGACGACGAGAGCCCGTCGAGTGCCGCCGTAAATGTCCACCAGTCGGCATCGAGCGCTCCGGTTGGTACGATCAGGCGCCACAATCCCTCGTCGCGCAGCCTTCTCCAGCCATCGAAATCAAACCCCTCCGGAGAAGCAGCTGCTGCATCGGCGATTTCTTCACCGATCGCAAGATACTTTCTCTGGATTGCTAATTGGTCGTCCGAGAAACCGAATAACATTTGATTTCTACCCTCTAGTTGCGTGACTGGATCGGCAACCCGCCTCGATAGCCATCACGTGCCGGCAGCGACGATGTCCCAGACGGACCGTCGTCCGCTGCCCGGACCACGTTTCAGCACTGGTACTGCTCGAAGATCGAGTCGATCGAGCCGCTCCGGGAACGATAGTGATTGAGCATGTCCTCCGCCAGCGTGGTGCCGCGTGCGAGCATGTCCTCGATCGGTGCCAGAAAGATGCGCTCGTCGTAGCCGTCGCTGTTGCGGCGGTCGCGATTCTTCAGGCCGAGACGCACGAGGTCCATGACTTCTTCGGCAACGTGGAGTAGTTTCTCCCCGCGAAACGGCGCGTTCAGTGCGTGGGTCGGAACTTCATTGCGTAGGGCCAGTACTTCTTCGTAGGTCCAGTCGGCCGTCAGTTCCTGCGCAGCTTGCAGCGCTTCGTTGTCATAGAGCAGCCCAACCCAGAAAGCCGGCAGCGCACAAATGCGCAGCAGAGGCCCACCGTCTGCGCCGCGCATCTCCAGATAGCTCTTGAGCCGGACTTCAGGGAAGAGCGTCGACAGGTGATTGGTCCAGTCGCCCATGTTGGGCTGCCAGTCGTCGATTTCGCCTTTCAGCGCGCCGTCGAGGAACTGCCGGAAGGTGATGTGGGTGCAGTCGCGGTATTTGCCGTCGCGAATGACAAAATACATCGGGACGTCGAGTGCCCACTTCACATAATCGACAAAGCCGAAGTCTTCATTGAAGACGAACGGCAGGATGCCGGCGCGCGCGTTATCGGTGTCGCGCCATACGTCCGATCGCCAGGACAGGAAGTTGTTCGGCCGGCCCTCGGTGAAGGGAGATGCAGCGAAGATTGCGGTCGCCAGCGGCTGGAGTTTCATCGACACCTGCATCTTGCGACACATATCGGCTTCCGACGAATAGTCCAGATTCACCTGAATCGTACAGGTGCGATACATCATGTCGAGCCCACGGCTACCGATCTTCGGCATATAGCGCCGCATGATCTCGTAGCGCGACTTCGGCATAGCCGGTGTGTCGTCCAGATGCCACTTGGGGCTCGAGCCGGCACCGAGAAACCGGATGCCCAACGGTTCAGCGATGCCGCGCAGTATCGACAGATGGTGCCCAGCTTCCTTGCACGTCTCGTGCAAATTGCTGACGGGGGCGCCGGACAGTTCGAACTGTCCGCCTGGTTCCAGCGAAATCGCACCCATGCCTTGCGGCCCAGTCAGCCCGATAATCCGGCCTTCATCGAGGATCGGCTCCCAGCCGAGTCTGGCCTTCATACCATTGAGAAGCGCTGAAATGCTGGCGTCGCCGTCATACGGGACAGGACGATGCCCGTCGCGAAAGAAAGCGAACTTTTCATGTTCCGTACCGATCCGGAATGCCCCTTCAGGCTTGCAGCCATCGCGATGATGGGCAATCAGTGAGTCGAGACTGCTGATCGGTGCTGCATTCGAAATATCACGAGCCATCTGGGGTCCCCTCTAGTGAATCGAAGCGCGGTTTCAAAGCATCGTGTGTTGAATGTCGTGCTCAACTGAAGCGGCGGCCGAGCGCCCGATGCCGCCATGAAGGTCGAGACACCGCTCGAACCATTCCGTGATCGGGTCGTCGTCGGCAAGCAGCTTTGTGGGTGTGCAAATGCGCGCCCACTGCAATGCGCCAAACAGGATGTAGTCAGCGAATAGCGGACGCTGTCCACCCATCCATGGCTGCTTTTCCAGGACGATACGCATCGGCGCGAGCCTGGCTGCGAGTCCCGCCAGCTCCACGTCCTTGTTCGCGTGAAACGCTTCCAGACTCTTGCCGAAACGTTTTTCGCGCGCCGCACGGAAATACGCCTGATCTTCCGGCGACATCATCGCGTGCATGTCCAGTACCGCGATCGTCGAAACCGGAGGATGGATCACCGCCTGGCTGAAGCCTTCGACGAAACGCGCGGTCGCGAGTCCACCCTCGCCGCCAAACAGGCTATCGCCGTCGCGATAGCGCTCCTCGAGGTAGACGGCAATTCCGAAGCTGTCGCCTTCCAGATGCCCGTTGTCGTTAAGGACGGGAATGCTCTTAAACGAGCCATCCTCGATTTGCGATATTTCCTTGAAGGACACCGGTTTGAGCTCGAAATCCAATCCTTTGTGCTTTAGCGCCAGAATGATTTTCCATACATGCGGCGAATAATGGCGAACCCGATCCGCGCAGGCCAGGCTGTAGAGAATTCTTTGCATTCAAACGCCTCTGAAAGAATTAATTCCGGGCAGTCCTACTCACCATCCGAGACATGTCCGGAATGCTGGATCGGCATTCCGGACATGTCTCGCTGAATTTCGATGCATACTGGATATACGGGTCACCAAGCGAAAAACTGAAACCTCCGCGGGTCTGACTCCCGCGGGCTGACGATTCAATCGAAACCATTTCTGATCGACAGAACTGCCTGCACGCTTCCCTATTTCAAAGCGAAATTTGCAATCTTTAGGCTGCTAAGCAATTCAGTCAAAAATGAATATCGATATGAATGTCTGGAATAAGCAAGATAAGCCTCAACCCGCTCCCAGCACAACTCAAAAATCGTGAATGCTGCGCTCCATATTCCTGATAGCCGTGTAATGGAACACAACACGCGAACTCACGTTAGGCGTGCGAACGCGCTCGACATGCCGAGCGCGACACCGCAGCGCGTCGTTCGATCAAGGTTGTGATTTGTGTCGAGGCCGGTGTGGGCCACCGGGAAGGGCTGTTATCGCGTCAACATCGTTCCGGAGCGACCGACGCGCTTCGGCTGCGCGAGTTGCTTCAGCGACGAAGGGAACGGACCGCCGTGATCATTCGTTCGAGTATCTCGTTGAGGATCGGCCTCGACGTAGCAAAATTCATACGCGCGAAGTTCATCGCGTCAGGATGAAAAGTCTCGCCAGCGCTGAAACCGATTCGTGCCTGCTTCAAAAAGAAACTGGAAGCGGACCCGTCAAGGTTCAGATCGCTGCAATCCATCCATAACAGGTAGGTCGCTTCTGGCACGTGAAAACGGATCTCCGGAATTTCATCGCGCAGAATTCCCGCCACGTAGTCGCGCATGGTCAGCAGATGCACCCGTACGGCATCGAGCCATGCTTGACCGTCCGTCCAGGCGGCGACCGTCGCATCGATGCCAACGTTGTTGACGGACCCCGTGAGCCTGATCGGGATCCGCGCGTGGAAGCGCTGCATTAGCGCCTCCGTACCGAAGTGGACCAGCCCGCAACGCAAGCCGGCAATATTGAAGCTCTTCGACGCGGAGTTGAGCGTGATGGCCCGGCTCGCCGCAGCGGGCGACAGCGTGGCGAACGGAAGATGCGTCGCTCCCGGATGGATGAGGTCTGAATGGATCTCGTCCGACACGACGATCAGGTCGTGCCGTTCAGCAAACGCCGCCACGCGCTCCAGTTCGGCGCGGGTGAAAACGCGTCCCGTGGGATTCTGGGGATTGCAGAGGATGAACAGCTTCGTACGTTCATCGACACGGTCTTCCAGCTTCTCGAGATCGAAAACGTAGCCCTCGTCGGTCCATTCCATCTCGAGTGGAATCAGCTGCCGGCCGGTGACCTCGAGCGCTTCGCGAAACGGCGGATAGTTCGGTACCTGCAGCACCACGCCATCTCCGGGTTCGGAGAACGCAAGGATCGAAGCATAGGTGGCTTGTACCAGATCGGCAACGACCAGTACCTGAGCGGGATCGACATCCCAGTTGAAGCCATGCTTCATCCGCGCGGCAAATGCCGCAGCGACTGCCCGGTCCGCCCTGCGACCATCACGCAGCGGGTATACGTAATCCGATTTTTCGAGGCCATACTGGATAACGCTCTGCACTTCCGGCGCGACGCGGAAATCCATGTCGGCCACGCACGCCGCGATGACGCCCGCTGGATAAAGATGCCATTTGTAGCTTTGCCGCGCTAGCAGCTCCGGCTGACTCAGAATGAAGTCGCGGATTTCGCGCGAAGCAGAGGCAACCGTCGATACCGCCGTTTCGTGGATCAATTTCTACCTCGCAAGAAATTCGAAGAATGTACTGGGTGCGGTGGACGCGGTTGCGTCCGATGCATCGCGACGCTCCATCTGGTGTCGTCGCTCCGATATTTTCTGCATCGGTGGTTTGGATTCCAAAGAATCAGCATAGCGGAAACCACCATACCTGTGCCGTTAATAGAACTGGAAATTCAAGACCCCTCAAGGAAATTGATAACCCCCCTCAAGTATTGTGACTTGTGCGGTATTTGCCTTAGGCCTTAACGTCGATCTGTCTTTGCATGGTTTTAGACTGTATTGGATGTCCATGTCCGGAGCCGTTCCTTGTCCAATGTTCGAGGAAGAGTCAGATTTGCTCCGAAGGGCGAGACATGGGTTCGATTGACGCCACGTATCCGCTCAGGGAAAGCGCTTCATCGGCTTGACGAACAGTGGCGGCTGTCAGCGGTTTTTGCGATTCAGGGTCGTTAGCGGTCGGCAGTTGAAATGCAGGTAAAAATCAAGAACATCGGGCTCGTGCCCGTCAATACCCTTTAGTCAGCCGAGAGATAAATGATGAGCAAATCTTTTCAAACCAATGTCGAGGTCCGTTATCGTGACACCGATTCCATGGGGCATGTGAGCAGTCCCGTTTACTACGACTACATGCAGTATGCATATCTGGAGTACATGCATAGCATTCTGGAAATTCCGAAGTCGAAGAAACTGCCCCACATCATGGTCAAGACATCCTGTGAATATATTTCCCAGGCAAAATATGGGGACAAACTTCGAGTGCTTAGCGCCATCACGAAGTACGGCACGAAGAGCTTCGAGATGGAACACGTAATGCATATCGACGACGACAAGGGCGAAGTCGTCGCAAAGGCAACGTCCGTGCATGTCATGTACGACTACGACAAACACGCCACGTATGCGATACCTGAGGCCTTCAAGCACACCATCCAGGACTTCCAGGGAGCGCTGTAAGCAAAACCGGACACGGGCCAGAACCTGTGCGTTGTGTCCGGGCGTACGCGCCATCGATGCGCCGATAGATCGGGACGATTTTCGTGGAGCCGGCAAAAGCGGATCTGCCGCCGCAAGGATCGCGGCGCAAATAGCTCAGTCAGGGAGGAAGCACGCCATTCCTGTCGGTCTCGACGAATTCAAAGCATTCGAATTGCGCCGCTACCGTCAAGCCGTCACGAGAATATCGTCCCGCGTGAGCGCGTGCCGCCGCACGACGTAACTGAACGACCGTTCACCACTCATCCCCGCATGGAGTATTGAATTCACCACACCCAAAGCCGGGCTCTGCATACGATTCGCGGAATGCGCGAATAAAACGCGCACGGACTTCTGCGCTTCGCACAGCAGATCGACCTCGCTGCAGCGTTGCGCTTCGTGCGCGGTTTCGGCGTGCAGAAGTCCAATTCCGAGCCCCGCTGCAAGCAGCGTCCGCGTCACACTTTCACGATCGACGTGCGTGATTCGCCTGGGGCGAAAGCCGTGTGCCCGGAACAGACCCTCCGCCACCTGTCCGCTGCAGAACGAGGCAGACGAGATGATCCATGGCATCTCACCCAGTGTTCGCCAGTCCGGTGGCTGTGAAGTCGTGAAGAGCCCGCGCCGCGCCGCCACGTAGATGTCGAAGCGCGATACCTCGAAGGTCACCAGATCTGCATCAGGTTCGCCAGTCTCGTGATAAAAGCCGGCGTCGAGATCGCCATTGCGGATGCTGTTCAATATGTCGAGCGAAGTCCCGTGGCGCAGTGTGACTTCCAGCTCGGGGAAGCGTTCGAAAAGCGTCCGGAGCAGCCGACCGATGGCGTCGGAGTTCGAACTCGCTTCTGCCCCGAGGCGCAGCTTTCCCGTGAGACGTCCTTTGATGCGCGCGGCCTCCTCGGTCAGGTCTCGATGCGTGTCGAGCGCCCGCTCCGCCTTGACGAGGATCCGCTGGCCGTCGTTGGTCAGCGTCATGCCTCGCGCAGTGCGCTCGAACAGCGTAATGCCCAACGTGTCCTCGATCGCCTTCACATGAGCGCTGACTGCGGGTTGGCTTAGACACCGGCGTTTCGACGCGCGCGTGATGCTGCCCTCGCGAGCGACGGCAACGAAAGTTTTCAGTTGATGGATTTCCATACTAATCCCTTTCAAACCGCGCGAAGAATAACTGATCCGCCCCAACTTACGAAAACAGCCAGCCGCTGTCATAGGAACAAATACTATATTGCCAAATCTGGATTATGGAAGACGCTTTGTTTGCACTTAATTCATGCGTTTGACGCTATATCAAGTTTAAAATGTGCTACCGTTCGCGCATGTCGATTCCCGATCTCAATCTACTTGTCACTTTGGACGTGCTGCTTACGGAAGGTAGTGTTACCCGTGCGGCCGAACGATTACGGCTCAGCCCATCGGCGATGAGCCGCGCACTTACGCGTCTACGCGAAACGACCGGTGACCCGCTGCTGGTCCGGGCCGGACAGGGTCTCGTGCCCACCCCCCGCGCGGTGGAACTGCGCGAGCGGGTCAGCCAGCTCGTCCAGGACGGCCAGGCGGTTCTGCGCCCCACTGAGAAGCTCGATCTCAAGCGCCTGGTGCGCACCTTTTCGATGCGCGCCAGCGACGGGTTCGTCGAAAATTTCGGCTCGGAGCTCATCGCCCGTGTCGCCGATCAGGCGCCCGGCGTGCGTTTGCGGTTCGCCCAGAAAGTCGACAAGGACAGCACGCCGCTTCGCGACGGCAGCATCGACCTGGAAACCGGCGTCGTGAGCAAGATAACCGGCCCTGAGGTCCGCGTGCAGGCCTTGTTCCGCGACCGGTTCATTGGCGTGGTGCGAGCAGGGCACGCCCTGAGCGAGGGCGAGATTACCCCCGAGCGCTATGCCGCGGGCAGGCATATCCTGGTCTCGCGGCGCGGCGCGGACAGGGGGATCATGGATGACGCTCTGGAGCTGCTCGGACTGGAACGAGAGGTCGTCACGATCGTCGGCGGCTTTTCGACCGCGCTCGCACTGGTGCGGGGCTCCGAACTTATCGTCAGTGTTCCCGAGCGGACCACCGGCAATATGCGCGCCGGCTTGTATAGCTTCCCTCTGCCGTTTGCAGCGCCAGAGATCACTGTTTCGTTGCTTTGGCACCCGCGGCTGGATGCCGATCCAGCGCATAGCTGGCTGCGCAGCCAGGTTCGCGAGATCTGCGCAGTGACTCGTTAAGCGGCTTGGGTTTTTGATGCGCAATGCATCATCGAGATCTATACAGACCCCTCGGCAGATCCTCCAGAAAACCCTTCCGGAATCCAGGACAAGCATTTCGCGCATCTCGCGTCTGGTGCAGATCGGGTTGTCGAGTGTTTATATAGAATATCTATGCGTCTTGAGTAAAAAGCTGAAATATTCTCACAGACACCTTTATTATTTGAGCGCGCGTGCTGAATTAATTATAATCAGCCACGGTCGGGGTCACCGGGTTACGATAATAACCATATCTCCTTCAAGATTAATTCGCAAAATGAAAAGATCATCAGAGCCGGAGTGAAGCGATCATGAGGCGATGAGAGGAGCGGGGCAATGCAGGACAGGATAGACCGGGGCTGCGGGATCGTGGTTGGCTCGAGCCGTTCAGCCAGCGCGCCCGCTTTCTCTTGCGCCGTGGCGTCAACGATCGCCGGTTCGAATCCTGCAGGCGTGGTCGACCTTGTTACGACGGGCGCCGCGGGCGCCGCACGTGTTCCGATGCCATTGAATTTTTATGGCGATGCATTCTCGACTTGCGTTGATCACGTCAGGCAAACCCTCTTGAATCATGGAAGGGATTGGCATGGAAATTCATCAACTGAAGACTTTCGTTGCCGTCGCGCGTGAGGGCAGCATTACGCGCGCATCGGAACGGTTGTGTCTGAGTCAACCCGCGGTCAGCGCTCATGTAAAGGCGATGGAGGACATGCTCGGCATCACTCTGTTCGAGCGCACTGCGCGCGGCATGAGCTTGACCGGCGACGGCCAGCGGATTCTCATCAAGGCAGAGCACACGCTCGACACCCATCGCGACCTGATCGACGAGGCCACGCGGCTCAAGGGACATCTCGCCGGGAGGCTTCGTCTCGGGGCAGGAGGCCGATCGAGTGCCGCGTCGATTGGCCGGTTGCTCTGGGAACTCTCGGAGCACCATCCCGACGTGGAAGTCACAATCCAGCATGGCACATCGCTCGATACGCTGAATGGCATCCTCCACGGTGAACTGGACGCCGGTTTCTATAACGAGGCAACCGAGCCCGACGTCGATCTGGCAACCATCGAAGTATCGCGCTTCGGTATCGATCTCGCGGCACCCGTCGGGTTGATCGACCCTTCGCAACCGGTGAACTGGCAGGCACTCGGTGAATATCCGTGGATCTTCCCGACCACCAGCCTCTGTTGCGGACAGGTTGCCGAGAATCTGTTCAGGACGCACGGTTTCCGTCCCAGGCGGATCATGAGCATCGACCGCGAAAGCGTGACGCGCACACTGCTTGCCGGCGGAATCGGAGTTGGACTTCTGCATGCAGACACGGCAAGGGAGGCTCAACTGTGCGGAGATGTCGATATCGTTTGCGAGGCACAGAAGACCGTTCGCGTCATGTTTGCACATCTCGCGTCCCGGGGACAGGATCCTCTATTGAAAGCGGTGGGTTCGATACTCCGTAGTGGCCCGGTCTGGTGACATTTAGTCGCAGGTATCGGACTGACACATCGCATCCGTAAGCATCAGTTCGATCTCACCACTGCTCTCTCGACGAGACTGCGTCGCCGGTACCCGGTCGTGCTTCACGCGCCGACAATCAGCCGCGCACAGCGGGCAGGCGCGGTGACGTTGCGAGATCCATGAAGAACAACGCAAGGCACATCTCGAATGAGCGGCGATTGACCATTGGCATGACTAAATTATTCCTGACGACCAGAACCCGGGATGGCGTCAGACTCATGAATAAAGTGCAAATGAGGCGCCTTCCGCTCTGCTGGACAACACGCTACTCTCCTAGAAGCCATATTTCCGGAGTCGTGAACGTGGAACGCGAAGACTGGAACAAGCACCCGTAACGCCTCGACGCCAGAGGCGCCGCCCGTAGGTGTAGCTACCGCGTGTGATGCCACGCTCCCCGGGCAATGCCCGGGACCGGACCTCGCCATATCTCTTTCTTGCGACGGTTTGATCGCTGCTGGTTGCATCACATTTATGTCGAAACACGCAATCGCAGGATGCAATCTTGTCTACTCTCCAGACACGCACACGTTTCTCCGAGCCGCATTCGAAATCGAGGCTCGTCAAGGACATCGCACCCATCCTCGATCACGGCCGGTGGACCGGCTACCAGAAGCTGGTGTTGCTGCTGGTTTCGCTGGTAGCGATGCTCGACGGACTGGACTCGAGAGTGCTCGCGCTCTCTCTACCGTCGATCGTCCGTGAATGGGGCGTGGCCCGATCCGCCTTCGTGCCGATCTTCGCTGGCAGCTTCATCGCAATGGCGCTCGGTGCGCTGGTCGGTGGTGTAGCAGGTGACCGGATCGGCCGGCGCTGGACGTTGATCGGATCGGTAACTGCGTTTGGCGCGACGACTCTGGCAGGCGCCTATGCCCATGATCTTTGGAGCCTGAGCGTCTGGCGGATCCTGGCGTCCGCTGGCCTCGGCGCGGCGATGCCCAACATCACAACGCTCCTTGCCGAGTACACGCCGATCAAGCGGCGCAGTGTCGCACTCAGCGTCTGCATCAGCGCGCTGATCGTCGGCAAGGTTGGTGCCGGACTGCTGGGTGCCCGCCTGCTCCCGCACGCCGGCTGGCGCGCATTGTTCGTAGCCTCAGGCTTGTTGCCACTCGCTCTCGCGGCCGTGCTGTGGGTGATCCTGCCTGAATCGCTGCGCTTCCTGGCCGCACGGAAGCCGGACAGCGCTACGGCGAGGCGCCTGTTACGCAGGCTGGGCCACACGTTGGTCCCGGGAGCCCGTCTCGTCGACAACGGCCCGCTGGTCACCGCCGTCCCGCGCGCATCGATCCGCTCTCTCGTGAGCGGCGAATACGGCCGCGACACCCTGTGGCTGTCGCTCTCCTTCTTTGCCATCTTCCTGTCGACCTACACGGTTTCCACCTGGTTGCCGTCCCTGCTGACCGACGCCGGCTATAGCCTAGCGATGGCAAGCGCCAGTACATCGGTGTTCGGACTCGGCGGCCTGATCTGCGGTATCGGCGGAGCGTGGACTTTTTCGCGGCTCGGCTCGAGGGTGCCGTTGATGACTCTGGCGATCGGCGCCGCTGTCACGACGCTCGCGCTGTCGACGGTTTCTTTCGCGCCGGAGGGCGGCACCAGGTGGGCCAGCACCTTGGGCATCTTCCTGGTCGGTGCCATTCCAGGGGTGCAGGTTGCGATCTTCGTACTGGCCGCGGAGATGTTTCCCACCACCGTGCGCGCCACGGGCGTGGGCGTGGCGACCGCCTTCGGGCGCCTGGGTGCGGTATTCAGCGCGTTCGTCGGCCCGCCGCTCCTTGCCGTCGGCGCGCACGCCTATTTCGGCTTTCTCACCGCGACCATGACGGTTGCCGCACTGTCGCTGGCGTTGATTCGTCGTCACGTGGCGCGCGGCTTCGTCGCGCGGCAGCAGCAGCCGATCGACGCATCACCCGCCGGAGGTTGAACGGTGTCTTAACGCCCGAAGCCGTCCGTAGAGAGGGCAAGTCAAGCAAGCTTGCCTGCAGGCAAAACGCGAGGCATGTGGGAGACCCGATGATTTCTCAGCAGCTCACGATGAAGGTAGTGGAAAAAATCGCCGTGGCAAAAGACGTTGTCATGCTTGAGCTCGCCTCTGCTGACGGTGAGCCGCTACCGGCCTTTACGGCAGGCGCACATATCAACGTCCGTTTGCCCACGGGAGTAACGCGGCCGTACTCGTTATGCGGCAACCCAGCCCAGCACGAGCGATATCGACTCGGCGTGTCGTTGGCGAGAAATTCCAGGGGCGGCTCGCGGACCGTTCACGATCTGCTCCAGGTTGGCGACGTGATCGAGGGCAGCCTGCCCGTCAATCACTTTCCATTGAACGAAGGCGCACCCAGTTCTGTTCTCGTGGGTGGAGGAATCGGGATCACGCCGCTACTGGCCATGGCCTATCGCCTTCAGTCAATGGATGCGGACTGGCACCTGCATCTATGCGCGAGATCGAAGGATCACTGCGCCTTTATGACGGAGCTGACGCATCCCCGCTTCGCACCTTTTGTGACGCTGCATTTCGACGGCGGAGACGCAGCCCGGCATCTGGACTTCGCCAGCTTGATCCGATCGGCACGCGAAGGCTCCCATCTCTACACATGCGGCCCGGACGGCTTCATGAAGCAAGTACTGTCCGAAGCGAGGCATGCGCAATGGACGGAAGAGCGCCTCCATTTCGAGAGCTTCAAGCCAGAGTTTGAAAAATCCGCGGGCAACAAAGCGTTCGAACTTCAGCTCGCGAGGAGTCGAAAAACGTTACTGGTTCCGCCCGACAAGACGGCCTTGCAAATCATGCTGGACGCAGGTGTCGAGGTGCCGTTCAGCTGTGAGTCGGGAGTGTGTGCAACCTGCGTGACGCGTGTTCTGGATGGCTTGCCGGATCACTGCGATCAATGTCTGACCGAGAAAGAGCGAACCCAGAGCTTTACGCCGTGCTGCTCGCGAGCGCTTACGCCGTATCTATCAATCGATATCTAAACACCGAGCGACTATGACCAACTTCATCAAAAACTCGTGGTACGTCTGCGCGTCATCGGATGAAATAATTTCTGGCAAGTTGTTCGAGCGCATCATCATCAACGAGCCGATCGTCTTCTACAGGAAGAGCGACGGGTCAGTGACCGCGCTTGAAAACCGCTGTTGCCATCGTCACTACCCGTTGAGCAAAGGAACATTGGAGGGCAACCATGTCCGATGCGGGTATCACGGGTTCCTCTACGAATGCACGGGGACATGCATCGAGATTCCAGGCCAGGAAGTCATTCCCCGCAATGCGAAAGTGCAACATTACCCTACGGCAGAAAGATATTCGTGGGTCTGGATCTGGATGGGCGATCCCGAACTTGCCGACGAAAAAAATATCCCGGACTATCACTGGATGAGCGATCCGGAATGGCGAGGAAAATCGGATCGATTCGACGTCAAATCGAATTACCGGTTGATCGTGCAGAACCTGCTCGATCTTTCCCATCTCGCCTTCGTGCACGCCTCCACGATAGGCACCAGAGCAGTGATCGACGCCGCCAATGTCAAGTTCGAACGTGAAGACAACGAGGTTCGCATTTCACGCTGGATGATTAACATCGCCCCTCCCGCCACGTACCACAAGCTCGCCAGCTTCGACGGAAATGTCGATCGCTGGCAAATCGTCCACTTCATCCCACCGGGGTTCGTTCGAATTTACGGCGGCGCCTGTCCCACCGGCACGGGCGCGCCAGACGGTCATCGGGTAGGAGGGCTGGAGCTGACCAACCTGCATGCAATCACACCGGAAACGGACCGCACGACACACTACTTCTGGAGTCAATGTCACAAGGGAATGCTCGACAGGCCAGACATCACGAACGTCCTGTTCGAAGACGTCCTTGTCGCGTTCAAGGAGGATCACCGTCTCTTCGAAGCTCAACAGATATTGATCGACATGGACCCGTTGCGCTCGACGGTCAATGTCATGAACGATGCCGGCGCGCTTCATGCAATGCGAATCCTGGATCGGCTCGAAGGCGAACAGGCTGCGGGAGGGGTGACGCCGATCGGTGTGAACGACCTCAAGTTCGGTCTTTCGTAAGCAGCTTGCGACGTCGGTTTCCGCTTCGGCGGACAGGTGGGTTGGGTGGCTGGGGTGCGGCTAGATGCTTTAAACCTCGCCCCCTGCCGGCTCCGCTTCATGCCCGAGCCGCGCCTTCGCATGCCGCATCTTCTCCAGCGTCTTCGGCCCGAGCCGCAAGGCAACGCCGATTGCAAGCGCATCGACGATGCACAGATGCACGAGCCGCGACACACCCGGCGTATTCGGATCGATCGGGCTCGGCACGCGCAGCAGCAGCGGAATATCGACAAGCCAGGCCAGCCGCGAACCGACGTTGGTCAGCGCAATCGTCGTCGCACCGCGCTCTTTGGCGATCTGGATGCTTTCATTCACTTCGACGCTACGCCCCGCGTGCGAAATCGCGAACGCCACATCACCCGGTTCCATCAACCCTGCATAGAGGCGCTGCAAATGACTGTCGCTAAACGCGCTCGCCGCGATATCGAGGCGCAGAAAACGCAACGCGGCATCCTGCGCGACCAGTCCTGAACCCGAGCCGACGCCGAAGAAGAACACGCGCCGCGCATGCGAGAGCGCGGTGATCGCAGCATCGACGGCCACGGGGTCGAGCTCGCTGCGTGCATGCATGATGCCGTCGACCGCTGCCTCACCCACCTTGTCGAGCAGCGTCTGGGTATCGTCGTCGCGTGCAACCGCTGTCGACGCATACGGCATCCCCCCCGCCACACTCTGTGCGAGCTGCATCTTGAAGTCGCGCAGGCCGTGCGCACCGATCGCACGACAAAAGCGCGTCACCGATGGCTCGGACACATCGGCACGCTGCGCCAGTTCGGTGATGCTTGCGCGCATCGCGAAGTCGACGTCGGAGAGCACCATGTCGGCGACCTTGCGCTCGGCGGGCCGCAACGACGTCAGTGCGCCGCGGATGTGGGGAATCAGATTCGGTGCGGACACCCCTGCGTTCCTTATGGGTTGAGGTCTGGAATCCGCGCGCCGGTCACGGCTTCGACCACGGCGGCGTCAGGCGATTCTGCGTCCGCTCTCCGTATCGAACAGATGAAGATTTCCGGCAGGCAGTCCGAGCGTTACGCGTTGCCCAGGCTCGAATGCCGAGCGCAGACGGCTGGTGACACACCACGTATTGCCGCCAATTTTCCCGTACAGATGCGTTTCCGCGCCGGTCGGCTCGACGACCTCGATGTCCATTGCCACGACAGCTACGCCGGCCGCACCCTGGTTTGCGAGATCGATGTCGATGTGTTCGGGCCGCACACCGAGTGTGCATTTCGTGCCCACTGGTGTGCCCGCTCCGGGCAAGCCGATCTCCGCGCCGTCGCCGAGTTTCAGTACCGGGCCTTGTGCGCCGGCCGCGACGACGCCTTCGGCGAAATTCATCGAAGGCGAACCGAGAAAACTCGCGACAAACAAGTTTGCGGGCCGGTCGTACAGATCGAGCGGTCGGCCAACCTGCTCGATGCGACCGGCGTTCATCACGACGATGCGGTCGGCCATCGTCATCGCTTCGATCTGGTCGTGCGTCACGTAGATGATGGTGTTCTTCAGCCGCTGGTGCAGCGCCTTGATTTCCGTGCGCATCTGCACGCGCAGCTTCGCGTCGAGGTTCGACAGCGGCTCGTCGAACAGGAACAGTGACGGCTCGCGTACTACCGCGCGGCCCATCGCGACCCGCTGCCGCTGGCCACCCGACAATGCGCGCGGCAGACGGTCCAGATAGCCGCTCAGATTCAACATCTTTGCCGCGGTCTCGATGCGCGGCTTGAAACTCGTCGGCGATTCCTTGCGGATGCGCGGACCAAACGCGATGTTCTCGTACACCGACAGATGCGGATACAGCGCGTAGCTCTGGAACACCATCGAGATGTTGCGCTGCTGCGGCGGCAGGCTGTTCGAACGCGTGCCGCCGATCAACAGATCGCCGCCGCTGATCTCTTCGAGCCCGGCGACCATCCGCATCAACGTGCTCTTGCCGCATCCCGACGGGCCGACCAGCACGACGAATTCGCCGTCGTCGATCGCGAGGTCGATGCCGTGCACGACCTGGGTCTCGCCATAGCGCTTGAAGATGCCGCTCAGTTGCACTGCTGCCATGCTGTCCTCATTACGGTTCTTGCATCGAACGCGGTGTGTTCACCGGGCTCAGATCGATTCGAGCGTCAGTTCCTCGGCCATCGGCCGGTTGCCGGCCATCAGGCCGCCGTCGACGGGCAACGCCACGCCGGTAATCACCCGCGCCTGCGGTGACGCGAGGAACAGTACGGCGTCGGCGATATCGTCGGGGGTCGCGAAGTCGCCCAGCGGATACCACTTCTTCAGGTCTTCAAAAACCTGCGGATGCTTGTCGACACGCGCCTGCCACGCCCTCGTCTTCACCGTGCCCGGGCAAACGATATTGGCGCGAATACCGTAGCGGCCCAGTTCGATGGCAAGCGCCTTCGTGTAACTGATGAGCCCGGCTTTCGCCGCGCTATACGCCGGGTGGCCGAGCGCCGCCATCCCGTTCACCGAGCCGATCAGGACCAGCGCACCGCGTTGCCGCTCGATCATCGACTTGCGCACCGACTCGACGACGTAATACGTGCCGTTCAGGTTCAGGTTGATGTCGCGCTGCCAGCTTGCTGCATCCGTAGTCGCGAGGGTGGGCCGCAGTGCGCCGCCTGCGTTCGCGACCAGCACGTCGACCGGGCCGCGCACGGCGACCGCCTCGGCCACCGCCGCCTGCACCGCCGCCGCGTCGCCGATGTCGACCGCGACCGGCGTGACGTGCTCGGCGCCCAACGTCGCCGTGAGTTCGCCGAGCGCCGCGGCGTCGATATCGAGCGCCAGCACGGTGTCGCCCTCCGCGACAAAACGCTTGCACAGCACGCTGCCGATCCCGCCGCTTGCTCCCGTCACCAGTACGACACGCTTCATGTCCGTCCTCGTCAAATTACCCGTCAAGCTTGTAAATTTCCAACATATGGGTTGGCGGGCGGCGCGCAGGTGCAACCGCCCCAGCCCGCCGTCCCAGCCTTGCAGCGCACAAAATCTCCCTTCTTTTACAGCATCTTATGGCAAAAACAGGTTTGAGAAAAAATATCGACAACCCTACGTGACAAGCTTTTTTTCGTCATGTAGGATTTTTACAAACAACAATTCCAACCCAGCGGCCGGTTGCCGGGCGCAGACCACCCCAAGGAGAGTCGAAATGTCGTTGCATGCACGTGCTTCCCTCGTGCTCGGCAGAATTGCCGTAGCACTTGCATTTGCAGGTATCGCCCATGCGGCGCAGGCCGACACGGTCCGCGTCACCGTCGCCCACTACAGCGATGCGACGGCGCCGTACTTCGAAAAGATGGCCCGTAACTTCGAGAAAGCGAATCCCGGCACCACGATCAAGATCGAGGACGTGAACTGGGACACGCTGCAGCAGAAGCTGCAAACGGACATCTCGGGCGGCGCAAACGCTGACCTCGCGATCGTCGGTACGCGCTGGCTGCTCGATTTCGTGAAGGACGACGTGGCTGAGCCGCTCGACGGCTATATGGACCCGACCTTCAAGGCGCGCTTCATCGGCCCGTTCCTGGCCCCGGGTGAGATCAACGGCAAGGTGTACGGCCTGCCGATCGCTGCCTCGGCACGCGCGCTGTACTACAACAAGGATCTGCTGGCCAAGGCCGGCTTCCCCGATGGTCCGAAGACCTGGGACGACGTGATCGCCGCGTCGAAGAAGCTGAAGGCCATGGGCATTGCCGGCTTCGGGTTGCAAGGCAAGGAAATCGAAACCGACGTCTACTGGTACTACGCGCTGTGGACCAACGGCGGCGACGTGGTCGGCAAGGACGGCAAGGCTGCGTTCAATTCGCCGGCAGGCGTGAAGGCTGCGACGCTGTACAAGACGCTGATCGACGACGGTCTGACGCAGCCTGGTGTGACCGGCTACAGCCGCGAGGACGTGCAGAATCTGTTCAAGCAGGGCCGTGTCGCGATGGTCATCTCGGCACCGTTCCTCGCCAAGCAGATCAAGAAGGAAGCGCCTAACCTGAAGTACGGTATCGATCCGATTCCGATGGGCACGACGCACGCCACCTACGCGGTGACGGATTCGATCGTGATGTTCAAGAACTCGAAGGTGAAGAAGAGCGCGTGGAAGTTCCTCGACTATCTGTTCACGAAGGAACCGCGCGTCGAGTTCACGAGCACCGAAGGCTTCCTGCCTACGACGAAAGCTGAAGCCACCGATCCGGCGTTCAACGATCCCGACACGAAGGCTTTCGTCGCGCTGCTGCCGACCGCGAAATTCGCCCCGACCATCACCGGCTGGGAAGATACCGCGAAGGCTGTCTCGAACGCGATGCAGTCGGTCTACCTCGGCAAGGCGAAGCCGGCCGATGCACTGAACGGCGCAGCTACGGAGGCTAACAAGGCACTCGGCCACTAAGACGTTCCGCGTAGTCGCTGCGCGTGAGCCGCCGCTGTTGGGTGGGTTACACCCAGCGACCACGATAGCGACATACGCAACGCAACACAGCACCCCGCCCTTCCCGTCGCGCCGACCCATGTTTCACCGGGCCGGCGCTTCCTACGATCGAGCACGCATGAGCCGTTCCCGCAGTACGCCCAGCCGTTCCATCACGCAGCGCCTGTCGGCGCCCTGGTTGCTGATCGCGCCGAGTCTGATCCTCGCGCTGTTCATCATCAGCTATCCGATCTACAACATCGTGTTCCAGTCGCTGCATGAGGTGTCGCGCTTCGGTGCGATTCGCGGCTTTAGCGGGTTGCAGAATTTCTACAGCGTGTTCTCCGATCCGGTGTTCGCCGACGCGGCGCGGCGCACGATCGTCTGGACCGCGTGTGTGGTCGGCGGCACGGTGCTGTTTTCGGTGCCGGTTGCGCTAGTGCTGAATCAGGACTTCTACGGCCGTGGTGTCGCGCGGACCATCGTGATGCTGCCGTGGTCGGTCTCGCTGACGATGACCGCCGTGGTCTGGCGCTGGGCGTTCAACGACGATTACGGCATGGTCAACGTGACGCTGCAGCGGTTGGGATTGATCGGCGGACCGATTCACTGGCTTGCTACACCTGAATTCGCTTTTCCGGTCGAGATCGCGGTCGGCATTCTCGTATCGATACCGTTCACGGTGACGATCCTGCTGGGCGGATTGTCGTCGGTACCGGGCGATATCTACGAAGCGGCGCGCATGGATGGCGCGAGCGCATGGCAGCAGTTCCGCAAACTGACGATGCCGCTGCTGCGGCCGTTCATCAACATGGCGATCCTGCTGAACGTGATCTACGTGTTCAATTCGTTTCCGATCATCTGGGTGATGACGCAGGGCGGCCCGGACAACGGCACGCATATTCTCGTCACCTACCTGTACGAACTCGGCTTCCGGCTCGGCCGGCCTGGCGAAGCAGCGGCCGTATCGCTGATCATGCTGGTGATGCTGTTCGTGTTTTCGATGGTGTATCTGCGCATGCTGCCGCAAAAAGAAGGGGACGCCGCATGAGCCTGAAGATGAAACGCACACTGTGGTGCTGGCTTGCATTGGCGCCGCTCGTCGTGCTCGTGCTGTTTCCGTTTGCGGTAATGCTGTTCACTGCCTTGAAACCCGCGGACGAAGTGTTCGTCTATCCGGCGCGCTGGTTGCCGGTGCACTGGCACTGGCAGAACTTCGCCGACATGTGGGTCGCGGCCAATTTCGGCGTTGCGTTGCGCAACAGCGCGGTGATCAGTGTGCTCTCGACATCGCTCGCGCTCGCCGTGAGTCTGCCTGCCGCGTATGCGCTCGCGCGTTTTCCGTTTAGCGGTCGGAGTGCTTACCGGCAGTTCCTGCTCGTCACGCAAATGCTGTCGCCGATCCTGCTGGTGGTCGGCCTGTTCCGGCTCGCCGCGATGATTCCGTACGGCGACGGCAACCTGGTCGACTCGAAGATCGGTGTGATCGTCTCGTATGCGGCGTTCAACATTGCGTTCGCAGTGTGGATGCTGTCGTCGTATTTCCAGACCGTGCCGCGCGATCTCGAAGAAGCGGCGTGGCTCGAAGGATGCGGTCGCACGCGGGCGGTGTTCAAGGTGTTCTTGCCACTTGCAGTGCCGGCGATCGTCGTGACCGCAATCTTCACGTTCATCAATGCGTGGAACGAGTTTGCCGTGGTGTACACGCTGATCCGTTCGCCGGAGAACAAGACGCTTACCGTTCAGGTGACCGATATGGTGGCGGGGAAATATACGGTGCAGTGGCACCTCGTGATGGCTGCCACGCTGTGTGCGACGTTGCCGGTTTCGATTGTGTTTGCGTGGTTGCAACGGTATCTGGTGAAGGGGCTGGCGCTGGGGGCGGTGAAGTGAGCGTTACCGCTCCTTCCTCTGCGCCTCCACCGTAACCATCCAGCAGATCACCGCACCCGCAGCCCAGGCGCACGCGAACATCAATTCGACATCCAGCAGGCTCTGAAAATTCTCCGCGTTTTCGAAGCTGCATGTCTTGTGCGTCTGGAACTGGATGCACCCCGTCTGCATGTCCTGAAAGACCGCAAACAATTTATACAGACCCCATGCCGTGAATGTCAGGGCAAGGAGAGCGAGCTTCTTCGATTTTTTCATTGCACGTTCCGTAAGTCTGGTTCGGCAAGATAACACCCCGCCGTGTTAAAGCTCTCGTGCCTCGTTGAACTTCAGTTGGTCAGGTATGGTGTACGCCGCTGACTTTACGTGAAGGTCACTGACAGCGCGAACCGTACGACGGCGATCCGCGCTGCCAACCAACACCTGGAATATTCCCGCCGTTCAAACCCGAACGATAGACAGGGCAAACTCCAGGGCCACCCTCGTTCAGGCCTTACAGCCCAAGCGCCTGCTTCAGTTGCAACATCTCTTGCTGCCACGCCTGCTGCAAGTGCGGCTTTTGATGCTTCCGCTTACGCGCCAGGTCCGCCGCCAGCCAGTCTTCCAGTTCGCACAAACGCTGCCATTGCGACTCGGCCTCGCTATCGCTGGATGGCGCGTCAGCGTGGACCGGTGCTGTAGCGGGAGCAACCCCGGACACCGGCACATCATCGCGCGCCGTGAACAGCTGCTGATATGCCCTCGCCGCATCCGGCCACTCCTGCAGCCGACAGTTATGGATCGCCCAAAAGCGATTGCAACTGTGCTCGATCAACTCGCGGTCGTGCGACACCAGTATAAAACCGCCCGCGAACTCAGCCAGCGCATCAGCCAGTTCGTGTTTGCCTTCCATGTCCAGATGGTTGGTCGGTTCATCGAGCCACCACAGGTGATAACTGGCCATCGATAGCGCGAGAAACAGCAGACGCGCCCGCTCGCCGCCACTTAGCGTCGCCACGGTCTGGCTGTGGCGCGAGTAGGCAAACCCCGCGGCAATCAATGCCTGTCGTCGCTCTCTATCGCTCACCGGAGCAAACTTATAGAGCGCATCCGGTAGCGTCGCGTCGTCTGCCAGTTGCTGCAATGACTGATCGTAGTACGCAATGCGCGCCGCGGGATGAAAACGCCAGCCGTGGCGCGCTTCGCCTTGCTGCACATCGCTCCAGCACTGGCGTAACAACGACGACTTGCCGGTGCCGTTACTGCCTAGAAGCGCGACCTTGTCGCCGGGTCGCAGCCACAGGTGATCGATTTCAAACAACAACGGTTGTTCAGCTTGCGCACGCACCTGCAGGCCTTCGAATGCGAGCAAACGGTCGGCCGCCAGCGCACTGCCCTGCAATTTCAGGCGCCATGGGCTACCGCGACTGACGAACGTTTGATCGTCTTTCAGCTTGTCGACACGCCGCTGGATGGACTTCGCCTGCCGCAACAGTTTCTCGTTGTCGTGCTCACGGCCCCATATCGCCAGACGTTTGCTGCTGGCAGCAAGGCGATCGATTTCCTTTTGCTCGCCGGCGTGGCGCGCCTGCGCGGCCACATCGGCCTCGGCCAGCGCAGTCAACGCACGGCTGCAAGGCATGTCGAAGCTATACAACCGCCCGTCGCGCAAGATCCAGCTCTTGTCGCTCAGCGTGTCCAGCAGCCGCGGATCGTGCGACACCAGAATGAAACCGCCCTGCCAGCGGCGCAGAAAATCTTCGAGCCAGAGAAGCGAAGGCAGATCCAGATGGTTGCTCGGTTCATCGAGTAACAGCAGATTCGGCTCGAGTAGCACTGCGCGCCCCAACAGCAAACGGGTGTGCTGACCACCGCTCAGGCTGGACACCACTATGTGTGCCTGTGCCGATAACGCCAGTTCGTCCAGCAGGCTATCTACGCGCCAATGGTGCGCCGGCTGTGCGCTAACGACTTCGAGCAATGCCTCGCGTGTGGTTAGACCGGCCAGTCCAGGCGGCAGATGCTGCTCGACGTGCTGCAGGCGACACTGCCCTGCGTATTGAACGCTACCAGCATTGGGTTCGCGGCTGCCGGCCAGGATGCCGAGCAAACTACTCTTGCCACAGCCGTTGTGGCCCAACAGACCGATGCGGTCGCCGAGTTTTACGGTAAAGGAAAGATCCTGAAACAGCGGACCGTGAACGGTGTCCAGCTGCAGGGAAAGTGCAGAAATCAGGGTTGTCATGCTCTTGCTCGCGTTTCATTGGGACGTGCTTGTCCCTGTCAACAGGAGCGCTGGCGACAACGGTAGAGTCGAGAAAGGACTCGGGAAGGTGGAGTGGGCTTTGCTCTGACCGGGTTATCGCAGCGCGATGGAACTCAGGCAAGAGCGGGTAAATGTGCTGGTCAAATGTGCCAACCACAGTGGGCGCACTAGCAAAACCATATTTACCTCCTTTTTAAAAAAGAGTGAGAAGTAGCGCGGGAGTTTATACCTGCTCTGGGTCGGCATACAAGTTGCCGACGCAACGGTGTCCACCGCTGCCGGGGTTCCGGCTAGGAGACGACAACCGTAAACTCGACTCCCGATTCGAAGTCCAGTGTCGTGCTCGAAAAACGCGGACTTTGCTCGAGGTAGTGCTTGTAGGCCTGCACGGCGTCTTCGGCGGTGTACATATTGTCGGCAAGAACGATCGATCCCGGCCGCAGAAGAGGCTCGACTTGCTTGAAGAGACGCAGATAGGCATCGGCCCAGATGTCGATAAACACGATGTCGAAGGTACCGTCCAGTTCCGCAACGGTCTCGAACACATCGCCTTCACGAAGATCGACATACGGCTCGACTTCCGCCGTCCGGATATGTTTGCGAAGCTGTGCACACTTTGCAGCGTCGAGTTCGGTCGCGATGACGGTCCCGCTACCCAATGTACGCAACGCCTGCGCAAAATACAGTGTCGACACGCCGCAGGAACTGCCGAGTTCCAGAATTCTCGACGGCCGGTGCGCAAGCACCATGTTTCGCAAGAACTGCCCCATCCCGGCGGAGATCGCCAGCAACAGGTCGACGCCTTGCGAGGATTCCGTATCCTCGCTCGATAGTCCTTGCTCGCGAAGAAACCTGCCGCGCAGTCGCGGGACAAGCGCACCGTATTGCTCCGCAAGTTCCGCGAGTTCCTCGTTTGATCCGTGAAACTGTGCGCGTGCGCGGGCCATCGTTTCAGCGGTGCTCTGTTCGTGCAGGCGATCCAGAAGCGCAGTGCCTGGTGATGACATGTCCTCTCCCCGTCAGGTCGGTGGCATCGATAAGTGGTCATCGTGAGGACGTTCCGAAACTGCGAATATTGTGGCCGGCCTACTGAAATGCCTCGACAAGATAGTCGATGAGCACCCTCACCCGCATCGGCACGCGGCGGCCAGCCGCATAAACAAGATGAATAGGCACCCGCTCGGGCTGCGATTGCGGCAGCAATACCTGAACCTGACCGGAACGGATCTCCTCTGCCAGCAGCCAGAACGGCGCCTGAGAAATACCCAGACCGCACAGCACAGCGGCGCGAATATGTTCTGCATCGCCGGTAAGCAGCGAGCCGTGCGGAACGTAGGAGACGGTTTCGCGCCCGACCTTGAGTGCCCAGGGGTAACGCTCGCGGCCTTTCGCAAAGACAATGCAGGTGTGTTTGTCCAGATCGGGAATGCGAGTCGGCACGCCTTGCGCCGCCAGATACCCGGGAGTGGCCACCAGGACGAAATCGGTCTCGGACAATTTCCTCGCGGTCAGCGAAGAGTCCACCAGTCGCCCATGGCGAATGGCCAGATCGACACCCTCTCCCACCAGGTCGACCTGGCGTTCCGATACCGACAGTTCGATCGAGACATCCGGATAGCGTCGAAAGAACTCGGGAAGTAGCGGCGTAATGCAAAGCCGGCCATGCGCCGGAGCGGTATTGATCCTGATCAGTCCTCGCGGCAACTGCTGGCGCTCGCCCACGGAAGACTCGATCGCGTCGAAATCGTCCACCCATTGTTTCGCCGACTCGTAGAACGTCTGCCCCGCTTCCGTGATCACGACGCGACGCGAGGTACGCAAAACGAGCTGAGCACCCAGATGTCGTTCCAGCGCCACGATCTGCTTGCTGACGGCAGGCTGCCCGATCCCTTCCTCGCGCCCCACGGCGGAAAAGCTGCCGCATTCGACAAGGCGCACAAACAGGCGAATTGCATCCAGTCGGTCCATGTGTGGCACCTCATCAATTCCAGAATGGAATCGATGGTATGTCTCGAAGCGGCGTTTCGGCAATGGATGAAGTTGCTTATGTTACGGGCTGCGCTATCAGCGAAACCAGAACCGACACCGAAACAGAAGGAGCTTATTGATGAAAGCAATTTGTGTAACGCCGAGCCGAGAGTTGGAAGTGCGCGACATCCCGACCCCGGACCAGCCCGCGCCGGGCCATGTCGTCATCGACATGGATGCGTCCGCAATCAACCATGGCGACAAGACTTTCCTGAGAGTACCCACCGCGGCGGGCAGTGTGCCGGTAAGCGGTCGCCACGATGTGTGGGGTGCTTCAGGATCGGGGCGCATCGTGGCGTTGGGAGCAGGTGTCCCGGAAGAATATGCGGGCAAGCAGGTGGCGATCTATCGCGCGCTCGCCAGAAGCCCGGAGAACGTCGGACTATGGTGCGAAAAAGCGCATATGCGCCACACGAGTTGCCTGATCCTGCCCGATCATGTTCGCGCAAGAGACTATTGCGGCTCGCTCGTCAACGTCATGACGGCTTACGCTTTTCTCGAAGAGATCGTTGAGGCAGGGCACAAGGGTGTGATTGTCACAGCCGGGAATTCGGCAACCGGCCATGCGCTCGCCACGCTCGCGCGCAAAAGGAACGTGCCCGCGATTTTTCTCGTGCGCACCGAGGCAGCACGGGACGCGCTCCGCGCATCGGGTGTGGAGCATGTCATCGTCACCCGCGAGGGCTTCACCGATACGCTCGCTGCGCTATCTACCGAACTCGGGACGACTGCGGTGTTCGATGGCGTGGGCGGTGACCTGCTCGGGAAAATTGCTCCCAGCCTGCCGATGAACTCCACGATCTATTTCTATGGCTTCCTCGGTGGCAGTGCGCCGGCTTCGATCCAGTCCGCACTCTTCATGATGAAAAATCTGATCATGCGGCGGTTCAGCAATTACGACAGCAGGACCGTGAAGGATCAGGACAAACTCGTTGCCGCGCTGAAAACGCTCGCGGGCGTGATCGACGATCCGATGTTCATGACCCGGATCGGCAAAGAGTTCAGCTACGATCAGATCGATCTGGCCATGGCGTACGAATCGCTCGATGGGAGTAAAGCTGTCCTGGTTGCGTAGATTTCGGCATTTATTGCATTCCTTGTTTTATCGACCGGATGCTGATCGGATAAATTGCGGAGCGAATAAATTGCGAATTGAATAAATCGATAAAATCATTTAAAAGAATTTGACAACAAGTCACTCGCATGATCCCATCCAGTCATACCCGATTGAAGAACAGATTAATTTCTTTCAATTGAAATTAATTGAATCTGGCTCTGGAATTTACACAGAAATCAGGCAATTCTGTAGTTACATAATTTGCGCCGACATTTAGGGCTCTCTTTTAAGAACGAGAAAGCCTTTATCGAATTGCGTGCTCAATATCTGGGTAACGCCGCTCGACGCCTGCTGCCTGCGTCTCGTAGAGGCGTGCCCAGCCGCCGGCAATACAACTATCCGCATACGCGCTTCAAAGAAAGTGCGTGAGTAACTGGGATTGTGCATGTTCTCGCGAATATGCCATCCCAGCAGTCGTTCCCCTATAGCAATCAGGAGATGTTCATGAGAACAGGAATGCTCAAAGGTCTTATAGCGATTGTTTGCGGATGTGCACTGGCGGCATGCGGAGATAGCGGTTCCGGCGGCGTAGCAAGCGTGGCAAACAAGGAAAAAGCAGTGTCAGCGGCGGCAGCAGCCGTGCCGGGCGGATTTATATTCAGCCCCTACAAGGACATCACAATCAGCCTGAACTGGAACACAAACGTGATTTCCACCAATGTGACCGGTTCGCTTCAACCGATCCTGAACGTATTGCCAGGTAACCTCAGCACCCTGACGTGGGCTTTTGCCACCGGAGAGTGCGGTAGCGAAAACTGGGGCGGACTGCAGCCGTCGATGGTCGCCAGCGCGAACGTGCAAAACATGGTGAACGCAGGGAAGAAGTACATCCTCTCGACCGGGGCGCGGCGGGGACGTTTACCTGCGGCACGGATGCCGGATTCCAGAAATTCATCCAGACCTACAACTCGGCCAATCTCGTGGGCGTCGATTTCGATATCGAACAAGGCCAGAGCCAGGACATCATCAACAACCTGGTCCAACGGGTCATCACCGCGCAGCAAAGCTATCCGCAGTTGCGTTTCAGTTTCACGATCGCGACGCTCGGTGGCAATTCGCCGCAAAGCCTGGGGACGGAGGGCGTCATGGTCATGAACGCCATCAAGAGCTATGGGCTGACCAACTACACCGTCAACCTGATGGCGATGGATTACGGCAGCACCAGTGCGTCGAACTGCACGATCAGTAACGGGCAGTGCGAAATGGGTCAATCGGCGGTTCAGGCAGCGACCAATCTGCATAGCTACTACGGCGTGCCGTATTCGCAGATCGAACTGACACCGATGATCGGCGGCAATGATACGCAGGGCGAAACGTTCACGCTCGCCGATGTAGCCACTGTCACCTCGTTTGCTCAACAGAACGGCCTTGCAGGGGTCCATTTCTGGTCATTCGATCGCGATGACGACTGTACCCAAAGTTACTCTTCGCCGACCTGCAACAGCTATGGACAAGCCGGTACGCTGGGCTTCACCAACCGGTTCCTGTCCGCGTTGAATCTCTAACGTCTCTGGGCACATGAGTGCGGAGCAGGCGAGCTCGCCTGCTCCTTGTCAGCGAAGAAATTCCGGCCGGCCCCTGGTGGGACCAGGCTGCGAGACAGATATGGAGAGAAAGAGATGAGACAGCAGCAAGAGAAATTAACAGCAGGCAGATTGGCAAGAATGCTTTCTACGGCGCTGGTGGTTACGGCAGCCGCAAGCGTGCTCCATGCAACAGCGGGTCTTGCCGCCACGCCGCCAGCATCGTCCGCGGGTAGCTACACGATTGTCAACAGCAATACGGTCCGGTTCAACGCCTCAGGGGGCTCGTGGGTCATCTTGCA
This sequence comes from Paraburkholderia megapolitana, assembly GCF_007556815.1. Lineage (NCBI taxonomy): Bacteria > Pseudomonadati > Pseudomonadota > Betaproteobacteria > Burkholderiales > Burkholderiaceae > Paraburkholderia > Paraburkholderia megapolitana. Next base: position 838,787 of record NZ_CP041743.1, read on the forward strand.
CTATGTCGTGGGTAGCGGATCGCAACTCAACGTCGCGATGACCATGTCTGGAACGAGCGGAACCTATACCGTACCCAACATCCCCGCTGGCAGCGTAGTGAACTATTCGTTCACCGTCGGTCAGGCAAACGGCTCCGCGTACGACACGGCATGGAGTCAGCTTACGATGGGGTCGTCGGCACCCGCTTCCGGTTCGTTCCCGGCCGCCGGAACGACGATCAATCTGGTGAACGGCACCAACGGTACGTACCCGGACAGCCAGGTGTACTGGACGATGGTCGGCATGGACCCGACGAACAACAACGCCTATGTCCATGTGAATTGCTCGGGCGCACTTGTTCCCATGAGTGCCGGCGACGACTCCGAACAGACCAAGAACGGTATCGGCTACGCGAACTATTCGATTCCGCTGTCGCAGTGCAAGTCGATCACGATCCCGCAGATTACGTCCGCGCGGCTGTACCTGAGTGTGGGTAGCACCATGTACCTGCAAGCGGTAGGCAGCCCCGTAACGGGCTATACAGGGCCCAATATCGACAACCCGACCGATCCCAACATCGACGTGACCTTCGACTTCGTCGAGCTGGATGTGAACAGCGCGAATTTCTTCGGCAATACGACGCGCGTCGATCAGTTTGGCTTCCCGGTGCAGTTGCGGCTGCAAGGTCAAGGTGGGTTCGACCAGACGGTGGGTGAGACGGAAACACGTGCGGCGCTGTTCCAGGAGTTCCAGGCACAGGTGCCGGCGCCGTTTCAGGGGCTCGTGCAGTCGCCGTACCGGATCGTTGCACCGGCACATGGCAGTTTCAACACGGGCGGCGCGAACGGGACCTATCTGGACAGCTATATTCAATCCGTCTGGAACCAGTACACCTCGCAAAGCCTGACCTTCACCGATGCGCAGGGTACCTTCACGGGTCATGTCGTCAATGGACAGTTCCAGTTCACCGACGGCCAGGGCACCTACTACATCAACGCCAAACCGACCACTGCCGAAGTACTGCTTGGTAACGGTGTGCTGAACGATGCATCGAATGCCGCGCCCGGTGTGCCGACCGCTAAACAGTTGCAGATCCAAGCCCAGCTATGCGCGGCGCTCAACCGTCATGTTGCGGAAAACTCCGCACTTTGGGCCACTTCCGGAAACTTCTATGCGACACAGCCCACGAACTCGTACTCGCAATTCTGGCACGCGCACGCGATCAACAACCTGACGTATGGGTTCCCGTATGACGATGTGAATGGGTTTAGCTCTTCGCTAGTGGGCACCAATCCGACCATTGCGACGATTACGGTGGGTTGGTAGTTACACGCTTCCATAGGCACGGGCACGGTGCCCGTGCCACTCGTCCTCAAACAAGGCGCAAGCCGTTCTCCGGCAAAATCTCCTGAATCACGGCGAACCGATGCTCTTTCACAGCATCGTGGAATTTCCGGTAGTCGCTTTGCTCGAACGCCGGAGTCCAGACGGGCCCCGACTTGCCATCGTCCTTGACCTTGATACCTGTCGCCTTGTGCTTCCAGGAACCGGGTCCTTTAGGGATATAGGCAACCAGTTCTTCCTGCAAACCGGGAAACGCACCCGCGGCCAGCCAGTCGTGGATGACCTGCAGCCGCACGTTTTCGTCCGTATCGACGCTGGTCGAAAGCAGCTCGCGCAATACGCTTTTCTCCTGTGCTTTCAGGCCCGGCTGGGTGTTCAAATCGTCCGCGCCCGCACAGTACGCCTGCACGGCGCGACAAGCCATGTCGGCGGCAACGAGGAAGTCGGGGAGATTGTCCCGTACCACGCGCTGTCCCTTGCCGTTGACGTAGTGCCATTTTGCCCACGGCTGGTCGGGATAATGCAGAGCGGCGCCATGTCCGAGCGGGACGGTACGTGAAAGCACTTCGGCCTCGACATCGTCGACGAGATGGTCCGTCGCGCGCCGGATATGTTCAAACCATTGCGCCGGGGTACAGTCTTCAGCTTCGAGGTGACTGACCTTGTTGTAGTCGGACTCGATGCCGGCGAAACCCTGGTGTGCCCAGGTATCGACATACGTGTGCAAGGTCACGCCGAGTCGATGCAAATCGTTGTCGGTACCTTTCTTCGCAATGGCCTTGAGAATGACCTCGCGCGCGACCTTGCTGTCGGGACGGCAAACAGCGCGTTCCTCAAGGGTATTCCCTTCCCCTGCGGGGAGAAAATGAAACGGCGTCCAGACGAGTCGATTCAACTCGTTGAACAGATTCTCGTAATCGAAAATCTTGTGGGCGCTTGCGATGCGCTCGAAACGCTCGCCGCCTGCGAAATACAGCAGGCCGGGTGTTGTAGCGTCGTCGACGTACTGACAGGCGTGCGCCACGGTCGTTGCGTCCGCAACGGGTAGTCCGGCAAGCCTCGATACAACGTAAATGACGCCATAATGGAAATCGATATTCATGACTGGTCTCTCTTTTTCTTCGCCTGTTGCGTAGTCAAGGAACGGGCTGATGGTCTGCAAGTTTGCCCGATTCTTCACGCAGGGTTGGCGGTTCGCGTTGGCGCTGCCTAAAGAACGAGTGTTACAGGACTTAATTTCAGCTTCAAGTCCGGAAACCCCTCACAGGGTACTTTTCTGCGTTGGGCGGCACAGGGCGAGCCGCATAAGGATGCGTCACTCAGGCAAGGCCGCGACTTTCCTGCTCTCAGTGCGACGAGACATAGATTGCATCCGCGAACACCTCCGGGATGGCGAAGCTCTCGCGCATACGCTTCGCCTCCGCCGCCGGTGTCATACCGAACAGACGCTTGAACTCTCTGCTGAACTGGGACTGACTCGTATAACCGACAGCATGGCTCGCTGCTTCCGCAGTCAGATCCTGCCGCACCATCAACAGACGAGCCTGATGCAGACGAGTCGACTTCACGTACTGCATCGGCGACACCTGCGTAATCGCCTTGAAGTGGCTATGGAAGCTCGGCACACTCATCCCTGCTTCGTCGGCGAGTTGCGTAACGTCGAGGGGACCCGCGTAGCCGGCATGGATAAGATGTATCGATCTGCCTATCCGGCCGAACTGTCCTCGCATTGCTAAAGCCTCCCTCATCGAGCCGCCCTGAGCGCCTGACAGCACGCGGAAATACACTTCGCGCAGCAGCCCTGGGCCTAGCACAGCAGCTTCGAGCGGTCGGCCCAGTGCCTCGATGAAGCGCAATACGGATGCCTGCATGGCTTCATCCATCGGCGTCGACATCATGCTCTGCGGAGCTTGCACACGCTCCCCGGTGCCTTCGTGATCGATCTGCGCCGCGAGCTCGGCGGCCATTGTGAAATCGAGGTGCAGATACAGCGCAAGCAGCGGACGCTGCGGCGTCGCATCGGTTTCCATGCTGAACGGCACGGGTACGGACACGGCCAGATAGTGACGCTCGTCGTAGAGGTAGAGCTGATCGCCGAAGTGGCCTCGCTTGCGCCCCTGGCAAACAATCACGATACCGGGGTCGTACAGAACCGGCGTGCGCGACAGCGCACGGTTCGAACGCAGGATGCGCACGCTCGGCAACGCCGTCAGGTTGTAGCCCTCATCGGGAGCCAACGCGCGCAGCAGCGCAACCATGTGTTGCTGGCTTTGCGAGGATAGATCGGAGGGCTGGGGAACGGCGCGCCTTGTACTCATAGTTTTGTGCAATAAATTAAGCGGAATCTGGCTTATTTAGCCACATTCATGAGACTAGTATGCACTCTCCAATCAAGGTTCGGGAGAGATTTCAATGACATCCAGTAAAGTTCTGCTCATCACGGGCGTCAGCAGCGGTTTCGGCCGCGCACTCGCAAAAGAAGCACTGGCAGTGGGTCACAAGGTCGTCGGTACGGTGAGAAGTGCACAGGCAAAGCGCGATTTCGAGTCTTTGCATACGAACGCGGCCTTTGGACGTGTGCTCGACGTGACCGACTTCGACACGATCGAGCACGTCGTTGCGGAAATCGAGGCGAGCGTGGGCCCCATCGATGTCCTCGTCAACAACGCCGGCTACGGTCACGAGGGGGTCATGGAAGAATCGCCGCTGTCGGAGATGCGCCGACAGTTCGATGTGAATGTATTCGGCGCGGCCGCCATGATGAAGGCCGTGCTGCCGTACATGCGCGAGCGTCGACGTGGGCACATTCTGAATATCACGTCGATGGGCGGCTACATCACCATGCCGGGAATCGCCTATTACTGCGGCAGCAAATACGCGCTGGAAGGTATCTCCGAGGCGCTTGGCAAAGAGGTCAAACCTTTCGGCATTGCTGTGACAGCCGTGGCGCCTGGTTCGTTTCGCACCGACTGGGCAGGTCGCTCGATGACGAGAACACCTCGCTCGATTGCAGACTACGACGACACTTTCGAACCGATCCGCAAGGCGCGAGAAGAGAAAAGCGGCAAGCAACTGGGAGATCCCGCAAAAGCTGCACGCGCGATGCTTGTTGCAATCGCCGCCGACCACCCACCTGCACATCTATTGCTCGGTAGCGACGCCCTCGCGCTCGTGCGAGACAAGCTGTCGGCATTGGAGAATGAAATCGGTGCGTGGGAGGCTGTTACGGTCTCGACGGACGGTTGAGAACTTCGCGTTGCCCGTCGCCTCGCGGCAGTGTCACCACTTTCCGGGACAGACATTGCGAGAGCACCCCGGTCTAATGATCAGCCTGGGAACACATTCGTGAATCCGGAGCTTGCTTATCGATTGCCGCGCGTTTGACATCCTTTTAGTCAGGAATGCATCGGAACCCAGATATGCGACCCGGCTCACGACACCCCCATTCGATCGGTGTCCACCACATCCGGCCTTTCCATTGCTGATGCGTTTTCCCTGCTGACGGAGCAACATCTTGAGATTTGACAGAAAACGCGTACTGGTCACGGGCGGCGCCGGCTTTCTCGGCTCCCACCTTTGCGAGAGGCTGGTCGGGCTAGGTCACGACGTGATCTGTCTGGATAACTTCATGACGGGGACCAAGGACAACGTCGCAGGTTTGCTCGGCAACTCTCACTTCGAAGTACTGCGTCACGACGTCACGTTCCCGCTCTATACCGAGGTCGACGAAATCTACAATCTGGCCTGCCCGGCTTCCCCCGTGCATTACCAGTTCGACCCGGTGCAGACGACCAAGACAAGTGTGATGGGTGCGATCAATATGCTGGGGCTGGCAAAGCGCACGCATGCGCGCATTCTGCAAGCGTCCACGAGTGAGGTCTATGGAGACCCGACCGTTCATCCGCAACGCGAAGACTATCGGGGCAATGTCAATCCGCTCGGGCCGCGGGCCTGCTATGACGAAGGAAAGCGCTGCGCGGAAACGCTATTCTTCGACTACTACCGACAGCATCACGTCGATATCAAGGTCGTGCGAATCTTCAACACCTACGGGCCGCGCATGAGTCCCAACGACGGGCGGGTCGTATCCAACTTCATTGTTCAGGCTTTGCGCGGAGAGGACATCACGCTATATGGCGACGGTTCCCAGACGCGGGCATTTTGCTATGTAGACGACCTGATCTCCGGCCTTGTCGGCATGATGCAAACGCCGAAAGATACGACAGGCCCAGTCAATCTAGGCAATCCACATGAAATTCCGGTGCGCGAACTGGCTGAACGCATCATCCGCCTGACCGACTCAAGCTCGAAAATCGTGTTCCGACCGCTGCCCGTCGACGACCCTCTACAGCGATGCCCGGACATCGGCCTCGCGCACAACCTGCTTGACTGGCAACCGCGCGTGGCGCTGGATGCGGGCCTGCATCGCACGATCGACTACTTCCGGGCGAGTTTGGGATTACGGCTATCCGCGCTTACCGCTTGACGTAACGTATTGGCGGTGTACCTCGTCTACCTGACTCTGCAGTAGTTCGTGCCGGCATGAGTGCTGACACGAACTGCGCACACCTGCTGCCAGTTTTCGCTTGAGCATGAACCCGTTGCGCTACGTCAAGCGTAATGCTTCGTCATCCTCTGTGCATGTACACCACCCGACTCCCACTGAATAGCCTTCGCGGAAAACGTCTGCAGTAGAGTAGACCCTGTCTCATCGATGTCCGCACCGTGCGCGCGCAATGCCGCAATCAGTTTCTCCGGTGCAAGTTCTTACACCATATTGCAATCGTCTTCCCACATGCTCGAGTCGACATCGATCGACAACGCGCGGGTTCCTCGAAACGATGTTTCGCAATTGTCATCGATCCGTCGCCACTACATCGATGCGTCATCGAGTCGGTGCTATTCTCCGAAACGATGTTTCGTGGGAACAGGAGTTCCGTCGCATAAGGCGATGATGTTTTGATGCGCTTCGCATCGAGGCGAAAAACGCATACGGGAACGTCGATTGTGATCTGGGTGACCGGATATCTGGAACGCATGATCGTCTTGCCGATGGCTACGCACAAGGATCTCAGCTACGCACTAGCGATGCTGAATTGCTTTCAGTTGATGCGCACGACCAACAAAAAGCACATGATACGTACGGGCAAAACTGATGAGCACGGGCAAAGTTGCACAGTTACACGCCACGCAGTTCGACTCATTGATAACATAAACCATGCTGATCATATCGGGATGTCCGCGCCTGTCGGCCCTTACCGCAATGCAGACGTAACAAACCAGTAACGCTATTGCAATACGAAGATTGGCCAAGTGTCCTTTTCATCAACGCCGCGCGATTGAACGAACCGGACAGAGACGACTACGACACCTGCGAAGAAAGGTGTGTCTCTGCGGTGCTCATTCGTGAAACAGTACAGGCCACTATGCGCGACAGCATCGTACAACTCGGAAGAGTGATTTCTAACGTAGGTACGACCAGGTTCTTTCCAGCCATGAAGCGGTTCATCGGCGACACGGTCGCGATCGACGCGATGCACGTGTCGATCTGGAACAGCGACGAGCATCGCGGCCGCTTCATCGATGGCGTTGCGGTCCACGGTGCCGAACTGCATGGCGCCGATATGCGCGATCATCTTCCCGAGCCGTTGATGGCGCAGATTCTCGATCTGGATGGCCCGCAGATCATCCACGTAGAAGCGCGGGCAGCCGGTGCTGCCGATTCGATATCGCCCATGTATCGATGTCTCATGCTGATGCGGCGATTCAATTCGCATTTCATCATCGTTCTGCAACGAAATGCGGAGCGTGGCGATTTCCAGCCGGACGAACTTACGTCGCTTGGTGATCTGTCATTGGTGTTGTTGCCGCTCGTCGAGCAGCACACGTCGCCGCAACCGCCCGCCCCGATCGACGACACGCCCGCGATTACCGCCGCCGACACGTTGTTGCCGGACAGCAGCGTCGCTACGCTTTCGCAAACCTTCTTGACGCGCCTCGAGCAGAGGCACATCACGCTGTCGTCACGCGAGCAACAGGTCTGCATCCTGATCCTGTCGGGGCACACGCTGCCCTCGATCTGCGAAGAACTCAACCTCAGGGCAAGCACGGTAGAAACCTATCTAAAACGTGCGCGCATCAAGCTTGGGCTCAGCGGGCGGCACGGCCTGTCGCGCTGGATGATCGAATAGGGTCGGCCGTCGCACTCCACCTGTCCAACTGAATGCGTGCCACCTTTCCGGGCCGGTGCGGCCATTACAATGCGTCGCGCATTTCCACCAATTGGGACGCTATGCCGAATCGCAATTCTCAATTAATAATTACCATGATTTATCAATGATGAATAATTCCATAGATTAATGATCAGACAATTGAATACCGGTCCATCTACACTTCCGCCGGATCATTGAATGGACATGCAGCAGTCATTAGCGCATCATCGAGACCGCTATATCAACGACAAAATCCAGATTTCAGTATATATTGCCACTTGACCGGATCCCCACCCCGCAAGGTTTTCCGGCACTCAGATGCGCGAAAGATACAAAAATTTCCCCCTGCAATTCGCCGAATTTTCATCGAATTTTTGGCAGATCCATGTTATGGACGAAACGCCATTTCCCTCCTGTCATCATGCGCATGGCATTGAATAGCGCCAGTGAAATTCATTTTGAATTGTCTGAATGATTTTGTAATTTTTGGAACTTGCGAAATGAGTTGTCATTAGGTTATTTATAGTAATCGATTAAAATTTTAAATGAGAAAATATCCACTCACCTGACGTATCATCACTCCCGGTCCACAAGATCAATGTTATCGCCGCGTATTCGTCGGCGCTGGATCCGGTAGGGTCTTACGACCTACCCCGTCGATGCCAAGTAACTGTTCCTGAAAGCCCCGAACAACAAGATGAAGCGCCGAGATCGAATCGTCGGCGCGGCGTCGTCCTGCCCGCGTGCCCTGGTATTCACTGATAGCGATATGAAAGCTTCGAAAGCATTTCGATAACTCACACTCATTCCCCCAATACCGTCGATACATCGGCGTAAGAGTCAGTGAGCAGCGAAGTCATTTTCCAGATGGCAAAATTGCCATGTAGATTTTGAGGAGTTCGAATTGAACGGTTTTTTTGCGAAGATGGGACAGGTGATCACCGACAGCGGAACCGATAACTTCGTGGCTGGCATACACAGGCTGATCAACGACTACGTGCCAGTAGACGTGACCGAGGCGACGAACTGGATTATCGACAAGACGAACAAGAACGTAGCCACGATTCAGCGGCTGGGCACGTGGGGAGCGGCTGCCAACCAGTTTAGCTTCTGCCGCGACGTCGGACATTCATGCGAAGACAGACCTGAATCGTCAATATTGAGCAGAATCGTTAATTCAGAAGATTCGCAGTTGATTCATTTAAAACCGCGCACTGTGTCTCACGATATTCACGACAATTCTTCCGGTATCGTTTATCAATGCATCCTGCTCTCCCATCAAGATAATCGACGTCACGTCATTTCATTATCCCGGGCGGCACAACCGCGCGATTTTTCATTACAGGAATTATCGGTATTGAAACAACTTTCCGATGCCATTCTGCCGGCAGTCGGATATCACGCCCGCAGAAGAATTCGCGAACCGAAACGCGACGGATTAACTACCGCAGTGCCGGGCGCCGCCGAAAACCACGCAATGCAGTTACAGCGCAACTTCGACGAGCGTCTGAACGAGATGGGCGTCGTGCTGTCGAGCCGGGAGTATCAGGTCTGCCTCGCGCATCTACTGGGCAACACGTTGCCCGCTATCGCCCGCCAGCTCAGCGTACAGGAGAGCACGGCAGCCACGTACTTCAAGCGTGCAGGCATCAAGCTGAATCTGAGCGGCCGGCATGGCTTTGCCAAATGGATGCTCGGCACGGCCTCCTAGCGCCAGGAGCAGGCCTGGGCCCAGGGCAGATCGCCCGATAGAGGGCCGCACATCGTCGCCATCCCGCGCGTCGTCCCGTTGCGTCGCAAGTAGCGTCGACCCTACTGCGCTCTTCTGAAATGCCGCCATTGTTGCGGTATTCAATCGTTAAAAAGACCTTCAAGAAACCTTTCATCCCACCCAGAAAGGCTTAATGAAAAAGGCTGTCCGGGCTCTGAAATACTTTTGCTCCGGCGGTAAACAATTATTCATTCGCGCATCGCAACAATAATCTTCCGCTTTACACACCGAATCTCGTTACCAGTTCCGGCTGTTAGTATTTTTCTCCGACCGCCTCTATTTTCGTAGGGTCGCAATGATCGCTGGAAATACGCAGGTCGAGAAAAACCCCCGCTTCGCTGTAATAACGACACCTCCAGTTCCGACGAAAGGCATGGGAATGCACGATGCAGCCGCCCTGGCATCGCCCCCAGTTTCTTTGCCATTGCTCACGAGGAGTCCCCTGCGCATGAACACCGTCCGTTGCCTGTTGCGTCTCGCCGATCCCGCCACACTGGCCAACCGCTGGGGCCTCGCGCGCTGGGCGCCGCTGCCGTTACGGCTGATCGTCGGATATGGCTTGATTGCGCATGGCTACGCGAAGATCATCAAGGACCCCGAGAACTTCGCCGCGATTCTTCATGCGCTCGGCGTTCCGGCCGCGCACTTCATGGCGTGGGCGACGATTGCCATCGAACTGCTGGGCGGCACGGCCATTCTGGCGGGAGCATTCGTGCCGCTCGCGGTCGTGCCGATGATCGTCGTGCTGGCTGTTGCCATTTTCACGGTACATCTGCCGTTCGGGTTCACGTCGATCAAGTTGATGGCCGTGACCAGCGCGGGCCCGCAGTTTGGTCGGCCCGGCTATGAAACGGACCTGCTCTACATTGCCTGCCTCGTCGCGCTGGTATTCGGCGGCTCGGGGCCGTTCTCGGTCGATGGTTTTTTACACGGCCGAAAGGTAACGAGAGGGAAATGAATTACTCGCGCCGCATCGCGCCGGGCTAAGCCTGGCCCGCCGCGGTTATGTCCTTACGCCACCTCGCCGCTGCGGCAAACGGCGGCCTCGGACTGCAGTTGCGCGAGATGTCGCAACAGCTTCGTCACCATCCCGACCACGGTCAGCGCGAGAATCACGAAGAATCCTGCGAGCGGCGTCAATACCTGTACCGACACGAAACCGGCCAGCCCCATCATCGCCGACGACACGAGCAACAGCGCACAGCCGAGAATCGCGCTTGTCAGCCCCGCGATATGCGGGAACAGCGAGTTGCCCTTGGCCATCAGGGTCGGATACATCGCGCCGGCGCAGAATCCCATCACGAGCACCGGTGTAGCGAGCGTCCAGACCCGCAGACCGACCGTCAGCGCAAGCACCAGCATCGCGATCGACGCGGCCGCCATCACGCGCGCGCCGATATGCAGCCGCTGCTCCGCGCTCGGCAGGCGCGGGCCGTGCACGCGATTCGACAGGCCGCCCAGGAAATACATCAAGCCGATGCCGAGCGCGAGATAGGCGAAGTAGGTCGGCGGCTTGTGCAAGGTGTTCTGCACCATGAACGGCCCGACGATGTTGAACACCAGCAGGATGCTGTAGCACAGCCCTTGCGCGAGAAAGCAGCTCTGGAACACCGGGCTCGAGAGTACCTTGCCCGCGTTCGTGAACAATGTGCGCGGCGCGAGGTGTACCGGCTGCGGCAAGGTCTCGCGATAACGCCAGACCAACGCCCACATCACCAGCGAATAGACGAGCAAAAAGACCAGGCAGGACTTCCAGCCGAACAACGTTTGCAGGTGTGCGCCGATCACCGGCGCAACAATCGGCGCGAGCCCCCATGCGATCGCCATGTACGTGAACGCATGAATCAGCGCCTGCCCGGAGAACGAATCGGTGATGATCGCCTTCGCGAGCAGGTTGGTGGAGGCAATACCAAAGCCCTGCAGACAGCGGGCGAGCAGGAACATCTCCAGATTCGGCGCGGCAAGCGACAACACGCAACCGATCGTGAATATTACAAGTCCGAAAGCAAGCACGGGCTTGCGACCGTGTGCGTCGGCTACAGGCCCGAAGACAAGCTGGCCGAGCGCGTAAGCCGCCATATAGCCGGACACGCTCGACTGGATCGCCTGAGGCGATGTCGCGAAGAAACGTGCCATCGCGGGGAGCGCGGGGACGTAAATGTCGATTGCGAGTTGGCCCGCTGAGGCAAACAGACAGATCAGGAATAACAGGAAGCGCGGCGAATTCGGCGTGCGCGCAGGAGTAAGCGCGTGCTCAGGGAGAGTGTGGTTCATGACAGCTTGAAGGGGCGGATCGGGGGACGTGCATTGTTCGCTGCGGGTGAGCGCAACGCGAATGTGGCGCCATCTATGCGTATTGTGCCTGTTATCGCGTTGATGGCGCTTACGTCCCGGCTGGCGCTGGGGTTACTGTTCAGGCGGTGTAGCTGCGTATCGCGACTAGTGATTCAGTAGTGGTAGCGACACGAGATGACGTTGAGTTGCGGGCCGGCGACTTCGTAGACCAGGCGATTCGTGTCGTCGATTCGGCGTGACCAGAGACCCGCCAAGTTTTCCTTTAACGGCTCGGGCTTACCGATTCCCTCAAACGGCGTGCGTTGCATTTCCTTGATGAGTTGATTGATGCGCCTGAGTGTCTTCTTGTCCTGTCCCTGCCAGTAGACATAGTCGTCCCACGCCTCTGCAGTCCACATGACGTTCAAAGCACCTCTCATTCGTCGCCTTCAACCAGCTTACGGGGCTTGACCTTGCCCGCCCGTGCTTGCGCGATCGACCGCTCCAGATGCGCAACGTTGGCCGGGGAGCGCAGCAGGTGAACGGTTTCCATCAGGCTGTCGTAATGCGACTGGGACATGACGATCGCGTTGGGCGAGTCGCGCCGGGTGATGAGCGTAACGTCCATGTCGTCGACCACCTGATCGATGACGCTTTTTAAGTTCGCGCGTGCGTCGGTAAACGGAATGGTGCGCATAGATCCCTCCGATGGATAACCTGTACCGCAACGGGTACAACTCTATCACATCGCCATCAACATGTACAGTGCATGGTACATGTGTGCCAATCCGTTGGGCCTTGAGCCGACGTTGCCACGATGTGCTAAATACGCTCGCACGACCACTCTTCGATATCGGCCTTCGCGCCGTTCATCAACCTAGAAGCGATCGAGCATGCCGAATTGCACGCCACGCACCGACGCACCGGGCCACGAAGGTGTCAGGCCCGTCACATTCACGCCGCGCAGTGTGAATTCGCCTTGCCCGCGGTTGTGCAACCAGCCGGTGCTCGCATAGAGCAATACGCGCTTCGACAGGTCGTACTCAAAGGCCGCGCTGAACTGGTCGGCATTGTTGTCGCCACCCGAGCGGTCGCGCAACCAGGTATAGCCGAGCGAGGCACGCAGGTGCGCGTCGACGGCATAGCGCGCCGACACCGACAAGCCGTCGTTGTGATAGCGCGGCGTGCCGCCGTCGCCGTTGAAGAACGACACGAAACCCGTCACCGGACCGTAGACGTACGAGACGCCACCAAGGTTCGCGCGTAGTGCGCCGACACCGTGCGTCTGCTGGTGCGCATAGGAAATGCGCAACGGGCCATCGCGATACGCGAAGGTTTCGATGTGGCCCGCGAGGCCGTTGCCGTTGCCGTCGCCGTCGCTTGCATCGCGTAACGTGGCCATCAGCGTGGTCGAGAAGCCGTGGAATTCGGGCGACAGATACGTGATCGCGTTGTTCACGTAGGGCGTGATCTTCGAGAGGTTGTCGAGACCCGAGGCGATGGTGCCCGCCCCGAATGCATCGAGCTCGCCCTTGAACGGGATATAGATCGGCGAGTACTGGCGGCCCATGCGTACCGTGCCGTAGGGCGTACCCACACCGATCCACGCCTGCCGGTTGAAGATCGTGTTGCTCACCGCGTAGGTGCCGTCGGCGGAACCGAAACCGTTTTCCAGTTCGAACAGGATGTCGACGCCGTTGCCGATATCCTCGGCACCGCGCAGGCCCACGCGTGAGCCACGATAGGCGCCCGAGTCCATCCGCGCGACGTAGCCTGCGCCGGGATTGGTGATTTCAATGCTGGTGTCGAACGCGCCGTAGAGCGTGACCGAGCTTTGGGCGTGTGCGCTCATCGCGTGCGCGGCGAGCGCAACGAGCACCGCCGAAGCGCGCGGCGCGCGACGGCGGAATACCCAGAAAGCGCCGCACGCCGCGCTCGATCGCCCCATTACTGCGGCGGCAGCGCGTAGGCGATCACGTAATCACCGAGTTTGGTGCCGAACGAACCGTGGCCGCCCGCGGCGATCACGACGTACTGGCGACCGTCGATGGAGTAGCTCATCGGCGTCGCCTGGCCGCCCGCGGGCAGACGGGCTTCCCAGACCTGCTCGCCGTTGTTCACGTTGAACGCGCGGATGTAGTTGTCCGCAGTCGCGCCGATGAACGCGACGCTGCCCGCCGTCACGATCGGACCACCCAGCATCGGCATGCCGAGCTTGAACGGCAGCGGAATCGGCGAGCTGTCCTGCACCGTGCCGATACGCTTCTTCCACACGATCTCATTGGTCTTCAGGTTGATCGCCGAGATGTAGCCCCACGCCGGTTGCTTGCACGGCAGACCCAGCGGCGAGAGGAACGGATTGATCGTCACGCCGTACGGCACACCGTACTGCGGCTGGATGCCTGACTCGGTACCACTGCCCTTGGCTCCCGGCTCAGGTTCCAGCGGGTTGCCCGATCCACGTGGAATCAGTCGCGAGACGAACGGCAAGCCGATCGGGTTCGCGACGGCAATCTGGCGGTCGGTGTCGATAGCAAGACCGCCCCACTCGAACACGCCCAGGTTGCCCGGAAACACGAGCGTGCCCTGCAGCGAGGGCGGCGTGAACGTGCCCTCGTAGCGCAGCTGGTGGAACATCACGCGGCACACAAGCTGGTCGAACATCGTCGCGCCCCACATGTCGGCGTCGGTCAGATTCTTCGACGGACGATACGTGAGCTGTGAGAACGGCTGTGTCGGCGCAACGTGGTCGCCGGGGGCCGCACCCTGCGGCACGGGCGTTTCGGGTGCCGGCACGACCGGCACACCGGTGCGGCGATCGAGCACGAACAGGTTGCCGGTCTTGGCCGGCGCGTACACGACCGGCACGGTCTTGCCATCCTTGTCGGTGATGTCCGCGACCGTGGGCTGCGACGGCTGGTCCATGTCCCACAGATCGTGGTGCACGCTCTGGTAGAACCAGGCGAGCTTGCCGGTCGAGGCGTTGAGTGCGAGCAGCCCAGTGGCGTATTGCTCCAGCTCCGGCGTGCGGTCGCCACCCCAGATATCCGGCGTCTTTACACCCATCGGCAGATAGACAATGTCGAGCTTCGCGTCGTAGGCGGCGGGTGCCCACGAGTTGGGCGAATTCCACGTGTAGTGTTCGCCCGGGCCCGGAATGTGATTCGGGTCCTTCGCGCCCGGATCGAACGCCCAGAGCAACTCGCCCGTACGCACGTCGTAGCCGCGGATGACACCCGACGGTTCGCGGTTCGAGAAGTTGTCCTCCACAGCGCCCGCCACGACGATCACCTTGCTGGTAATGATCGACGGCGAGGTGGGCTCGTACATGCCCGGTGTCGTGACCGGTTGTGCGTGTTGAAGGTCGAGGTCGCCGTTGCTGGCGAAGCCCGCGCAGCGCTCGCCGGTTTGCGCATCGAGCGCGTAGAGATGGCCGTCGTTGACGGGCAGATAAATGCGGCGAGTACAGGCGCCGTTGGCTGATGGTGCTGCGGTGGCGGTTGTTGCCGAGGCCGCTGTTGCCGCGTCACTCGCGGCTGCGGCAGGCTCTGCCGGTGCCGGTGCTGGTGCCACACTCGCCGAGAGATCGACATACGACACACCGCGGCAGGTCACGTGCTGGAACGACGGATCCGCCTTCAGTTGCGGATCGAACTTCCACTTCAGCGCGCCCGTCTTTGCGTCGAGCGCAAACAGGATCTGATGCGGCGAACACAGGTAAAGCAGATCGCCAATCTTGATCGGTGTGACTTCATTGGTGATCTCGACCGGATCGTTCGGGCCTTTCATGTCGCCCGTGCGGAAGGTCCAGGCCACCTGCAGGTTCTTCGCGTTTTCCGGCGTGATCTGCTGCAGCGGTGAGTAGCGCGTGCCTTCCTGGGTGCGTCCATAGGCCGGCCAGTCGGCGGGATCGATGCCGTTCGGATTCGCCGCGGGCGTTCCGGCCGCGGTGCTGAATGTGCCGTTGACCGTCTGCGGATCGTTGAAGCTCGCGTAGACCAGCACGCCCGCCCAGATCACGAGTGAGGCGACAAGCGCGCTCACGGCGGACCTGCGCGGCGTGTCGAGACGCCAGCTCACGAGCAGCAGCAGCCACACACCGAACAGGACAAGCACACCGGAGCGCGGCGCGAGCGCCCAGAAGTCGGGACCTGACTCCCACAGCGCCCAGATCGCCGTGCCGACGAGTACCAGTGCATAGAGCGTAAGTGCCGCCGGACGGCGGCGGTACAGCAACCACGTCACGCCAAGTAGCAGGATGCCGGTCACGATGTAGTAATACCCCGACCCACCGAGCGAGAGCAGCCATCCGCCGCCTATCAGCAGATAGAGCGCGGTTAGCGCGGTGAACAACAGGGTGATGACGCCGATGAAACCCGCGGATGTCGATTGTCTGGGCATGTTGATCTCAACCTTCGTTCGAGGACGCTGTTTGCATCGCCTGTTACGCGATGCGAACAGCACAGGCATACCGGAAATGCGGGAGTTGCGGGAAAAACAATTGCGTCAGAACACGTGCATCATGCCGACGTACGCGCCGGTCTGCGATTCACCGGCGATCGGACTGGTCGGCGAGTTCGAATCGCGCGGCGTCGCGAATACCGAGAAGGTGCCGTTCTTGCTGTTGTTCACGTACGCGACGGTGCCGTACAGGAACGTGCGCGCGCTCAGGTTGTAGGTGGTACCGAGCGCATAGAGCATGGCGTGGCTGCCCGGGTCGTGCGCGGCATCGCCGCCGCCGTCGCCCACACGGATGTAGAAGCCCGCTGCCGTCACGGCCCAGTGCGGCGTGGCCTGGTAGGTGGCGCCAAGCCAGTAGTGATCGGCGCTGTCGGCCACGCCTGCGGGCGAATCGGGTGCCGCGTAGTGAGTGTAGGCGGCCTGGATCTTGAACTTCTGCACGCGTATGTTGGCGCCCGCGAAATACTCGCGCGAGGCAGTGAAGATGTTGGACAGGCGGCCGTTCGAATCGCGCAGTTCGTCGTAGATGCCGCGCAGGTCGAAGAGTGTCGAGTGATAGCTGAGCATGATGCCGTCCGAGCGACCGAACTCGCCCTGGGCGCCATTGTTGAAGCCGTTCGCCTGGTTACCGAACGCGTATTGTCCCTGCACGTCGACGCCCTGCCAGACGGGGCTGTGATATTCGACGTTATTGCTTGTCTGTTGCCAGTTGCGCCCGCGTACCAGCGAGGCCGACGAGACCGCCTGCTGCACGAACGGATCGAATTCCCACACGCCGTCGCTGTCGATGAAGAGATTCCGGCCGGCTTGTAACTGGCCCCACGTCTCGTTCTTCAAGCCGACGTAGGCGCGGCGCGAGAACATCCTGCCGCCGCCTGAGGTGCCGTTCATGATCTGCAGTGCGGTTTCGAGGTCGAACAACGCGGTGTTGCCGCCGCCCAGGTCCTCGGTGCCCTTGAAGCCGAGCATGCTCGTGCCCCAGTCGCCGCCTTCCGCGCTCCAGCGGCTCGAACTGCCGCCCGTGCCGTTGGCAATGTGATTCAGATATTCGATACCGCCGTCGACGCGGCCATAGAGCGTCACGCTCGATTGCGCCAACGCTGCGGTGCTGGTTGCGAGTAGAACGAATGCGCCTAGTTGATGTTTCACGTCAACTCCCAGGTGAATTCTTCTTTAGTTCTCCGCACCTTGCCCTGCCTGGACTGGTGCGAACGCGGCGATTTATCCAGCATCGCGGGCATGCTCTGCGTGATGCCGGGCGGCAACGCGTGATTCAATGCGGATCGGACGGACAGATGACGCGGGGTAAATATAGCGCGTGATGTGCGCTGTGACTAGGGCGGTGACAATTGCTGAATGGGTCGCGCGAAAGTGGTGGGCAGCGCGACAAGGAGAGCGAATCGCTCGGGCAGCTTGTCGTTCACTCATTCGTGCCGACCCTGCGTCCCGGCGATTCCACAGCAACCTCGAACTACCCGCGCCCCGTAACCGGCAGCAACGCACCGGTGATCGCCTCCGCATCCGGAGAAAGCAGGAATGCGATGATCGAGCCGATCTGTTCCGGTTTGACCCATTGCGTGAAATCGGCGTCGGGCATGTCCGCACGATTCCTCGCCGTGTCGATCGTGCTCGGCAGGATGGCGTTGACTGTTACCCCATTCTGTTTCAGCTCTTCCGCGAGCGCTTCGGTGAGACGTGCCACTCCGGCTTTCGATGCAGAATAGGCGCCCATTCCCAAACCACCCTTGAGTGCCGCCATGGCACTGATATTGACGATACGTCCCGCACCGTTTTCCAGCAGAAACGGAATCGCCGCTTCCGACGCAGTCAACACTGTTTTCACGTTCATCTGGTACATCAGATCCCAGGTGTCTGCACTTCCTCCGGCGATCAACTCCCAGCGAAATCCACCCGCGATGTTGACCAGCGCGTCCAGACGACCGAAGCGGGTTTTGATTTCCGCAAATGCCTGCCGGGTTTGCGCGGGGGAAGCCAGGTCCACGCCACCAATCGCAATCGGGTTGTTGCCCGATTCTTCCGACAGATGTGGTGCTGCCTCTCGACCCAGCAGCACGACCTGCATGCCACGCGTTGCCAGGACCTTGCCCACAGCGCTACCCAGGGCACCGAATCCACCGGTTACGGCGACGACTTTTCCATTCAGGCTGTTGTCCATGTTCGAAACACCAAAGAAGGATTGTCTTGAGGGAATTGAACCAGCAACATCGAGCCGGTCCTACATGTTCCCCGCGGTGAGCCATACATCACTGTCCGAACCTACGCCAAATCTCCAAACCCCGCCAGAATAGCCTGTCACCCAATCCGGGTTCCCGCTCAAACACCATCCTCATCATTTACTTGACATCTAAACTATCGAAGACTAAATTAACCTCGTAACCTACTCGAGGAACGAGCATGCGTATCGTCTGTATCGGGGGCGGCCCGGCGGGGCTGTACTTCGGGCTGTTGATGAAGGGTCGCAATCCGGCTCACGAGGTCACGGTAGTCGAACGCAACCGCCCGTACGACACGTTCGGTTGGGGCGTCGTCTTCTCGGACCAGACGCTCGGCAATCTACGCAATGCCGACGCACCGAGCGCCGACCAGATTCTCGACGCGTTCAACCACTGGGACGACATCGAGATCCATTTCCGCGGCCGGCAAATCCGCTCGTCGGGGCACGGCTTTTGCGGCATCGGCCGCAAACGTCTACTGAATATCCTGCAAGCGCGCTGCGAAGCGCTCGGCGTGAAACTGGTGTTCGAAACCCAGGTCACCGACGACTCCGTCTATCAAGCCGACCTGATCGTCGCCTGCGACGGCGCAAACAGCGCTATCCGCCAGAAGTACGCCGCCACCTATCGCCCCGACATCGACATGCGCGACTGCCGCTTCGTCTGGCTCGGCACGCGCAAGCTGTTCGATGCGTTCACGTTCGCATTCGAAGAAACCGAATGGGGCTGGTTCCAGGCACACGCGTATCGCTTCGACGACGAGACCTCGACGTTCATCGTCGAAACGCCGGAGCATGTCTGGCGCGCGGCCGGCCTCGACAAGATGGAGAAGGAAGAAAGCATCGCGTTCTGCGAGAAGCTTTTTGCGAAGTATCTCGACGGTCAGCCGTTGCTGTCGAATGCCGCGCATCTGCGCGGCTCGTCGCAATGGATTCGTTTCCCGCGCGTCGTCAATCAGGAATGGGTGCATTGGCGCAGCAACGAAGACGGTAGCACTACGCCGATCGTGCTGATGGGCGACGCGGCGCACACCGCGCACTTCTCGATCGGCTCGGGCACGAAGCTCGCACTCGAAGATTCGATCGAACTCGCCAACAGCATCCGCGCGCATAGCGACGATCTCGCCGCAGCGCTCGCGCACTACACAGAGGTGCGCAGCGTCGACGTGCTGCGCATCCAGAATGCCGCGCGCAATTCCACCGAATGGTTCGAGCACGTCAGTCGCTATACGGCGCTCGAGCCCGAGCAGTTCGCGTACTCGCTGCTCACACGCTCGCAACGCATCTCGCACGAAAATCTGCGCGCACGCGACGCCGGTTATCTGTCCACATTCGAAGACTGGCTCGCCGCACGCGCCGGCATCGAACGGCCCGCCGCAAAGCGCTCCGTTCCGCCGATGTTCACACCATTCACACTGCGCGGCGTCACACTGAAAAACCGCGTTGTCGTGTCGCCGATGGCGCAGTACTCGGCGGTCGATGGTGTTGCAGGCGACTATCACCTGATGCATCTCGGCGCCCGCGCCATGGGCGGCGCCGCGCTAGTGATGGCCGAAATGACCTGTGTGTCGCCTGAAGCGCGTATCACGCCGGGCTGCCCCGGCATGTACGCCCCCGAACACCTGACCGCGTGGAAACGCATCGTCGATTTCGTGCATAGCCAGACCGACGCAAAAATCGGCATCCAGCTCGGACATGCCGGTGCAAAAGCGTCGACACGCGTGAGCTGGGAAGGTATCGACCAACCGTTGCATGACGGCAACTGGCCGCTCGTGTCGGCATCACCACAGCAATATCTGCGCGGCATCAGCCAGCAGTCGCGCGAAGCGAGCGTCGACGAGCTGCGCGCAATTCAAGCGCAGTTCGTGCGCTCGACTGAAATGGCTGCGGCTGCCGGCTTCGACTGGCTCGAACTGCACTGTGCGCACGGCTACTTCCTGTCGAGCTTCCTGTCGCCGCTCACCAACCACCGTACCGACGAATACGGCGGCTCGCTGCAAAACCGCCTGCGCTATCCGCTGCAAGTCTTCGCGGCAATCCGCGCCGTATGGCTCGCAGATAAACCGATTTCGATCCGCATTTCCGCGCACGACTGGGTCGACGGCGGAACCACGCCCGACGACGCCGTCGAGATCGCGCGTGCATTCAAGGTGGCAGGCGCGGACATGATCGACGTATCGTCGGGTCAGGTGAGCAAGGAAGAGAAGCCCGTCCACGGTCGCATGTTCCAGACGCCGTTCGCCGATCGCATCCGCAACGAGGCCGGCATTGCAACGATCGCAGTCGGCGCAATTTCGGAAGCCGACCACGTGAACAGCATCATCGCCGCCGGTCGTGCGGACCTGTGTGCAGTGGCGCGACCGCATCTCGCGAATCCGTCGTGGACGCTCAACGAAGCCGCCAAGATCGGTTATTTCGACGTTGCATGGCCGAAGCAATACACGGCGGCCAAGTCGCAACTCGAACGGAACTTCGAGCGCGAACGTGCCGTCGCGCTCGCAAACGCGCAACTGTCACCGCTCGAAATCGCGCAACGCGCGGAAGGTACGGTATGAATACGAGCACGTCTAACTCATCGCTTGCCGGGCAGCATGCGGTCGTTACTGGTGGCGGCAGCGGTATCGGCGCTGCCACTGCGGCCATGCTGCTGCGCGCCGGCGCACGCGTCACGTTGATGGGCCGCGATGCTGCAAGGCTTGCAACGCAGAGCGACCGACTCGCCGCGCCGGACAGCGTCAACAGCGTGAGCGTCGATGTCACGCAGGAGGCCGCAGTCGAAGCGGCGTTCGCAGCCGCTACAACCCGCTTCGGCCCCGTCGACATCCTCATCAACAACGCAGGGCAGGCACAAGCCGCGCCTTTCGCGGCAACCGATACCGCCCTGTGGCAACGGATGCTCGACGTCAATCTGACCGGCGTATTTCTGTGCACGCGCGCCGCGTTGCCGGCGATGCTCGAACGCGGCTTCGGTCGCATCGTCAACATCGCGAGCACTGCCGGCCAGACCGGCTATCCGTATGTCGCCGCTTATTGCGCGGCCAAGCACGGTGTGATCGGTCTCACGCGTTCGCTTGCACGCGAGGTCGCGACTCGCGGCATTACCGTCAATGCCGTGTGTCCGGGTTACACGGAAACCGAACTGCTGCAAGCCTCGCTCGATCAGATCACGAAGAAAACCGAGCGCAGCGAAAAAGAAGCGCGCGATGCGCTGCTGCGCCAGAATCCGCAACGCCGTTTCATCGCCCCCGATGAAGTCGCGAGCACTGTGCTGTGGCTGTGCACAGCGGGCTCCGAATCGGTCACCGGCCAATCGATTTCCATCTCCGGTGGAGAAATCACATGACGCAGGCCGCCAACGCAAAGAAGACCGCCGCCAGCGACGCCAAAGCCGCACGCAAAGGCGTCGAAAAACCCGCCGATAACGTCGTCGACCTCGAGATGAGCACCGGCGCCGACAGCCATATGGGGCTGCGTCTATGGCTGCGCATGCTGACCACGACGAATCTCGTACAAACGGAATTGCGCAGACGCCTGCGCACCGAGTTTGATACGACGTTGCCGCGCTTCGACATGATGGCCCAGCTCGAACGCCATCCCGAAGGCCTGAAGATGACCGAACTCTCGCGCCGTCTGATGGTAACGGGTGGCAACATCACCGGCATTACGGACCAGCTCGAAAACGAAGGATTCGTTGTGCGGGACGTCGATCCGAACGACCGCCGCTCTATCAGCGTACGACTCACACCAGAAGGCCGCGCGTCGTTCGACAAGATGGCGATCGCACACGAGCAATGGGTCGTCGAACTGTTCGGCGGTCTCGGGCTCGATGAAAAATCGCGGATGCATCAGCGTCTCGGCAAGCTCAAGAAGCATCTGCTCGACAACGTCGAGCGCTGATGCGCACGCACTGGAGGAACAACCCATGACTTCACCCGATACCGGCTCGCTCGTCGACAAGCTGCTTGCGGGCAATCGCACGACACTCACCGGCTACGCTGCGCAGCATTTCGGCTGGCGGGTAGTTGACGGCGTCGCGACCGTCACGCTCAATCGCCCCGAACGCAAGAACCCGCTGACGTTCGAGTCGTATGCTGAACTACGCGATCTGTTTCGCCAGCTCGCCTATGCCACCGACGTAAAAACTGTCGTGATTCACGGTGCCGGCGGCAACTTCTGTTCGGGCGGCGACGTGCACGAAATCATCGGGCCGCTGATCGATCTGCCGATGCCCGAGCTGCTGCTCTTCACGCGCATGACCGGCGACCTCGTGAAAGCGATGCGCCATTGTCCGCAACCGATCGTCGCAGCCGTTGACGGTGTCTGCGCTGGCGCCGGCGCGATTCTCGCAATGGCCGCCGACCTGCGACTCGGCACCGCGCGCAGCAAGCTCGCGTTCCTGTTCGCGCGCGTCGGTCTTGCCGGCTGCGACATGGGTGCGTGCTCGATCCTGCCGCGCATCATCGGCCAGGGGCGCGCAGCCGAACTGCTGTTCACCGGTCGCTCCGCAAGCGGTGACGAAGGCTATGCATGGGGCTTCTACAACCGCTTGTGCGAGCCGGATGCATTGCTCGACGAAGCCACACGCCTCGCCACCGACCTTGCAACCGGGCCGACATTCGCACACGGCATCACGAAGAAGATGCTGCACCAGGAATGGAGCATGAGCATCGACGAAGCGATTGAATCGGAAGCACAGGCGCAGGCGATCTGCATGAACACTCGCGATTTCGAGCGTGCGTATCGTGCATTCGCTGCGAAATCGCGCCCTGTGTTCGAAGGAGATTGATGTGAGCGCATCCGTTCAAACCGATCTGCACAGCGCGCTCGCGTGGCCGTTCTTCGAGGACCACCACCGCGTGCTCGCTTCCGACATCGAAAGTTGGGCCGCCACTCATCTGCGCGACGTACCGCACGACGACGTCGATGCGACCTGCCGCAAGCTCGTACGCGATCTCGGCGCTGCCGGCTGGCTGAAGTACGGCGTCGGTGGCACGGCCTACGGCGGTCACGGCGACGGCATCGATGCACGCGCCGTCTGCCTGCTGCGCGAAACGCTCGCAAAACATTCCGGGCTCGCTGACTTCGCGCTCGCGATGCAGGGGCTTGGTTCCGGTGCGATCTCCCTGGCAGGTACGCATGAACAGAAGTCACGCTACCTGCCGCGCGTCGCGAACGGCACTGCCCTCGCCGCCTTTGCGCTCTCGGAGCCCGACGCCGGTTCGGACGTCGCAGCGCTTGCGCTGTCCGCGCGCCTCGACGGTGACGATTGGGTGCTCGACGGCGAAAAGACGTGGATTTCCAATGGCGGCATCGCCGATTTCTACGTGGTCTTCGCCCGCACCGGCGAAGCGCCGGGCGCACGCGGTATCAGCGCATTCATCGTCGACGCCGATACGCCGGGCCTGCAGATCGCCGAACGCATCGATGTGATCGCGCCGCACCCGCTCGCACGACTGCATTTCGCAGGCGCACGCGTGCCGCGCAGCCAGCTGCTCGGCACGCCTGGCGAAGGCTTCAAGATCGCCATGCGCACACTCGATATCTTCCGCACGTCGGTGGCCGCCGCATCGCTCGGCTTCGCACGCCGCGCGATGGCAGAGGGACTTACTCGCGCCGCGTCGCGCAAGATGTTCGGCCAGACGCTCGGCGATTTCCAGTTGACGCAGGCAAAGCTTGCACAGATGGCGCTGACGATCGACAGCAGCGCCCTACTCGTCTATCGCGCGGCATGGCTGCGCGATCAGGGCGAAAACGTCACACGTGAAGCCGCGATGGCGAAGTGGCACGCAAGCGAGGGCGCCCAGCAGGTAATCGACGCAGCCGTACAACTGTGGGGCGGCATGGGCGTGCAAAGCGGTACCGTCGTCGAAACGCTGTATCGCGAGATCCGCGCGCTGCGCATCTACGAAGGCGCTACCGAAGTGCAGCAGTTGATTGTCGGGCGCGATGTGCTGAAGGCGCACGCCGCAAGCATGGAGCAAGCGCGATGAACGCCGCGACGTTCGACATGCCGGTGCGCATCCGCTTCGGCCATTGCGATCCGGCCGGCATCGTGTACTTCCCGCATTACCTGGTGCTCACCAACGCGCTTGTCGAAGACTGGTTCACCGATCGCCTCGGCATCGACTACGCGCATCTGATCGCACAGCGCCGTACCGGCCTGCCGATCGTCAAGCTCGACTGCGAGTTCTCGCGCCCGAGCCGGATGGGCGAGACCGTTACGCTGTCGCTCACGCTCGCATCGGTTGGTCGTCGTTCGCTCGCGATCGACATCGTGTGCCGGTGCGGCGACGAGTTGCGTTTTCGCGCGCATCAGGTGCTGGTGACAACGTCACTTGAAAGCGGTCGCTCGATCGATATACCCGACGATATCGCGGCCGCACTCGCAGCATTCGCACCGACATCCCTCTCTACCGACACTACCGATAACGAGGAAACCCGCTCATGAAACAAGCTCTTCTGCCTGCCGGCTGGACGCCGCCGCGCGGTTATGCGAACGGCGTTGCGGCTAGCGGCGTTCAGGTGTTCATCGCCGGTCAGATCGGCTGGGACGCGCAAAACAACTTTCACACCGATGTATTCGCCGAACAGGCTGTCCGGGCGCTACAGAACGTCGTGGCCGTGCTGCACGAAGCCGGCGGCAAACCCGAACATCTGGTGCGCATGACCTGGTACGTCACCGACAAGCGCGAGTACCTCGCCTCGCTAAAGGACATCGGCCGGGCGTTCCGCGAGCTGATCGGCGACTACGACATCGCCATGAGCGCGGTCCAGGTCGTCGCGTTGATCGAGGATCGCGCGAAGGTCGAGATCGAAGCCACCGCAGTCATTCCCCACGAAGCGCAGTAACGCCCGGGAGCCTCTGATGGAACCGTCTGCACACGTCGACACTTTTGCGCGCGATCATCTGCCGCCGCAGTCGCAATGGCCGGTGTTTCTGCTCGACAACCCGGAGCTCGCTTATCCGGCGCGCTTTAACTGCGCGACCGAACTGCTCGACCGCACGATCGAAACGGGACATCGCGACCGGCCGGCGATCTGGTCTGAAGTCGACGGCAAGCCGCACGCCACGACGTACGGCGAACTGCTCGCGCTGGTGAACCGCACAGCACACGTACTGACGGACAAGATGGGTTTACAGCCCGGCAATCGCGTGCTGCTGCGTGGACCGAACACGTTGCAGATGGCGGTGGCATGTCTTGCTGCGCTGAAAGCGGGTCTCGTCGCCGTACCGACGATGCCGCTGCTGCGCGCCAAGGAACTCAAACAGATCGTCGACAAGGCCGAAGTCTCGGCCGCGCTGTGCGACGCCCGGCTCGCCGATGAACTGGCGCGTTGCCGCGATCCACAAGACGAGTTCTTCTGCCCCGGGCTCACGAAGGTTTGTCTCTTTCACAACGACGCACCCGATTCGCTCGACACGCTCGCCACTACACAACCGGACCATTACGACGCGTGCGACACCGCCGCCGACGATGTCTGCCTGATCGCATTCACCAGCGGTACAACTGGCGCGCCGAAGGGCTGCATGCATTTTCATCGCGACGTACTCGCGATGTGCGACCTGTTTCCGCGCCATGTGCTGAAGCCCTCCGCAGATGACATCTTCTGCGGCACGCCGCCGCTCGCGTTCACGTTCGGACTCGGTGGAGTGCTGTGCTTTCCGCTGCGTGTCGGCGCATCGACGGTATTGATCGAGAAGCTGACACCGGAGACGCTGCTGCAAACCGTCGAACGCTTTCGCGCGACCGTCATGTTCACCGCGCCGACCTTCTACCGGCAGATGGCGCCGCTGATCAGACGCTTCGATACGTCGAGTCTCGTCAAGACAGTATCGGCCGGCGAAGCGCTGCCCGACTCGACGCGCGAACTGTGGCGCAATGCGAGCGGGATCGAGATGATCGACGGTATCGGCGGGACGGAGTTGATCCACATTTTCATTTCGTCGGAAGGCGCGAACGTACGGCCGCATGCCATTGGTCGCGCGATACCGGGTTACACGGTGTGCGCGGTCGACGACGACATGCAGCCCGTGCCGCCCGGCCAGATCGGTAAGCTCGCTGTGCGCGGACCAACCGGCTGCCGCTATCTCGCCGACGACCGGCAGTTGAAGTTCGTGCGCGACGGCTGGAACCTGCCCGGCGATGCTGTCTACCTCGACGAAGACGGCTACGTGTTCTACCAGGCGCGCGCCGACGACATGATTGTTTCGTCGGGCTACAACATCTCCGGGCCGGAAGTGGAGAGCGTGCTGATGCAGCATGCGGCCGTTGCGGAGTGCGGTGTGATCGGTGTGCCGGACGAAACCCGCGGACAGATCGTGAAGGCATTTGTCGTGCTGCATCCGGGCTTCAACGCAGGCGACACGCTCGCTACCGAGTTGCAGGACTTCGTCAAACGCACCGTCGCGCCGTACAAATACCCACGCGTGATCGCCTTTGTCGACGCGTTACCGCGCACCGAAACGGGCAAGTTGAAGCGCTTTGCATTGCGCACGATGTAACGCACCGATGTAACGGCGCACAGCCGGACAAATAGAGCCACGGCTCGGTCGGGTGTCGATATGATGGTGCCTCGCCGCCACTCTCCCGAGCCGCCATGCTGACTGTCCATCACCTGAACAACTCCCGTTCGCAGCGCGTCCTGTGGCTGCTCGAAGAACTCGGTGTGCCATACGAGATCAAGCGCTACGAGCGCGATCCGAAGACGATGCTCGCTCCGCCCGAACTGCGCGCGATCCATCCGCTTGGCAAATCGCCGGTCATTACCGACGATGGGCAAACCATCGCCGAATCCGGCGCGATCATCGAATACCTGCTGGACCGCTATGGCAACGGCCGGCTCGCGCCGCCGGCAGGCACACCCGAACGCCAGCGCTTCACCTACTGGATGCATTACGCGGAAGGATCTCTGATGCCGCCGATGCTGCTGAAGCTCGTTGCGTTGCGCATCGCGAGCGCGCCGATGCCGTTCTTTGCGAAGCCGATTGCGAGGAAGATCTCCAGCACGTTGCAATCGAGTTTCGTCGATCCGCAGATTGGATTGCATCTGTCGTATATCGACGATGCGCTGCGGCCAACTGGCTGGTTTGTTGGCAACGATCTCAGCGCCGCCGATATCCAGATGAGTTTTCCGCTCGAGGCTGCTACAGCGCGCGGCGGCTTCAAGGACAAATTCCCCGCGCTGAACAGCTTCGTCGAACGGATTCATGCACGGCCCGCGTATAAGCGCGCGCTCGAACGCGGCGGTCCGTACCAACTGCTGAGCTAACCGCTAACCGTTCGCCGCATCCAGCTGCGCACGCTCGCTCGGCGCAGCCGGCTCCGGCAATGTGAAGAGCGACAGAAAACGTTTCACCGCCGCCTTGTTGCCTTCGATCTGAACATCGCCCGCGCGCAGCGCTTCGTCGAGCTTACGTCCACCGTAAGCGATTGCAGCAAGCGTGTCCGGATCGCTTTCGATAATCGCATCGGGTTGGTCCGCGTTGCCGCGCCCGATCGCCAACTGGCCGTCGTCGATCCGCGCATCAAAGCGGTACGCGCCCATTCGCAGTTCATAACGGGCGTCGAGTCCGGCCGCTGCGTCCTCGTCGAACATCGTTCTGAACGACAGGATCAGCGAATCGATGCTCATCGGTAAATCGCGTGGCAGCGTCGGCGAGCGAGCGCCCCAGCGCCCTAACTCCATCATGATCGGACCCAGTTCCTGTCCCCATTCGGTCAGCTCGTACACCCACACGCCCGCCGGCGGCGGCAGCTGACGCCGACGTACGACGGCTGCCAGCTCCAGCTCGTCGAGACGCTGCGTGAGCACGTTCGGGCTGATGGTCGGCAGGCCGGCGCGCAGATCGGTAAAGCGCTTTGGCCCGAGAACCAGTTCGCGCACGACGAGCAGCGCCCATCGTTCGCCGACCAGATCGAGCGCATGCGAACTTGCGCAACCGTCGTTATAGCTTCGTTTGATGGCCATGACACCGTCGCTCAAAAGACATACTGTGCGGCAGTATAGCCCACCAATCAAGGATCAGGAATCGTTAGTTGTTTTTTAGGAGTAACGAATGCTAGACTGGAATTTCCCTATCCTGACCAGGAGTTGATCATGTCGAGACCCGATCCGTACCTGATGTTCGACGGCAATTGCACAGAAGCCATGCGTTTCTACGAACGCACGCTGGGCGGCAAGATCGAGGCCATGCTGAAAACCAGCGACACCCCGATCGCGCACCAGATGCCGGCCGCCAGCGCCGGGCGTATCATGCACGCGGCACTCGAATTCGATGGCGGGATGTTGATGGCGTCGGACACGATGATGGGCGAGCCGTATGAAGGCATGAAGGGTTTCATGCTGGCGCTGCGGTATTCGACCGTTGCCGAAGCGGAACGCGTCTTTGCCGCACTCAGCGAGGGCGGTAACGTCACGATGCCGATGCAAAAGACCTTCTGGGCCGAGTCGTTTGGCATGGTGGTCGATCGCTTTGGTACGTCGTGGGCAATCAACGGTGTGCCGGTCGCACCCGATGCGCTGTGCAAGCAGTCGTAGGCGTCACACACAAAACGTAGGAGCAACTGCATGACCCACAATATAGAGGGCCGCAAGCGCTGGCTCGCGCTCATTGTGCTCTGTCTCGGCGTGCTGATGATCGTGCTCGACACGACCATCGTTAATGTCGCACTGCCGTCGATCGCAACCGATCTCGGCTTCTCCGAGACCTCGCTCGTGTGGGTTGTGAATGCATACATGCTGACGTTTGGCGGCTTTCTGCTGCTGGGCGGGCGCCTCGGCGACCTGTATGGGCACCGCAGGCTGTTTCTCGGTGGCATCGTGCTGTTTACGGTGGCGTCGCTTGCGTGTGGGCTCTCGAACTCGCAGGTGCTGCTGGTCTGTGCGCGCGCTGTGCAGGGGTTGGGTGGCGCGGTGGTGTCGGCGGTGTCGCTGTCGTTGATCATGAATCTGTTCACCGAGCCCGCTGAGCGCGCGAAGGCGATGGGCATCTACGGCTTCGTGTGCGCGGGCGGCGGCAGTATCGGTGTGCTGCTCGGCGGCCTGCTGACCAACGTACTGAGCTGGCACTGGATCTTCCTCGTCAATCTGCCTATCGGCATTGCGGTTTACGCATTGTGTATCGGCCTGCTGCCCGACGGCCGCGGCCATGCGGAAGGCGAAAAGCTCGACGTGGCCGGCGCCGCGACAATCACAGTTTCGCTGATGCTCGCGGTCTATGCGATCGTCAATGGCAACGAGGCAGGCTGGACTTCGGCACAAACGCTCGGGCTGCTGGCCGTCGCGGTCGTGCTGTTTGCGGTGTTCCTGCTGATCGAGGCACGCGTACAGCATCCGCTGATGCCGCTCGGCCTGTTCCGCCTGCGCAACGTCGCGGTGGCCAACGTGGCTGCTGTGCTATGGGCCGCGGCGATGTTCGCGTGGTTCTTCATCTCGGCACTGTATCTGCAGCGCGTACTCGGTTACCGGCCGCTGCAGGTCGGCCTCGCCTTCCTTCCCGCCAACGTGATCATGGCGTTCTTCTCGCTGGGCCTGTCGGCAAAATTCGTGATGCGCTTCGGTATCCGGATACCGCTCGCCGTGGGGCTCGGTATCGCTGCCGTGGGTCTGTTGCTGTTTGCTCGCGCACCGGTCGATGGACACTTCGTCGTCGACACCTTGCCCGGCATGCTGCTGCTCGGCTTCGGTGCCGGCATCGCGTTCAACCCAATGCTGCTCGCCGCCATGAGCGACGTCGAACCGGGCGAGTCGGGTCTTGCTTCGGGTATGGTCAACACCTCGTTCATGATGGGCGGCGCACTCGGTCTCGCCGTGCTGGCAAGTCTCGCCGCGGCACGCAGTGAAACGCTCTCTGCGGCACACGCGCCGGAAGCGGTGGCGCTAAACGGCGGTTATCACGTGGCGTTCGTGTTTGGCGCGGTGTTTGCGGCGCTCGCAGCACTCGTGGGTGGGCTCTTTCTGCGCGTGGGCCGGCACGCAGGTGCGCCCGAAGCAGCGCACGGCGCGCAGGCCGACGACACCGGTGCGGCAACCGGCAATACGTGACACGAAGGGGCGGTGCGTGGCATCGCCCTTCGCGTCAGCTTCATCTGAGCAAGATCGATCAAATGAGCGGCAACGACGCTAGCTATGCTGGCTTCATGCTGACATGAGAGTTGACGATGAACCCGGTAGGCAAGGCACTCTGGTTTATCGAAAGCCACTTCGCGAAAGAGCTGACGCTCGATGACATCGCGAACGGCGGATGCGTGTCGCGCTTTCATCTGGCGCGCGCATTCGAAGCGGCAACCGGCTACCCCGTGATGCGCTATGTACGCGGACGCCGGTTGACGGAAGCGGCCCGGCACCTGGCCGACGGTGCGCCGGATATCCTGGCGGTCGCGGTCGAAGCGGGCTACGGCTCTCATGAGGCATTCACGCGCGCGTTTCGCGAGCAGTTCGGGCTCACGCCCGAGGCGGTGCGCGCACAGGGCCGTGTCGACGGTCTCACTCTCATGGAGCCGCTCAGAATGAATCAAACCTTGCTCACCGATCTGGCGCCGCCGCGCTTCGAAACAGGTGCTCCGCTTTGCATCGCGGGGCTCAGCGAACGCTACACGTGCGACACCAGCTCCGGCATTCCCGCGCAATGGCAACGCTTTTCCGCTCACTTCGGCAACGTATCCGGCCAGGTCGGTATGGTCGCGTACGGCGTCTGCTACAACGCCGATGAAAGCGGCAATTTCGACTACATGTGCGGCGTCGAAGTACGCGATTTTTCTGGCGTGTCGGCGCCCCTCACACATCTGCGAATTCCCGGGCAGCGCTATGCGGTGTTTGCGCATCGCGAGCATGTTTCGACGATCCGCCGCACGTGGAGCACGATCTGGAACAAGTGGCTGCCGGAGTCGGGCCATGCGCCCGCCGACGCGCCCTCGTTCGAGCGCTACGACGAAGCGTTCGATCCTGTCACCGGTATGGGCGGTTTCGAAATCTGGTTGCCGCTGAAAAGCTGACGCTCAGGCTGCGGCGGTCACCACCCGCAGCGACTCCACGCCCCGCAGGTTATTGCGCGGATGCCAGATCAACTGATCCAGATTGGTCGGTTGCATGTCCGGAAAGCGACTCAGCAACGCGCCGATCGCCACTTCGATTTCAAGCTGCGCGAGCCGCGCGCCGAGGCAATAGTGAATGCCGCCGCCAAACGCCAGTGACGGTACGTTGCCCTCGCGGCTGAAATCGAGCTGATCGGGATGCGCAAACACCGCGGGGTCGCGATTCGCCGCGCCGACCAGCATGAACACGATGGTTCCGCGTGCGAGGGTAGCGTCACCGATCGCGACGTCCTCAAGCGCGGTACGTACCACCATCTGAACCGAGCTGTCGTAACGCATGCATTCCGTGATCGCCTTCGGAATCAGTGCTGGGTCGCGCTTGAGCGCAAGGAGCTGCACCGGCTGACGGAACAGTGCGATAAATGCATTGCCGATCATGTTCGACGTGGTTTCGTGGCCGGCGATGAACAACAGGATCACGTTCGAAATGATTTCCTCGTCGCTCAGCGTCGCGCCGTCGTCCTCGACGCTCACCAGCGAGGAAATGATGTCGTCGCCAGGGCTGGCACGCCGCTGCTCGACCACTTGCCGGAAATACCATTCAAGCGTGAGCGCGGCTTCGTTCGCCTCGGCTAGCCGCGCTTCGTCGAGCGGCGCGAGATCGAATGCGGCGATCAGACGGCTGGCTGCCGCGCCGAGTTTCAGGCCATCCGCCGGCGAAATACCCAGCAGACGACAAATGATTTCAACCGGCAACGGCAATGCGTATTCGGCAACCAGATCGAATTCGGCTTTCGAGCCGATCCTGGCGAGAAGATCGTCGCTCGTCATCTCGACGATTTCCCTCAGCTTTTCAATCTGTTTCGCATTGAAAGCCTTCATCAGAAGCGTTCTCAACCTGGTGTGAGAAGGCGGATTCATCATCAGGAAGGTCCGGCTCAATGCCTGAAACACGGGGTACTGGGTCGCCGCTTCCCCGTAACGCACGCTCACGCTTTGCAGATAGGTTTTGCCCATGCGCCGGTCGCGCAGCAACGCATCGATGATTTCAAAACGGCCCGTCACCAGGACGTTGGGCGCAACGGGCAGCAGCGGGCCCGCTTCACGCACCTTCTCGTATATCGGGTAAGGATCGGTGAAAAAGGCCGGCGATGAAAAGCTTGCGAAATTCATCATGCAGGTGGATTCCAGAAAGACGGTTGGACGATCGTTCGCGCTGCATACATCAGCGATAACGGTTGGCGAGCCCATTTATTTCACTACCGCAGCGGATTTTTACCGAAGAAGGTCTGTTTCCGCACCGCCTTCTTTGTATCTCAATGTATCTGCACCACCCGCCGGTACACAACGATTCGCTAGCGCCCATTGCGGACATAAGCCAGATACGTCCCGGGAGCCAAATACCTCCAAGCCAGTTTATCTGGCTTTGCTAACCCGAAACGCAGACGGGTGTTTGCGTCCAGAACCATTCTCTTGAGGTGAAAATCATGAAAGTTATTCAATCGCTCATCGTCGCTGCTGTTGTCGCTCTCCCGGCCCTGTCGTTCGCCCAATCGAATCAACCGTTGACCCGCGCGGAAGTCCGCGCACAACTGGTCGAACTGGAACAGGCCGGCTACAACCCCTCCAGCGATCAAACGCAATATCCGGCGAACATCCAGGCAGCTCAGGCACGTCTCGATGCCCAGAAGGGCCTGACGGCATCGTCGTATGGCTCAGCAGCGGCAGGCACCTCGGCGTCGGGCTTCCACTCGTCGGAAGACAATGTCGTCGGTCTCGGCCCGATTTACGCCAAGCCGTAACGTGAAGCGTAAGGTCCGGGCGGTGGCGCTCCCGCTCGCCCGGTCTTACGAAATGTTGCTTCAGCTCTCCGGTGCGTGCGTTTCGTGCACCGTCTCGCGCATTGTCGTGCATTTCCTCCTGCGCTTTCCTAGCTTGAACGTCGGCTTGCTCTGCGGTCTGCGGTGACGACAGGGGTGGGTGACGCGTCTTCTCCCCAGGCGAGCGTGGGCTTCGCAAAGCTCATCGAGCTACACAAGGGGAATCACCATGTCTGACCAGATCAACAGTCGTCGGCGGCGTCTGCTCGGCACGACGATGGCCGGTATCAGCCTGATGGAACTGGGGTTGAGTGGACTCGCTCGTGCGCAGTCCACCGACACGCCTGCGGGCTCCCACACCGTTTCGTTCGAGAACCTGCGGCAAGTCAACGCGGGCACGCTCAGCATCGGCTACGCGGAAGCGGGTCCGCAGAATGGAACGGTTGTTATCCTGCTGCACGGCTGGCCCTACGACATTTATAGCTTCGCCGAGGTCACGCCGTTGCTCGCGGCCGCCGGCTACCGGGTCATCGTGCCGTATCTGCGCGGGTATGGATCGACGCGGTTTCTCTCTGCTGATACACCGCGCAATGGTCAACAGGCAGTCATTGCAGTAGACATCATTGCGCTGATGGACGCCCTGAAAATCGATCAGGCTATTTTCGGCGGTTTCGACTGGGGTGCCCGCACGGCAAATATCATCGCCGCATTGTGGCCGCAGCGCTGCAAGGCGATGGTGTCGGTGAGCGGTTATCTGATCGGCAGCCAGGAAGCCAACCAGACACCGCTGCCGCCGAAGGCCGAGCAGACATGGTGGTATCTGTTCTATTTCGCCACCGAGCGCGGCCACGCCGGCTACGACGCAAACCGCCACGATTTCAACAAGCTGATCTGGCGCACCGCATCGCCGAAATGGAATTTCGACGATGCGACGTACGATCGTTCCGCCGAGTCGTTCAACAACCCGGATCATGTCGCGGTGGTGATTCACAACTATCGCTGGCGTCTGGGGCTCGTTAAAGGCGAAGCGCAATACGACGACCTCGAGCAGCGCCTGGCGAAGGCGCCGACTATTTCCGTTCCGACCATCACGATGGAAGGCGATGCCAATGGTGCGCCACATCCGGACCCTGCCGCCTATGCGAAGAAGTTCACGGGCAAGTATGCGCATCGAAACATCGGCGGCGGCATAGGGCATAACCTGCCGCAGGAAGCGCCGAAGGCGTTCGCCGATGCGGTCATCGATGTCGCGCGTTTTTAGGTTGAAGGTTTAAACGAACAACCGCTTGGGTTGTGCTGTCGATGCGTGAGCAAGTCGTCTACAAAGAGCCGGGCCGCAGCGATCTTATCTATCGCTGCGGCCCGTTTGTTCGTTGCGGCGCTAGCCCGGCACCACGCGATGCGTGCGTTAGCTCTTCTGAGCGAGCAGCGTCTGAATCGCCGCTTCCGTCTGCGCGTAGTCGCCCTCACCGAAGTGCGTATAGACCACCTGCCCTTTCTTGTCGATCAGATAGAACGCAGGCCAGTACTGGTTATCGTAGGCGCGCCACGTCGCGTACTGGTTGTCCTGCGCCACCGGATAAGTAATGCCGAAACGCTTGATCGCCGTCTTGACGTTGTCCGTATCGCGCTCGAACGGATATTCGGGTGTGTGGACACCAACGACAACCAGTCCCTGATCCTTGTACTTCTGGTTCCAGCTTTTCACGTAGGGCAGCGTGTTGATGCAGTTGATGCACGTATAAGTCCAGAAATCGACCAGTACGACCTTGCCGCGCAGCTTCTGGATAGTGAGCGGATCGCTGTTCAGCCATGTCGAGATGCCGGTGAATTCGGGTGCGGTCGAGACGCTCTTATGCGGCTCGGCGACGCCCGTGGTGCCGGTGGCCGCCGTTGCGGCGATGGTGACCGCGGTTGCAGCCAGGGTAGCGGCCACGGCAAATTTTTGCAGTCGATTCAGCATGTCACAGTCCTTTGAGGATAGGGAATAAGGCGCCAATCCGCGCGGCGATCGACACGTCGTGCTGGCGATCGATGGCGAGCGCGGTCAGCATCACCGGCGGGATGCGCGGTGACGCGATCGTCAGCAGCCCGGCAGGCAGGGCAAGTGGGAATTCAGGGAGACTCTGCATGTCCAGCGTTCCAGCGGGCGATGGCTGTATTGGAACGTCGGCCGGTATCTGGCTTGTGTCGGGCACACCGTGCGAGTGCAACGCTTTGTGTATGGCGGCGGGCTGGATACATTGCGCGACAAATCGGCGGTCGGGCAAGGTTTCATGGGCAAAAAAAGACCTCCTGAGAAAGGAGGTCATTCAATAAACGAGTGGGCAGCTTCTGAGGCTTGACTGAGAGATGTCGCAGAGGGGTCCCACACATGCCCACCTCTTCATTCTAGGAGTCCTGCAGGCGAAAACTGTAACGCGGGTCATTCAATCTTTCAGGTCACACGGCTCCAGTCGGTTTGACGACGGCATTTGCAATAAAGGCATGCATTATTTCCATTTTTATGATTATATAAAGCGATAAATAAATATGATTACAATTCACCAAATAATTCAACATCGAATCGATAGCATAATGTCATGCAAGAATGGCCCATTGAAAAAAGACACAATCGAAAAAGCGGTGCGTCATTTTACAAAATAAGTCTTTTTTCAGGCAGTGATTTGCCATAGAAGGTAAACCTTTTTCGATCGCATAGATCGCCGGCGTGGCAGAGGCGATCGTGCTCTATGGCGGTTTCTTTGTTACCCATTCTGGAGGGGCATGTCCTTATCCGAAGGGGTTTCCGGACATGCGTCGGGGGTAAATTTCCCAGTATTGAGTGCCGCAGACAATGCGTTGTGACACGCACGTTTGCCTTCTAGATTTCATAGCGAAATTTATCGACCGGTAGAAAAAAATCTGCAGCACATTCCAGCGAAGCACTTACGAAAACAAGTTGCCAGGCGTCTATTGTTTACCTAGGTTTTTACAAGTAACAAAGTAGATAAGCCATCCTTAGCATGCGATTAAATTAATTGGTCTGTTACATCTTCTTAATTTATTTGATCTGGAGCTGGCACAAAATGAACAAGACATACCGGTCAATATGGAGCGAGGCCGCCGGAACATGGGTCGCCGTGTCGGAACTTGCCTGCACGCGAGGAAAACCTACAAAATCGAAAGCCGTCCAGGCTATCGCCATGGCGGTGGCGATATTGGGCATCCAGGCGAACGTTGCTTATGCGCAATACCAGGCGGGTAACGGTTCGACCACATCGTCGGGAAGTGTGGCTATCAGCGGGGCCGGTGGGGTTGCTGCTACGGCGAGTGGCGGTTATGCGACCGCACTGGGTGGTCAGGCTAGTGCCACTGCGACTGGGACAACGGCTATTGGCGCCGGGTCTACCGCTAGCGGGACCAGATCCACTGCGCTCGGATTCCTGAATGTTGCTTCCGGTACCAACGCGGTAGCCATTGGTAACTTCTCCACCGCAAGCGGTCTCGCTTCAATTGCCCTCGGTACGACCGCGGTCGCGACTGATACCGATACGGTAGCCATTGGCGATGCGGCGACTTCTAGCGTCATTGGCGGTGTGGCGATTGGCCGTCTTGCCAGCTCAGCCGGTAGCTTCGGAATTGCTATCGGGCAATCAGCGTCTGCCTCCGCGAGTAACAGCATCGCCTTCGGGCAGAACGCCTCATCGACTGTTGCGGGTTCGGTCGCACTCGGCAGCAATGCCGTTACGACAGCTACGCCTTCGACTGCTACGGGTGGAACCGGTACGGTGAGCAGCACGACGATCGGCGCTACCACGTATGGCTCGTTTGCGGGCACCAGCGGTGCTGCCGGTGTCGTGAGTGTCGGAGCCGCGGGGACCGAGCGACGCGTGCAGAACGTTGCTGCGGGCCTGATCGGCGCAGGTAGCACTGATGCGGTAAACGGCAGCCAGCTGTATTCGGTCGCGAGTACGTTGGGGACTAACATTACCTCGCTGTCGACCTCGGCCTCGACAGGTATCGTTAGCCTGTCGACGGGTCTGAGCACGACCAGTAGCAACGTGACGAGCTTGTCGAGTTCGACTTCAAGCGGCATCAGCAGCCTCTCGACCGGCCTGAGCACAACAAACAGCAATGTAACGAGCCTCTCGACGTCGACTTCTAGCGGCATCAGTTCACTGTCAACTGGTGTAAGTTCACTGTCCACCTCGACATCGACTGGTATCACCAATCTGTCGACTTCGACTTCTAGCGGTATTGCTTCGCTATCGACCGGTGTGAGTTCGCTGTCCACCTCGACCTCAACCGGCATCACCAACCTGTCGACTTCGACTTCTAGCGCCGTCGGGTCGTTGTCGACTGGTGTGAGTTCGTTGTCTACGTCGACTTCAACTGGCATCACCAATCTGTCGACTTCGACTTCTAGCGGCATCGCTTCACTATCGACTGGCGTAAATTCACTGTCCACATCGACCTCGACCGGCATCGGCTCGCTGTCGACCGGTGCGAGTTCACTGTCCACCTCAACTTCAAGCGGTATCGCTTCACTGTCGACCGGCGTAAGTTCACTGTCCACATCGACTTCGACCGGCATCGCTTCGCTGTCGACCGGTGTAGGCTCACTCTCCACCTCAACCTCAACCGGCATCACCAGCCTCTCGACTTCGACATCAAGCGGCATCGCTTCGCTGTCGACCGGTGTGAGCTCACTGTCCACCTCAACCTCGACCGGCATCATCAGCCTGTCGACTTCGACTTCAAGCGGCATCGCTTCGTTGTCGACCGGAGTGAGTTCGTTGTCTACGTCAACCTCAACCGGCATCACCAGTCTGTCTACCGGTCTCAGCACGGCGAACAGCAATGTGACAAGCCTGTCGAGTTCGACATCGACAGGCATCAGTTCGTTGTCTACGTCCACTTCAACCGGCTTTACCAGTCTGTCGACTGGTCTGAGTACGATCGGCAGCAACGTAACGAGCCTGTCCACTTCGACTTCGAGCGGCATCGGTTCGTTATCGACTGGTGTAAGTTCGCTCTCCACCTCGACTTCGACCGGCATCACCAGTCTGTCTACCGGTCTGAGCACGATCGGCAGCAACGTAACAAGCCTGTCGACTTCGACATCGAGCGGCATCGGTTCGTTGTCGACCGGCGTAAGCTCGCTGTCCACGTCGACTTCGACCGGCATCACCAGTCTGTCTACCGGTTTGAGTACAACCAACAGCAACGTGACGAGCCTGTCGACTTCGACATCAAGCGGCATCAGTTCACTGTCCACTTCGACATCGACCGGCATCGGCAGCCTGTCCACCGGCCTGAGCACGACGAACAGCAACGTGTCGAGCCTGTCGACCGGCCTCAGCACCACTACGAGCAGCATCGGCAGCCTGTCGACTTCGACCTCAACCGGTATCAGCACCCTGACGAACAACGTCACTTCGCTTTCGACCGGACTGAGCACAACAAGCAGCGCTGTATCGAGCCTCTCGACGCTAACCTCGACCAGCATCGGCTCACTGTCGACTGGAGTCCTCTCGCTGTCCACTGGCGTCGCCAATTCGGTCCAGTACGACGACCCGTCGCACTCGAGCGTGACACTCGGCGGAGTCGGCGCGACCGCACCGGTCAGGCTAACCAACGTCGCGCCGGGTGTGAACCCGACCGATGCCGTCAACGTGAGCCAGGTGTCCTCGCTCTCGACATCCGTGGCCTTCGCGATCAACTCGCTATCGACGGGCCTGAGTACGACCAACAGCACGGTAACCAGTCTCTCCACATCGACCTCGACCGGTATCGATTCGTTGTCCACGTCGAGTTCGACGGGCATCGGCTCGCTGTCGACCAGCATCACGTCGCTGTCGACCGGAGTCAGCACCACGATCGGTAGCCTGTCGGCGTCGACCTCGACCAGCATCGGCTCGTTGTCCACCGGTGTGAACTCGCTGTCCACCACCGTAAGCAGCGGACTGAGCACGATCAGCAGCGCCATCGCTAGTGGAGCGGGCGGTGGCGGCCAAGGTCTCGCCAGCCTGTCGACGTCGCTCGCGCCCATCAATG
This sequence comes from Paraburkholderia megapolitana, assembly GCF_007556815.1. Lineage (NCBI taxonomy): Bacteria > Pseudomonadati > Pseudomonadota > Betaproteobacteria > Burkholderiales > Burkholderiaceae > Paraburkholderia > Paraburkholderia megapolitana. The sequence continues at coordinate 877,955 of NZ_CP041743.1, forward strand.
CTGCATCCACGACCGCAACCTCGCGCGGCGAGAGCGTCGGCGCCACGCTCACGGGTGGCGTCAACGCTTCCGGCACAGTCATCACAGAGGGACGCGAACACGACAATACAGTCACGCAGGCCGTGCAGGCTTCCGGTTGCGGTGTAGCCAATGGTCTCGATACCACCGCGACAGGCTTGTGCTCCAGCGCGGGCACGATCGCCGGCGTCAATGGCGCCAAGGGTACGACTGTGGCCGACGGTGCAACCGCGTACGGTTCCCAGTCGCTTGCGCAGGACGAGGACTCGACCGCGATCGGGTTCCGGGCGACCTCGCAGTACGCGGGTTCGGTTGCCATCGGCTACCAGGCCCAGGCCATCGCCGATCCGGCAACCGCCGTTGGCGCTAATTCGCTGGCTTCCGGCAACAACTCGGTCGCACTCGGTGCGGGCGCACAAGCCACGGCGCAAGGCGCGGTCGCACTGGGTGCCAATTCGATTGCGGACCAGGCCAACACGGTATCGGTCGGCTCGCCGGGCAACGAGCGTCGCATTACCAATGTGGCGCCGGGTATCAACCCAACCGACGCAGTCAACGTCTCCCAGTTGCAGGGCGTGCAGGGCAACATCAATGACGTGGCACGCCGCGCATACTCGGGCGTCGCGGCGGCAACCGCACTGGCGATGATTCCAGAGGTCGACCCCGGCAAGACCTTGTCAGTCGGGTTTGGGTCGGGAAATTATCAAGGCTACTCGGCGGTTGCGTTTGGGTTCACCGCCCGCATTGCAGAAAACATCAAGGTGAAGGGAGGAGTTAGCGGCGGTAGTGCGGGCACTGCGTTCGGGGTGGGGGCCGCATACCAGTGGTAGTGCGTAGAAGAGGTATCGGCGGGCGTCGAATGGGTTCTTCGGCACCCGCCAGCCTCGTAGTTCAGCCAGACACCTGATTCGCCATCAACCCGTGCGACGAGACGAACTCTCGTCCGCCACCGCCCGCGCCTGCTGGCGGCTCTCAGTTTTTCATCACCGCGGAAACACAATTCACTGGCTGCCTTCGCCGCAATTGACGGCGCTGGCAGCCTTTGAGGGTGCTTTTCTCCCTTTATCAGCCATCCGGCATTACCGGTGTGCTAAAAAATATACTGAAACATCAGAAACCGCATCAAACCGGCATGAGATTAGACGGAGTGATGCTGAAGCATCTGCATGAATTTCTCCAGTCCGCATGAATTCCAGAAAATCTAATTCGCATCGTATTTTTATATACACCGTTACAGATTGTTTATTAATGGGCAATCCGATAGCATCCAATCGCCGAAAACCCAATTAAGGGTTATCAAAACCGCTACCCGCGGTGGCACCAAACCGGCTGGCCCCATGGTCAGGTAACGGGGCGGCCACACTTTCCTGGAGGTGGTCGTGAATCGCGCTTATCGGACTATCTGGAGCGATGTACTTGGTGTTTGGGTCGTAGTTTCTGAAATTGCCCGCGCTCGTGGTAAAAGGGCGACAAAATGTGTCACACATTCAAATACCGCGTCTTTTGCGCCGACTAACGGGGCGATTATTCAGCGGCTGACCATAATCAGCGCGGCCATCTTTGCGATGTCTCCGGTGCAGGCGCAAACGATCATCAACGACAATGGCGATCCGAGTTGTTATCAGATTAACGATGGCGGTGCGGTCGGTTCTCTCAACAACAACAGCATCTGTAATACCGCGAGCACGACGCGGACGATGTCCAACAGCGGCATGCTGGTCGTGGGTGGGACCAACGGAACCAACACGTTCGGCGGCCTGCCGACGTCGACAGGCGGTACGACGACGGCGAACGGATCGACGGCAAACGTCTACGGCTTCTATGTGCTGTCGAACGGCGCGTACATCAACGGCGGCACGAACGGCACGCAGATCGTCGGCACGATGCAGGTGTCGGGATTGGCATCGTTGAACGGCGGTGCGAGTGTCAACAACCAGAAGGTCACCAATCTCGCAGCTGGGACTGTGTCGTCGACGAGTACGGATGCGATCAACGGCAGCCAGTTGTTCAACCTGTCGACTTCGACATCGACTGGTTTGAGCACGACGAATGCCAATGTGACGAATCTGTCGACCTCGACTTCTAGCGGCATCGCTTCGCTGTCGACTGGTGTGAGTTCGTTGTCTACGTCGACTTCGACTGGTATCACCAACCTGTCGACCTCGACTTCTAGCGGTATCGCTTCGCTGTCGACTGGTGTGAGTTCGCTGTCCACGTCGACTTCGACTGGCATCACTAACCTGTCGACCTCGACTTCTAGTGGCATCGCTTCACTGTCGACTGGCGTGAGTTCGTTGTCTACGTCGACCTCGACAGGCATCACTAACCTGTCGACCTCGACTTCTAGTGGCATTGCTTCGCTGTCGACTGGCGTGAGTTCGTTGTCCACGTCGACCTCGACTGGCATCACCAATCTATCGACTTCGACTTCTAGCGGTATTGCTTCGCTGTCGACCGGTGTGAGTTCGTTGTCCACGTCGACTTCAACAGGCATCACTAACCTGTCGACCTCGACTTCCAGCGGTATCGCTTCGCTGTCGACTGGTGTGAGTTCGCTGTCTACGTCGACCTCGACCGGCATCACTAGTCTGTCGACTTCGACATCAACCGGCATCGGCTCGCTGTCGACCGGCGTGAGTTCGCTGTCCACCTCGACTTCGACCGGCATCACCAACCTCTCGACCTCGACTTCCAGCGGTATCGCTTCGCTGTCGACTGGCGTGAGTTCGTTGTCTACGTCGACCTCGACTGGCATCACTAGTCTGTCGACTTCCAGTTCAACCGGTATCGGATCGTTGTCGACTGGTTTGAGTTCACTGTCGACATCGACCTCGACTGGCATCGCCAGTCTGTCGACTTCGACTTCAACCGGCATCGGCTCGCTGTCGACTGGTGTGAGTTCGCTGTCCACCTCAACTTCAAGCGGTATCACTTCACTTTCGACCGGAATAAGTTCACTGTCCACGTCGACTTCGACCGGCATCACCAGTCTGTCGACTTCGACATCAAGTGGAATCGGCTCGCTGTCGACTGGCGTGAGTTCGCTATCCACCTCAACTTCAAGCGGTATCGCTTCACTGTCGACCGGAGTAAGTTCACTGTCCACGTCGACCTCGACCGGCATCACCAGTCTGTCCACGTCGACTTCGACTGGTATCGGCTCGCTGTCGACTGGTGTGAGTTCGCTGTCCACCTCGACCTCAAGCGGTATCGCGTCACTGTCGACCGGAGTAAGTTCACTATCCACATCGACCTCGACCGGCATCACCAGCCTGTCGACTTCGACTTCAAGCGGCATCGCTTCGTTGTCGACCGGAGTGAGTTCCTTGTCCACCTCAACCTCAACCGGCATCATCAGCCTCTCGACTTCGACATCAAGCGGCATCGCTTCGTTGTCGACCGGTGTGAGTTCGTTGTCTACGTCGACCTCAACCGGCTTTACCAGTCTGTCGACTGGTCTGAGCACAACGAACAGCAACGTAACGAGCCTGTCCACTTCGACTTCGACCGGCATCACCAGTCTGTCTACCGGTCTGAGCACGATCGGCAGCAACATAACAAGCTTGTCGACTTCGACATCAAGCGGCATCGGTTCGTTATCAACCGGCGTAAGTTCGCTGTCCACATCGACCTCAACCGGCATCAACAGCCTGTCGACCGGGGTGACTTCACTGTCCACGTCGACGTCGACTGGCATCACCAGTCTGTCCACAGGACTGAGCACAACGAACAGCAACGTGACGAGCCTCTCGACTTCCACGTCAAGCGGCATCGGTTCGCTGTCGACTGGCGTGAGTTCGTTGTCTACGTCGACATCAACCGGTATCAACAGCCTGTCGACCGGAGTGACTTCACTGTCTACGTCGACATCGACCGGCATCACCAGCCTGTCCACCGGCCTGAGCACGACGAATAGCAACATGTCGAGCCTCTCGACCGGCCTCAGCACCACTACGAGCAGCATCGGCAGCCTGTCGACTTCGACCTCAACCGGCATCAGCACCCTGACGAACAACGTCACCTCGCTTTCGACGGGCCTGAGCACAACAAGCAGCGCGGTATCGAGTCTGTCGACGCTGACCTCGACCAGCATCGGTTCGCTGTCGACCGGAGTCCTCTCGCTGTCCACTGGCGTCGCCAATTCGGTCCAGTACGACGACCCGTCGCACTCGAGCGTGACACTCGGCGGGGTCGGCGCAACTACACCGGTCAGGCTGACCAACGTCGCGCCGGGTGTGAACCCGACCGACGCGGTCAACGTGAGCCAGGTGTCCTCGCTGTCGACATCGGTGGCCTTTGCGATCAACTCGCTGTCGACGGGCCTGAGTACGACCAACAGCACGGTAACCAGTCTCTCCACATCGACCTCGACCGGTATCGATTCGCTATCCACGTCGAGTTCGACGGGCATCGGCTCGCTGTCGACCAGCATCACGTCGCTGTCGACCGGAGTCAGCACCACGATCGGTAGCCTGTCGGCATCGACCTCGACCGGCATCGGCTCGTTGTCCACCGGTGTGAGCTCGCTCTCCACCACGGTAAGCACCGGACTCAGCACGATCACCAGCGCGATTGCCAGCGGTGCCGGTGGAAACGGCGTAGTCCTGTCCAGCCTGTCGACGTCACTCGCGCCCATCAATGCCGCATCCACGACCGCCAGCTCACGCGGTGCGACCATCGGCGCCACGCTCACGGGCGGCGTCAACTCGTCCGGCGCAGTCGTCTCGCAGGGACGCGCCACCAACAACACCTCCACGCAAGTCGTGCAGGCTTCCGGTTGCGGTGTAGCCAACGGCACGGATACGACGGCAACCGGGTTGTGTGCGGGCGCGGGCACGATCGCCGGGGTCAATGGCGCCACGACCACCACGGTAGCCACTGGCGCAACCGCGTACGGTTCGCAGTCGCTTGCACAGGACACGAACAGCACCGCGATCGGTTTTCGCTCGACTGCGCAATTCAACGGATCCGTTGCCATCGGCTACCAGGCCCAGGCGATCGCCGACCCAGCAACGGCAGTTGGTGCCAACTCGCTGGCATCGGGCAACAACTCGGTGGCGCTCGGCGCCGGGGCTCAGGCAACCGGAAGTGGAGCGGCGGCGCTCGGTGCGGGTGCGCAAGCCACCGCTCAAGGCGCGGTCGCGCTCGGTACGAATTCCGTTGCGGACGAGGCCAACACGGTATCGGTCGGCTCGCCAGGGAACGAGCGTCGCATTACCAATGTGGCCGCCGGCATCAACCCAACCGACGCGGTCAACGTGTCTCAACTGGAGAGCGTGCAGGGTAACGTCAACGACGTAGCACGTCGTTCGTACTCGGGTATCGCGGCCGCCGCCGCTCTGGCGATGATTCCAGAGGTCGATCCCGGCAAGACCTTGTCAGTCGGGTTTGGGTCGGGGAATTATCAAGGCTACTCGGCGGTTGCGTTCGGATTTACCGCTCGTGTCGCCGAAAACATCAAAGTGAAGGGAGGGGTTAGCGGCGGCGGTGCGGGCACTGTGTTCGGGGTGGGTGCGGCGTACCAGTGGTAGTGCACTGAAGTATCGGCGGGCATCGAATGGTCTATTCGATGCCCGCCCAGGTTTCGCCATGAAGATGCTTCGCATCACGTCTCGCACATTGCGCGAGCGAAGCGCGCGTCGTCAACTGCTTCCACACTTGCCGAAAGTGGCGACCGCCGGCGCGACTGCCAGCGCCGCCTCGTTGAACGTAGCAGGTTCAGATAGTTGTCGCTTGTAGAACGCGGGCAGGATTCTCTTCCCACTCGACGTTTGCTTTTAATTTTTGATTTCTTGCCCTGCGTTTCTAGTTCGACGGATACCCCACACCGGTCATCGTTCCGGTCAGATAAACAACACCGCGTCGGTCCCGGCAAAGCGCCTTGATCAAATCCTGTCGCAGTGTCTCCAGTTGAGATGTGCCGACACTGGGAGCAGTCGCGTTGTCCTGGTTGACGACCAACGCAAAGTGAATCGAGTTGGCGTCCTCGCCGGTATCGGGATCGTCCCAGACCAGCAGACGGCTCGCTGTGCTACTGATCGAATCAGAAGCCAGTGCTACTTCATCCGGCAACTGATTCAATGGGGCGTTCTTCGTCAGGTCGCCGTTGTGCAAGGTCTTGTCCGTGAGAACGGCGAGGTTTTCCGGCTTCCAGGTTCGCGGCAGCGCAATTTCTGTCGGTGCGTCGGAGCGACGACCCCGCCACGTGACGAGCACGAACTGTGTATTGCCGAACCACTCGGGTCCACCCTGCTGAGGACGAATCGACGCCCAGTTCAATGGTTGTGACGACGCGTCTTGCGCCATGTCGTTGTAGTAGAAGTTCATCAGGTCGCCCTGCGTTCTGCGCGGGTACGCCCGCTCGACGACCCTGGCATCTAACGTATAGCCCGTCGAAAAATCCCTTGCGACCGAATAGTTCTCGCCATTCCATCCATCGGCGCTCGTGATCAGTTTCGACGCGTTGAAATTCATGTACTCGTGATGGTGATCGTAGTAGTGATCCCATTGCCACTGCGTGCCCGAGATCGGCGCCGAATAGAAATCGACGTAGCGTGTTTTGCCGCCAATCGCGTCGCTCGCTTCCGCTGCCTGGTACATCGCCTGGATCGTGCGAACCGTATCCTGTCTTCCGGTGCCGCCTACCGAAGCGCCAAACTCGCTGAGCAGCATCGCATTGCCCCGATAGCGACTCTCCTTGCGGATGTCGTCAAAGCTCTGGAAGTACGTTGCGTTTTCAACAGGACTAAAGTCCAGTGCCTGACGGCCCGCATCATAGAAATGCGGATTGAACACAAAGCCAGGACCAGGCTTTGTGTCGAGCAATTGTCCGCCCGTAGGCGCAACGATGCCGACGTTTGTGTTCCAGAAGACCAGTGGCTCCGAGTACACCCATTTCTGGTTCCAGCCGGCTTGATCCGCGGCAGTGCGCGCTTTGAGATAGAACGGCCAGAGCTTCTGGTTGTCCCATTGCTTCGGCGTAAGTCCTTGCATGCCACCATCGATGGGTTCATTCCACGCATCGACACCGAGCACATAAGTGAACTCCTGCGGGCTAAGCTTTGACTTCAGATATTGCAAGGATTTCTGAAGCTGCCATAGGTAGACATCCTGCAACTGATACAGCTTTCCGTTCGGAGCTGTAAAGGGCTGGTTGTTCCAGAAATTTCTGGAAGCGAGGCGAATCGCTTCGTCAGTTAGGGAGAGCTGTGACCAGCCTGTGCAGATGATCCCGCAATACTCCTGCGGGTAATCGGATTTTGGTAACACCCAGGCAGGCGCACCTTCTCCTGTGTACCACGATCCCTGATTGAACAGGTACCGCGAAAACAGATCCTGGTGGAAGTCGACAAGGATGTAGATCCGTCGGGATATCGCAGCGTGCATCTGTTCTGCGATCCGATCGAGATACGCGTAGTCGATGGTGTCCGGTGCCGGATTGACGCCTTCCCACATCACGAGCAAACGGATCAGGTTGGGCGCGGTCATGTCCGCCATGCTGGCGATGCCCGTTCGCGCATCGCTTGTTGAGTCGAACGGTTTGTATCCGCTCTCGACGAGTTTGGCGGTGCCCGACACGTTCCAGCCACGGAAGTACGCTTCGCGTCCCAGGCCATCACGAAAGACCACGTCGTCGATTCGCTGACCAGATGGCGTGAGGTAAGACTTGAGCCCGGTCGTGATGGTCTGCGCAGCGGGCTGCCGTTCGAAAGCCAGTGAGTGCAACGGCAGCGCGCTGCCGGTCTCAGGCACGAATGCACCGAATGAGGCCGTTTCAACAACGGCACCGCTATCGGCAGCCAAAGCAGGCAGGCAGTTCGCCGAATAGAGGACTGCCAGCATGAGGCCGGTCAGATATGATTTTTTCATCGTTGTCTCCTCGATACAAAAATGTCGAGAGTGTTTAGTCGCAAAGCGCCCGCCGCAGACATCACCTGTTAAGCAGATTCAGATCGATCGCATTGGCCATTGCCTGATACCCTGCATCGTTGGGGTGAAGGTGATCACCGCTGTCGTAGGCGGGAAGCAACGTCGCAGGATTCGATGGGTCCTGCATGGCCTTGTCGAAGTCAATGACGCCATCGACACCCGAAGCAGAACGGATATAGGCATTTATCGCCTGCCGCTTCGTCTCGCCGGCCGCGTCGAAATAGTCAGCGCCCTGATAGGGCAACAGCGTCGCGAGAAACACCTTCATCTTCCGGTTCTTCGCCTGCGCAATTGCCGCATTGATCGCAGCGATGATCTGATCCGATGACTCTGCTTCTGCAGGTACAGCCATGCCGAATCCAATATCGTTGATGCCCAGCAGAATCACGACGTGAGTCGCGCCCGATACGCCCGTTACATCGCGCGCAAAGCGGCCCTGTCCAGCCGGACCGATGATGTCCTGCAGCCAGCGGTTCCCCGAAATCCCCGCGTTCACGACACTTGCCCTGCCGACGCTGCCCACCGCAGCCTGCACGCGATCATCGAAGAAGTTCGGCCAGCGATGATTGGTGTCGACCGTCGACTGGTACCCATCCGTAATCGAATCGCCGAACGTTACGATCACCTTCACCTTGTCCGCACTCGATACGTCGACTTCGCTCAGCCAGTAGTACGGCCAGACGCCAGCGAGGTTGGTTGTGGCTCCGCTCAACGACCCCGCGCTCGACTGGTTGCCAGGCGCAAGGTAGTTGGTTTGCTGGCCCGTCACGTGGGCTGTCACAACCGGCGCGTTACCCTGAATGAACAGGCTGACCGCGAGATCCGACTGCGATGGAGACGAAATGATGACGCTGTCGCTCCACATCTCCGCGCCGGCCGCCAGAGTCACGCTGCCCTGACCAGAGAAGGTCACCGCCCTGTCGGTGGCCGTGTCGACGTTACCGTTTCCTGTGCTTCGCGCCACGTGCACCGCTGCAAACGTCACGGGCATAGTGCCAAAGAGATTGGATAGCTTGATGCGAATCTGACTACCGCCGTACGACGTATGTACGATCTGACGAACCGTCTGGTTCGAAATCGTGAGAGGCGGTAGGGATGGGTCGATGATAGGGGGAGGTACCTCGTTGTAGTTCTGCTGTGCGGCATACCAGCTTGCAACCCACTGGCTCGTGTTGCTGTCGACGCCACCACATGCTGCCACTGCAGCGATCAGCGACAGGACCGTAACCCATCGCCACACATTCGCGAAAAGATGTCTAAGCTCCGCCAATGCATTTCTATTCATACGGTTTCCGATGTGTGTTATCGCAAGCGAGTCTGTTCCCTTGGCTGTCGCATTGGTTTCCCCTGGCGACTTCCCACTTAGATCCGTGTCGCGCCGACTACGCCGTCCCAAGCGGATGGCGGCCGGCGCGGGCAAAGATCAGGACTTGTGGGTCGAAATCGGCCCAGCTTCTCCGGTGAGATTGAGAATGCTGTCGAGCCAGGCGAGGAAGGTCGAGAAGGACAGATCGGACCATTGCTCGGTTCGGAACGCTTTCATCACCGGCGTATCGGATGGGTCTTTCTGGTTGAGCAGGTCATTGACGAAGTCGCCGACGTTCGAATTGATACCGTTCTCGTGGATGTCCGATCCCGTGAAACTGATCGCAGTCACCTGGTGGTTGTGCATGAGGTCGCTGCGTGCCCATGGCATGTAATAGCCGAAGTTCGGCAGCGGATTCAATGCCTGCTTCAGGCCATCCAGTTCCTTGTCGTACATGGCCAGCGATAGCGCATCCTTCGTCGCATCATCCGGTGCCGCGATAACAGCCGGCACGAATGCGCGGTAGTGATAGGCCGCTTCGATTGCATCCTGCTGGTAGGTCGAGTAACCGAACCGGTCGTGCGGGAAGGTTGTCGATAGCGCCACATACGCGCTACCCATGTTGTTGAGATCGTAGTTCTTAAGAAGCTTGCTGTTCAGCGTGATCATGCCGTTCGGTCCGGCCAGGTCCCATTCGGCGCGAACCCTCGTGTACAACCCCACCGACGGATGCGTTGCCGGGTCGGCATTGAACGGGGTATTCAGAACCGTCCCCGCGTCGTTCAACAGCGAGCTGCTGGCCTGCGGCTGCAGTGTTTTACGGATCGATGCGTAGTTGCCGAGCGTTCCGTACCCACCTGCGCTTGTCCCGTAGACCATCAGGCGGCTCGGCTTGCCAAAGCCATGATCGACCAGCCATTGGGTGACGGCCTGAGTGTTCTTCAGGCCGCTGAAGTGCTGAACGCGCCAGTCGCCCGTCGGTGACGTGTAGGTGCGCACCGCGCTACCCATGTGAATATCGCCCGAGCAGTATGGGATGAAGACCTGCGTCCAGTTCTGCGTTTCCACCGCGGGTTCGCCGACGAGAATGTGCGAAAGATCCATGCGTGTCATCAGCGGCGAGATTAACGACGAAAACAGGCTCTCGTTCAACGTGGCATTCATGTAGTTATGCGGAATGCCATCGGGGTTGAAGCCACCGAGTCCTGCCTCCGCACCCGTCGATGTCTGCGTACAGGTGCCGTAGTCCCAGCAGGCGCCGCCCGGCTCCATCATCAACAGCATGTTGTCGGACTGCGCACGGTTTACATAGAACCGCAGCGGTGTTCCGTTGCCGCAGTCTGCACCGGTGCTCTCTGGCAAGGTCACCTCATACCAGGAGTAGTACGGAATGGATGAATCAGGCGGGGTTGTATCCGATGCATGGCTGTTGAATGCAGCCATGCCCAGCAGGATCATCATGAGAAATTGCTTGAGCTGCTTGAGCGTCAACATTGTTCCTCCCTGTGAATGGATATCCGTTGTTCCGCCGTCCTCTATCGGGGCAGTGCGGTTATGCGGGAACTACGCCCGATGCGTGCGACATGAGGCGTACTGCGGGAAAGCGACCTGCTACACACGGCCGACAAACATGAAGATGGGATAACGAACTGTTCGAGCGCAACGCCGGACTCTGGAGGTCTGGCAACCGGGACATCACCGGTAACGTGCAATGTAGGAGCAGTCAACCATCTGTTGAAGTGGACAAATGGCCATCGGTGGGTCCGATTCGGTCATTCGTGTGGGCGAGCCAGAGACTCGCTTCGAGCGACCGATTACCTCCCTCCCTCTTTCGCACACGTTTTCCTTGCCCAACCAGTTCTGATGAGCTACCGTTCCGACGGTACGAGGCAATATGTGACAATTTGTGTATTTTTGAGGTATTGCCATCCGACGGTCATAAACCTTGGCCAAGCTCTGTGCTGCGTCAGCGACCAGGGCTGACGCACGTCGTCTACAGGCTGTGAGGCACGGCAGTGCGACCGATGTAGAAGTCCTCTGGAGTTGAATTCCGCGCTAAGGATCTGACTCATGTCCTCATACGACCGCCGTGACTTCCTGAAGCTGAGTGCCCAGACAGCGGGCGCTGCCGCACTGCTGTCGGTCTTTCCACCCAGCATCCGCAATGCGCTCGCCGTCAGTCCGAACCGCGTAACCGGCACGATTCAGGACGTCGAGCACGTGGTCATCCTGATGCAGGAAAACCGTTCGTTCGATCATTACTTCGGCACGCTCGCTGGCGTGCGCGGCTTCGGCGATCCACGGCCCGCACCGTTGTCGACCGGCAAGCCAGTCTGGTATCAGCCGGACCCGAGCAACGCGGACAACTACGTGCTGCCGTTCCACTTCGATGTCAACGGCACCAGCGCACTAGAGACATCGACGTCCAACGCCTGGAAGGGCAGTCAGCTCGCGTGGCAAAACTGGGACGCATGGATCGCGCAGAAGACTTCGATGACCATGGGTTACTTCAACCGTGGAGATCTACCGTTCTACTACGCGCTTGCCGATGCATTCACGGTCTGCGATGAGTACCATGCCTCGTTTTTTGGGAACACCAATCCGAATCGAACCTACTTCTGGTCTGGAACATGTACGGATTCCGCCGTGCTTCCGACCAGCACAGTAGGCCTGATCGACGTGAGCGATATCCGCTACGACGACAACTCGCAGATTGCGCAGATGCCGAACTGGCAGACCTATGCCGAAGTGCTGCAACAGGCGGGCGTGTCATGGAAGCTGTATCAGGAGCTGGATAACTTTGCCGACAACGGTCTGCAGTTTTTCAAGCAGTTTCGCGTCGACTCAAACGGAAAAGTGCTGAGCGCAGACACTCCCGATCCTGTCAGCCGGGCGCTTTACCTGAACGGCCGAACCTTCATCGATCAGCCGTTCGGCGACGATGCCGATCACTCGAACGGTGATGCGCTGGTTCAGGCACTGCACAAGGACGTTCAGGCCAATACGCTTCCCCAGGTATCGTGGATCGTGCCGCCGCAGTGGGTCAGTGAACATCCGGCGAACACACCTGGAGCAGGCGAGGATTTTGTGGCGAGAGTGCTGACCGCCCTGTCCAGCAATCCGGAGGTCTGGTCAAAGACGGTGTTCATTCTGAACTACGACGAAATCGACGGATTCTTCGATCACATACCGGCACCCATTGCGCCGGTTTCGATCGCGGGTCAGAGCTATGGCGCGGCAACCATGACAGACTTCGGCCCCGACGAGATATGGTTGGGGCAGCCCACGGGCCTCGGGCCGCGTGTACCGATGCATGTCATCTCTCCGTGGAGCACTGGCGGGAAGGTCTGTTCCGAACTGTTCGACCATACCTCCGTATTGCGCTTTCTGGAGACCTGGCTTATCGCCAAGGGCAAAAGCGCGACCGACGTGCAATGCAAGAACATCTCGCCGTGGCGTAGAGCCATCTGCGGCGACCTTACATCGGCGTTCGATTTCGCTGGATCACCGGCTTCCTGGCCGAACAACCTGCCCAGCTCCGTTACCCATCTCGACACGTACCTCATGCCTGCGCCGACGGTACCGTCGTCGCAAGCGCTTCCGACATGGGAGACCCAGCAGCGCACTGCACGTCCTCTGCCCTACAAGCTGCTGGTGAACGGCGCAGTGCATGGCGGCAAGGGACTTGAGCTGACATGCGCGAACAACGGGCCTGCGGGCATCGCGCTGATTGCGTACACCAATCCTGGCACGGCCTCTCAACGGCCTTTTCACTACACGATCGAAGCGGGAAAGACGCTAAGAACCATCCCGCAATCGACAGGTGCGTATGCATGTTCTGTGTACGGCCCTAACGGTTTCCTGGTGCAATTCGCCGGCGTGATTCCGGCCGACAGGGCCGCGGCCAATGCGCTTCCGTCAGTGGGTTTCACGCAGAACGCATCGTCTTTCGACAACGTCGTTCTCGCGTTCACCAACCCGTCGACCAAACCGGTTACGTTCAATCTCACGGAAAGCTATGGCAACACCACGCAATCGCTGATTGTTGCCGCTGGCACATCGAAGACATTCACCGTGTCGATCGAGGGCCACGATCACTGGTACGACGTGACCGTGTCCTGCGATATCGGCAGCCGTTTTATCTGGCGTTACGCAGGTCACCTGGAAACCGGCCTCGAAAGCCGTACCGATCCGAAGATGACGAACGCGAGTAGCGCCAGCGGTAACCCGGACGCGCAAATCAACATCGGGCAGGACCTTGCGCAAACCGGCGATGCCGTGAAAACGGGAGGCGAGACGGTGGTCAACGGCGTTACCACGGTGGTAGTCGAAACGGGATTGACAGTAGCAGGCGTCCTGTCCGAAGCATTCTCGCCGATTGCATCAGCTGCTCAGAATCTGTTTGGCGGAAGCGGAACGGGTATCGCGTTGCTGACCGCTGTTGTTGCGGCACCGCTTGTGTTATTGGCAGGTGTTCCTGCGATCGCTAAAACCGCGCTTCAAAGCGTCGGGGCGGCGATCTCTTCAATCGGCAGCGCGGCGGCGAATATCGTGCAATCGACGGCGAAGCTGGTCGCCGACACGGTGACTACGATCACAAAAACAATCGCTTCGTGGTTTTCCTGGCTTTGAACAGTCCATCTCACTGAAGGAGACGAGATGAGCAACGCCAAAGAGATCGAACAGCAGAACTCCGCTTATCTGGCGCGCCTGGAAAAGTGTTACTCCGGCATCCTTCATGACGTCATGCGGGCCGATGGGTTGCGCGATTTCACGCTCCCACCTACGTTACGCCCACTGATTCCCGGTCAAAAGATGTGTGGCCCGGCGTTCACTGTCAGCGGCCGGGTCGATCCTGCCGCTAACGGTCACGAGACGCTACTGCAATGGACCGGATTGCTATCCAGGGCCAGGCCGGACCATGTGCTCGTGATCCAGCCGAACGATTCGACCGTCGCGCACATGGGCGAATTGTCTTCTGAAACCCTCAAGTACAAAGGCGTGCGGGGTGTCATCGCCGATGGCGGTGTGCGCGATTCGGAGTTCATCATAGGCATCGGATTTCAGGTCTGGCATCGCTACTACACGCCTCGCGATGTGGTCGGCTACTGGTTGCCCGACGCCTTCGATGTCCCGGTCCGCATTGGCGATGTAGAGATTCACCCGGGCGACTACCTGTTCGGCGACCGCGATGGCGTGGTGTGTATTCCGCGGGCTCGTCTCGAACGGATACTGCAGCTTGCAGAGCAAGCGATGAGCAACGAAAACCTCGTTCGCAAGGCCATCCTCGATGGCATCGATCCGCAGCAGGCGTATCTGCAGTACGGGAAGTTCTGACTCGGGCGACGTTCAGGGTCCGCCACATAATCAGACACGCGTGAAGCGCAGTCTGAGCCTGGTTTCTTTCAAGCAAAAGTCCCAGGCCAACAATATTTTCCCCGGTCGTTCGTCATCAACGCGAGAGGCGAGCACGGACACGTGCTGAATCGACGGCGGGAGAAATAGTCTTCCTTGCCTAACCACTCTCCTGGCGGACCACCAAGCAATGCATGGTGGTGAGTCCATGTCGCCAAAGTTGACTGGCGCCACAATCATTCCATCGGGACGTTAACCTTGAACACCCTATCCAGCACTCCGCTTGCCCCGCTGCTAGACCAACTCTTTGAAGATTCAGAAAGCAGCAAATCGATATTCATGCAGCGCATCGGCCACATGACTGACGACGAACGTGCAAAGCTACGCACGACCGATCCATTCACGCTCTATTCCCTGGCCAAAGATGTCCATCTCGCCGTTTCCCGAGCTGCGGCAAACCTGTTGTACATTCTGGCGCGCAATCACCGGATGAAGTCGATTGTCGAATTCGGCGCATCCTTCGGTGTTTCGACGCTGCACCTGGCTGCGGCGTTGAAAGACAACGGTGGGGGTGTTCTCATCACGTCGGAATTCGAGCCATCGAAGGTCGCGAGACTGCGTGCCAATATCCAGCAGGCCAATCTCTCAGACTTTGTCGATATCCGCGAGGGTGACGCCTTGCGCACGCTTGCAACCGATCTGCCCGACACCGTGGACATGCTCTTCCTGGACGGCGCCAAGCAACATTACAAACCGGTTCTGAGCCTTGTTGAATCGAGCTTGCACGAAGGTTCAATCATCGTTGCCGACAACGTCAACGATGCGCCTGATTTCGTGGACTACATTCACAAGAGCGGTCGATTCGTCTCAGCTCGATTCGATGACGTTGAAGTTTCGATACTGGTCGAACCTGATACCGCGATGTGAGCGATTGAAAATCCGCTGAGTGAGTCAACCTCAGCGGAGGCCATCGAGACACTCCACGTCCAGTCATGAGTCATTCGTCGTTCGCGTGCAGGGTGTGAACCGAAGTCCTTTGGACTGCATCAACAGGCAGTTGATTGCTTCACCGGTCTTGACGTTTTTGCCATTCCCTTCGATGCGAATATCGCCGCCAGTTACCCAGGTCAGGTCGGTCGAGCCGTCCTTCGAAAACACATAGTCACCCACCTTGGTATCGCTACTGTACGAATCAGCTGACCACTGCTTCAATGCGAGCGAGGCGCTGTAGGTTGCTTGCATGCCCTGCAGGGGAAACCCAAAGGCTGTCACGGGCTGGCTGTTCTTGTGCACGACGGTGTTCCACAACAGCGCCCAGTCTCCGTTATCTGCTCTCGTGACTTCGGTAAATATGGGCCAATCGATCCCGTCGATCGTTCTCGGCGCAGCAAGCTGGCAGCTTTGAAATCTCGGCTGTGTATCCGTCAGTTTCATTTCTACCGCGGTGTCTGGATCCGCGCTGCATGACCATCCATCGATGGTCTGATCCCGGGTCAACGAGAGGCTCAACATGTTGCGGTCCACATCTTCCCGCCAGAGTCGTTTGATCTCGACCGGTCCCAGCATGACGGCCTTATCTCCCTGCGCTCCGATGGGAGTTTTGTGCCAGTACCCACCGCCAGTCTGTTCGTACTGTATCTGGGTGCCTGCCGGAAACGTCACGCCCGCTACCACGACGGGACTCTCCGCGACGCCTTCGACACGCGTGCCTGGTGTACCGAGAAACTGATCGATAGGACCCCAGCTGTATAGGGCGATCACGGGTAGAGCGAGAAACAGGCCGACCAGACTCAAACGCTTTCTGGCCGAGGATTTGCGCAAGAGCCGGAAAAGCCCGAACGCCATAACCAACCAGACAACCACAAATACCACCACGGAAAGCAGAAGGAGGAGCAACCCGACCGCGTCGACCTGGCCCGCTTCCGCGAGGCAAATCTCCGGGATCAGGGCCAGCATGAGCCAACCAGCAGTGCGATAAGTAGCTTTCATTTGATCGTCTCTTTTCATTGCCAGTTATCGGGGAATACGAAACGCGGTGTCAATCACATGGCACGTGTGAACTCAAAAATTCCTCAACTAAAGCAATACAACAGGAAACAATGGTACCAATGCACTATTAACGAACCCCGACACTGGTTTTGTGAAATGGTCTCTCAGCCCTCACCAAGGATAGAGATGAAAACAGCGCAGAACTGTATCGATAACCACTCTAACCATCACGGCCATCGGGGCCGCCTGGCAGCACTCGCCGCCATCACAACAGCTGTAGCGATTCTCGCTGGTTGCGGCGGCGGAGATGGCAGCAGATCATCCTCCGCGGCCAACCTGAAGCAGACTGCCAGCCAGCAAGCCAGTCCACCGACAGGCAATCAAACCTACATCGATCCGGTTGCCTACTCGGTGAACGCCGCCGACGGCCTCGCTGCGTCGCAGGTTTCCGAGCAGGCGGCGATCATGCAACATCGGTGGGTCTCTGGCGGCACTACGATCAACTACACGACCACCACGGGCCACCTGACTGCGACCGACTCGAAAGGCAACCCCGAAGCATCGATGTCTTATGTCGCGTATACCGCGCCCAGCTCGAACGGCGCACCGCGGCCTGTGACCTTCTTCTATAACGGCGGCCCAGGTTCCTCGTCGATCTGGTTGCGGCTCGGCTCGTTCGCACCCACGCGCGTCGCAACACCCGATCCGCTGTTCGGCAACAACTGGCCGAACTATCCGCTCGTCGACAACAAGGACAGTCTGATCGCCACGACGGACCTCGTGTATATCGATCCGCCTGGCACCGGCCTTTCCGAAGCGGTCCTGCCGAACACGAACCAGTCGTTCTGGGGCTCCGACGAGGATGCCGACGTCATGCGCGATTTCGTCGAGCGCTATATCACGGTGAACAATCGCAGCAAGTCGCCGCTGTATCTCTACGGAGAATCGTACGGCACGCCGCGTACCGACATGATGGCGCTGGCGCTCGAATCTGCAGGTGTGCATCTGACGGGAATCGTGTTGCAATCCTCGATACTCAATTTCTTCGCGGACGCCTCGTACGCGGTCGGCGTGACGGGCACACCCGCGGGTCTGAAACTCGCGACCGATACGCTGGAAGGATTCCTGCCGGAGTACGCCGAGGTCGCGGCGTACTACAACCTGGTATCGCCTGCACCGGTCAGTCAGGCCGCCTACGCGCAGCAGGTGGAACAGTTCGGCACGGAGCAGTACCACCACTTCCAGCAATATGCGGCGACCTGGGCGCTGAGTCAGGATGGCGTACCCAGTCTGTTCGGGCCGCCCGTGTATCCGGCCACGCGGACGTTGCAGTCGTGGACAACACAGTCGGGTATGACGCTGCAGGCATTACAGGGTTACTTCAGCGCCAATCCGATTTACAACAGTCTGATACCGGGTACGACGATCGGTGCATACGATGGACGCGTGTCACTACCGAATTCGGACCCGCGGCTGCAGGCGGACCCCGACCCGTCGGACATCATGATCTCGCAGCCATTTACGAACGCGCTCGCTACGCAGATGCCGGACTACCTCGGCTATACGGCGCCCAATGCAACCTACGTGCTGTTGAACCGTACCCTCGTCAATACCTGGGACTTCACGCACGATGGACAACCGATGCCCGATACGATCCCCGATCTGCTGGGTGCGTTAACGCTTAACCCGCGGCTCGAGGTGTATTCGGAAAACGGCTATCACGATCTGGACACACCGTTCTTCAGTACCGAGAAGCAGCTCGCGCGGCTCCAGACAGTACCGGGTCTGAATCCGAACCTGCAGGTGACTTTCTTCCAGGGCGGCCACATGATTTATCTGGACGACGTCGCGCGTCCGCAGATGAAAGCGGGCCTGGAGCTGTTCTATCGTGCGAAGGCGATCCCCGGTGCGTTGACACTTGCGACCTTGCCTCTGCCGTGGCGCGACGAAGACCCGGCTAGCGAGCCGACTGGCAGTGCGCCAGTTACACAGGCAATGGCGCCTTAAGCGCCCGGAAAAACGTCGAAATGCCGCCGTTCAAACAAACAACGGCGGCCGTTTGTCAGCCCACGGCTTAGCCGCTTCCAGTTCATAGGCGAGTTCGAACAAGGTTCGCTCGTCACCGAAACGAGTTGCGAATTGCACGCCGATCGGCAAACCCGCAACACTCCAGTGCAGCGGCACGCTCATGGCCGGCGCACCGAACGCGTTGTGCATCATGGTGTAGATGGCGTAACGACTGACGCGCTCAAGGACCGTCTCGAACGACAGCGCGCCGTGTATCGCGCCGATCGGCACAGGTGGCTGCGCAAGCACAGGCGAAACGATCACATCGAAGCGATTGAACCAGTCGTTATAGGTCGATGCCGCCGCTGTCAGTCGGGTCTTTGCATTTGCCAGTTCACCGGTGGGTAAGCGCCTGGCGTAGGTTGCCATTTCGAGCGTCAACGGTTCGAGCAGAAACCGGTTGGGCTTGATACCCAGAAGCGCCTTGCGAGCGATGTCCACTGTTTCCGCAGCAGCGCTCGTAAAGAGCGTAAGGAAATCCTTGAAGGTGATGGCGCCGTCGAAGGGAAGCGCCGTCCGTTCCACGTGATGCCCAAGCCCTTCGAGCAGACGAAGCGTGTTCTCTATGGACGATACGACTTCCGGGTCCGGCGCTTGACCGTCAACCACCCTGTCGATGAAGTAGCCGACACGCAGGCGCCTCGTGGACGGCGCGGTAACCGCGCCGAGTGGTGGCAAAACCGCCGATGTCCCCGTGCGTTCCATCGCCGCAAACAGTCCCGCTGAATCGCGCACCGTACGCGACACGCAGTGTTCAGCGGTCAGATCGAATCCCGCTGCCTGCTCCTGATCCCCGATCAAACGACCAAACGACGGCTTCAGTCCGAACAGCCCGCAGCACGACGCAGGAATGCGGATCGAGCCACCACCGTCGGCTGCATCGGCCATCGGCACCACGCCCGCAGCGACTGCCGCAGCAGAGCCTCCCGAAGAGCCTCCGGGCGTGTGGCCCAGATCCCATGGGTTGCGTGTCGGCCCGCACGCTAACGCTTCGGTGGTTGGCAAAAAACCGAACTCGCTCATCGTCGATCGTCCGATGATCACGAGACCCGCAGCCTCGTAGGCGTCTACCTGCGGGCTGTTCTTCCGGGCAGCAGGCATCAGCCAGGTCAGTCGTGAACCCCAGCGAGTCTTGCTGCCCTTCATGTCGTACATGTCTTTGAGCAGGAAAGGTACGCCCGCAAACGGTCCCGTGAGATTGCCGCCCCGGACGCGCTGACGTGCACGTTCGTATAGCGGCTTTGCCATGAAGTTGAGCTTGGGCTGAACGGTTTCCGCGCGCGCGATGGCGGCATCCACCGCTTCCAGCGCACTGATCTCGCCGCGCCGGATCATGGCGGCTAGCCCGGTGGCATCGAAAGACGCGATGTCGTTGCTATCTTTAGTGTTCATGCTTGCCTTGCAAAGCGCTGTTCGCTGTTCCTTGTTCCCGGCAATCCCGGCCCACGAGCTACCGTTTACGCTTGCGCAGCACGCGGCGCCGGTTCGACTTCGAACGCTTCACCAGTTGCGAAGAACGTACCGCCCGCGACGTAATGGCAGGTGCGCAGATCGGGGTCGTCGAAGTGCCAGCGGTTGTCGGTATAGACGCGGCTGTCGGCATAAGCGGCCACCACTTCGCCGATAAACAGATCGTGACGCTGGCTCGCATCGGGGATGACCTTGCACTCCATCCACGTCACGCAACCGACCAGCATCGGCACGTCAATCTTCTGGCCGGGGAAAGTCTCCAGCTCAAATGCAGCGAACTTGTCGAGCCCTTCGCCGGTATTCGAGCCCACTGCCAGGGTCTGCCTGGCAAAACCCACCGACGGCAACTGCAAACCGAACACACCGCTCGCCTCGATCAGCTGGCGCGTCAGCGTGCGGCTGTCGATCACGACGACGATCTTCGGCGGATCGAAGTCGAGTGGCATCGACCACGCTGCGGCCATTACGTTCGAACGCCCGCCGTGCGCGCTCGTGATCACCGTGACTGGGCCGTGGTTCAGCAGCCGCGTCGCGCGCGACAAATCTACGTTTTTTCTCGTGACGTCCATATTGGGTCCTTCTGGTGCGATGCGCTCGCGCCCGTCGATTTCCGTGGCTTCCGTGCATGCGTTCCACACACGGCACTGGACAGCATTCTAGACATCTATCCGTTCGCTCACACGCCCGTGCCAGCCGACACCCGCCGCGGTTATCATCGCAAGCAGGCTACGGCCGTGCCGAGGCGATTGGCACAGCCACGGCAAACCACCCTGCTCCTTCTTCCGTTTCGCCCGCGACGCTGATGAAAAGAATCGAATCGATCGTGCTCACAGCCGATCTGGCCGGCACCGCGGTATTCGCCCTCGAAGGCGCCATCGCCGCGATGCGCCATGGGCTCGATTTATTGGGCGTCATGGTGCTGTCGTTCGTGGTCGCGCTGGGCGGCGGCGTGATCCGCGACCTGCTGATCGGCGCCACGCCGCCCAACGCCGTGCGCGACTGGCGCTACCCGGTGCTTGCCTTTGTCACCGGCCTGCTGACCTTCGTCTTTCACGACACCGCCCGCGCGCTTCCCTTCATGCCGATCATGACGCTCGATGCCGCGGGGCTCGCGCTGTTCGCGGTAGCAGGCGCGCAGAAAGCGCTCGACTACCGCATCGGACCGTTTATCGCGACGTTGATGGGCACCGTTACGGGTGTCGGCGGCGGTGTGGTTCGCGACATCCTGCTGGCGCGCGTGCCCATGGTGCTCGCCGCCGATATCTATGCGAGCGCGGCATTCGTCGGTGCAGTCGTGCTGGTAGCAGGCCGGCGGTTCGGCCTGTCGCCGATGGTCGCCGCGCTGCTAGGCGCTGGCGCGTGCTTCGCGTTGCGCATCCTCGCTGTGATGCATGGCTGGCAGTTGCCCAAAGCAACACCGTGGTGAAGCGGATCATCACCAGATATTGATGTCCGAATCTGGCCAGTCAAAGCAATCGATATTGGCTAAACTGGGCCTCCGCTGACGGTCGTCTCCAGTTTCCAATCGGGAAGGAAGGATGTATGAACAACGATTCCATTTTTCGTCCTGCCCTGGAACGTGCGTTGAGCCACTCGCTCGCGCATCTGGATAATCTGGCGCATAACCCGGTCGCGGCCACCGCCAGCCTGCAAACGCTACGCGAGCGTCTTGCGAAGCCGCTGAACGAGCAGAGCCTGCCCGCCGAACAGATCGTCGATGAACTCGTTGCCGACACGGCCGGTGGCATTCTCGGTAGTGCGGGTGGACGGTTTTTCGGCTGGGTGATCGGTGGATCGCTGCCCGCCGCGCTCGCCGCGGACTGGCTGACCAGTGCGTGGGACCAGAACGCCGCGTCGTATTCCTGCGGGCCGGCGGAAGCGGTCATCGAAGAGGTGTGCGGCGCGTGGCTGAAGGATCTGCTCGGCTTGCCTCGCTACGCAAGCTTTGCGCTGACGAGCGGCTGCCAGATGGCCCACGTCACCGCGCTCGCGGCAGCGCGTCATGCGTTGCTCGCGCGGCGCGGCTGGCAGGTCGAACGCGATGGTTTGTTCGGCGCGCCGAAGCTGCGCATTCTCAGTAGCGATCAGTTCCACGGCAGCATCACGCGCGCCACGCGGTTGCTAGGTCTCGGCACCGCGGCCGTGATCGGCCTGCCGGCGAATCAGGCCGGACAACTCGACACAGCCACACTCGAACGCGCGCTGCTGGAAAATCCCGACACGCTCACGATCGTGCTGCTACAGGCCGGCGATCTGAATATCGGTGCGTACGATTGTTTCGCCGATCTGATTCCGCTTGCGCATCGCTACGAGGCGTGGGTTCACGTCGACGGTGCGTTCGGCTTGTGGGCCAACGCCAGCGCGCAGCACCGGCATCGGCTGGCTGGCGTAGAACAGGCGGACTCGTGGACCACCGATGGCCACAAGTGGCTCAACGTACCGTACGACAGCGGTTTTGCGTTCGTTGCAAATGCACAGGCGCATCGCAGTGCGATGTCATACGAGGCGAGCTACATCACGCACAACGACGACGTACGCGAGCAGAAAGACTGGAACCCGGACTGGTCGCGACGCGGTCGCGGTGTTGCGACCTACGCAGCGCTCCGGCAGTTGGGCCGCGAAGGTGTCGCGGCACTGATCGATCGTTGTTGCGATGCCGCACATCGCATCGCGAGTGGCATCGGTGCGCTTCCCGGTGCGGAGCTGGTGTGGGCACCGACGATCAACCAGGGTCTCGTACGCTTCCTGGACCCACGGCCAGGCGCGACAGAACACGATCACGACGCGCGCACCGATGCCGTAACCGCCGCGGTCCTCGCAAGCGGCGAAGCGCTGTTCAGCAATACAACCTGGCGCGGCAAACGTTGCATGCGGATATCGGTGTGCAACTGGCAAACCGGCGCGCGGGATATCGCGCGTGCAGTAGCCGCTGTCGAGCAGATCCTGCGCTCGCAGAACGGTTAGGTTCGCAGTCCGCTCCGTCGTCGATCTTTCTCAATCTGCAGTCATCGGAGTCACCATGTCTGAACTCACGCAAAAGTTTCGCGAGCTACACGTCAACACCTTGCCGCTTCGTCTGCCGAACGCGTGGGACGCGGGCAGCGCGAGGTTGTTCGAGAGTCTCGGTGCACCGGCAATCGCAACGACGAGTGCCGGTGTCGCGTGGGCGATGGGCTACCCCGATAACCGCGTACTGCCGGTCGAGCGTGTCATCGACGTCGCGGCGAACATGGTGCGGGTACTGAAGGTTCCGCTATCCGTCGATATCGAGAACGGCTACTCCGACAACCCACACACTGTCGCCGATCTCGCGCTACGGCTCATCGACGTCGGCGTGTCCGGCATCAATATCGAAGACGGTCCCGATTCGCCGAGTCTGCTCGCCGCGAAAATCGAAGCAATCAGGCAAGCCGCTGCGAAGGCCGGCCTCGATATCTTCGTCAACGCGCGGACCGACGTTTTTCTTGCCGGTCTCGTCGATGTGCCGGCGCGACTGGGCGAGGCGATTACGCGCGGTACGTTGTATCGATCGGCCGGTACCGACGGTCTGTTCGTGCCCGCACTCCACGAGCCTGAGGCGATCAAGGCGGTGGTAGCCGGCGTCTCGCTGCCGGTCAACGTGATGGCATGGCCGGGCCTGCCCGCCGCCGCCGAACTCGGTGCACTCGGCGTGCGGCGTCTGAGCGCCGGTTCCGGCATTCCGCAACTGCTGTGGGGGCAAGCCGAGAAACTTGCGCGCGCGTTTCTCGAAAGCGGCCGGTCCGAACCGATGTCGGAAGGGTCCATGCCGTACCCGCAGTTGCAGGGGCTGTTCAAGAACCTGTAGCACGCGAATCTCGTCCGGCAAGGCTACGTTTGAGGCTCCTTGAGCATCGTTGAGGGCGATGTCATAGCCCGGTAACACGTCATGGAATATAAGGTAAGTTTTTGCAACCGGCCGCGGTGAGCGCTCGCGGCTGGCGATGACTTACTTCATACCGGCCGGTGCTTCCTGCGTTGCAGGAGCCATGCGTCGGCTTCCTCCCCCAAGGACGAGACAATCCATGTCGAACAAGAAGACTACCGATACCCCGTCAGCCGAGCCCACCGCCACCGTTTCGCGCCGCGGCTTCCTCAAGCTCGCGGGCGCATCGGGATTCGCCACGGCCACCGGCAGCCTGGCATCGGCGGCCCGTGCGACCACGGCCACGCCCGACGGCACACCGGAACAGATCCATCTGACGTGGGGCAACAATCCGGCGACGGAAGTCGTGATCTCGTGGGCATCGCTCGCGCCGGCCACCAACCCGCGCGTGCATTTCTCTTGTGGCGGCGAACGGAAAATCACCGTGCACGGCGTACAACGCACCTATACCGATGGGCTCAACGGCGCGGTCGTGTTCACTTACCATGCGCGCCTGCACGGCCTGCACCACTCGACCGACTACGAATACGAAGTCACCGCCGACAACGACAGCAACGCCGGCCAGCCGTTTACCGCGAGCTTCCGCACTGCGCCGCATGGCCGCGCACCGTTTCGCTGGACCAGCTATGGCGATCTCGCCACACCGAACACCGGCTGGGTCCTGTCGTCGCCGCAAAGCCGCTTTGCCGTGCAGGCCGTCGAGCGCTTTCAGCCGCTGTTCCACCTGCTGAACGGCGACCTCTGCTACGCGAACCTGAACCCGACGCATCAGCCCGATGTGTGGCGCGACTTCGGCAACAACAACCAGACGTCGTCGGCGAATCGTCCGTGGATGCCTTGCCCGGGCAATCACGAGATCGAGTTCAACAACGGCGAACAGGGTTATGAGTCATATCTGACGCGCTACACGCTGCCGGAGAACGGCACGCGCTTTCCGGGCCGCTGGTACAGCTTCCGCGTCAGCTCGGTGCTGTTCATCTCGCTCGATGCCGACGATGTCGTGTACCAGGACGCTGCCGCATTCGTCGCCGGTCCGAGCCCGCTGGTCCCGGCCGCCAGCACCGGCAATCCGCCGATCGAACCGGGTACGTCGTTCTACGTGCGCGGTTATAGCAATGGCGAACAGACCCGCTGGCTCGAAAGAACGCTGCGCTGGGCCGAGGAAGATCGCGAGGTCGACTGGATCGTCGTGCAGATGCATCAGGACGCGCTCAGTTCGTCGAAGACCGGTAACGGCTCGGATAAAGGCATTCGCGAAGCGTGGCTGCCGCTGTTCGATCGCTATGGCGTCGACCTGGTGCTGTGCGGACACGATCACGACTATGAGCGCAGCTACCCTGTGCGCGGCTGCAATCACCACGCGGGCACCGACGTCGCAACGGGCCAGGTCGTCGATACGCTGCAACCGCGTCCGGTCTCGTCCCCGAGCCCGGACAGCACGCGCTTCGACACGACGCACGGCACGATCCACCTGATTCTGGGCGGTGGCGGCACGAGCGCACCGCTCGACGTCTACGGCGTGGACGCCGGCGACGGCAAACCGCAAGCGCAGATATTCACGCGCCCGAACCGCCCGGTACCGAACACCGCCAAACCGGGCGTCTTCGTCCGCCCTGGTGCCGATGCCGTGGAAGACGCAATCTGGTCCGCACAACGCGACACCGGCACCGGTTACGGCATCGCCGTGTTCGATCACGATCCGGGCGAGCCGGGCGGCAAGACCACGATCACGATGAACTACTACCATGCGCCGGGCGCCGACACGACGCCGACTGCGAACTACGAACTGTTCGAGACGATCGAGCTGTCGAAGCAACGGCGCGGCTGGTAGGTCGCGCTGTTCGGCGCTCAGCCGTTTCCTTTCCGGTAACACCCGCGGGGTTCGAGCTCAACACTCGAACCCCGCGTCGCATCGTGGTCGAGCGTAACGAGGTTGTAGAATCAAACCCGCCGTCGATATCGCTCTCCCCGATCTCCACGTCGCGCGGCAAACACCCAGTCATTCGACGCCACCTCGAAGCCAAGGAAACCTCACGATGTTCCGGGCAAAACTCACACGACTCTTCATGCTGGCTACAATGGCGGCATTTGTCACCCCGGCGGTATTCGCCGAGGCATCGTCCGTCCCGGGCGACGGCGGTGTCCCCGCGTTCTACAACTGGACCGACAAGGTGCCGGCAGCGCCAGGACAGATGCTGCGCAGCGAGCCGCTAACAGCCGAGCAGAGTCTTGCCGAAGCCGGGCAGGACATCCGCATCCTTTACACATCGACTGACGGTATCGACAATCGCACGCCGATCGTCGTATCCGGCGCACTGTTTCTGCCGAAGGGCACGGCGCCGTCGGGCGGCTGGCCATTGATGGCATGGGCGCACGGCACGGTCGGCAGCGCCGACGTATGTGCGCCGTCGTTCACGAAGCGCAGCGCACGCGATACCCGCTATCTGAACCACTGGCTCGCACAGGGCTACGCGATCGTCGCAACCGACTACCAGGGCCTTGGCACACCGGGGCTGCATCCGTATGGGTTGACCCGTCCGCTCGCATACGGCGTGCTCGACAGCATCCGGGCAGTGACGCATGGCAGCTTCGATCTGTCGAAGCGCGTCGTGGTGTTCGGGCAATCGCAAGGCGGTCGCGCGGCATTCGCGACGGCCGTCTATGCGAAGGACTATGCGCCCGAACTGGAGATTGTCGGTGTGGTCTCGACGGGTACGCCGTACGCGGCCGTTCACGAGCGCGCCGACGATGCGGCGGTGGCCAACGCGCACAAATCGGTGGTGCCGACCTTCGCGTACGACATGCTGCGATTGAGCACCGCTGCGCTGCGCGATCCTTCATTCGTCCCCGCCGATTATCTGAACGACCGCGCAATGCCAGCATTCGAAACCAGTCAGCGCGATTGCCTGCATGCCATCGAACAGAAGATCGTCGCGGACGGACTCACGTTCGATACCAGCTTCAAGCGTTCGCCGAAATCGGCTCTCGCTGCGATCAGCCGTGAAGCCGCCTATCCGTCGTTGCAATCGGATATCCCGATCTTCGTCGGAACGGGCGGCAAGGATCTCGATGTGTTCGTGCCGGGACAGGTTGCGCTCGTCGCTGGAGCATGCAAGGCAGGCGATCGGATCGAGTGGCATTACTATCCGGAGCTCGATCATTCGGGAACGGTGAACGGATCGCTGCCCGATTCGACGCAGTTTGTTGCGAGGGCATTTGCGGGCGAGCGTATCAGCGGCAATTGCGACGCTCTGCCGAAGCCTTAGCGGTATGCCTGAAACGACAAGGCCGGCTTCGCGCCGGCCTTGTCGTTTATGTCGACCTCATTTCCCGCTCAACATCGACAAGCCGATCGCCTCACCCATCTTGCGATATCCCGCGTCATTGGGATGCAGGTGGTCACCGAAATCGTATTCGGCTGCAATGTGATCGGGACGCGCCGGGTCACGCACTACAGCGTCGAAATCGATCACACCGTCGAACGCCCCGCTTTCCCGGATCCATCGATTCACCGCCTGACGCTCGACCTCACCTTCCTTCGTGAAATAGCCGGGGAATATCGTGCCGGCATACGGCGTGAGCGTAGCGCCCAATATCCGGATTCCGTGCGCATGCGCGCGATCGACCAGTTGATGCATGGCGGCCGTGATGTCATCGGCGGTCACGGCCTGATCCGGAAGACCTGCCGAGCCCGGATGACCGATATCGTTGATCGATTCCATCAGGATGACCGTTCGAACGCCGGGCACCGACAAGACATCGCGATCAAAACGGGCCAGCGCCGCTGGACCGAACTGCACCTCGGGCAGATCATGCAGAACACGGTTACCGCTAATGCCCGCATCCACCACGCCGAGCGGAATGTGCGCATCCACGAGACGCTGTGCGAGCACGTCCGGCCAACGGCGGTTAGCATCGATCGTCGAGCCGTAGCCATCGGTGATGGAATCGCCAAGCGTCACCACCGCGCCGATATTGGGCGCGTCGATCTCGATGCCGCTAATGAAAAATCGTGCGGTGCTGGTGGTCGCTTGTGGCAAGACAACTGCGGTAGTCGAATCGGCGCCACCTGACATATAGGTGGTGGCCTGGCCAAGGGGATGCGTCGCAGCAGGGCCGGTATCGCTCGACACATAAATACTGACCGACAGACTGTCCAGCGCCTTCACATCGAGGTTGACTGGATCGCTCAGCGCCGGTGCACCGACCGGTATCGTGATGGACGGTCGTCCGCCGAACGTCAGATGAAGGTCGGTGGATGGATCGATCGTTCCCGGCGTCTGCCCTGGTCGCGCAAGATGAGCGGATTCAATGACCAGCGGAGCGGTGCCCAACTCATTGCTAAAACGAACTCGCACTGCGCGTCCGCCAATCGATAAACGCACAACCTGGCGTATGGTTTGCCTCGTGACTTCAGGGCCGTTAGGAAAAGCAGGAGAAGCCCCCCAGCTTCCGACCCAATGGGCCTGGCTGGTCGACGCCGATTGCGCTCCGGCCAGAGTGGCAAATCCCAGCAACATCGAAACGACAATTACCGAGGTCGCCTTCAATAACTTGCGCATAGACATTCATCTCCTCCTGGTATCTTTTGCGTAGAAGAGCCCCGCTTTGCGCCGTGGCAAAGCGAGGCTCCATGTGTCGACTCCTAATGATGTCCCGCCCACCGATAACCACTCGGCGTACAACCCGTCACCCGCCGAAACGTGCTGCTGAAATGCGAATGACTCGAAAAGCCCAGCTCCACGGCGAGCGACGATAAGTCCTGTTCGCCGGACAGCAACCGCGTCTTCGCCAGCTCGATGCGTTGCGCGAGCATGAACTGATAAGGCGAAACGCCCATCGTCATGCGAAACGCGCGGCAGAAATAATGTGCCGACATGCCGATCTCCGCGGCCATGTCGGTCAGATTCGTGGGTTCGCCAATACGGGCTTTCATGAAATCGAGCACACGCTTGAGCTGCCAGTCGGCCATGCGCGCCGGCCGTGCAGTAGCCTCGTTCGTCGCGTCATAGCGCGTCAATAGATGGGCCGCGAGATAGGTGCCCGCCGCATCGGTCAGCGCAGGCGCCAGCGGATGTCCGGCGCGCGCTGTGTCGATCAGACCGTGCACCGCGTTAGTCAATACCGGGTCGTGCACGGCAAGCGGCATGTGCAGCGAAAACGGACGACCGCCGGTCAGCGTCTCCAGCCAGTCCGGCCGCACGAACAGCAACGTCAGTCGCATCGCGCGATCCCACGACCACCGCTGCTCGACGTCCGCCGGGCTGATCGAAATCTGTCCACACGAGCGAAATCCGCTGTCGCTGCGCCGGCCGAGCTTCCTGATCATGCGCGGCGAGGCGGCTTCCTGAATGGCGACGCGCACCCAGCCGATCGGAACGTGGCTCCATCCGCCGGGCTGGCAGTCGTAGCGCTGCAGATGAATGCCTGCGGACGCAACGGAATCGAGCAAGCGATGCCCGCTGCGCTCAGCCTCCGCGCTGAAGTAGGTCATCTCGTCGAGATCGTGCGATATGGACTGCTGCATCGCGGTTTTCCTTGGTTGAGTCCCAAAACATGCTACCCGGTGCCGCTTTTCGACAGCGGCACACGCCGGGTCGTCACATGATAACGAAACCGCCGATCGGCGTGATTCGACCCGACACATGCCGGGAATTGCGCGCCGGTCACGTTTCGTGCGCCATGCGCCGCCAGTCCATCGCTTTTCACATGAATACCGACCCATCGAGCATCTCCATTCAACCCCACGGCCCCGCCGCCATTTCACTCAACTTGCGGACCACGCTGGCCATGGCGATTGCCTGCGGCATCGCCATCGCGAACATCTACTACAACCAGCCGATGCTCGGCCTCATGGAGGCCAGTTTTCCGGGCGCCACGGCCATAACTAGCCTTGTCCCTACCGCCACCCAGCTCGGCTATGCGCTAGGGCTGATCCTGCTGATACCGCTCGGTGACCGGTTCGAACGTCGGCGCCTGATCTTTCTGCAGCTCGCGGCACTCGGTGCTGCGCTCGTCGCACTGGCGCTGGCACCGAACGCGTGGGCACTGGTGGCAACGTCCGCACTGGTTGGCGTTCTGTCGACGGTTGCGCAGCAGATCGTTCCGTTCGCCGCGGAACTCGCCGAACCGCATCGTCGAGGCGCGACCATCGGTACAGTCATGAGCGGTCTGTTGTGCGGCATTCTGTTTGCGCGCACGCTGGCGGGTTTTGTCGCGGCGCATTACGGCTGGCGCGCCATGTTCGGGTTAGGCCCGTTGCTCGTCTTCGGTGCGCTGTTGTTGCTCGCCACCGTGCTGCCGAAATCCGCCCCGAAAACCCGCGCACCCTATAGCGAACTGCTGCGCTCGCTCACGGACCTGTGGCGCGAAGAGCCCGAGTTGCGCCGTGCCACCGCGGTGCAAGCGATGATGTTCGCTTCGTTCAGTGCGTTCTGGACCCTGCTCACCCTGCACCTCGCGCGCGACTATCAGCTTGGTGCGGAAGTGGCCGGGCTGTTCGGCATCATCGGCGCGGGCGGCGTGCTGATTGCACCGATTGCCGGCCGTTTCGCGGATCGCCGTGGCCCCTATGCGGTGATCGGTCTGAGCTGCGTCGTGATGCTCGTGTCGTGGATCGTCTTTGCGTGCTGGGGGAGCATCGCGGGTTTGATCGCGGGTGTGATTCTGCTGGACTTCGGCCAGCAGAGCGCGCTCGTGTCGAACCAGCACGTGATCTACGCACTGCGGCCGGAAGCGCGCAACCGTATGAATACGATTTTCATGGGTGGCATGTTTCTCGGTGCAGCGCTGGGTTCGGCGGGTGCCACGCTCGCGTGGCAAGTGGCGGGCTGGCCGGCGGTTTGTGCGATCAGTGGCGGGTTCGTGTCTGTCGCACTGCTGGTGCATGCCGCAGGCGCACGCAGGTTGGCACGGGCACAGCGGGGCTGATCAAAACATGAACCCGCCGCTGCACACCACCACCTGACCGCTGATGTAGTTCGATTCCGGAATGCAGAACAGATAGACCGCCCCAGCGGCTTCCTCGGGTGTGCCGCCGCGCCCCAGGGGAATGCCGCTTTCCATGTTCTTCATCACATCGGGATTCACCCCAACCTTGATTTCCCGACCTTCGATCTGGATCGCACCCGTGCCCGCCGCCGCTTCGGTCAGACGCGTACGAATCAAACCAAATGCCACGCTGTTCACGTTGACCTTGAAACGCCCCCACTCCTTGGCCATCACACGTGTCATCCCGTTGACCCCTGCCTTGGCCGCGCCATAGCCGAGCTGGCCTGTATTGCCGCCCACACCGGCCAGCGACGAAATGTTGACGACCTTGCGGAACACCTCGCGACCTTCGTCCGCTTCTTTTTTCGCGGCCTGACGAATGAAATCGGCGGCTGCGCGAAGGATGCGAAACGGCGCGGTCATGTGGACGTCGATCATCGCGTACCACTGCTCGTCGGTCATCTTCTGGATCACGCTGTCCCAGGTGTAGCCAGCGTTGTTGACGATGATGTCGACACCACCAAAGGTATCGACCGCGCTCCGCACGAAGCGCTCGCCGAAATCCGCATCGGTGACGCTGCCCATGCAGGCGAATGCATCGGAGCCGGCATCGCGAATGGCTGCGACCGTCTCCCCGGCGAAAGTCGCATCGAGATCGTTGACCACGACACGTGCGCCATCGGCCGCAAGCTTCAACGCAATCTCGCGCCCAATGCCGCGACCCGAGCCCGTGACGAGTGCGACTTTCCCTTCCAGTTTCTTCATCACGACGCTCCTTGAGGCGAAAGCAGAAATTCCCTGACGATCCGACCGGCTTCGAGCGCGTCGGAGATCAGGAACAAATGGCCGTCGTCGAACACGTGCAGACGGCTGCGGGGAATCAGGCGATTCAACAGGCGGGCATTCGCGAGCGGGATGATCGGATCGTCGTTGCCGGCCAGAATCAAGGTGCGTTGCTGCAACAGCGGCAGCCACGGCAAGCTGGTCCAGCCGGCAATCGCGACCTGCTGCAGCAGATAACCGCGCTTGCTGGTCTTGCGGAATTCGTGCAACGAGGTGGCGCTATGACGCGCCTTGCCGCCGTAGATTTCACCGGCTATCGCATCGCGATAAGCGGGATCGTTATGCCGGCGCGGCGTGAGCAAGCTGGCCAGCACCGACAACTTGCCGGGCACCATCAACACGCCCTGCGAGGTTGCGGCCAGCACGAGACGGCGGCAGCGCCGCGGATTCTGCAACGCGAACTGCTGCGCGAGCGCGCCGCCCCATGACACCCCGAGCACGTCGACCGTGCGATACCCGAGCTGCGTCAACAGCTTGCCCGCCAGCATCGACAGCATCCATAACCGGTAAGGGACCGGTGCTTGTGACGACTCTCCTACACCGGGGACATCGAAGGCAATCACCTCGACGTCGCCCATCGCGTCGGCAAACGGCAGCAGCAACTCCAGACTCGCGCCGATCCCGTTGAACAGGACCAGTGGCGTATGTGCCCGGTCACCCGGCCACACGGCTACACGCACAGTCGTTCCGTAGACGTCGACTTGCTGGGTTTCCATCGCCCTTGCGGACGTGTTGCGAACCAGTCTTGCCGTATGTGTACTCATGCAGTTTCTAACCCCGTTCATGGACGTAGGTGCCGGGTGCCGCGCATAGCGTCGGAAATCCGGCGTTGCCCTGCTGCAGCGGCGCATCGACGAGTGGACCCGCGCGTTCTCGTGTCCACGCGACGCCGTGATCCCACCAGCTTCCGGCGTGACGCGTCGATCGCTCGAGCCATTCCTCCGCGGTGCCGGACAGATCGTCGCCGGTGGAGAAGCTGGCCTTCGGGTTGTCCGGCGGACACACGATGGTCTGCACGTGGCCGCTGTTGCCCAGCACGAACTGACTGCGAGGACCGAACAGCTGCGCACTGCGGTAAACGCTTTGCCAGATGCAGAGGTGGTCGTTCTTTGCGCCGAGCACGTAACTGTCGATATCGAGTTCGGCGAGACCGGCGATCGGCGTGTTCCGCACCTTCATCGCTCCCGTTGTAACGAAGGGGTTCCGTTCGACGAACTCGCTGAAGTCGTGATTGAACTGAGCCGTCATGCCGGTACCGTCGCCGTTCCAGTACATCACGTCGAAAGCGGACGGCGTTTCGCCCATCAGATAGTTGCTGACCCAGTAATTCCAGATCAACTCGTTCGAACGCAGCATCGCGAACAGGACCGTGAATTCCTTCGCGCTGATGCGCCGGTTGCGCAGCGTTTTCTTCACGACGCCATCGCTGCGCTTTTCTTGGGCCCGCGTGTCCATCAATGCACCGATCGTAGGCGCGCCTGACATCGCGGTCATGTCGAGCGGAGAAACCACGAGCAGCAGACTGTGGATCTTGCGCTGTTGCGTCGCCGCGTAATAGCCGGCCATCGACACCGCGACCGGCCCCGCTCCACATACGGCCCACAGGTTCACATCGTCCGAGCCGGTAATCGCGCGGCTCGTGTCGATTGCGGTGTCGATTGAATCCTGGTACTCGGGCATGCCCCAGCGATCGTGACGGCGCTGCGGATTGCGCCACACCATCACGAACACCGTGAAACCCTGCTGCACGTAGTACTCGAGGATGCTGCGCTTCGGTGCGAGATCGAAGATGTAGTACTTGTTGACGATAGACGGCACCACGAGCAGCGGGCGGCGATGTACCTGCGACGTTTGCGGCGCGTACTGGATCAGTTCGAACATCTCGGTTCGCAGCACGACCGAACCCGGTGTCACCGCGAGGTTGCCACCTACCTCGAAGGCACCTTCGTCCACCTGCGACGGAACGGGTCGACGCTTGCGGATGTCGCCAAGCAGGTTGCCGGCTCCTTTCACGACGCTGAGGCCCCAGGTTTGTCTCGCCCGACGCAGCGCGCCGGGATTGCCCAGCAGAAAATTGCTCGGTGCCACCGCGTCGCCGATCTGGTTCAGAAGGAATCGTGCACGCTCGTCGAGGTCCGCGATCTGCGCGTAGTTCGTCATCGATTTGCGCAATGCGAGGTACGTCTGAAGCAAGCTCGCGTAGAGCGTGCTGTGCTCCCAGGCATCGTCTGAAAAGCGGCGATCGCCCGGTTCCGTGGCAAGTCGCGACTCGCCTGCAACCATCTGACCGAGCGTCCCCCAAAAACCCATCGTCGCTCTGAGCAATCCGAACGGCTGCGTGATCGCGCGCCCCGTGAGTTTGCTCGCCGTCACCCAGAGGTCGGACGGCAGGAAGTCTCCGAGCAGATTCTGGCCGAGCACGTTGTCTGCGGTACGCTCGACGCCTTCCGCCTGCTTCGCACTCGCCGATCCGGCTACCTGTTCCGGCCTGCCACTCGCACCGTTTGCGGCGCCATCACTCCGTGCGCTGCCGGCTTTGCCTGCGGCGTTGACTTTGCGGTCACCTTCAGGCGACCTTGCCCTGGTCATCTTGTCTCTCCTGTTTCTACGCCGATGTATGTTTGCCGGTCAGGCGGCAGACCATCGAGCCACCCAATGCACCGGAAGCCGGCCGAATTCCGCTTCGGTCTGCGCAATCAACGCGTCCCGCTCGGCGCTGTTCGCGAGCACAACGCTCACATGCGATTCCAGCCCGAGTTTTGGATGCGGCCGGATCTCGACGTCGACTTTCGCCGTGTCTCCGCATACGCGATGAACGGTGTCGATCAACGCCTTGGCAATCGCCTTTTCGCGTAACGCGGGCTTGAAGATCTTGTTGACGGCCGTCAACGGCATGGCATCTAGCACTTGCACGTGAACCGGCACGGCCGCACGTTCGGTAATCGCGCTGCGTGCATGTGCAAGTAATTCCCCGGCACTGACGCTCGCGCCGGCGCGCAACGTGACGTAGGCGATCGGTAGTTCGCCTGCATGCCCGTCGGGTATGCCGACTGCGGCGGCAATCTCCACCGCCGGATGGCGCATCAAGCCTTCCTCGATCATCGCGGGATCGATGTTGTGGCCGCCCCTGATGATCAAATCCTTGGCGCGCCCCGTCAGCCAGAAATAACCGCTCGCATCGCGCCGCCCCAGGTCGCCCGTGTTCAGCCAGCCGTCTTCGAGACATACTCCCTTGTTGTCGCTGGCCTTGACGTAACCGGAGAACACATACGGACCGCGCAGCAGCAACGTGCCGATCTCGTCCACCTCGCATTCGCGGACGATCTCGCCGTTGCTGCCGAGATCGACGATCCTGATTTCCTGGTACGGCAGCCGCAGACCGATCGAGCCGATGCGCCGCTCGCCGTCGCGCGGATTGATCGAGCTCACGCAGGTCGCCTCGGTCATGCCGTAGCCCTCGAGCAGTTTCAGACCCGACGCGCGCTCGAACCGCTGGAACAATTCGGGCGACAGCGGCGCGGCGCCGCAGATCGCAAAGCGCAACGACCTCAGGTCGACACCGTCGCGCGCTACGTTGAGCAGCGCGGACAGCACGGTCGGCACCGCGCTGAACAATGTCGCGCGGTAGCGCTGCACCGATCGCCAGAAGGCGCCTTGCGTCTTTGGATTGCGATAGCCGCTGTCGGACAGCAACACCACGTGCGCGCCGACGCTGAATGGTGCAAGACCCGTCACCATCATCGCGTTCGAATGAAACAGTGGTAGGCCGCATAGCACGGGGTCTTGCGGCCCCAGATCGACTGCGCACGCCACCGCCCAGGCGTTCGCCGATTCGTTGAAGTGCGTGCGACGCGCGAGCTTTGGTGTCCCGGTCGTGCCGCCGGTATGAAAGTACGACGCGACGTCGCTGCCATCGGCGGCAGGCGGCGTGAATATCGGCTTGTCCGCCTGCCTGGCGAGCAACGTATCGAAGTCCTGTGCCCAGTCGGGACAGACATCGGTCCCGCCCACGCGGATGATCGTCGTCAAGGTCGGCACCTGCGTGCGTAGGGCTTCGACCTTCTCCCAGATACCTGGTGCCGCCTGGCGCCCTTGCGCGACGAGTACACGCGTGCCCGCGGCGCTCAGGATGCCGACGATGTGATCGACCTCCAGAAACGGGTTGATCGGATTCACGATGCCAGCGGCCTCGGCGCCCCACAGCACGAAGTGGGTTTCCGGCAGATTCGGCAGCATGTAGGAGACGACATCTTCGCGCCGGATGCCCAGGGCATGCAGCGCATTGGCTACCTGCGTGACACGCGTCGATAGCGTCGTGTAGTCGTAGCGTTGCTCGCCGTCGTTGGGGTCACCCGTCGGCACGAACGTGATCGCGATGCTGCGCGGCGTGCGCGCGGCCTGGCGAACGATCGCCGCATAGCTCGATACCGGAAACTCCAGGCGCTCGACGAGCGGTGTGCGCTCCAGGGCATCGACGTCGCTCTGGTCGCGAAGAGATGGGCCGAAGGAACTCATTGCGGCGCACCGTTCGCGATCGCGATCGTGGGCGGCGATAGCGCGTCGTCGCGTCGCACGCTACGGCGGCCAAAGCCGATGCGCTGTCCACCGTTTGCAAAGCCCGCTTCTCGTGCGTGTCGTTCGTGTCGATCGATCATGTTCCTCACTCCTCTTTTCTGAACGTTCAACTCGGTGCCCATCAATCGCGGCGATACAACGTCACGACGCAAGCGCCGCCAATGCCGATGTTGTGCTGTAGCCCGATGCGCGCCCCGTCGACCTGCCTTGGGCCCGCTTCACCACGCAACTGCCGGACCAGTTCGGTACATTGCGCGAGACCCGTGGCCCCTAGCGGGTGGCCTTTGGAAAGCAGCCCGCCCGATGGGTTGGTCACGATTTTTCCGCCATATGTGTTGGCACCGTCCCAGACGAATTGCTCTCCCGCGCCTTCCTGGCACAGACCGATCGCTTCATAAGTGAGCAACTCGTTGACAGTGAAGCAGTCGTGCAGCTCGACCACCTGGATGTCGTTGGGACCAATGCCGGATGCCTCGTATACCTGCTGTGCCGCGCGGGCCGACATGTCGTAGCCGACCATCTTGATCATCGACGGTGGTTCGAAACTGCTGGGGTAGTCGGTCGTCATCGACTGCGCGGCAATGTAGACGGGATTCGCGATTCCATGCCGTCGCGCGAATTCATCCGAGCACAGCACGGCGCTTCCCGCGCCGCACGTAGGAGGGCAGCACTGAAAGCGCGTCAACGGGTCGAATATCTCCGCCGAATGCATGACTTCGTCGAGACTCAGTTTCTCCCTGAAGAGCGCATAGGGATTGTTGTGCGCGTGTTCGCGCGCCTTGACCGAGATCATTCCGAAGGTCTCTTTCTTCGTCCCATGACGGGCGATGTATTCCCTCCCGGCACCGCCGAACATCTGTGCAGCCAGCGGTGCCGACGAGGCGCCCTGCACCTCGTCGATCACGTGAACATGCCGGCTCAGCGGCGATTCCCGATCGTCGAATTGCGATACCAGCGCGCCGCGCGCCATCTGCTCGAAGCCGAGCACCAGAACGCATTCGGCTGCACCGCTTTCCACAGCCTGCCTTGCGAGCCAGAGCGCAGTCGATCCAGTCGAGCAGTTGTTGTTGACGTTAACCACGGGAATACCGGTCAGGCCAAGTTCGTACACGGCGCGCTGCCCGCACGTGGAGTCCCCGTAGACGTAGCCGGCATAGGCCTGGTCCACTGCGTTGTATGGAATGCCGGCGTCGCTCAATGCGAGCCGGCCGGCCACGCTAGCCATCTGGTAATACGGCGGACTGGCGCCCGGTTTTGTGAACGGCGTCATTCCCACACCGATGACGTTGACGCGACGACTCATCCTCGACCTCCCTGATCTAGAAAATCTTCATTACCCGGATCTGCACGCTGTAACTGTTCTTGAATCCGCCCTCGTTCGCCACCGCCTTGCCGACCATACCGGCGACCTGCCAGGTCGGCGTGAGCATGTGGCTCGCGTAGAGACGTAGCTCACTCGAACTGGTTTCCTGTCCGTTGTAGGCATCGTTGATGTATTGCTTACCGCCGAAATAACCCGCGTAGCCGAACGAAACCGACGAAGCCGCCGAGATCTGGTAACGCAGGTAGGTTTGCAGTTCGATGGACGGATGCACGGAGATCTGCTGCCCGGCGTTGCTATGCCCGGTCTGAACGGCGACATCGAACGCGCCGTCGAAGTAGAAGTTATGTCCCAGCCCCTGGATGACCCCGAGCTGCGGGGTGAACGTCACGGCACCGGCGCCCGGCCCTGAACGGTTAACGTCGTATTTGCCCGTGGGCAATGAAACATACGGCGTGATGCCGACGGTCGTGCCGTAAACCGGATCGGGCCGGTTCACGAGAAACGCGGTGAAGCCGAACGTGATATCGCCCATCCCGTTGTTCGTCTGAGGTGAAGCTCCGCCAACCTTGAAGTTCGACAGATTCGCAAAAGGCAGATAGACCTGATACGCGACCGGGATGCCGGCGATCTGGCTGTAGTGCAGCACACGGGCAATACCGATGGTCTGGTTAAGACTCGATCCGGGCACATCGCCCACGCCATCGAGATTGAATTCGTGGCTTGATTTGAAGCCGAGATAACCCAATGCCAGCGTCGTGCCTGGCGGCAGAATCGTATAGTCGGCCGGATAGATGTCGATGGCGGATGCGGACTTTGCAGCGACAAGAAAGCCGGCCATTACAACGAACGAGCGCAATATTCTTTTTTCCATGTCTCCTCCTGATGGGTGTTCCTGCACGCGTGAACAAGCCGACGCTGGGCGTCATTTTTTTCGTCTTGAGAGTCACCGCATGGCGGAGCCGCTTGCGATGCGATGGACCTGTTACTGCATCGGACCGGGGCGCTACACGAACGTGAATTGCGCCCCTGCAACTTCGGACTTCAGTCCTCTACCGTCAGAACCGGCTTCATCGCCAGGCCGAA
This sequence comes from Paraburkholderia megapolitana, assembly GCF_007556815.1. Taxonomy (NCBI): domain Bacteria; kingdom Pseudomonadati; phylum Pseudomonadota; class Betaproteobacteria; order Burkholderiales; family Burkholderiaceae; genus Paraburkholderia; species Paraburkholderia megapolitana. Next base: position 916,808 of record NZ_CP041743.1, read on the forward strand.
ACTTCGCAATTGCCCAAGCAGTTCGCGATGACCGAACGCCTGGCAGCCGGAAGCGAAGCCCACTTTCTTCGGCGCTGTCTGCAACAACGACAAAGCGGCATAGGCCTGCAGGAGACCCGTCTGTTTGTAGTTGCTGTTGCCGTGGATTACGCAGTGCGCGCGCCCAAGCGGACCGGACGCATAGACTGAATCGATCGAACGGTTGACCCGTGGGTTCTCGCGCGGCGGCATGCCGCTCTGGACCGAGGCGGCGACCTTGGCGAGCGCCTCTTCCTGCTGATCCATGGGCAAGGTCTTGATCTGCTCCTCGTACAGTTTCACCGTCGCGATGACACCCTCCATCACTTCGCGGGCGAACACACCGGCCGATACCTTGACGTTGGCGACGCGTGGATCGTCCTTGAACCAGACCGGGTGGGACGTACCGCCCCAGGGTAGCGCGAGCCCCATGCCATGTTGTCCGGGAATGACGACGTCGAATTTCGTCGACAGCAACCACTCCTTGTACTGGTTCTGCTCCAGGTAATACCACTTCGCCTTGAGGATGGTGAAGATGGTCGCAACCGAGGCCGTGGTCGGAAAGCCGCCCCACAACGTGAGGATGTCGAGCGTATCGAGCCCCGGTGTTTCGAGGCAGAGTTGGGCGGCAATCTCGCCGGTCGTGTACATATGCGCGATGCCCGGCGCAAGCAGCAAATTCTTTTGCGCGAACGCTTCGCCCCAGCGTTCCTTCGCAAGCATCACCCAGTCCTGTTCGCCGGTGGTGTCGGAGTAGTGGCAGCCTGCGGCAAGAGCAGCTTCCACCGCCTCCGGACCATACTTGATGAACGGACCGACCATGTTGCTGACGAAGCGGGCACCGTGGAACAGCTCGGTCAGCGCATCGACGTTGTGCTCCACGCCGACCACTTCGTAGTCGGCGGTTTCGATGCCGGGAACCTTCTCGACCACCGCCTGCACTTTCGCCTTGTCGCGGCCGGCCGCAATGAACGGGATGTGGTATTCGCGCAGGTATTCGCACACCAGACGCCCGGTATATCCCGACACGCCGTAAACGACGACAGGTCTCTTGTCACTCATTGCTTGTCTCCACCCACGTTGAAGAAAATGATCTGGATATCCAGTCGGTCGCGCGGCGTTACATGCCCATACCGCCATCGATGGGCACGCCTGCCCCGGTGATAAAGCGGGCGTCGTCGGAACACAGGAACACCACCGCATCGGCGACTTCCTCGACCGTCGCAAGCCGGCCAAGCGGCGTCTGTGCAATCACCGATGCCACCGCCACCTCGACATCCGCCGCGAGACCGACGGCGACGATGTCAGTGGCGAGCTTCATTCCCATGTCGGTGGGAATGAGCCCCGGGTAGATGCAGTTGACGCGCACGCCGTAGCCGAGCTTGCCGGCTTCCATCGCCGCCACCCGCGTCATGCGATCGACGGCCGACTTCGTCGCGGAATAAGCCGAGATCGCGGGAAACGCGATGATCGCCGCGACCGACGACACGTTGACTACCGACCCGCCCTGCGCGGCCGCACCACCCGGTCGCATGCTGCGGAATGCGTGCTTCATGCCGAGCCCGACACCGACGATGTTCACGTCGCACATCCGGCGAATGTCCTCGGCCTTCAGATCGGCCACGAGCGATGTGATCTCGATGCCCGCGTTGTTAATCAGGATGTCGAAGCCGCCGAGCTGCGCGACCACCGATGCAACGGCGCTTTCCCATTGCGCGTCGTCGGTCACGTCGAGCCGCACCGAGCCGGTCGCGACACCGCTTTTTGCGAGCCCCGCCGCAGTCTCCTTCGCGAGGTCCACGAGGACGTCGCCGATCACGACCGCCGCACCTGCATCCGCCAGGGCCTGGGCGATCGATGCGCCGATTCCGCGTGCACCGCCCGTCACCAGCGCCTTTCTCCCGTCGAGTCGTTTGCTCTTCATGTGTCTTCCTCCGATGTCTGCGTTATGTACTGCCGCGATTCAAGGACGAGCCGGTATCCGTCGAACGGGGATCGCTCGCTGGATAACGGTGGCCGTCCTCGCCCTACCGGACAACGCCGAAAATCTAACCACTTGGCAATTTTATTTTGAACGAATGGTTGGATATTTATAAACAGATGTCAAGTTAACTTTTTACGAGTGGTTAGCGTTTTCTTGACAATTGGTTCGCTGCTACGCACAATCGGGCGCATCAGACTCGGTCACCTCAGTTGCATGAGGCACGAGCGCAAACCGGCAGCCGTACGGCACACCGGACGACAGTCACTGAGGGCACAGGCGGGATGGCACAGCGGGAAAACAGCGAAGCGGATGGAACGGGCCGCGGGCCGCGCGGCAGGCAACTACCGGCGGACAAGTACGAAGCGCGGCGCGTCGAACTGGCCGAAGCAGCACTGGAAACGCTTGGCGAACTGGGCTACGCGAGAACCAGCCTGCGCGAGATTGCGCAGAAATCCGAGTTCACGCATGCGGTGCTTCACTACTACTTCTCGGACAAACTCGACCTCATTCGATGCAGCATTCGCTACTTCAAGGCGAAGTGCGTCACGCGCTACGACGTCGTCACGACCGAAGCGCAAACCCGCGAAGAACTGATGGAAGGTTTTCTCGAGAAGCTCGCGGAAACGATGCGCGATGAACCGCAGATGCATTGCCTCTGGTACGACCTGCGGTCACAGGCGCTGTTCGAGGAATCGTTCCGGGAGGTCGTGAACGAGATCGACGAGAGTCTCGAACACATGGTCTGGCATGTCGTCACGCGCTACGCGGAGCTCGGCGGCAGCCAGCCGACTGTCACGTCCGGCGCTGCCTATGCGCTGCTCGACGGACTCTTTCAGAAACACCTGCTAAGGCACGTGTCGAACGATCCGGATGCGATTGCGCGTCTGCTCGAAGAAGTGCGTGCGCTTTTACCGATGCTGGCCTGACGTCCGAGAGGCGAGGTCGCGTGATCTTCGCGACGATGCTCGCGAGTACGGCGAGCGCACCGATCGTTTCGATGAAAGCCGAGAGCATAAGCTTCTCCTTTTCATAAAGACATCGTCGTCTCGTTGCTCATTACGAGTCACAACCAGCCGGGTGCATAAGCGCGGATGAAGAAAACCACCGTGATGCATGCGGTGAGCAACAAGGTCCCCGCGCGAATGATGGCCACCGGTGCACGTCGACCGATCTGCGCGCCGCCATAACCGCCCGCGATCGCCGCGACCAGCATGACGAGCGTCTCGGGCCAGTGCACGACGTGCGCGACGATAAAGATCAGTACCGCCATCGAGTTGGCCGCACTCACTAGTAACGTTCGCGGCGCACTCAGACGTTTCAGATCGCTACTGTCGAGCAGCCCCCAGACGGCGATCATCATGATGCCGACCGCGCCACCGAAGTAACCGCCATAAATACCGAGCGCGAACTGCACGGCCAGAACAACCGACGGACGGATCGTCCAGCGGCTACGCATCTGCTCGCCGAGGCGACGCCCAAAGGCAAGCGCGAGGCTCGCAAGCAGAAGCAGCCAGGGAAGCACGAAGTTAAAGGCCTTCGGCGATGTGTACAGCAACAGGACAGCGCCGAGCGCGCCGCCCGCCAGCGTCATGACCAGCAGCGGCCGCAGCGAAACGGCACCAACCGGCCCGAGCCCATCGCGATAGGCCCATGCGCTCGCAAGGCCACCGGGGAACAACGCGACGGTGCTCGATGCATTCGCCTGAACCGATGGCACGCCCGCAAAAATCAATGCGGGAAGGCTCACGAACGAGCCGCCGCCCGCGAGCGCATTCATGGCTCCAGCGATAAAACCAGCCCCAGCGACGAGTAAAAGTGAGTTCATGCGCCGATCCTAAGGACAAACATCGGCTTTCACAATCTGGCAATTCCAATGCTAGACTTCGCGAAAACCGAAGGGATCGACGATGCGATTCGACCTCACCGACATGCGCTTATTCCTGACCGTGGTCGAACACGGCAGCCTCACCCAGGGCGCTCAGGCGATGAACCTGGCCCTCGCCTCCGTGAGCGAGCGTATCTCCGGCATGGAATCCGCACTCGGTGCGCCGTTGCTCGAACGGACCCGCCGGGGCATCCGTCCCACCGCAGCCGGCGAGGCGCTGATCCGGCATGCCCGCCTGATTCTTGGGAACGTGGAGCAGATGCGCGGCGAGCTGCGTGCGTACGCAACCGGGCTCAAGGGCCGCGTGGGTTTGCTGTCGAATACCGCGGCACTCGCCGCGTTCGTGCCGCAGCAGTTGCGCCGCTTTCTGGCCGCCTACCCCGACCTCTCCGTCGACCTCGACGAGCGCCCCAGCAACGAGATCGTGCTGGCGATCGCCGAAGGCCGCGCCGACGTCGGCATCGTCGCCGACATTGCGGATCTCGCGATGCTGCAAACCCATCTGATCGCGCAAGATCAGCTCATGGTCGTGGCAGGCAAAGACCATCGCATCGCGTCGCAGGAGCGGGTGGCGTTTGCCGACATCGTCGACGAAGCATTCGTGGGGATCAAGGACACGGCGCTGGAAATCCATCTGGCGGAACGGGCGTCCCGCCTGGGCCGGCAGATCAACTATCGCGTGCAGCTTAGAAACGTGGAGCAGGTCGGGATGTTCGTCGAAGCGGGCATCGGTCTCGCGATTCTCTCCAAAGCGTTTGTCGGCGAGCTACGCCGTCCAGGTCTTGCCGTCCTGCCGATTCTCGACCCATGGGCATCGCGCCAGCTTCATCTATGTGTCCGCGATTTCGCGGCGCTCACGCCGCAAGCGGGGCTGCTCGTGCAGCATCTGCTGGATGCGGGCACGTCGCCGGACGGCAAGCCGGCATAGGCCGCGCTCGCCGTTAAACGTTAGCGCCGCTCGGACCTAAACCAGATCGCGAATCGCCACGTCGGGATCCACATCGGCCTCGTAGTCGATCCCTTCGATCCCGAATCCGAACAGCCGCAAGAACTCCTGCTTGTAGCCCGCGAAGTCCGTGAGTTCGTAGAGGTTGTCGCTTGTTACCTGGTCCCACAGTTGCAGCACGCGTGCCTGCACCGCGGGATCGAGTTCCTTGTAGTCCGCACGCAGGCGGCCGTCCTGATCGATGTGCGGCGCGTGGCCGGACAGACTGTCGCGGTACAGCCCGTAGACCTGCTCGATACAGCCTTCGTGCGTGCCCTGCTCTTTCATCGCGCGGAACAGCAGCGACAGGTAGAGCGGCATCATCGGGATCGCTGAACTTGCTTGCGTTACCACCGCCTTCAGCACTGATACGCGTGCATCGCCGTTCACCGCAGCGAGCTTGCTGCGAATCTCGAGCGCGGCACGGTCCAGGTCTTTCTTTGCCGCTCCGATCGAACCGTCCCAGTAGATATCGTGCGTGATCTTCTCGCCGATATACGTGAAGGCGGTCGTCTTCGCACCGTCGGCCAGCACACCGGCTTCGAGCAGCGCGTCGATCCACATCTGCCAGTCCTCGCCGCCCATCACCGCGACCGTACTGTCGATCTCCTGCTGCGTCGCCGGTTGCAGCAAGCTTTCCTTGATCGCTTCCTTGTCGGTATCGATCGTGCGTACATTGACTTCGCGGCCGATCGGCTTGAGCGTCGAGTTGAACACCTCGCCGGTTTTGGGGTGCGTGCGCCGCGGCGCCGCGAGACTGTAGATGACCTGATCGACCTGACCGAGATCGCGTTTGATGACATCGATCGTCTGCTGCTTGATCGCATCGGAAAAGCCATCGCCGTTGATGCTCTTTGCGTACAGTCCTTTAGCCGCCGCCAGTTGCTGGAACGCGGCCGTGTTGTACCAGCCCGGGCTGCCTGGCTTGCCATCGCTCGCTGCGCGTTCGAAGAACACACCGAGCGTATCGGCACCGCAGCCGAAGGCGGCCGTAATGCGCGCGGCGAGCCCGTAACCGGTCGATGCACCGATCACCAGCACCTTCTTCGCGCCATGCGCGATGGGCCCCTGGGCCGTAACGTAATCGACCTGCTCCTTGACGTTGGCTGCGCAGCCAACGGGATGCGTAGTCACACAGATAAAGCCGCGTACGCGCGGTTTGATGATCATGACAACCTCGGTAATGAAATGCCCGATGAGTGCAGCACGGTGCACCGCCAGGCGAGCATTGTAAATGACACGATCTACGGCGAGCGCGGCTGCTTCAACTCACTCGCGCTTCCAAACGAATGCGTGCGTTCGCCTCGAACTTCGCGCGATGCGTCGAGAAAAAAGTCCGCACGTTGCGAATATTCGAAGAGGCACGAAAGAGCCGCCGTGCAAGTTCGTCGTATTCGGGCATATCGGCGACCTCGGCGACGACGATGAAGTCCGGTCCCGGCGACACCCGATAGCACTGCGTCACCGCGGGCTCCGCGCAGATATACGTTTCGAAGGCGTCGAGATCTTCCGCAGCCTGGCGGTCAAGACTTACTTCAACGAGCGCAATCAGCGTCGTGCCGATCTTCGCGTGATCGAGCACCGCGATCTGCCGCGCGATCACTCCGGCTTCCTTGAGATTGCGCACCCTGCGCAGGCAGGTCGGCGGCGACGCGTGCACACGGCCCGCCAGTTCAAGGTTCGAGACCGACGAATCGGTTTGCAGAATCGCGAGGATCCGTAGGTCCAGGTCGTCCAGATAGATGGCCACTTCGTCGGCTCCCGCTGTCGTTTCGGATGAAATTAAATTTCATCATGGCTTTGTCGGAACGTCTAGTTTCATTTTCATAGAAATTCTGAAATTAAATTTCTCATCAGGCACTCTACCATCGCCTCACCGGGTCCAGCAGGGGCCTTTCTTGAGAAATGCGATGTGTGGAATTGTCGGAGCGGTGGCGCAACGGGACATCCTGCCGAACCTGGTCGACGGCCTCAAACGCCTCGAATACCGCGGCTACGATTCGTGCGGCATCGCCGTCTATCGCGACCGGCAGTTGCTGCGCGCACGCAGTGTCGATCGGGTGGCGAACCTGCAGGACGACATCGCGAAGCGCGCGCTGTCCGGCTACACGGGCATCGCGCATACGCGTTGGGCGACGCATGGAAAGCCCGTCACCGAAAACGCCCATCCGCATTTTTCACCCGATGAGCAAGCGCCGCGCATCGCGCTCTCGCACAACGGCATCATCGAAAATCACGATGCATTGCGCGCGATGCTGCAAGACCACGGGTATGTCTTCACGAGCCAGACCGACACGGAAGTCATCACGCATCTGATCGATCATCTGTACGACGGCGATCTCTTCGAAGCCGTGCAGCAGGCGGTGCGCCAGTTACGCGGCAGCTATGCGATTGCTGTGCTCTGCCGCGACGAACCGCATCGCGTGGTCGGTGCTCGCGATGGCATGCCGCTCGTGGTCGGCGTCGGTGAAGGCGAAAACTTTCTGGCTTCCGATGCGATTGCGCTGTCGAACGTCACGGACCGGATCGTCTACCTGGAAAACGGCGACGTCGTCGATGCGCAGCTGTATCGCTACGCGATTGCGGATGCGCAGGGTCGCCGCACCGAGCGCCCGGTGCATACAGTGGCCGCACATAGCGGTGCCGCCGATCTCGGCCTCTATCGCTACTACATGCAGAAGGAAATTTTCGAGCAGCCGCGCGCCGTGAGCGATACGCTGCAGGACATCACGTCGATCATGCCCGAGCTGTTCGGCGACTCCGCGTGGCGCGTGCTGAACAGCGTCGATTCCGTGCTACTGCTCGCGTGCGGCGGAAGTTACCACGCCGCGCTGACGGCGCGTTACTGGATCGAGAGTCTGGCGCGGTTGCCCGTCAGCGTCGAGATTGCCAGCGAATACCGCTATCGCGACGGCGTGCCGAATCCGAACACGCTGGTCGTCGCGGTATCGCAAAGCGGAGAAACCGCGGACGTGCTTGGCGCGATGCAGGTGGCGAAGCAGCAAGGTATGCATCACACGCTCGCGATCTGCAATGTGCCGAGCAGCGCTTTAGCTCGCGAATGCGCATTGACGTTCTTCACGCGCGCCGGCATCGAGATCGGTGTCGCTTCGACGAAAGCTTTTACGACGCAGCTCGTTGCGCTGTTTCTGCTCGCGCTCACGTTGGCCCAGGTACGCGGACGACTTTCCGACGAGGATGAACAGCAGCATCTCCGCGCGCTTCGGCATCTGCCCGACGCGATGACGAAGGTGCTTGCGCTGGAACCGCAGATGATAGCGTGGGCCGAAGAGCTGACGCGCAAGCAGAACATTCTTTTTCTCGGGCGCGGCATGCACTATCCCATCGCGATGGAAGGTGCGCTGAAGATGAAGGAGATTTCCTACATTCACGCGGAAGCGTATGCAGCCGGTGAATTGAAGCACGGTCCGCTTGCATTGGTTAGCGACGAGATGCCGGTGGTCGCGGTTGCGCCTAACAATGCGCTGATCGAGAAACTCAAGTCGAACATGCATGAGGTCAGTGCGCGTAGCGGGAAGCTGTTTGTCTTTGCTGATATCGACTGTGGGATTTCGCCGGGGCCGGGGATCGAGGTGATTCGGCTCACCGAATACTACGGGCCGCTGTCTCCGATCCTGCATACGATTCCGATGCAGTTGCTGGCTTTTCATGCGGCGCTTGCAAGGGGGACGGATATTGATAAGCCGAGAAATTTGGCGAAATCGGTGACGGTTGAGTAGCGGGGTTGTTGAACTGGAACCCGTGTTCGTAATACCTGTGTCCGATCAAAATACTGCCCGGTTCGAAACTTTATTATCACGAGCTATTCGTTCAGGTCAGGTATCTGCCTCACAAGATACTTCAACACTGCTCCGCGCGATGCGTGCCGAAGCGCTGTAGTCGTAGTTCGGCGGAGCTTCGGGATTAACTGGTTTCTTCGTTGGCACTTCGTCCAGATAGCGGCTCAACATCACGCGCATTTCCCGGCCGTCGATGACTTTGGCACGCTTCAGCGCGATGATCAGTTTCTCGGTTTCATCGGGCACGACTTCATCGTCAGCGAGCTTCGTGATCACCTGCGCGAGTGCGCTGCTGCCAGTCCTGACATACTGGATGCCATGCCGCTTCGCCAATTCGGCGACGAAAGCCTGTAAACCGCTCTTCGGAATCTCCTGAAGACTCATTCCAACCCCCTTCGACTCGTACTGCATCATACCGTAGCCGGTTACGCCGTCAATCGTTGCGGCCTACGCTAATCGATGGGCTAATAGCTCGTGAGAATGAAGTTTCGAACCGAGAGGAAAGCAAACCCCTACCGCTTCCGCTCATACTTCTTCCAGTACCCAAACGCCTCTTCATGGCACTCCAGATCCAGCTCTGACACACGCGCCTGCAAGCGTTCCTGCGCATCCTGAATCGCAATGTTGTAAATCACCGGCCCAAGCTCTTCCACGAAGAAATTCAGCAACGCCCCCGCCTGGATATTACCGATGCGTTCCTCATGATTCTCATCGAAATACCGCTGGATAGATGCGATGGCTTCCTTGCGTACGTCCTTGTCCAGTTCAATCGTCATGGCGTAGTGGCTCCGTTGTTACAAGGGCTGATGACATAGAAGCGCGCAAGGCCGACGCGTCGCTCCGATAAATCGATTATGCCGCAGCCAACTCGCCTCACATCGCGCCGAACAACGCCGTCACCCAGTCGACGAACACCCGCACCTTGGTGCTATATCGACGGCTAGGCGGATACGCCACGTACACATCAAGTGGATCGGGCCGCCACTCAGTGAGAACAGGCACCAGTTTCTTCTGCCTGATAAACGGTCGCGCCATGAAGTCCAGCGTGTGCACGATGCCGAGCCCCGCAAGCGCCGTCGCAAGATGCGCATTGCTTTCGCTGACGATCACATCGTTGCGCACCCGGTCGAGCGTCAACACCTCATCGCCGCGACGGAAGGCAAGCCGCTGCGTCACGCCACTGCTTGCCGAGAAATAGCCGACAACAGGCATGTCCTTATCGACGATGTCGCGGGGATGCTTCGGCGTTCCGTACTTCGCCAGACACGCCGGCGTCGCACAGGTCGTCCATGCAAGCCCGCCGATCCGATGCGTGATCAGACCGGGATCGTCCGCCGTGCTGCGAATCGCGCAGTCGATGTTCTCCGCAATGAGATCGGCAGTCCGGTCCGTCACACTCAATTGCACCTGGATGTCCGGATATCGCTCGCGAAACGCCGGCAAGGCAGGAATCACGATGCCGCTCGCGACCGACCCGCCCGTGTCGACCCTGAGTGCGCCGCGCGGATTTGCCTGAGCACGGCCCAACGTCGCTTCGATGTCGTCGAGTTCGCTGAGCAGGTGGCGGGTGCGTTCGTAATAAGCGGCGCCATCGGTCGTTACGCTGACGCTTCTCGTGCTGCGCTCCAGCAGCTTCACGCCGAGATGCGTTTCGAGCGATTTGATCCACTTGCTCACCGTGGCATTGGGCATTTTCAGCGAGAGCGCAGCTCGTCCGAAACCACCCGTTTCAACGACGCGGGCAAAAATGCGGATAGCCTGCAGATGATCCATCGGTTCGACTCCAGAATGACACGCGATGGCTTCCATTATTCACATCTGTGCACAAAGAATCCACAGATAGCCTATTTATATCCGTATGTGTTTTCAATAAGCTGCAGTTATTGAATCAGGCCGCAAGGAGGCCACTCATGACTGCTTCGCTCTACACCAACATCCACACGACAAAACACGCCGGCAAGGTTGCACTCATCACCGGCGGCAGCACCGGTATCGGTCTCGCTACGGCAAAGCGTCTCGCTCGCGAGGGCGCGACGGTGTTCATCACCGGCCGACGCGAGGCAGAGCTCGAGGCCGCGGTGGCGGAAATCGGCCATGGCGCCACGGCGATTCGTGGCGACATCTCGGTAGCAGCCGATCTCGAACGCATCGTGAAGGTCGTATCGTCGGCTCGCGAAAGAATCGACATCCTGTTCGCCAACGCCGGCGGCGGCGAATTCGTGCCGCTTGGCGAGATCACCGAAGCGCAATTCGACAAGTATGTCGGCATCAACATGAAAGGCACGTTGTTCACTGTGCAAAGCGCGTTGCCGTTCATGCCGGCCGGAAGCGCAATCGTGATTACCGGTTCGATCACATCGGTGCAAGGTGTGCCGGCATTCGGTGTCTATGCGGCCACCAAGGCAGCCTTGCGCTCGTTTGCGCGCACGTGGTCGTCGGATCTCAAAGGACGCAACATCCGCGTCAATGTAGTCGCGCCCGGCGTGATCCCCACACCTGCGTATAAGACCGAGCTCAAGATGACCGATGAGCAGATCGAGGCCTACAGCCAGCAAATGTCCGCAACGACACCGCTTGGCCGCGTCGGCACCACCGACGAAATCGCGAAGGCCGTGTCCTTTCTCGCCTCCGACGATGCGAGCTATGTCACCGGTATCGAGTTGTTCGTCGACGGTGGCCTCGTACAGGTGTAATCGATCAACACGCCGCGCTTATCTGCACATAAGCGCGGCACCAACGGAAAAACATCATGAGTTCAGCCGAGAACCTTCGCCTCGCCCAGCAGTTCCTTGAAAAAATGGGCTCGGGCGCGAGCGCCGATGAGATCGCCGCGTTGTGTACATCCGATCTCGACTTCAACATTCCGGGCGACACAGGCGTGCTGCCGTGGGTCGGTCACAAGAAAGGTCGCGAGGCCATGTTCGATTTCGTAAGCGGCATACGCGCCTCGGTCGAAAGTGTCAGTTTCAGCATTCAGGACGTACTTGCAAGTGACGGTCGCGCTGTCATCCTCGGCCACCTGCAATCGCGGATCAAAGCCACCGGAAAGCTGATCGACACCGCATTTGCATTCGTACTGACATTCTCCCCCGAGGGAAAGATCGCGAGCTTTCTGATGTTCGAAGACAGCTTCGCTGTATCCGCAGCGGCCCGACATTGACAGCAGAACCTCCGACTACGCAAAGGAATCCGCGATGCCCTTCACAGTGAACGAACTTCTCAAACGAAACCTGCTCGGCATCTTCGGCGAGCGCAATGCCGCAGCACGCATGGCGGAACTGAAAGCCATCTGGCAGCCTGACGGTGTGTTCGTCGATCCGGATGGTCGACATGTCGGCATCGACGCGATCGACCGCCGGGTTGCGCAGCTACAGGCAAGATTCCTCGGTTTCAATTTTGTCGAACGTGGAGATGTTCAGGCCATGCATGGCGTTGGGCGCGTCGCATGGGGCTATGGGCCTGAAGAGAATCCGGCCACCGTGACCGGCGTCGACGTCGCCGTCACCCGCGACGGCAAGATTCATGAGCTATACGTGTTTCTGGATTGACGACCTGCACTCGTCATAGAGACATCTTCCGCCGCGCCGGGTGACACCGTTCGCTCGTACGTTACCCGCGTCGCAAGCATCATCGTCGTACGCCCCGGTTTTGCACCGCCGCGGGGTTGCTGATAGCATCGGACGGCATCCGTCACCTTGCGGACGCGCTGCCATCCGATCATCGCATCCGCACGCTTTTGTCCTTCCCGCCCGGCGCCGACCATGAACGCATCCCTTCTATCCGACGACAACCCCAGCATAGGCGTCTACACGCGCTCGATCGGCAGCGGCGCCGAGTGGTGGCGCGTATCGCTATCGGAGCGCGCATTCATGTACCGGATCGAGCACGGCCGCGACGACGGTTCGGTCGATATCGACACCGTCGTCGATCAGGAGAATCTCGATGCGAAGCTGCAGAAATGGCATCGCGAAGGCTATCTGTCTGAAACCGAACGCGAGCAGCTTGCCGCCGCACCGCAAGCCTCTGCCGATTTCATGGCAGATCTCGCACGCGCATCAAATGCGTTTGCACAATCAACTGTCAGAACCGCTACATCGCGCAGTACCGCTCAGGTCGTAACCATCGGTCGAATCGACGTACCGCTCGGCACACCGAACCCGCTCGTACCGGCAGTCAACCCCGCGTGGCTCTTTACCGAACGTTTCAACGACATCGTCGAGGACATCGTCGAAAACCGTCGCGTGATGCTGATCGGGCACACGGGCTCAGGCAAGACGAGTCTGATCGAACAGATCGCGGCGCGCGCGCAATACGGTGTGCTGCGCTCGAACATGAACGGCCAGACGACGGTCGGCGATTTCGTCGGCTTCTGGACCGTGAAAGGCGGCGAGACGGTATGGGTCGACGGGGTGCTGCCGGCCGCGATGCGCGAAGGTCGCTGGCTGATCGTCGACGAGGTCGACTTTGCGGAACCGGCCATTCTCGCCGTGCTCACTGCCGTACTCGAACCGGGTGGCCGGTTGCTGCTGAAGGAAAAAGGCAACGACATCGTCGAGCCGCATCCGTCGTTCCGTCTCTTCGCGACGGCCAATGCGGTCGGTGCGATGAGTCAGTTCCGCCATCTGTATCAGGGCGCGAATCTGATGAACGAAGCGTTTCTCGATCGCTGGCGCGTGTATCTGATCGACTATCTGTCGCCCGACGAAGAGGCCGAGGTGCTGATGCGCACGCTCGCCCCGCATCTGTCGCAAACGATGGCGCACACGCTCGCGGCGATCGCCGCCGATTGCCGCGCCGCCTTCGCGCGCGAAGATCTCGCGAGCGCATTCTCGACGCGGCGCCTGCTCGACTGGGCGCAACTGATGCTGCGCACCGGCGACCCCGAGCGCGCCGCGGGCCCGGCCATCTATGCGAAGGTCAGCCCCGAAGACGCCGCGCTGATCCGCAGCATCATCCGCCATTACATCGCGACACAGGCGTAGCGCCATGCAACCGGCACGCGGCACCGATACGTTCGGCTTCGAATCGACACTCGGCAAGATCGCACGCGTGCTGACGGGCCAGTACGGCATCGCGGTTGCGTTCAGCCCCGAAGGTCCGCGTGTCGAGCGCGATCGCATCGTGATCCCGTCGTACGACATCGTCGACGAGCGCGACCGCGACACGCTTGTCGGCTACCTCGATCTGCTGGTCGCGCGCTCGAAATATTCGTCGAACGAGGCGCTCACCGCGCTCGGTAACGGTACCGATGCGCGCCTTGCGCAGGCGATCGAAGATCAGCGCGTGTGTCGTCGGTTGCTCGACAACTATCCTGGTGCTCGCTGGTTTATCGGTCAGTTGCGCCAACGTGCTGCGCAGGACGCACGTCAACGCTGGCAAAAACTGTCGTGGCGCGACAAGCTCGTGTGGCTCGTCGAGCGGCGTCTGTGGCTCGAAACACCGGAGCCCGGCGAACTGAGTCCGTCGCTGTCGGCCGCGCTGCATGCGGTCGATGAAACGATCGCCGCTGCCCGTTCAAGCCGTTCGACTGACGACAGCATCGCCGCCGCGCGCGCCGTGATTGCGACGGTGCGTGCGCTGTCGTCGTCGGGCGGGGCGCACAACATGATGTTCACGCCGGGCGACGCTGACGGCTTCGATGCGGAATCGGTACCCGCAACGTTCGACGGACCGCCCAGTCATGGCGACGGCACGGCGGCGCCCGATAACGCGTCGGACGCATCCCTCACGCAAGCCGCCAGCAGCAACGTCATCGATGGCGCGGGCATGGGTCACTCGCCACTCGGTACGCCGTCGGAATCGTTTGCTTCGGCGGTCGCATCGGGCGGGTTGCAACCGGGCGGCCAATCGCGCCCGCAGCTCTCCGTTCCGCTTACGACAGAATTCGATCTCGTCACCGACCGCACCGGCCGCGGCGATACGCGCAGCTGGCACGCACTGCGTTCGCTCGCCCGCGCCGAAACCTCGCCGCTGAAAGCGAAACTCGAACGCGCGCTCAAAGCCGACGAACTCACGCACTGGAAACGCGAACAGGAACGCGGCGAAATCGATCGAACGGCGCTCGCGCGTCTTGCGATTGCACCGGGTTATCGCACGCCATTCCGCGTGAAGCGCGTGACAAAGGGACGCGATGCGGCCGTGACGCTGCTGATCGATCGCAGCGGATCGATGGCGGGCAGGAAGATCGAACTCGCGCGACTCTGCGTGGCTGCGCTGTGCGATGCGCTCACGCAACTCGGCTTCGACTCGGAAGTGCTTGGCTACAGTTCCATTGAGTCCGCGGAAATGCGACAGCTGTACGAAAGGCAGCGGGACAGCGGCGCCGATCTGAGCGCCTACAACCGCACAGTCGAACGGCTCGATCTGCAGATCTACAAACGCTTCGGCGCCGCCGACTTAAGCGGCCTCGCCGATATCGAATGCGGCCACGAGAACCCCGATGGCGAAGCGCTCGCGTGGGCCGCCGGACGGCTCGCCGAGCATCGCGCAGACCGCAAGATCCTGATGGTGCTCTCCGACGGCGACCCCGCCACTGGCGACGGCAATCCTGCCATCCTGCGCAGCGATCTGCACGCACGCGTCGATGC
Source organism: Paraburkholderia megapolitana (assembly GCF_007556815.1). Lineage (NCBI taxonomy): Bacteria > Pseudomonadati > Pseudomonadota > Betaproteobacteria > Burkholderiales > Burkholderiaceae > Paraburkholderia > Paraburkholderia megapolitana. Next base: position 932,067 of record NZ_CP041743.1, read on the forward strand.
GATTGGCCGCGCCGGCATCGAGATCGTCGGCGTAGGCATACTCGACGATGCCGTCGAAGCGTTTTATCCGCGCAGTATCGTCGTGAGGAAACTGCACGAGCTGCCCGGTACTGCGTTCGGCGTGTTGAGCGCGATGTTGCTCGATCGTTGAGCTTTGTCGGGCGTGGTCGCGCGTTATCCGCTTACGCGCTCGCTAGCGCATCAACCGGTGCCGGCTGACTACAGCGAAACCCAGCGCCACAGAGCCTCTTGCCGATGCATTCGGCGGCTCGTCGTATTCACGTGAGCGATCCGCTGCCGACTGCGCAAGGAGCGCATACAGATCGGGACGGCGCGCAGCCAGCCATTGCCTTCCACGACTGCGCTCGATCGACGCGAGATCGAGATTCGCTGCGGCGTAAGCCCCCGACGTACCGCTCGTCGCAAGCACCAGCCCCGACGGATCGACGATGACTGCGGCCGCATCGGTCGCCTGATCGTTCGACGCTTCGCGGCCATCGCTGAAAACGATGAACATGCCGTTGTCGGCCGCGCGAGCGCACAGCCAGCCATGCATGCTTTCCATCGTGTCCGTGTCCACAGGCGACCTGTACATCATCGGGAGCGGCTGCAGCGGATGCTCACCCGTGCGGCTCGCGCGGCCAGACCGATGTGGTGCGATCAGCACGCTTGCACCGAGCAGCGCGGTCATGCGGACGTTCTCGACCAGATAGCTGTCGCCGCCGGTCAGAATACCGATCCGCACGCCCCATCCGGTATCGAACACGGTATGGCGGTCGCCGCTGACAATGCGCCGATGCTCGGCAGCATGCAGCTTGCGATGACAGTGCCGCGCACCGTCCTGCAGACACATCACGTAGCTATTGAAGAGTCGCCCATCCGGCGCGCGCTCGATCAACCCGACGCCGCATGCCACACCAGTGCGCTGGACAGCCGCTGCGACAGTGCGGATCGATGCGCCATCGAGCGGTTCCGCCAAAGCGTCGAGCGACGCACGCGACAACTTCGCCGTATCCGTATAGCCACTCAGGCATAGCTCAGGAAACACCGCAAGCGCGATGCCTTCGCGTGCCACATCGACGAGACAAGCCGCTATCTGCGCGGCGTTATGCGCGCAATCGCCGTCGCGCGAAACGAACGGCACCGATGCGACCCGCAGCGTTGAACCGGCCAAGATCCTCTCCTGAAGTTAAAGCGCTGAAACACTGCTCCATTGGACCTTCCGGCATTCGATAAGTAAAATGAATGTTTTTACCGATCTGATTACTCTGTGGAATGGAACTCAAACTGTTGCGTGCCTTTCTGACAGTCGCCGAAACCGGTCACTTCAGCCGCGCCGCCGACACGCTGCATATCACCCAGCCTGCGCTCAGCAAACAGATCGGCGCGCTCGAAGCGACGCTCGGCGGGCGGTTGTTCGAGCGTGGGCGGCACGGTGCCGAACTGACGGTGTTCGGTGTGGGTTTCGCCGCAGATGCCAGATCGCTGGTGCGCGAAGCCGATGAGGTTCTCATGCACGCCCGTGAAGCGAGCAGCGGCAAGCGCGGTCATCTGCGCATCGGTCTCGGGCTTTCCACGCTGACGCTCACGCCGAAGCTGATCGCCGAATTCCGCCGCCGCAATCCGGAAGTTGGCGTGACGTTGAACGATCTTTCGTCGGCGGAACAAAGCCGGCTGCTGTTGTCGGGCAAGCTCGACGTCGGCTTTCTGCGGCTGCCTGCCGAAGCGGGCCTGTCCGCGTTTCCCGTCGTCGACGAGGCACTCGCGCTCGCCGTACCGGAGCACGCACCATGGAAACGCCTGCCCGCCAATCTGAACGAGCTGAACCAGATCGGTTTCATTGCGCTTGCGCGTAGTCGTGGCCCGGGGCTTGCCGCGCAGATCGACCGCTGGTGCGGCAAGCATGACTTCGTGCCGCGCGTGATCCAGCACACCGACGATATCCAGTCCGTGCTCGCAGCCGTTGCAGCCGGCGTCGGTGCGGCGTTGCTGCCTTCAAGGGTTCGATATCTGCTGCGCGATGCGCGCGTTTTGTCGCTACGCGACCCGTCCGCACGCTGGCACGTCGGTCTCGCATGGCAGTCCGCGCGCGACGATGCGGTGGTCGAGCGTTTCGTTTCGTTCGTGCGCGCCGCAACGAAGAAAAACTCGCGTCGAGCGGACTAAACGCGTGTGCGAGATATGGCGCCCGAGCGCCGCGAAACGGTCCGCACCGCGTAACCCGCTATGATGTGCACATTACCCTCTGCCGCCTTCGCGGTAGACAGCCGGAGAAGATATGGCCTCAATCCAGGAAAGCGCGAGCATGGCGCTGTTTTGCGACTTCGAAAACGTCGCACTCGGCGTGCGCGATGCCAAGTTCGAGAAGTTCGACATCAAGCCGATTCTCGAGCGGTTGCTGCTTAAAGGCAGCATCGTCGTGAAGAAAGCCTATTGCGACTGGGAGCGCTACAAGGGCTTCAAGGCCGCGATGCACGAAGCGAGCTTCGAGCTGATCGAAATTCCGCACGTACGCCAGTCGGGCAAGAACTCGGCCGATATCCGCCTCGTCGTCGATGCACTCGATCTCTGCTATACGAAATCGCACGTCGACACGTTCGTCATCATCAGCGGCGATTCGGATTTTTCGCCGCTCGTGTCGAAGCTGCGTGAGAACGCGAAGAAAGTGATCGGCGTCGGCGTCAAACAGTCGACCTCCGACCTGCTCGTCGCGAACTGCGACGAATTCATTTTCTACGACGACCTCGTGCGCGAGCAACAGCGCGCTGCCGCGCGGCGCGAGCCGAGCGCGGGCACACGCCGTTCACCCGATGAAGACCGGCAACGCAAGAAGGAAGGCGATGAACGCAAGAACATCGCCATTGCGCTGGCCGTCGAAACCTTCGACGCACTCGCCGCCGAACGCGGCGAAAGCGGCAAGATCTGGGCTTCCGTGCTCAAGAGCGCGATCAAGCGGCGCAAGCCCGACTTTAGCGAGTCCTATTACGGTTTCCGTGCGTTCGGCAATCTGCTGGACGAGGTCCAGGCGCGTGGACTGTTCGAAGTCGGACGTGACGAGAAGTCGGGTTCGTTTGTGTATCGGTCGAGCCCGACAGAAGCGGCGCAACCGGTGGCATCAAGTGCTCCGGCAAACGCCGCAAACGAAGATGGCACGAAGGGTAAGTCGAAGTCGGGCAACAAATCTGGCAACCGCCCGGCTAACGACAAGAAGGGACATCGCAAGGGTGCGACTTCGGGCAGACAGGCGGCCGAGCAGCACGGGACCGAAGCGCCGGTCGATGAAGCACACGACACGCATCGTCAGCCTGATCTTTACGAAACGCTCGAGACGTACGAGACATACGAAGCCGTGCGCGAACCGGAGCGCGCCGACGAAGCACTGCATGCGCCCGTCGAGACGCATAGCGAAAGCGAGTCGCAACCAACGCCGGCACCGGCACGCAAGCGCCCGGCCGCGCGTCGCGGCAAGCCTGCGGCGAAGAAGACCGCAGCGGCTGCGCAACCGGCTGCGGAGGCACCGAGCGCACCGCCCGCCGCCGCCCCTGTCGGCGAAACCGCACCGCGCAAACCGGCGCAGAAGTCTGCCGCGCGTAAATCGGCGGCACGGCCACGTCGGCCGCGCAAGGCTGCGGGCGCGGCAAACGAAGAGTGAAAGTCAGATACACGCGATGCAGGTCTGCGTTAGATCGCATCGCGTGAATGCATATCGCGAGAGCGTGCCGTTGCTGCAGTAGCCGGAATATTCGGGCCGTTCGAAGTACGCGCATCGACGGGAACCTCGACCGCAACGCTCAAGCGCGAGGCCGTTCCCCCTCAGCGGGCGCAGCCGATTCAGCGGCCTCGGCCACCTCGATAGCACCGCCGCCATCCGCAGGCACATTCGCCACCGCACTCTGCGGCGGCGCCTCGATATCCCAGCACGAGATAAACAGCGCAGCAATCAACGGCCCGATCACGAACCCGTTGATCCCAAACACCGACATCCCGCCCACCGTCGAAATCAGCACGACCCAGTCCGGCAACTTGGTGTCCTTACCGACGAGAATTGGCCGCAGCACGTTATCCACGGTGCCGATCACGAGCGTGCAGAACAGGATCAGCACGATCGCCTTCCACAGCGGCCCCGCCAGCAGAAAGTACACGGCCGCCGGCACCCAGACGAGCGCCGAGCCGATCGCGGGCAGCAGCGACAGGAACGCCATCACCGTACCCCACAGCAGCGCGCCCTTGATGCCGAGCACCGCGAAGATAATCCCGCCGAGCACACCCTGCACCGCCGCCACCGCGATATTGCCCTTCACCGTGGCGCGCACCACCGTCGCAAAGCGGATCAACAGACGATCCTTGTGCGAACGCTCAAGCGGAATCGCATCGCGGATGCGTCGCGAGATCGCGCGACCATCGCGCAGCAGGAAGAAAACGAGGTACAGCATGATGCCGAAGCCGACCGCGAACTGCAGCGTGTTCTGCCCGATCACGACAGCCTGGCCAGCCACGAACTGACTGATACGCGCAGCGCCGTCCGACAGTTTCGCCTGCAAGCCGTGCATGTCGGCGAGGCCGACGTTATCGAGCGCGCGTTGCGCAAACGCCGGCAGCGCCTGCACGATCTGCTGGAAATACAGGCCGAAATCCCACTGCCCTTGCCGGATCTGCTGATACGCGTACGCGACTTCCTGAACGAGCGTACCGATCATGACGCTCACCGGCAGGATCACGATCAGCACGCACAGCGCGAGCGTCGTCAGTGCCGCAAGATTGGGCCGGTTACCGAAGCGAAACGTGAGACTGCGCTGCAGCGGTTGAAACAGGATCGCGAGTATCGTCCCCCAGAAGATCGCGCCGAAGTACGGCAGCAGGATCCAGATAAGCGCCAGCGAAACCGCGGCCAGCAGCATATAAAAGCTCTTCTGATTGCGACTGTTCTGATCGTTGTCGTTGTCGTGGTTCATGGTTCCAACGCAAGCGTGCCGCCCCGCAATCACGCCGGGGCGGCTGTCTGGAGAAACGCGGCCGGCCATGAACCTGACCGGCAACGGATGGCTTTACTTCTTGTCGAGGGCGTCGCGCGCCTTGTCCTTCGCTTCACCGAAATTGCGCTGCACGGTACCGGTGGCTTTCTCGACCTTGCCTTCAGCTTCAGTAGTGCGATTGCCGGTAACCTTGCCGACCGCTTCCTTCACCGATCCCTTGATTTCCTTTGCTGCACCTTTGATCCGATCTGTGTCCATGATTGCTCCCAAAAGGTTATGCATCTGAAATCCACCTGCATACGTGGATGTAGTGGATGCAGGTCAATGTACCTGTGAGCAATCCGTGGGCCTAGATGCCCGGATACCGGTTAAACCAGTACTTTTACACCAATCTGCGATCAATCTGCCGTGCCGCCCGTGCGTCGCTTCGGTTTCTCGTAGCCGACTATGCCGCGCTCGCGGGCCCACACAATCGCCGCGCTGCGCCGGTGCACGCCGATCTTGCTGTACAACGTGGCGACGTGATTGCGGATGGTGTTCGGCGCAAGATTCAATGCTTCGGCAATCTGTTCATTGTCGTAGCCCTGGCAGATCAGCCCCAGCACTTCGCGCTCGCGCGATGTCAATTCCGACAGATCGCTGCCCGCCTGCTGCGCGCCGTTCGGTTGCCTGATCTGCGCAAGCTTCTCGATTACCGTGCGGCTAAACCACGACGTGTCCTTCATCACGGCTTCGATCGCAGCCAGCAGTTCCACTTCGGAACGCTTGCGCTCGGTGATGTCCTGGATCACGCTCAACAGGCAGCGCTCCCCGTGAATGGTCACCGCCTCTGCGGAAACAAGACAGTCCACCGCCACACCCGATTTCGTCTGCAGCTGGATTTCGTAGTTGCGCACGCTGCTGTGCGTCTCCATTTCCGCGCGCAGTTTCCGGTACGCGTCGCTGCGTGACCACAGGCCGATCTCTTCGGGTTGTCGCGCGACGACTTCCTCAGCCTCGTAACCGGTCGTCGCGACAAACGCATCGTTCACATCCATCAGCACGAAACCATCGAGCGAGCTGACCGTCATCGGTACCGGCGCAAGCCGGAATGCCTTCGAAAAACGCTCTTCGGTATGTCGCAGCGCGTCTTCGGCCTTGCGTCGCGGCTCCATGTCCATGAACGTGAACAACATGCAGTTCTCTTCGCCGATCTCGATCGGCTGGCCGGCCACGATCACCAGTTTCGTCGTCCCGTCCGGCAACTGCAGCGTCGCTTCCATCTGTCCGATCGTACGACCCTCGTTGAGATTGACGATCGCCTGCTCGCGCTTGTCCGCGCCTTCTAGCACGTCGACTTCGTACGTCGAGCGGCCGATCACGTTTTCGCGCGCGTAACCGGTCATCTCCAGAAAGCCCTGATTGACCTTGACATAGCGCAGATCCGCGAGCCGGCAGATCACTGCCGGCGCCGGGTTCGCGTTGAAGGTTTTCTCGAAGCGCTCTTCGGCGCTGAAGCGCTCGGTGACGTCCTGAACCACCAGCGCCAACGATTCCGACGCGCCGCTCGCGTCGGTCAGAATCAGACTGCGTACCTGGTGCATGTGCCGGAAGTCTTCGTCGTCGGAGCGCGTAACTTCGACGATCACATCGCTGAACAACTCCCCAGCGATGATCCGGGCAATCGGATACTGATCCGCCTGCAACGCGTGGTTGTTGCGGTAAGTCAGCTTGAACTTCTTGCGAAAACCGCGTGGGTTACCGCCTAGCGCGTCGACGGTCTCGACGCCGTGGATCGCAAGCGCCGTTTCATTGGCCCAGACGATCGATCCATCTGGATCGATGAGGATGATCCCTTCGGTCAGCCCCGCGATGATCTGCTGTAACTGCCGCCGGTCGGCCTGGGGCCTCGCGTCGCTCGTGTTCATCCAGCCTCCGTGAGAGATACCGCATTCTAGCGGTGCGGCGCGGTTTGCCACGGTTAGAGCAGGTTTGGCGTGGGTTCCAGGCATTTTCGACGTTTCGATACGCATCGAAACGTCGAGCCGGATTGACGGCCTATGATGACAACATCTCTGGAGACCGGACATGTGCTCTCAACCGAATATCGCCTCCACCGCGTTCCTGATCGCCGACCCCGCTCGCGCGAACATGCTGATGGCGCTCGTCGCCGGGCGCGCGCTGCCGGCCGGCGAACTCGCGTATGCCGCGGGCGTCACGGCGCAGACCGCCAGTACGCATCTTGCGAAGCTGCTCGACGGCGGCCTCGTCACCGTCGAAGCCGAAGGGCGGCACCGCTACTACCGGCTGTCGGGAGCACATGTGGCGCTCGTGCTGGAAAATCTCGCCGCCATCGTGCCCGCTGGCGAGGTGCGCCGCCGGCCGCTCGGCCGCGACGCGCAGAACCTGCGTTTTGCGCGCTGCTGCTACGACCATCTCGCGGGACAGGTCGGCGTCGCGGTGACCCAGGCGCTGCAACAGCGCGGCTTTATCGTGGCCGCGCAGGACAAGCGCTTCGATGTGACAGCTGCCGGCCTCGACTGGTTCGGGCATATCGGGCTCGACATGAACCAGTTGCGCGCCACGCGACGCGGCATCGCGCGGCAGTGCCTCGACTGGACTGAACGGCAGCATCATCTGGCGGGACCGCTCGGCGTGCAGTTCATGAGCGCGCTGTGTACGAACGGCTGGATGCGGCGGGTTAATGCATCGCGGGTCGTGCAGGTTACCCCGGCGGGATGGGCGGGGTTGAAGGCCGAACTCGGCATCGAGGGCAGGCTTGGGGCGTTGACGCAGGAGGCATAGCGGGGTCGATGCTGGCCACCGCCGCTCAAAGCGCCAGCACACTCACCCCGACCTCGACCTGATGCGCGCCGCCGCCGAGTATCATCCCGCGCAGCAGCGACACATCGCTGTAATCGCGACCGAGCGCAAGCGTCACGTGGTCGAGATCGGCGAGCACGTCGTTGGTCGGATCGAGATCGATCCATCCGCTTTGCGGACAATGCACCGACACCCACGCATGCGACGCATCCGCACCGATCAAACGTGGCTGCCCCGGCGGCGGATCGTTGCGCAGGTAGCCGCTCACATAGCGCGCCGGCAAACCCAAAGCACGCAGACAACCGATCATCACCTGCGCGAAGTCCTGGCACACACCGCTGCGCAGTTCGAACGCGCGTTGCGCCGGTGTATCGAAAGTCGTCGTGGCGGGGCGATATTCGAAATCGGCATGGATGCGGTGCATCAGATCGATGGCACCTGCGACGAGCGGCGTACCGGGCGCGAAACTCGGCAGCGCGTACGCGCGCAACGCGGGCAGCAGCACGATGTTCGGCGACGCGAAGCAGAACTCCGACTCCGGGAAGAATTCGCCGCCGGCGCGAAAACGCAGCCGCTCGGCGACCTCTTCCCATGCGGGGGTCACCTCGGGGTCGAGCGCATGCCAGCGCGGCGATAACCGCACTACCGTTTCGCTCGTCATCTGTAGCGACTCGTGCGGGGCATCGAGCGAAAAATACAGCACGTCGTTGCCGAACGCATCGATACGGCTGTTCAGATACGAAGGCGTCGGCTCGATCTGCTCCGCGTGTGAAACGACCCGCTGCCATGGGCACGCGAGCGGCCGGATGGTCGCCAGGTGCTGCGCGGTTTCGACCGGCGTCGAATAGCGATACGCCGTGCGATGCAACACCGACAGTACGGTTGCGGTCGTCATGCCGACACCTGCGTCTGTGTCTGCACCTGCACCTGCGCGGACAGCTGCGTATTCGCGTGGCTGAAATAGCGCCCGCTGATCTCGTTCGATGCCGCAGCCATGTATTGACTCAACTGGTCGCACAGGTCGATCAGCGCGGGATAACCGCCCTCGGCATCGCTCTCGCACAGTGCTTCGAGCGGGGGTAGCGACGCTATCGGTGGCATCAGCTCGGAGAACGGCATGCGCCGCGTACTGCCCGCGGCAGCCGCGATTTCATCGAGTTTCTTGCGCAGCCGCGTATAAACGCCGTACAAACCACGCGGATTGGTCTGGTCGACCACGAGCATATCGATCAGCGCCGGCACCTCGAAGCGGCCCGGATACAGCGAGCGGTAGGTCAACGTGCAGTCGAACAGTTGCAGCAGCAGATCGAAGCCCGCAGGCCGCGCCAGCGTGCCCTGCCCGGCGACCGCGCGCAGAAACGTGCACATCGTCACCACACGCTCAATGTGCCGCCCGACGAACAGCAGACGCCATGCCTCGTCGCGCATCATCCGGTCGCCTTGCGCGCCGCTGATCGCAGACAGCTGCGTCGCGAGATATTCGAGTGCATCGGCGAGCATCACGCGGTCATAGCGTCCCACGCCGCTTGCGAGCACGAGCCGATGCTGCGCGTCGCGGAAGTCATTGCGCGCGGCAAGAATGGTGCGCCAGTGATCGTTAGACAGCCGCCCGCGGATCTCGCCGCACGCGCGCACCTGGCTCGCGAGATTCTGCCCGATGCTGGTCTCGCCGCTTGCCTCGCTCATGCCGGCAATCAGCGTGCGCTCGAATGCCTGCGGCGAGGTATGCGCGAGCGTATCGACGGAAGGAATCAGTCCGCATTGCGACGCGAGTTCGGCAAGCGTCGCGAACATCTCGTCGGCATCGCTGCCTTCCAGCGAGCCGAGAATCAGCCGGCACAGCCGCACGTTGTTTTCCGCGCGCTCGCCATAGCGACCGGCCCAGAACAGGTTCTCCGCGGCGCGGCTCGACACCGTGCGATGTTTGCGCGCGAGATCGCCTGGCTGCATCGGCGACGGCAGCAACGACAACGTCGAACCCGCCTGGCTCGACAGCACCCATGTATCGACGCTGCTGCCGCCGTGCTGCATCGATACAGTCGCCTGGCGCTCCGCGGCGAGCCGCGTGAAGCCACCCGGCAGCACGCTCCACTGCCCATCGATACCGGCAATCGCATACACGCGCAGCACCGACGGCCGCGCGCCGAGCGTGCCTTCCTCGTAGCGCGGCGTGCACGAATACGGCAGCGGCGCCTGGATCGTGTACGACTCGGGCGTGCTTTCGATCCGCTCACGCCAGTCGGCGAGTCGCTGCGGACCGGGCGCGATGCCGAGCGGCCAGCCAGACGACGCGCCAGACGTACCGGAGGTGCCACCCTGCGCACCGGGCCAGGTCGGCAGCAGGAAAGCGCTGTAGCGTTGCGCAAACGCTTCTTGCCGCGCCGCTTCCTCGCCGCACCACCAGGTCGGCACGGCCGGCAGCACGAGCGGCTCACCAAGCAACGCCTGGGAGATACCCGGCATGAATCCGTGCAGTGCGGGCGACTCGGCGAAGCCGGAGCCCGGCACGTTCGACACCATCACATTGCCGGCCCGCATCACCTGCAGCAGGCCCGGCACGCCGATGGTCGAATCGGCGCGCAGTTCGACGGGATCGCAAAACGCGTCGTCGAGCCGGCGCAGCACCGCATGCACACGCTCAAGCCCGGCCAGCGTCTTCAGATAGAGCTTGTCGTCGCGCACCGTGAGGTCCTTGCCCTCCACCAGCGTCACGCCGAGATAGCGCGCGAGGAACACATGCTCGAAGTAAGTCTCGCTGAACGGACCCGGCGTGAGCAGCGCGATATGCGGCGATTCCTCGCGATCACCGTCGCGCATCGTCGCGCGCGCCGCTTGCGCGAGCGTCGCGACCAGCTGCGAGTACGACGGCGCGAGACGGCTCACGCGCATGGCGCGGAACGGATCGGCGAACAGGCTCGAGACGATCAGGCGGTTTTCGAGTGCATAGCCGAGGCCCGACGGTGCCTCGGTGCGATGCGACATGACGGTCCACGCGCCGTCCGGCGCGCGTGCCAGATCGACGGCGACGATCTGCAGATATTGACCGGAAGCGGGCTTAAAGCCGCGCACGGCACGCAGGTAGCCGGGATGCCCGAACACCAGCGCCGGCGGCAGCAGCCCGCGTTGCAACAACGTCTGCGGGCCGTAGATGTCGGCGACGATCGCTTCGATCAGCCGCGCGCGCTGCGCCACGCCGCGCGCGATCAACGCCCATTCTTCCTCGTCGATCAGGAACGGCAGCAGGTCGAGCGCCCAGGGCCGCGACTCGCCCTTGTCTGCGTAGACGTTGTAGCTGATGTCGTTGTCGCGGATCTGCTGCGCGACCGATGCAATGCCATGATCGAGACCCGCGATCCCCTCTTCGCCCAGCAGATCGAAGAACTGCCGCCACGGCGCACGCAGCGCGCCGGTTTCATCGCGCAGTTCCTCGCGGTGCCCCTCTCTTGCGGGTAGTGCGTGCAGCAGCGCCAGCGCATCTGGTTGCGTGGCGGTGATGTCGAAAGGCAGGGTCGATTGAAAAGCCAAGATCGTGTCGCGTCGAAGGGTTCGGTGTGGTTGTCATGGGCGGCGGCACAGCAGCGCCGGATCAGGCGGGCTGCTGTGCCGCCGGACTGGCCGGCAGCCGTCGAAACACCCGACGTGCGGATCAACGATAACGCAGGTCGAGCGTGAACGGAAACTCCATGCTGCGCTCGCGCGGCTCGGGTACGAGCGCGCCCGGCGTATGGCCGATCGTAAAGAAGCGCGAGCGGCGCCGGCTTTCGGCCTCATAGGCGTTGACCGGGAACGTGTCGTAACTGCGTCCGCCAGGATGAGCGACATGATACTGGCATCCGCCGAGCGAGCGGCCCGTCCATGTATCGACGAGATCGAACGTGAGCGGCGCATGCACGCCGATGGAGGGATGCAGCGCCGTCGGTTGCGACCAGGCGCGAAAGCGCACGCCGGCCACATGCTCGCTGACGCGGCCCGTCGGCTGCAACGGCAGCGGCACGCCGTTCACCGTGATCACATGCCGATTGCCGTTCAGCCCCAACGCCCGCACCTCGAGCCGTTCCACCGACGAATCCACATAGCGCACCGTCCCGCCCGACGAACCCTCCTCGCCCATCACGTGCCACGGCTCGAGCGCATTGCGGATCGTGATGTCGACGCCGTTTGTCTGCAGTTCGCCGACCAGCGGGAAGCGGAATTCGAAGTGCGGCGCAAACCATTCGCGATCGAACGCATAGCCTGCGTTGCGCAGATCGTCGAGCACGTCGTCGAAGTCCATCTGCACGAAAGTCCCAAGCAGGAAGCGGTCGTGCAGCTCGGTGCCCCAGCGCGTAAGCCGCGTCGTGTACGGCTTGTGCCAGAAACGCGCGACGAGCGTGCGCAGCAGAAGCTGTTGCACGAGGCTCATGCGCGCATGCGGCGGCATTTCGAAACCGCGCAGTTCCAGCAGACCGAGGCGACCGGTTGGACCATCCGGCGAATACAGCTTGTCGATGCAGAATTCGGAGCGGTGCGTGTTGCCGGTCACGTCGATGAGGATATTGCGCAACGTGCGGTCGACGAGCCACGGCGGCAACGTCGCGCTCTCGCGTCCGCCGAGCAGATCGAGCTGGTGCTGAAGTTCGCGGAATGCGAGTTCGAGTTCGTAGACCTGGTCGTTGCGCGCCTCGTCGACGCGCGGCGCCTGGCTCGTCGGTCCGATGAAAAGCCCCGAGAACAGGTACGACAGCGACGGATGGTTGAGCCAGTAAGCGATCAGACTGGCGAGCACATCGGGGCGGCGCAGGAACGGACTGTCGGGCGGCGTCGCGCCGCCCAGTACGAAGTGATTGCCGCCGCCGGTGCCGGTGTGGCGCCCGTCGGTCATGAACTTCTCCGGGCACAGCCAGGTTTCGTGCGCGGACTGATACAGGTACTCGGTGTTATCGACGAGTTCGTCCCAGCTCGACGCCGGATGGATGTTCACTTCGATCACGCCCGGGTCCGGCGTGACCTGGAGCATCTTCAGACGTGGATCGCGCGGCGGCGGATAGCCTTCGACGATCACCTTCACGCGCAACTCGGCCGCGGTCGCTTCGACGGCGGCGAGCAGGTCGAGGTAGTCGTCGAGTGCGGCGAGCGGCGGCATGAACACGTGCAGCAGTTTGTGCCCGCTGCCGAATGTGTCGGTCTCGACCTTCGGACCGGCAGCGCGTGCGGGGTCGCGTGCCTCGACGCAGATTGCCGTGCGCATGAGCCATGCTGCCGATTCTCCGGCTTCGGGCGCGCGCTCGCTGCGCGCATCGCGGGCTGCGGCCGATGCGGTTGCATGGGCAGCGCGGTGGTCGCCAGCCGCGCCTGATGCACCTGAGGCACCTGACGTGTCGTGCGACAACGCAGCGTGTACCGCATCGCCATACTGCATCCGCAGTTCGGTTGCGTTACGCAGCGGCGCGACCGGTGCAAACGGATCGTGCTCGTGTTGCCACGGATAATCGGCCTTCGACACCCACGGCAACGAATCGAGCGGCAAACGGTAGCCCATCGGCGAATCGCCGGGAATCAGGTACATGCGGTCTTCGCGGAAAAACCACGGGCCGCTGATCCAGCGCGCCGGCTGCAGCGGCACATCGTTCTCGCGCGCGAGCGGCAACACGTAACCGGTCACCGAAGGCAAACCCGCATCGAACACGCGGCGCAGCCGCACGCGTTCGAGTTCGTCGTCGAGCCGCGAATCGAACGGATCGACGTTGACCGGCAAGCGACGTTCGCGCCACAGGTAGTACCAGACGTCTTCGTAGCCCGGCACGATGTGCTGCGTATCGAGTGCGAGCTTGCCCGCCAGATGGCGAACGAACCGTGACGCATCTTCCGATGTATAGGAATCGGGTGTGCGCTCGTCGGCAAACAGCGTCGGGTCCTGCCAGCACGGCTCGCCATCCGCGCGCCAGAACAGCGACAGCGCCCAGCGCGGCAGCTGCTCGCCCGGATACCACTTGCCCTGGCCGATATGCAGGAAACCGTTCGCGCCGTAGCGCGTGCGCAGCTTGTCCATCAGCGCGACCGCATAGCCGCGCTTGGTCGGCCCGAGTGCGTCGGTGTTCCATTCGGCGGCATCGCGGTCGCGCACCGACACGTAGGTCGGCTCGCCGCCCATCGTCAGCCGCACGTCCATGTCGGTCAGTTGCGCGTCGACGTGCGCGCCCATCTGCTGGACTGCTTCCCATGTCGCTTCGGTATAGGGCTTGGTCACGCGCGGTGTTTCGAGCACGCGCTGGATCGACATCGTGTGGGTGAACTCGACTTCCGATTCGTCGACGGCGCCCGAGATCGGCGCGGCGCTGCCCGGCTCCGGCGTGCACGCAACCGGAATGTGGCCTTCGCCCGCGAGCAATCCCGAGGTCGGATCGAGCCCGATCCAGCCGGCGCCTGGCAGATAAACCTCGCACCATGCGTGCAGGTCGGTGAAGTCGACCTCGGTGCCGCTGGGACCGTCGAGCGCCTTCGTATCGGGCGTAAGCTGCAGCAGATAGCCCGACACGAAACGCGCGGCAAGACCGAGCTGACGGAACGTCTCGACGAGCAGCCAGCCAGAGTCACGGCACGAACCCGAACCGTTCGTGAGCGTCTCTTCCGGCGTCTGCACCCCCGGTTCCATCCGGATCAGATAGCGGATGTCCTGTTGCAGGCGCTGATTCAGCTCGACGAGGAAGTCGATCGTGACACGCGGCGTCAGGTCGATGCTCTCGACGAACGCAGCAAAACGCGGTGTCGGCTCGCGTTTGACGAGGTAAGGGGCAAGTTCGCGCCGCAGCTCATCCGCGTATTTGAACGGGAACTGCTGTGCCTCGGGTTCGAGGAAGAAATCGAACGGGTTGTAGACCGCCATCTCGGCGACCAGGTCGACCGTGACCTTGAATTCGCGGGTCGGCTCCGGAAACACGAGCCGTGCCTGGTAGTTCGCGAACGCGTCCTGCTGCCAGTTGATGAAATGCGTTTCGGGCTCGATGCGCAGCGAGTACGACACGATCGGTGTGTGGCAATGCGGCGCCGGACGCAACCGCACGACCTGCGGCGAAAGATTGACCAGCCGGTCGTAGCGGTAGTGCGTGACGTGGTTCAATGCGACTCGAATGGACACACCGGACTCCTCGATGAAAAAACGATAAGCGATGCCTGCCGGTGAAGCGCAGGCCTGGCAGGACGAACCCGCACCCCAGCACCGTGCAACGGCTGATGATGCCTGTGTCCGGCGAGAAAAACATGACAAGCGGAGTGACAAGCGACATGACAACGGGTGCGCGCGGCACGATGCTTGCGATAACCTGACGGGCCCACACGAGCCGCGGTCCGTCCGCAGGCCGCACGCGGACCATACGAAACCGGCATGCAGCGCCGGTTGTTTTCCTCTTTCTGGTTCTGATCAACGCAATGAAAACGTTCCACTGCAACCGATGCGATCAAACGGTGTTCTTCGAAAATATCCGCTGCGAACACTGCGAAGCGCTGCTCGGCTACGTGCCCGAAATCGGCGAGATCAGCGCCTTCGACGACGCGGGCGAAGGCCGCTGGCGCAGCCTGCATCCGCAGGCCGACGGCGCGCTGTTCCGGCAGTGCCACAACTATGCCGTGGAGAACGTGTGCAACTGGATGATTCCCGCCGATTCCCCCGACACGCTGTGCCGCTCGTGCCAGCTGACAAGCACGATCCCGAATCTCACTGCACCCGACAACCGGCTCTACTGGTACCGCATCGAAAGCGCGAAGCGGCGCCTGCTGTACACGCTCGCCACACTCGGACTGTTCGCGCCGTCCCGCGAGGCGGACCCGGATCACACCCTGCAGTTCCAGTTTCTGGAAGGCGATACCGCGGATGGCAAGCCCGTGACGACCGGACATCAGAACGGCCTGATCACGCTCGACATCGCCGAAGCCGACGATGCGCACCGCGAGCGCACCCGCTCTGCGCTCGGCGAACCGTACCGTACGTTGCTCGGGCATTTCCGTCATGAGTCGGGCCATTTCTTCTTCGATCGTCTGATTGCCGGGTCGCGCTGGCTCGAACCGTTTCGCCAGTGCTTCGGCGACGAGCGCGCCGACTATGCGGCGTCGCTCGACAGCCATTATCACAACGGGCCGCCGGCCGACTGGCCGCAGCACTACGTCAGCGCCTATGCCACGATGCATCCGTGGGAAAACTGGGCGGAAACCTGGGCGCACTACCTGCATATCGTCGACACGCTCGACACCGCCGTCTCCTGCGGACTCAAGCTCGTACCGGACAGCCCGCACGAACCGAGGCTCACCGACCAGACGCCCGTCGATGAAACCAGCTTCGATAATCTGATGAAACGCTGGTTTCCACTTACTTATGTGCTCAACAGCCTGAATCGCAGCCTCGGACTGCAGGACGGCTATCCGTTCATGCTCGCGCCGCCGGTGATCGACAAGCTACGCTTCGTGCATCGGGTGATTGCGGCGAGTGCGGCGGGTGCGAGCGGCATCGCGCAGGGTTGAACGCACGACCCCACTCTCGCTGCGAGTCCAGCTTCACGCCGCAGCTCTCGTCTGGCTCTGACTCTGCGTGGCTGCGCCGGCCTCCGTTTCGGCCGCGATCGGCACCAGAAAATCGCGGCTCACACGGCTCGCCAGGTCGTTGACGCGCGCGAGAAAGTCGACCAGATACGCGTGCAGACCGCCGGCCAGAATGTCGCCGACACGCGCGCTGCGCAGTTCGGCGGAAAGCTGCGCGGCGAGCCGCGACGTCGCTTCCGACCGGCCGTTCGTCACACGCTCGACGATCTGTCCGACCTCCGTCATGCTCGCCGCAAGCGAACGCGGCCAGTCGCCGTTCAGGATCAGCAGTCCGGCGACACGTTCAGGCGTGATCACGTCGCGATACACCTTGCGATACACCTCGAAGCCCGATACCGAGCGCAGTACGGCGGCCCAGTGGTAGTAATCGAGCGATTGAGCCGAGGTGTCGGCACGCTGCTCGAGCATCTCGAACTTCACATCGAGAATCCGTGCGGTGTTGTCCGCGCGCTCGATAAACGTGCCGAGCCGCATGAAGTAGAACGCATCGTCCTTGACCATCGTGCCGAGCTGCACGCCACGCGACAGATGCGAGCGGAACTTGACCCATTCGAAGAATTCGTACGGATCGCGCTCGAGAATGCCGTCGAGCAACAACCGCTGGCAGTCGAGCCACGTCGTGTTGAGCGTTTCCCACAGCTCGGTGGTGATCGAGCCGCGTACGGCCCGCGCATTTTCGCGCGCGGCTCGCAGGCAACTGACAATCGACGAAGGATTGGCCAGGTCGCGCGACATGAACTCGATCACGTCGTGGCTCTTCATACCCTGGTGCGCAGCGGCATAGACGCCGCTCAGTTCCGAGATCGACAGCATCGCGCGCCAGCCCAGTTCCGCGTATTCGTCGGACTGGGGCAGCAGCGACATCTGGTAGTTCGCATCGAGCATCCGTGCGGTGTTTTCGGCACGCTCGGTATAGCGCGCCATCCAGAAGAGGTGGTCGGCGGTACGGCTAAGCATGGGTGCTCCCGAAAGTTCTCGTTCTCGTTGACGTGGACTGGATTGCGGATCGGCCGGCAGTCGCGGCGGCCTAGCGCTCCAGTACCCAGGTGTCCTTGGTTCCGCCACCCTGCGACGAATTCACGACCAGCGAACCCTCACGCAAAGCGACCCGCGTGAGACCGCCCGGCACCATGCGCACCTCGTGCCCGGACAGTACGAACGGCCGCAGGTCGATATGGCGCGGCGCGATGCCGGACTCGACATAGGTCGGGCAGGTGGACAGCGAGAGCGTCGGTTGCGCGATGTATTTGTCCGGCTGCGCGAGCAGCGCGGCGCGGAACGCTTCGATTTCCGCGTGCGTCGATGCCGGTCCGACCAGCATGCCGTAGCCACCGGCGCCATGCGTCTCCTTGACGACGAGTTCCGGCAGATGATCGAGCACGTACTTGAGATCGTCGGGCTTGCGGCACATCCACGTCGGCACGTTGTTCAGTATCGGCTCTTCACCGAGGTAGAAGCGCACCATGTCGGGCACGTACGGATAGATCGATTTGTCGTCGGCGACGCCGGTACCGACCGCATTGCACAGCGTCACGTTGCCCGCGCGATACGCACCGATCAGACCGGCGACACCCAGCGTCGAATCGGAACGGAACACCGACGGGTCGAGGAAGTCGTCGTCGACGCGCCGATAGATCACGTCGACGCGCTGCGGCCCCTGCGTCGTGCGCATGTACAGGTAGTCGTTCTCGACGAACAGATCCTGACCTTCGACGAGTTCGATGCCCATCTGCTGCGCGAGAAACGCGTGCTCGAAATACGCCGAGTTGTACATGCCCGGTGTCAGCACGACGATGGTCGGATTGTCCGCGCCTTCGGGTGCTGCCGCGCGCAGCGTATCGAGCAGCATGTCCGGATAGTGCGCGACCGGCGCCACGCGATTGCGCGAGAACAGATCGGGGAACAACCGCATCATCATCTTGCGGTTTTCGAGCATGTACGACACACCCGACGGCACGCGCAAGTTGTCTTCCAGCACGTAGAACTCGCCCTCACCGGCGCGCACGATGTCGATGCCGGCAATGTGCGCATAGATGTCGCGCGTGACATTCACACCACGCATTTCAGGCCGGTACTGCGTATTGCCGGTGATCTGCGCAGCGGGAATCACGCCCGCCCGAATGATGTTCTGCTCGTGGTAGATGTCGTGGATGAAGCGGTTCAGCGCATTGACGCGCTGACGTAGACCGCGTTCGAGTGCACCCCATTCCGCGGCGGGAAAGATGCGTGGAATCACATCGAATGGAATGGTGCGCTCGGTGCCGACGCCGGTTTCGTCCTTCGCGCCATACACCGCGAACGTGATACCGACACGCCGGAAGTTGAGTTCGGCCTCTGCGCGCTTGTTGGTGATCTGCTGGACGCTCTGCCCGCACATCCACGTAAAGAACTCACGATAGTGCGTGCGCGGATCGCCTGCTCCGGAAAACGCCGCCGCCGGCAAGCCGGCCGCGTGCATCTCGGAGCGCTGGAACATTTCATTGAAGAAAGCTTGCGTCATAACCGGTCTTCCATGTGATGTGCATACCGAAGTGGCGACTTCCAATCTCCTGGTTGCACTCGCCCTCGCTCGCTTGACGCGGTTCCGATCGAGGCTCGCTACCCCGTCGCGCTTGCACGCGACGACAGAAGCGGGTCAGTCATGACTCATTCGCCCGATCCTGAACTTACGCATGCTACCGCGTCTCCAGACGGGCATGCATCTTTCGTCTTGTCGCGAAAAACCCTGGCTACCGGTGAGTGCCTGCACGGCACCGACGGCGGTATCGGTCGCGACGACTAGACAACCAGGCGCCGATTCGTACGACGCAACTTCCATGCCGATGAAACAACACGGCAGACCGAGCGCCGCGCTGGGATTGCCTCTCAGCGATTTGCACCGTTGCGGTGCGACCTATGCCGCATCCGCACAGAATCGGGGTTTCACATTCTTCGCGGCGAGGCACACGGGTAACATCGCACACTCGCAACCTGCCATCGATCATATGACAAACGACCAGAGCCGCTGGATCACGACACCGATTACCGCGGAGTTCGTGCGCGGTGCACTCGAGCTCGAACGCACCGACCGGGGGGTGTTGCCGCATCGCCTGCCTGCTCGGGCTCGTGCCCAGTGTGCGGATCCACAACTGGCGATGGCGGAGTCGCAGCCGTCGGGTGTGCGACTCGTCTTCCAGACGCGTGCAACCGAAATCGAGCTCGACGTACTGCCGACCCGCTATGTCTACGCGGGTGTTCCGCCTCGTCCGCTGGGGGTGTACGACCTGTTGGTCGATGGCAAGCTCGTCGGTCAGGGGAATGCGGACGGTGGGGATATCGTGACGATCGATATGGCTGCTGGGACGGCGTCGCGTCGGCAGGGTGCGGTTGGGACGGTGAAGTTCGCCGATGTGGTGGCGAGGCGTGACCGTGACGAGAGGGCAGTCGTCGAGATATGGTTGCCGCATAACGAAATCACCGAACTCGTCGCTCTACGAACCAACGCGCCCGTCGAACCCGTTTCCAGTGATGGTCGAAGAGTCTGGCTACATCACGGCAGTTCGATCAGCCATGGTTCCAACGCGGGCAGCCCTACTGCGACCTGGGCTGCGCTTGCATCGTTTGCCGGCAACGTGGAACTGATCAATCTTGGCTTTGGCGGAAGTGCGTTGCTCGATCCGTTCACTGCCCGGGCCATGCGCGATATGCCTGCTGATCTGATCAGCCTCAAGATCGGTATCAACCTGGTCAATGCCGATCTGATGCGGCTACGTGCGTTTGGACCTGCGGTGCATGGGTTTCTCGACACCATCCGCGAAGGCCATCCGGTTACACCGCTACTCGTGATTTCGCCGCTCTACTGCCCGATTCACGAAGACACGCCGGGTCCTGGCGCATTCGATATGACGGCGTTGACTTCCGGGAAAGTGTCGTTTCGGGCGACCGGCGATCCGGCTAAGCGTAAGGCCGGGAAATTAACGCTCACTGTTATCCGGGATGAACTGCGGCGCATCGTAGAGCAACGCGCCGCCGACGATCGTCATCTGCATTACCTCGATGGACTTGAGCTCTATGGTCAACGGGATTTCGCGGAGTTGCCGCTTCCTGATCAGCTTCATCCGGATGAGGCTACGCACCGTCGGATTGGTGAGCGGTTTGCGAGGGTGGTGTTTGGGGGTGGTGGGGTGTTTTCGGTTGGGTGATCGGTGATGTGAGGCCTGGGGAGAATTCGTGAATGGATATTCGAGCAGAACGTGTAGATGCCAAGTCATCGCGCAAGCTCTTAAAAGCGAACTCGGCCAAATGTGCTGTAGATGAATCGTTCCAACCCGAACACGCCCGCGTCATGGTTGGACAGCAGGACCTCGACCAGACCCGTGTCTACGCCGACCAGGAAGCTTGCGCTGATACCCGCGAAGCCGCCCGAATGTCCGATAGATTTTTCGCCCGCATGCTGAACGACCTCGAATCCGTATCCGTATCCCGCGCCATAGTGGTCCGTCCATAGCGTGTCACGCATGCTCCGGCTAACGAGGGTATCGGCGAGGAGCGCGTCAGCAAAGCGGCGCAGGTCACGCACGGTAGAAAAGCCGCCGCCGGCCGGCCCACCTTTGGCAACGTGCTCGAAGATGTTCTCGCGCCAGCGAACGAAGGGACGATCGCTTTGCATCGACGTTTCGATGATCTCCGGGATGTAGCCCATGGCGAGGTTGGGAACCGGTGCATCGATGTCAAAGCAGTCCGTATGGTTCATGCCACAAGGTGCGTAGATCGCATCGCGCACGTAGTCGTAGTAACTCACGCCCGTTACGCGTTCGACTATCACCCCAGCCAGGAGCATCCCGGTATTGCTGTACTCAAAGCGCTCTCCCGGTGTGAACGACGGGCGATCGTCCTTGATGAGTTGCTTGTAGTCCGCGATATTCCGAAACCGCGCCCGTGACCCATTGGTGAATGTCTCGTTGAAAAAACTTCCGAGGCCCGAACTGTGAGACAGCAGATGATGAACCGTGATCTCTTTGGTGACCGATTCCGGGAGCCACGTTTCATCGATGTACCGGTCGATGGTGTCCATAAAACCGAGTCGCCCCTGCTCGACCAGTTGAGCAATGGCGATCGCAGTGAACATCTTGTTTATCGAACCAAGATTGAACCTTGTGTCTAGGTTGTTTGGCACGTTGTGGCGCTTGTCGACATGACCACTCACATATTCGAAGAGAACGTCCGGTCCGCGGGCTACCAGTACTGCTCCCGAAAACACATCTGCTTTCGTACCGCTTTCGCAAAACCGCCGACTTTGTTCGACAGCGGTTTCCAGCGTGATCGGGTCATCTTCCAGCTCACCAGGAAGCAGATTCAGTCCGATGATCTTGCCCCCGCCGTCCGGCTGGATCTGAATGTGTATCAAGTGTGGCAGGGAATAGACTGCGTCCTCGACCCTCACGACCCAAGGGGAGTCGGTCGTCGGACTCACGATTTCGCGCAAGGTGAGCCGTCCGGATAGGCGCGCGAAACCATGTAGCCACGCCACAGATTCATCGACAAGCGAGTCGTTTGAGGTTGGGAGATTGGTGTTATTAACTAAGAAATTCCGTATCGACTGACGGCTGAACGAGTTAATTGCATTCAGGAGCTCAGTTGCGAGCCCCTCGATATGAGCATTTTCGGTCTCGACGTGGTCATGTGCGTCCTTAGGCAACCGAGAAGTGTCTGGATTGGACATAGAGGCTCGTTCCTGCGTCGATGGGCTTGCCGCAATTTAGACCACTCCAGCGAACGTCGGCAAGTGACCGTCGACGTTGTGGTTCAACGCGGTTGTGTGGGCTTGCTCTTATTCGTCCAGGCGCAGCATCATATGCTCTTCGTCGTAAAACCGGTCTCCGACACGGATCGCACGCTGTTCGATGCCGTAAGGGATAAACCCAACCGATCGATACAACTGTTGCGCGCGCGGATTTTCCGTGTGCACGAAGAGCCGGATTTGCAGCACCTGAGTCTCGCGAGCATGGGCAACGGCCGCTTCGAGCAACATGCGGGCGACGCCACTTCTACGCCACTCTGGTTCAACGAACACGCCCCACAAGGTGGCGTTATGAGTGATCTTCTCAAGCGATTCGCGCCGTAGGCCAGTGATACCAATCAACGCGGTGCCGCTAAAGGCGCCGAACACAACCTGGTTTTCGGTGGGTCGAATCCGGTTGCGAACATCTTCCACAGCAAGCCGCGCTTCTTCTTCGTAAGTCGGCCAGAACGATGCGGGCGCATCCTGAATGGCGTGCAGGCGGAGTGCCTTGAATGCGTCGGCGTCGTCTATCGTCAATGGTTTGATTTCTATTTGGTCTTTATTCACTTGCGGGTTCCTGAGTGAAGACTTGTTTGCATATGACACTTCTGTGCCAAGCGTGTTCGGTTACCGCGGGGGCACGACGTTCAGCCGGGGCGCGCGAACGTAGTAGATATCCCATTCTCCTTCATCCACTTTGACGAAACCATTTCGTTGATAGAAACGGTTCGAGTCACTGCCACGCAAGGCGCCGACCTTGGTCGGTATCGATTTCGAGTTCGCATCCGTCACGACATCTTGCAGCACCGAAGCACCGATGCCTTTACCCTGGTGCTCCGGAAGTACATAGAGATGATCGAGAAGAATGTGATCGGGCATTGGCCTGACTACGACGAAGCCAACCGTTGTTCCGTCGGCAACGATGTAGCGGCATAGCGACGGATCGAAGGAAGCGAGAAATCGGTTGCGCGCACGCTGTGCGTCGAACCGGCCGATGCGCTCAAGGCTTTCTCTCATCGCGAGGATGCGGATTTCGACGAGTGCGTCGGCGTCGGCGGTTGTGGTTGCTTTGTAGGTTATGTTCATTCGGGTTTTCTAGCGTCAGGCTTGGAGATATTGCCGCGCAGAGCGAACAAATTCACGAATGTCTGCGTCCGAGTAGTCGAGGTCACCATGATTGGCCCATATCCAGCTCATGACTTCTGCACCGTTAAGCCCAGGAGTGACAGCCGCCGGGTGGCAATACCTTCGCGCAATTTCTGCGGTGCGTGGCACAACGTGGAAATGTATAGCTTGAGTCGTCTCGCCGAACCGCGAGAAGTAGATGCGTTCGGGAAGCAGTAACGCGTTAAGAAGTCGCTCCGCGACACGAAAACATTTCGCCAGATCTGCATCGGCGGCAGGCGGAAGGTCGCCAAACTCAGTGAGCGGCAAGAGAGACTCTAGGATCAGATAGCCCGGCAAGCGGAAGCTGTACGCCTGGCTCAGTTTGTAGAAGTCCGATCGATATATTTCGAATTCGTCCATGTCGTCAATACGTCGCTGGTACACCCTGGATTGTCACCGATCGCGCTCCGCTTCAATCCCCCGAAGGATCAGATCGATCCCCGCGAGAAAATCAACCCTGTCGTCATGCGTGCGCAACTGCCCAGCTACGCTGCGGGTGAACGGGTACTCATCCGGATCGAGTTCGGACCACATGGTCGCCACCTCATCCAGAAAGTCGGACCTGTCGGTCTCCTGCTCCAGCGCGAGGTGCGTATTCGCCGCGTTCTGCCCACCGACGCCCAGGATGTAGCTCAACAACGCCGACACCGTTACCCACTGTTCTTCGTCCGGCACGCCAAGCGCGCGAAGCTGCTGACCTATGCGTTCGAGAATGCGCACCGCCGGCAACTTGCCCGGAGCTCGTGTTAGCGCCGAACCAACCCACGGATGCGCATCGATCGCATCGAACATGCCCAGCGCGACTGCGCGAATGGTTGCCTCGGGCGTCGCGCTATCCACAGATGCGTCCATTGCGCCGGCGACGATAGCGTCGCTGGCAGCGATCAGTAGGTCGCTCTTGCTCGCGATGTGCCCATAAATCGCCCCCGGACCGGTGGCGAGTTGCTCGGACAACGCGCGGAACGTCAACCCGCTCTCTCCGCCGCTATCCAGAAGCGCAATCGCGGTCTCGATGATCTGATCCCGCGAGAGCGATTCTTCCCGTCGTTGCGTATTGCGTGCTTTTTTAACCATGTCTCGTCTTGACACGTATGGAATGTTGTTCCAACATTAGCATGGAATGTAGTTCCATTGGTGATCGGCAGCAAATCTCCTGGCAATCTGCACTCTCATGGAATCAGAATGAATACTTCAATTGCGATCGTTGGGGCGGGGCTCGGCGGGCTGATGCTCGCCCGCGTCCTCCACGTCCACGGCATTGCTGCGACGGTCTATGAAGCGGACGCGTCGGAGAACGCGCGGGCGCAGGGCGGCATGCTCGACATCCACGAAAACAACGGGCAACTCGCGCTCAAGGCAGCGGGACTCTTCGATAAATTTCACGAAATCATTCACCCTGGCGGCGAGGCAACGCGCGTACTCGATAAGGACGGCAACGTCCTGTACGACGAGCCCGACGACGGCACAGGCGGTCGACCCGAGGTACCCCGAGGAGAACTCCGCCGGATTCTGCTTGAGTCACTTCCTGCCGGTACGGTCCGCTGGGGACACAAGGTCGCAGCGGCAACTTCGCTCGGCGGTGGGCGACACATGTTGACGTTTGCAGACGGATCGACGGTGACGAGCGATCTTCTTGTCGGTGCCGATGGCGCCTGGTCAAAGGTTCGACCGCTTCTTTCCGAGGCTAAACCGGCCTATGCCGGCGTCTCGTTCATCGAGACATATCTGTTCGACAGCGACACGCATCACGCGGCAAGCGCGCAAGCGGTGGGTAGCGGCTCGCTGTTTGCGCTAGCGCCCGGAAAGGGTATTCAGGCACATCGCGAACCCAACGGCGTGCTGCACACCTACGTAGCGTTGAATAAGCCCGAAGACTGGATTGCCTGCCTGTTTTTCTCCGACTCCGCGACTGCCCTCGCCCTCGTCGCCGCGGAATTCGACGGCTGGGCACCGGCGCTGACAGCGCTCATCACCGATGGCGAAACTGCTCCTGTGCCTCGTCCGATTTTTGCGCTCCCGGTCGAGCACAAATGGGATCGTGTACGGGGGGTGACACTGCTTGGCGATGCCGCGCACCTGATGATCCCGTCTGGCGAAGGCGCCAACCTCGCCATGTATGACGGCGCTGAACTCGGCAAGGCCATTGCCGCCAACCCTCGCGATATTGAAGCCGCGCTTCTCGCGTATGAGAAGGACCTCTTTCCCCGCAGTGCCGCCGAGGCTGCGGAGGCTAGCCGGGTCATCAAGATGTGCTTCGGCGACAACGCGCCTCAGAGTCTGGTTGACTTCTTCACTCGGCAATAGCGCGTCGGACAACCGTGCTGCCGGAGAGCTTTCGTCAGCTAGTGTTTGTCGGGCCGGCCCCGACGATCAGGATGTCAGCCATCGATCAGACCTCGACGCGAGGGTTAGGCAGAACCTCGCCGATATCGATGCGATTCCCATCGGGATCGGCCAGCACAAAACACCGAAGCCCGAAATCGGCATCGCGCAACGACTTGATGATTCGAACGTTCTGCGCCGTGCAATGCCTGTAAAGGGCGGCTGCGTCTTCGACCATGAGGTGCGCGACGTTATCGACGGATGCCTTATGGTTCTTGTTCAACGATAGATGCAGTTCAGCCTTGTCCTTCTTAAGAATGACGAAGCCGACAGGATTTCCGTTCTCGAATACCTTGTTGAACCCCAACACACCGCAGTAGAACTGGAGACTTCGGTTGAGGTCCTGAACCCCGAGACCCGGTGCGAGTCTTCCGAAACTGACGCCATGCGGCGCGGACAATGTGGTTTCCATATCGATGCTCCATCGAATGAGCCAGAGGCAGCCTGCAAGGCAGTGCTTACAGGGCTGCGTAATCTCGTCAGGCGGAGCGGTGTCCGCACGGCAGATGTTGCGCGACAGGGTCTGCGGCGCGCTGAAAACAATATCAGAAAGTCAAAGCGTCCGAAAACTTCGAAGCGACACCCGCTCGCGATCATGAATTGCGGGTGGCGTAGACCCGGTTACGTTCTTGACACCCCGCCAATATGCTCGGCAAAGAACGCATCCATCGCCTCATAGAATTCGAACTGATTTTCCTCGTTATGAAAGCCGTGCCCCTCGTTTTCCTTGAGGAGGTATTTCACTTCAACGCCACGCGCGCGCAAGGCGTTAACGATCTGATCGCTCTCGGCCTGCTTGACTCGCGGATCGTTGGCACCCTGCGCAACGAGAAGCGGTGTCACGATCTTGTCCACAAAGAATAGCGGCGACGCATCGTGCAATGTCCGCTTACCCTCTTCCGTCTGCGGGTTGCCGATCATCTCGTACATCATGTCGCGTATCGGCTCCCAATACGGCGGCATAGACTCGAGCAACGTGAAGAGGTTCGATACGCCGACATAGTCGACGGCCGCCGCGTATCGATCCGGAGTAAACGCAATGCCCGCAAGCGTGGCGTAGCCGCCATAACTTACGCCGTAGATCCCGACCCGCGCCGGATCGACGATCCCTTGCGACACGAGCCAGTCAACACCGTCATCGATATCGTTCTGCATCGCGCGGCCCCATTGCCCGAAACTGGCCTCCCAGAATGCGCGCCCATATCCCGTCGAGCCGCGGAAGTTGACCTGAAGCACCGCATAGCCGCGATTCGCAAGCAACTGCGCTTCGGCATTGAAACCCCACATGTCTCTCGCCCAAGGGCCACCATGCGGATTGACGATCAGCGGCAACGGCTCGGCGAATGTTTGCCCAAGCTCGAACCCTGCCGGTAACGTCAGATAGCCGTTGATCTGCAGGCCATCGCGTGCAGCGAAATGAATCGGCAGCATTGGCACCATATCGTTAGCGTCGAGCCATGGCGCCATGTCAGCCAGCCTCGCGAGGCGCCGTCGCTCGATGTCGTAGATCCAGACCGAACCGGGCGATCGATCGCTAGTGGCATGCACGATTGCGCGCGATTCGTCGCGCGTGTTGCTTACGACGGCGACTTCCTGATCCGGCAACTGACGTTCGAGATCTGCTCTGATGTCCCGAGTTTTGCTGTCGAAGAAATGACGATGAATCCGATCGTCGATATAAAACGCAGCCGTCAGCACACGTCGATGTTCCGAGTATCTGAGCCCACCCACATCGACATGCGCGGCCTCGAACAGCAATGTGCCTTCCTTAGCCGTTTGCGGATCGAACTCGAAAATGGCGGTTTTGTCGCGCCCCCGGTTCGACATAACGTAGATCTGCTTGTTGTCGAACGTGAAGAACAACGGCGCGACGGTCTCGCGGAAGCCGGTTGTCAGAATGGCGCGGAAAGGCTCTGTCTCGAGGTCGCGATAGAGCAATGTGTTGTTCACGCCGTCAGTAGCGATCGCGACGCGCAACCGTCCATCGTGATCCGTCATCCAGCCCGTGACATTGCCCGGGTTCTCCGCGATCTGCGTTAGCTCACCCGTCATAACATCGGCACGGAAAACGTCGAAGACCTGCGGATCGCGCCGATTCATCTCGATCAGGATGTGGCGGTCGTCGTCCCGGAGTTCATCGACAATGCTGGCCCTGACTCCATCGAACGGCGTCAGATCGCGCGGTTCGCCGCCGTCGATCAGAACCGAAAGTACGTGGAAGTTCTCATCGCCGCCAAAATCCTTGACGAACAGAATCTGACCGTTGCCCTTCCATGCATGATCCGGCACGTCGCGTTTCGTCTCGTTGGTCAAGGGCCTTGGTTCGCCTACGGGAGAGCCTTCGGCATCGATCCCTTGCACAAATATGTTCTGGCGGCCCACGTGTAACGCAAGAAAGGCGAGGTGCCGCCCATCGGGCGCAATGGTGAACGCATGCTTGTCTGGTCTGCGGAAAAAGTCTCGCACCGGGTACTGCTTGACTGCGCCGCCGTTACTCTTAGCGTTTTGACGATCTTCAGAAACCATACGTATCTCCACGAAAACTGTGTTTGAACCTGTCGATGGCCACGTGCGCGCCTACCGCTGCATCTCCGCCCGAAGCTCCCGCACCCCACGCCCAAGCCTTCGACGCAGCAACGTCCGCAATGTCGCCGAGTCGGCATAGCCCACCTCGCTTGCGATCTTCTCGATATCGTAGCCAATCGAAACGAGGTTCTGCGCCCGTTCGATACGCAGGTCCTGGAAGAACGCCAGCGGTGACTTGCCAAGCACGGCCTCGGTACGACGCTGCAACGTGCGCGGCCCGACGGACAACGCACGCGCCGCCGCCTGCAGCGAAAAACCCACCGAGAGATTATCGCGCGCCCATCGCTCGAATCGCTCGACCAGTGGATCGGCATGCGCAAGGTGATCGGGGATGATGTATTCGGCCTGCGACGAACGCTTGTCGATCAGCATGAGACGCGCAACGAGCGTCGCAAGTTCAGGACTCGTTTGGCGCAGCAGCCATAGCGCCAGGTCGAGATGCCCCATCGCGGAACCCGCGGTGACCACGCTTTGCGAAGCGACGACCATGCGTGAATCATCCAGTTTGACGGCCGGATAGCGTTGCCGGAAAAAAGGCGCCAGCGACCACGTCGTCGTCGCCTCGCGATTGTCCAGAAGCCCGGCCTCGGCTAGCAGAAAAGTCCCGATGCAGGCCGCCGCGACGCTGACGCCGTCAGCGTGCCACGCACGAAGGGCCGCCATCGCATCGCGCGTATCGCGACGCGCCAGCGCTTCGATCAGGCGATCGGGCTGCCGGACACTCGGCGCAGGCACCACGACCCAGTCCGGACGACCGATGGTGCTGGCCAGTTCGACCGCTGTCGACAGCCCGTGCGCGGTACGAATGCGTCTGCGCACGCCTACCACGCGTACGTCGAAGGGCGGTGCAGGGAACCCCTGGGCTGCGGCCTGTTCATTGGCCATCGCGAAGGTATCGAGAAAAACCGTGAGCCCGGTATCGAACAGTCCGTCCAGCGCGAGGATGGCTACTCTCATGTCGCAAATACATCTATTAATGTCATTTGCGACTATAGCCCCGCTCCAGGTGGAAGTCTAGACTGCGCAGCAATGCCGCCAAGTTGACGCCCTGGCCAGACATTCGATCAATCCGTTGGAACACAGTTGCGCCTGCGCGCGGAGATAGCATGAATCATTCGATACAGGCTGAACTCGACCGTCCGATCTGGGCGGCACTCACGACGAACCAGGCGCACCTCGGGTATGGCGACGCGCTTGCCCGTCGATACCATCCCGATGTCGCGCCGTTTGCTGCGCCGGCATCCGAAACACCCGCCGCATACGAGGCACTGCGCCAGCTTCTGCTGCCTCAGGAACAGGCTGCTGTCCTGCATTCCGCGGAACCGATCGATGCCATCGACGGGCTACAGATAACGCCCGTGGGCGTCATCCATCAGATGATCGCGTCGCACGGTGAAGCAACACATGCAGACAACGGGGATGTTATCCGGCTGGGTAACGCGGATGCGAAAGACATGCTCGATCTGACGCAGAAGACCAAGCCCGGACCTTTTGGCAAGCGAACTCACGAGATGGGCAATTACATCGGAATCCGCGACCACGGGCGTCTCATTGCGATGGCCGGCGAGCGGATGCATATCGCCGGATACGTCGAGATCAGCGCCGTGTGTGTAGACGACGACTACCGCGGACGCGGCCTTGCGGGTCGACTCATGAATGTCTTGCGCAGTGAGATCGAGCAACGCGGAGAAACACCGTTTCTGCACGTCTTCAGCCACAACACGTCAGCAATCGGGCTGTATGAGCGTCTTGGTTTCAGCTTGCGTCGTACGTTCCACCTTACTCGCGTCGGGCATGCCGGTCCGCGTTAAGCCGCCGTTCTATAACACCAGCAAGTAGAAGAAAGTCACCATGTCTAAAAACATTCTTATTACCGGGGCTAGCAGCGGCTTTGGCCGCGATACGGCGGAAACACTCGCCGGTGCCGGACACCAGGTATTCGCATCGATGCGCGATATCGGCGGGCGTAACCGGCCCCATGCCGATGCCTTGCAAACCAGAGGTATTCATGTCGTCGAACTGGACGTGACAGACGAAGCTTCCGTCGAGCATGGCGTGGCTTCCGTGTTCGCAAAGGCCGGACATCTCGATGTCCTCGTCAACAATGCAGGCATTGGCTCTGCAGGTATCTCCGAAGCATTCACGACAGAGCAACTGCGCGCGCTCTTCGACGTCAACGTATTCGGCGTCCAACGGATGCTAAGAGCCGTGTTGCCAGCTTTCAGGCAACAGGGGCACGGCCTCGTGATCAATATCGGCTCGATTCTTGGCCGCGTAACGTTTCCTTTTTTCGGTCTCTATGGTGCATCGAAGTTCGCGATCGAAGCATTGACCGACAGCTATCGCTACGAGTTGTCGAAGTTGGGCATCGACGTAGTTCTCATCCAGCCGAGCAACTATCCGACGAACATTTTCGCGAGCGCCCAGTTGCCCAGCGACACCGCGCGCAGCCCTGGGTACGGTGAAATCGGTGCGGTTCCAGGCAAGATGGTGGAAACCTTGATGGAGCTGTTCAAAAGCGACAACGCGCCGAACCCGCATGACGTAGCCGAAGCGATTGCACAGGTCGTTGAGCAACCAGACGGCAAACGTCCTGCACGTCTGGTAGTGGGGCAGTCATTCGGCACGGACGTCATCAATGCTCAAGCTGCGTCGATCCAGGCACAGTTGCTGGAAAGCCTCGGTCTCGGACAACTCGCCGAAGCTTGAACCTTGAGCGAGATCGGCGCTTTCGCACCTCACGGACAGGATGCCATTACAATCGGACACTTCGATCCGACAACCGTGATTTGCGCCATGAGATTTCTACTTGCATCGACACTCGCAGCGATTCTCGCGGCCACCAGTGTGGCCGCGAACGCCCAGGCATCCGGAAGCAGCGATACGTCCCAACGACAATGCGCTATTGGCTATGTCACTGGCGTGGGTGGATCGGTACAAAGCGTGCGCGAATACCTGGCGACGCGCAGCAGAGACCAGATTCGCTACATCACGGAAAATCCGATTCAATGCAAGATTTCCGACGAGGGTCGCGCGACCGACTGTACCGGCATCACCAGCCTTCGCAATGAGAAGGTCAGCGTGTACGACGACAGCGACAGCACGACGACGTCTGTGGTCGCGCGCGTCGAACTCGACCGCGGAACGTACCCGATCATTATTGCCGTGCCCAAGCAGGATGTGCGATGTGATGAGTGACAGTCGTCACTCTTAGCGCTAGTTACACTGCGCTACTTGTCGCACGTCCGCCAACCTGAACCGCCTCATCCAGATATCGGGCAGCGAGCGTGCAAGGCTGACCAAGCGCATCGCCTTGTAGCAGCGTAATGCTCCGCGTCAACGATGCAGCCAGTGCTCCTGCCGCCACACCCGTCGCAGCATCTTCGAGATGCGGCTCGAGGTGATTGAAGTTGCGGCCCGCATAGGTATCGTCGGCAAGACGGCAATAGGCATAGATACCCGACACACCGTGTGCGCGGCTCCACGCGGCAATGGCAGCGAGATCGGGGCGCAACGCCTGCAACGCCGATTGATTCGCCACTTCCACCAGCAGCTTTGCGCTGCCCACCGACGCAAGCCTCGGCATACCCATCAGTTCGATCGGTTTCGCACGAAGTAGCTGTGCTGTTTCCGCGAGATCGATGTTCAGCTCCGGACAGCGCTGCGGCTTCAAGCCGATCAAGATGTTGTCGTCGGTACGTTCGACTTCGAGAACCTGTCGATGCATGCTCGTGACGAACTGAATCCGTGCGCTGTCCGGGTTCCGCTCAAACAACACGGCGCTCGCCGCAAGCGTCGCATGCAGGCAAAGCGGGCTACGGGTATGCGGATAGTAGTAATCGAGCACGATGTCGCCGGCAGCATCGGTTGCCAAGAACACCGTCGCAGGAGCATCTTGCCGACGGGCAAACTCCAGCCGTTCCGATTCAGTCAGAGCAAAATCCTCGACGACGATCGCAGCGTTGCCGCTCGCATCGGTACGACCAAAGCAAAGCATGCGGTGAGTATTCATCGTGGGTCGAGTCTCGCGGGTTGTCGCCGGCGCATCGGGAAGCTGTAGAACGCGCATAAGTGCGCCATTCTAGCGTTCCAACGTGCCGCTAAAGCCGTGCCGATTTCCGATTCCGCGGTCCGCCCTGTCAAAAAAGAAACGACCGTACTATTATTTGTGTATCCTTGTTCCATTGCGCAAAGTACGGCCCGTGCATGGCATGACGATTCGGCAGAAGCTATGACGGGTGCCGTGTGATGACGATCTTCCCTTGTGAGTGCAGACCCGATGCCTTCCATGCTGCTTTCCCGGCGCGACCTCGCCTTTCAGTTATATGAATGGCTCGATGTCGAAACGCTGACGCAACGCCCGCGCTTCGCGGATCATTCGCGTGAAACCTTCGACGCGACGCTCGATACCAGCGAACGCATGGCCACCGAGCTGTTCGCCACGCACAACAAGAAAAACGATCAGCAGGAACCGCACTTCGACGGCGAACACGTTCACATCATTCCCGAGGTCAAGACAGCGCTCGATGCTTTCAGCGCAAGCGGATTGATTGCATCGAGCCGCGACTACGAGGTCGGTGGCATGCAACTGCCGACTGTGATCGGCAAGGCCTGCTTCGGCATGTTCACGGCGGCCAATTGCGGCACCGCGTCCTACCCGTTCCTGACCGTGGCAAACACGACGTTGCTGCTCGCGCACGGCACGCCGGCGCAAATCGACACGTTCGCGAAACCGCAACTGGAAGGACGCTGGTTCGGGACGATGTGCCTGTCGGAACCGCAGGCCGGTTCCTCGCTGTCCGACATCGTGACACGCGCACAGGCCGACGGCGATTCGCCGTTTGGCCCGCAGTATCGTTTGACCGGCAACAAGATGTGGATCTCCGCCGGCGAACACGAACTGTCCGACAACATCGTGCATCTCGTGCTGGCCAAAATTCCAGGGCCGGACGGCAAGCTGATTCCAGGCGTAAAAGGCATCTCGCTCTTCATCGTGCCGAAGTTCGTCGTCGATGCGGACGGTGCGCGTGGCGAGCATAACGACGTCGTGCTAGCGGGTCTGAATCACAAGATGGGTTATCGCGGCACCACGAACTGTCTGTTGAATTTCGGCGAAGGCACGAAGTATCGGCCGGGCGGCAAGAGCGGCGCAATCGGCTATCTGGTGGGCGAACCGCACAAAGGTTTGTCGGCCATGTTCGTGATGATGAACGAGATGCGGATCGGCGTCGGCATGGGCGCGGCCATGCTCGGTTCGACGGGATACCTGCATTCGCTCGACTATGCGCGCAATCGTCCGCAGGGACGCTCGATCGGCCCGGCAGGGAAAGATCCGGCCAGCCCGCAGGTGAAGCTCGTCGAACACGCCGATGTGCGTCGCATGCTGCTCGCACAAAAAGCCTATGTGGAAGGCGCGATTGGTTTGAATCTGTACTGCGCGCGACTGGTCGACGAAGAGCTCAGCGCCGCCGACGACAACGCTTTAAAGCAGGCGTCGTTGCTACTGGAAATCCTCACGCCAATCGCGAAGAGCTGGCCGTCGAAGTGGTGCCTGCATGCCAACGATCTCGCGATCCAGATCCACGGCGGTTATGGCTATACGCGCGAATACAACGTCGAGCAGTTCTACCGCGATAATCGCTTGAATCCGATTCACGAAGGCACTGACGGCATCCACGGTATGGATCTGCTCGGTCGCAAGGTCGTGATGCAGGACGGCGCGGCGTTCAAGCTGCTCGGTCAGCGTATCGGCACGGCGATCAGGCGAGCGATTGAAAGCGGTCACCCCGAACAGGAAGCGCAGGCGCAGGCACTCGACGCGGCCATGAAGCGACTCGCCACCGTCACGCAGGCGCTATGGCAAACCGGCGACCCACAGTTGACGCTCGCCAATGCAACGATCTACCTCGAAGCGTTCGGTCACATCGTGCTGTCTTGGATCTGGCTCGAGCAGGCGATCGTCGCAGCAGCGGCACTCGCGAAAGCCGAAAAAGCCGAAGGCGACGAAGCGAGTTTCTATCAAGGCAAGCTCGCGGCTGCACGTTATTTCTTCCATTGGGAATTGCCGAAGACCGGCCCGCAGTTCGATCTGCTGGCCTCGCTCGATCGAACGACACTCGACATGCAGGATGCGTGGTTCTAAGGCCGCGCTTCTAAAGCAGTGATTCTCAAGCGACCCCATTCGCACTTCAACCTCGATACCGACATGGCAGGAGACAAGATGAGCACTATCGAACGACTATTCGACCTGAAGGGCAAGACCGCCTTGATCACAGGCGGCTCGCGCGGCCTCGGCTTGCAGATTGCCGAAGCGCTTGGTGAGCAAGGCGCGAAGATCGTGTTGTCCGCACGCAAGGCCGATGAGCTGCAGGCCGCGCAAGCGCATCTGCAATCGCTTGGCATCGAGGCGAGCTGGATAGCCGCCGATGGCGCGAAGGACGCAGACGTCGCCCGCCTCGCCGATGAGGCGCTGAAAACGCTCGGCCACGTCGATATTCTCGTCAACAATGCCGGCGCAACATGGGGCGCCCCCGCGGAAGACTACCCGGTCGAAGCGTGGGACAAGGTGATGAACCTGAACATCCGCGGCCTGTTCCTGCTGACGCAACAGATCGGCAAGCGCAGCATGATTCCGCGCGGCTACGGCAAGATCGTGAACGTCGCATCGATAGCGGGTCTGAAAGGCAACGCGCCGGGTACGCTCGATACGATCGCCTACAACACATCCAAAGGCGCCGTCGTGAACTTCACTCGCGCACTGGCCGCGGAATGGGGCGAGCACGGTATCACTGTGAATGCGCTCGCGCCGGGCTTCTTTCCGTCGAAGATGACGCGCGGTTCGCTGGAGGCATTGGGCGTCGACCGGCTGTCCGCCGGCGCGCCATTGCGGCGTATCGGCGATGACGAAGATCTGAAGGGCGCCGCGCTGCTGTTCTCGACCGATGCGAGCAAGCACATCACCGGGCAGATTCTGGCGGTGGATGGTGGGGTCAGCGCGGTGTAGGTGTTGCCGGTTTCTTCACAATCTCTGTCTTAAGAGACGTTCGCTAGTACTTGAAGCGGACGTCCTTCGCGATTTCCGCAATGCTGCTATCA
Organism: Paraburkholderia megapolitana; assembly: GCF_007556815.1. Taxonomy (NCBI): domain Bacteria; kingdom Pseudomonadati; phylum Pseudomonadota; class Betaproteobacteria; order Burkholderiales; family Burkholderiaceae; genus Paraburkholderia; species Paraburkholderia megapolitana. Next base: position 967,401 of record NZ_CP041743.1, read on the forward strand.
GTCAAGCCGGAGCAGGATCGACGGCACCTCCACGAGATAACGTTTCGCAGCCCAGGAATGGCAGTTGCTAGCCCCTCCGACGTGCAGTACCCAAAGGCATACGAGTAGCACAGCACTCAGTGCTGCCGCTGATCACACCTGTTGCAAGGAGTGAGCATCGTGACGACCCGGATTCTCGCCCCATGAAACCCAACCGTGCCCTCGAAGCCCTGAATTTCTTCGTTGCCGACGTGCAGGCCGGCATCGGCCCGTTTCTCGGCGTGTTTCTTCAGGCGCGTGGCTGGGGCACCGATCTGATCGGCACCGTCATGACGATTGGCGGCATTGCCGGTATGGTCGCGACCTCGCCGGCCGGCGCGCTTGTCGATGCGACTCGCCATAAGCGCGCACTGATCGTAGTGGCCGGTGCGATGACGGTAGCAGCATCGGGGCTGCTGTGGGTGTCGCACGACTACTGGATGGTGGCGGCATCGCAGATAGCAACTGCCATCACAGGCGCGGCCCTTGGACCCGCGATGGCCGGCATCACGCTCGGTATCGTGCGACAACGCGGCTTCGACCGGCAGTTTGGACGCAATCAGGTCGCCAATCATGCAGGCAACGTTGTGGCAGCCGCGCTGTCCGGCTGGCTCGGTTGGCGTTACGGCTTCGGCGCTGTCTTTGCCCTCAGCGCGGTGTTCGGGATCTTGTCGTTGATCGCAGTTGCCATGATTCGCGCAGACGCAATCGATCACGACGTCGCGCGCGGACTCGAAACCGACAATTCGAGTGGCAACGCAAGCGAAGCAAAAGTAAGCGGCCTGCGCATCCTGCTCGAATGCCGGCCGCTAGTCGTGCTCGCCGCAGCGCTCGCGCTCTTTCATCTCGGCAACGCGGCGATGCTACCGCTCTATGGCCTTGCCATCGTCGCCGCTCACCAGGGAGACCCCAGCGCATTCACCGCCGAAACCATCGTAATCGCCCAGCTGGTGATGGTCGGCGCCGCCGCATTCGCTTACCGTCTGATCCGCTGGCGCGGTTACTGGTGGGTGATCCTCGTCACGTTTCTCGCGCTGCCGGTACGCGGGATGATTGCCGCGTCGGTGATGCATCAGTGGGGCGTATGGCCGGTGCAGGCACTCGATGGCATTGGCGCGGGGCTGCAAAGCGTTGCCGTCCCCGCGCTTGTGGTCCGATTGCTGGAGGGGACCGGACGCGTCAACGCAGGGCAAGGTGTCGTGATGACCGTGCAAGGCGCGGGCGCGGCTTTGAGCCCTGCGTTGGGCGGCATATTGGCGCATCGCTTCGGCTTCTCCGCAGCGTTCATCACGCTGGGCGCGATTTCCATGGGATCGCTGGGGCTGTGGCTTTGCTTTGGAGTGGGGCTTAGACACGCATGTCGTGCATGCATCGAGACCGATGCCGGCACCGACGCCGAGGACGCACGCCCTGCGGTTTCGTCATAGTCCGTCCTGCGTTTCCGCGAAAGTGTCCGTTCGCTTTACACGGCATCAGTGAAAACCGTATTCGGGGTTGCGCCGATCGAAGGTCGACTCGCTCCAGTGACGAGGCACGACGTCTTCGAAATGAATCATCTCGAGCAGCTCGCCGTGCGCGTCCCATGCTGCTTCGCCGATGGGCCATAGGTGTTGTAGATCGAAGAGCAGTCGCACGCGCTGTGCATAGTGCGCAGGCGGCCCAGACGGAGCAATCCACGTCCACGCAAGCATCCGTGTACCCTGCACATTCACGAGTTCGATGCGAACCGGCTTTTCAGTAAGACCTTCTGCACGAAAGCTGCGCGCATCGTGCTCGATCGTGCGCGCGACGAACTGCAAGCCGATATCGCGCACGCTGTGGCGCGACTGGGCAAGCGCAAACGGCCCATCGATAGCGACCTTGCCCGACACGATACGCAACGGACCGCCCACGTGCCCATAGACGCTATCCGGGTCTGTCGTTTCGTCGTACAGAATCTCCTGTCCCGCATGCGCACCGTCAGGCAACCACTTCACGTAAACTTTTCGCGGATTGTCCTGGTAGCGGACGATCATGTGATCGGGCCGCGCGGACCATCTGCCGAATACTCGCTCCCGTCGGAACATGGTGTATTCGTAGGCGTTGTCGAGAATCATGTCGAATCTCGCGTACTCGACGAACGCCTCGGGTTTCATGGCATCCATCAGGGCGAGAATCTGGTTGTCTGGCAACGACAGAAGCGAGCGATCTTCGATCGTCGTTCGCCACGATGCCGCCTGTTCGCCTGCGGTGAGGCAGCGGAACCGATCGACGTCGGTGCTCGCGGAATCCGCGGCGACGGCATGCGTGCATTCCGCCGATGTGCTGGATAAAGCCGGCGAAATCGGGTCGATCTCTTGAGCGAAAGTGCTCGTTGAAACCATCAAGCACAGCCCCGCGAGCGCGCACAGCAGCGTCCGTGCGACTAGCGAGTTGCGAGAAGTGCTCATAGAGAAGGCCAAACTAGCGCCGCCCCATTCCACCGAAGCTGTGCGCGCCACCACCACCGAACCCACGCACCCCACCGCCACCGAATCCACCGCGATGAAAGCCCGCTGAAACGGGTACGCGGAAACGGCCGCGATCCATCAGATGGTAATGATCGAAGTGGTGAAAGTGATGAAAGCGATCGACAAAGATCAGGTTCACACCAGCACCGATGAACACCGGCGGCCCCCACCACCACGGGTCGAGATAGGGATAGTCCGCGACCGGATACCACAGCACGCTACCATCCTGGCCTTGTACGATCTGCCAGCTTCCATCGCTTTGCAGGCACGCACGTCCAACGATCTGCTGCATCGTGCCGTCGATTTCCGCCTGCCCCACCACCGCGCGACAATTCGTGCTGTCGGCCGGTACGGGTAGATCATCGGATGTCTGCGCGAGTGCAGGCACCGCGAGACCAAGACAGGCGAGCAAGGTCCCAAAACGAAGCAATCGATTCATCATGTATGGCCTCGTAAATTCCCGACGTTTCGACGTCGCGCCATCGGCGTCACCCGGCACATCGGTGTGCCCAGGCCAATTCATGCCCCGATGCCACAGCGCTTGAAACCCGCCGCGCGAAACGTGAATGCCTGATCATTAAACGTTGCAGCACACCGACTTATTCCAGCATCGTCCGACGAAACACGACCGTCCCGCGCGAAACCACCGGTGAATACCGCTCACATACACATGAGAATTTCTGACTTAGCGATCGCGTCGATAGCGGGTTACTGTGACGGCGCCCGACACATGGCCAAGCATGGATCGTCGTAGCGAAGCGTCCCGGGCACGAAAACACGGACCGAGGCAGACATGGCAATTCTGATGGGATTGATTTCGGCTCTATGCTGGGGCGCGACGGACTTCCTGGCGGGACATACCACTCGCCAGATTGGTGTGGCCAGGTCGCTGTTCTATAGCCAGTCGTTTGGATTTCTCGTTTTGACTGTGTGGATTGTGTCTCATCCAGCGCTTTTTCATGTCGACACGAACGGCTTTGGGCTCGCTATGGCCGTCCTGGCAGCAGTCTGTAATCTGGTTGCAATGGCTTCTTTGCTCAAGGCGCTGTCGATCGGCAAGGCCTCCGTCGTTGCGCCGATCGTCTCGCTGTATGGCGCGGTAACGACCGTCCTCTCGGTGATCGCTGGAGAGCCGATTACCACTATGGCCGTGGCCAGTCTCGTGCTGTGTATTTTCGGCGCGAGCCTCGCCAGTATTTCGAAGTCGTCGGACGGTAAGCCGGAAGCTCCCGCTTCTATCGGCCTTGGCTTGCTCTCCGCGCTAATGTTTGGACTCGGTTTCTGGCTTCAGGGAGCGTTCGCTGTCAAGGACCTGGGGATAGTCGATACGTTGTGGGTGTATTACCTCGTTGCCGTGGTTGTCCTGTTGGCCATATTGATCAGGAGCCGCAATCTGTCCCCGCCGCGAGGTTCGATTTTCGCCCTGATTCTTACCATCAGCTTGCTTAGCCTGTGCGGATTTTCCGCACTCGCATACGGTTCGGGCACGGGTCACGTGGCGATCGTCACGGTGCTCAGTTCATTGGCGAGTGCTGTTACGGCCGTGCTTGGATTCGCTATCCGCGGTGAGCGCCCGAGTGTGCCGCAATGGATAGGCATCTCGATCATCACGTTCGGTGTCGTGTCGCTCAAACTGACTTCAGGTATTGCGACGGGCTAACTAACATATCGACCGAGCGGACTGGTACGATCATCGCTTAACCCGACCCCGAAGCGTCGCTTCACCCATGACACTTTTCGACCCCACACGACATGAGCCGCTGATCGAAACCGACTGGGACGAACACGTAGCCCGGGCGACGATCCAGCACATAGCAGCCGGTACGCACGCCAGCTTTAACCCAGACACGTACTGGCCCACGCACTCGCTCGATGGAGGTCCGTCGGACACGCTCACGTATCTTTATCACGGCGCGTGTGGAACGTTCTGGGCGCTCGCCTTTCTGGAATCGGTCGGCGCCACAGCGCCCGGTGTGGACTACGCTCCGCACTATTCGACGCTGCTGGAGCGAAACCGGATCGCGCTGCAAGACGAATCGGCGCAGTCGCTTGCCTCGTACATGATGGGCGACATACCGATCCTGCTGCTCGAATACGAACACACGCCAACCGAACAGCTCGCCGACAAGCTGGCAGATCTTATTCTGTCGAATCTCGACAATCCGACTCGCGAACTCATGTGGGGCTCGCCTGGAACGCTTCTGGCATCGAAGTTTCTCTACGAGCGAACATCGGATGAGCGCTGGGCCGATCTGTTCCGGCTGACCGCGGACAAGCTGTGGTCCGAGTTGCTCTGGTCGCCGGAACATGCGTGCTTCTACTGGACGCAGGATCTGTATGGCAAGCAATCGACTTACCTCGATAGCGTCCACGGTTTCGTTGCCACGGCCGTACCGCTGATCGCCGGTCGGCATTTGCTGAGCGACGAGCGCTGGAGCGGCTGGCGCGAACGCATCACGACTACCGTCTCGCGCACCGCAGTCGTCGATGACGGAAAGGCGAACTGGCACGCTCAGCTCGTCCGCGAAAACGCAAACGTCGCGCCACACCTGATGCAGTTCTGTCACGGCGCACCGGGGTTCGTCATATGTCTCGCCAATATGCCAGGCGACGAACTGGACACGTTATTGCTGGCCGCGGGCGAAGCAACCTGGGCAGCGGGTCCATTGAAGAAAGGCTCGAACCTGTGTCACGGCACGGGCGGCAACGGCTTCGCCTTTCTGTCGCTTTACCGGCGGACTGGCGATAGCAAATGGCTGCATCGCGCACGCGCATTCGCCATGCACGGCATCGCGCAAACGATGGCAGCGGAACGTCAATACGGCCAGCTACGCTATTCGTTGTGGACCGGAGACCCTGGGTTCGCGATCTATCTGTGGAACTGCATACACGGGACGGCTTCGTTTCCGACGCTTGATTTCTTTTTTACGGACATCAAGTAAAGCGCTCGGCGCCGCCCCTTGTTACTCACTTGCCACCCGTAACATCGAGAAACGTGCCAGTGATAAAAGAAGCCTCGTCGCTTGCCAGCCATAAGATCGCGCGCGCAACCTCTTCAGGTTGACCGCCTCTTCCCATTGGGATCGAGTCTCGCACGCGATCCACCCGTCCCGGCTCTCCACCGCTCGCATGCATGTCGGTGTAGATATGTCCTGGGCGAATGCAGTTGACGCGTATTCCGTCCCGCGCGACTTCCTTGGAGAAGCCCATCGTAAATGTCTCGAGCGCACCCTTCGACGCGGCGTAGTCGACATACTCGTTGGGACTACCGAGCCGGGCCGATGCCGACGAGATGTTGATCACAACGCCGCCACGACCACTGTGACGAAACGACATCCGCTTCACCGCCTGTTGCGCGCAGAGGATAGGGCCTATCGAGTTGACCGCGAAGATGCGCTGCATCCGCTCGAAGCTGAGATCCTCCAGCTTCGATTGTTGCGCAATGATCGCAGCGTTATTCACCAGCACATCGATACGGCCAAACTTCTGGTCGATCGCCGCGAATAGCTGAACGACCTGCTCAGGATCGGCGCTGTCTGCGCGCATGGCTAAAGCCCGGCGCCCGACCGCTTCCACATCGGCCACGACCGCAAGGGCAGACGACTCGTCGGAGACGAAGCTTATCGCTACGTCGTAACCTTGTGCGGCAGCAAGCCGCGCAGTGGCCGCGCCGACGCCGCGGGCTCCACCCGTTATCAGAATCAACGGTGCCTGTGCAACAGCATTCATTTAGCGAATCTCCACGTGATGATTCAGACTGACGAAGCAACTGACCGGGATCAATATGCGCTGAATCTTTCGGTACGTGCCATCCATGCCAGTCCGACAACTGCTACACACCCAAAGAGCGCGGGCAGCAAAAAGACGTTAGGCAAGCCCAGTAACGCGACGCCGAAACCGCCCGCAATGCCTCCTAACGCCGAGGCAAGCGCCGTCGAGCTCATGAAGATTGCGGACGCCGTCGCTACCGCGTTGGGAAGCAGGCGTTGAGCAACGAGGATGCCGAGGACCATAAAGATGCCCCAGACACCGCCCATCAGAATCTGTCCAGCGAACATCCCAGCCGCGGACGACCACAACGCAAAGCAAAGATTGGCCAGTATCCCCATTGCGGCCGCGATACACATCAGCCACACGTTACCAAACCTGCGGCCGAGCCCGATGCTGAAGGGCATGATGAGCAGCTCGATGAACGGCTGTATCCCGATGACCGCACCGCGTACAGCCGGACTTAGCTTGAGCTGCTCTTCCATATAGATCAGCAAGAATCCGAACTTCACCGGTTCGCCTGCGTAGACGAGGACGAAGAGCCCCGTGAACGTTAGCAATGGAAGCATGGCACGCAGACTGGCGTGACGCGCGGGTTCACCCGTCGATTCCAGCTTGGGCCTCGCGACCGGATTCAGTGTTCCGAGCGGCACGATCTGTAGCAGCATGCAGATGGCGGTCAACCACAGCATGGGGCGCAAGCCATAGACAGCCGCTACCCAAGCGCCCAGGACAGGTCCGACGATCCATCCGCCGGTAAGCGCCATCCGGATGATGGCGACGACACTTTCATTCGCATCGCCGGGTTTGTCGCTGAGTTCGTCGTGGACAGCTGCAAAAATCTGCGAGGCGGTCGCACCGGCAACAGCCAGCAAAACGACCGCGATGACGAACGCCATCCAGACCGAAGTAGAGAGAGCCAGCCCCGCCCAGCCCAGGAAACCCGCCACGGCGCACATGCGAAACAGACCGAGACGATTGCCTGTGCGATCGGAGTAGCGGCCGATGCAATACCCCGCCACTGGCGCTGCAAGGCTCGTCAGGTAGTAGAGTCCCGCCAGCGGTAGCGAGGCGCCGAGTTCCTTTACCAGGAACAGAACGATCTGTGGTGCAGCCGCTGACGTGCCAAGGCCCGACAGAAACATGGCAATCGTTGCGCCGAGAAAAAACCTTGAAGCTGCGACTTGACGCAATGCAGAACTACGACCGGTACGGTCAGGCATCGTGAGATAAACCCCTTGGCTATGTTCCTGAACTTGTGCGCGAGCGACGCCCGATCCGGCGTGCACGCTGGAGATTATCGCAACGGGTTCTGGATTGCTATGGGCGGGGTGACGTGATTGTTCCGTCCTGGCTGGAACAAGGGGACGAGTCTTGAAGCTGGACGAAAGCGGACTGCCAGAGTCCGCCAACCTAGTCGTGTCGAACGGCCATCAGATCCTTCCCGGTCAACGCAAGGACCGCTGAGGCCTCGGCAAGCGCATCTTGCTCTTCTACGCTCAGCGCCGACTTTTCGGACCACGTGGCGACGAGGCGAGCTAGAACTTCTCGCGTTCGCAATTGAAGCTGGCGTGACGAATCCGCCTCTTCGGCAAGATTGCGAAGGCTGCGCCGTGCGTTGCTGCGCCCGTGTTCCGTCCCGTGCTCGATGGCGGAAAGCAGGATCGGAACGAGCGTTCTCCATCGAGGCGCGAGGTCGATCATGTCATGCTCAGCTGCCCAAACCGGGTTTCGCGACGTGTGCCGATCGGAAGATCCCTTGACGTTTCTGTTCATTTCAATTGCTCCTTCAACTACTGGCTGCGAGGTGCCAGCGCCGCAGGCAAACACCATTTCCACTACAACTCAAAGACCTTTCCGTTCGGGCTGACCTTCATGCCATGGGCGAGTCGCGTCCACGGGATGTCGGCGGGATCAGCGATCATCGAGCCTGGAGACTTGGCAATCAATACCGCCTCAGCCATGCGCTCAAAATCCGCTCTGAAGTGCACCGAGCTTTTGTTGACGACGATTTTTGCCGTCTCCGGATCGATACCCGCAACCTTGTAGAACGCCCGATCCAGCATCTGCACTTTCGCGGAGGCCACGACAATCCGCACCCCGGCGATGCTCAGACATGCCGTCGGTCCGAGTTCAATCGTTGCGCCCGCCAGCATTTCCCCATGGCAGATGCAACGGCCGTCCGAAAGATGCTCGACTCGAAACGTTCCCTCAAAGCCGTCACCTGACTGTGTCCCCAGTCGAAGGGAAATTGCAGCACCAACGCCGGCCGCGTGTGCAGCGCCAGCTGCAGCGGGATCATAAAAAATACCCAGCACGGCATCTTCGGCGCGCTGCCCGACCAACGCCTTGAGAATTCCCGTGGTGTTAGAGTCGCCGCCCGCGCCAGGATTGTCTTGCGTATCGGCAATGACGACCGGCTTGTCAGCACCCCGAGCGATCCGGATCGCTTCGGCGACAGCTTCGTCGGCGGACAGAAACTGAACGCGCCAATGGGATTCTTGCGATACGACACACTCATACAACTCGTCGACGGCTCTATTGACCGCATCGACATCGTGCCCATAACCCCAGATAACCGGGCCACATTCTGGAAAATCTGCAGCAGGAAATCCGGGCGTAAACGACAGCGATGCAACATCTCCCACTTCAAGCTCGGCGAGTCGTTCATACACGGCTTTCGCGGGCTCGAACATGGTGCTCATTGCATTGATCGGGATCAGGAACGGCACGCGTCGTACCGCTAGATGTAACGGCTTGCCTCCCAACATGACTTCCAGCAACCGCGCCGTGCGCTTCCCCGTTTCAGCCATGTCGACGTGTGGATAGGTGCGGTATGCGACCAGTCCGTTCGCATGATCCAGCATCCGGCCGGTCATGTTTGCATGCAGGTCGAGCGAAGCCACGATCGGAATGTTGCCTCCTATCGCCGTTCTTAAGCGCGACAGCAGCTCGCCCTCACCGTCATCGACATGCTCGGCCACCATGGCGCCATGAAGATCGAGGTAAATGGCATCGGGCGCATGTTGCCGGGCCGCATCCACAATTTCGTTCGTGAGACGTTCAAACGTTTCGCGTTCGACAGGCGCAGAGGGAATCGCATTGGCCCAAACGGACGGAACAAAGGTGTGTCCGTTCGCTTCCGCTTCCTTCATAAAACCTGCAACAGGCAGGTTCAATGACTTGAACGTCAGGATTTCCGCACCGCGCGACAATGGCGGCCCGCTCCCACCATGAACAAAGTCTTCGTAAGCTGCCCTGGTGGACGCAAACGTATTGGATTCATGCCGGAACCCAGCGAGCATAATCCGCATCACACCTCCCCGCGCTTCGCGGCAGGGCGCATTATCGCCATGGATATGGCGCCGACAATCAACAGACCGACCATGACGGCCAGGCCGCCGCGGATATCGCCTGTCGCAGCTTTCGCCCAACCTATGATGGTCGGACTAACGAATCCGCCGAGCAAACCGATCGAATTGACCAGCGCGATCCCGATCGCCGCATCCGGTCCCTTTAGATACTCAGATGGCATGGCCCAGAACACGCCGTATGCTGAATAGACGAGCGCTGTCGCCAACGTGATCGACACCAGTGCGATCGTGAATCGATGCATGGCGTATGTCCCCACCGCCAAAGCTAGTGCACCGGCCAGTAACGGTATCGTGCTATGCAAGCGCCGCTCGCCTAGCCGGTCAGACCTTCTGGCTAGCACCATCATCACCGGAATGGCAACCAGATAAGGAATCGCCGAATAAAAACCGATGCGGACCGTACTATCTTCGCCTGCAATCTTCAGCAACGTGGGCAGCCAGAATGCGACGGTATAAAGTCCACTGATCATGCAGAAGTACGGCAACGCCAACGCGTAGATTTTCGGATTTCGCAATACCCTGGACACCTCGGCGAGCGAGGCCGCCCGCGGCGTGCTGGGTTCCCCCCGCGCAACATCGAGTTGCCGCCGCTCGTCGTCGGATAGCCAGCGAGCATGCACCGGATAGTCGTCGAGATAGAAAAACGCCACCACGCCCAGAATGACAGCCGGGGCACCTTCAATCAAAAACATCCATTGCCATCCAGCCATTCCGTAAGCGCCGTCTAACGTTGTCATCGCCCATCCGGAAAGCGGACCACCCAGCATGGCGGCGATGGGCGTCGCGCTGAGCACGATGGACAATGCCCGCGCCATTTGCGTTCGTGGATACCAGCAGGTCAGATAGAAGATCATCCCCGGCGCAAATCCAGCTTCGAACACCCCGAGCAGAAACCGCAACGCATAAAAAGACTGCTCGTTTCGCACGATGAGCATCGCCACCGACGTCAGTCCCCACAGGACCATGATTCGGCTCAGCGTTTTACGGGCCCCGATTCGGGTCAGCAGAAAATTGCTGGGCATTTCGAACAGCACATAGCCCAGGAAAAAAATGCCTGCCCCCAAACCGTAAGCGGCGTCACCGAGGCCGATCGCGCCGGCCATCTGCAATTTTGCAAACCCGATGTTGGTTCGATCGAGGCTCGCAAACGCGTAGCACAAAGCCAGAAACAGCAGAATTCGCCTGTCGATGCGGCTAAACAACTGCGCCTGCTCGCCGCCCGATGCTGCCACCATTGTCTTGAACACTAAATTCTCCCGAATCAAGGAATCTGCCCCACCACGCTGTGCGATCCACTGCGTGGAACCAGCCGCGCTCGCTGATGAACGGACACCCCTCTTCCGGAAACAGTCGGTCATCAATATAGTCGGGGGGCGTGCGCCGCGTGCTAGCTATTTTCGTTGCGTGCCAAACCGAAAAAGGCAACGCACCGTAATTAATCTGCAATTTATATGCTAGATGAATCTCATGAGAATGAATGATCGACGCCGTTCCTACTTTATCGAGGTCATGAAACACTCCTCGATACGTGAAGCCGCGTATCACCTGAACACTGCGGCATCTGTGATTACCCGGCAACTCGATCGCCTGGAAGAAGAGATTGGTGCCGCACTGTTCCACCGGCGTTCCTACGGCATTATTCCAACTGAGGCGGCCCATCGGTTACTCGACTACTACCGCACCTGTCAGATCGCCGCCGAACGTTTCCAGGAGGACCTGCAGGGCGAGTTACACGGCACGGTCCACGTAGCCATGACGGAAGGCTATGTCACGCCGCTAGCCGCAAAGGTGATTCCGGCATTCTCGGCAGCGCATCCCGGTGTCGATCTGCAACTGTTCGTGCTGACAGCCAACAGCGTCATTAGCGAAATACAGGGTGAACGCGCGCATATTGGATTGTCGTACAACCCGCCCGATCTGCCCGACCTGCAGATTTGTGCCAGCGCATCCCGCCCAGTCATGCTATGCGTTTCACCGCATCATCCGCTTGCATCGTTGACCTCGCCCATCTCATTGCGCGACGTTCTGCCTCATCGCTTCGCGATCATGCCGGAACCCTACGGGCTCGGACAACTTATACAAGCCGTCGCGTTGAGTGAAGGCGTTCGTCTCGCGCCCTTTCTCACGACGAATTCTGTTGCTATCACGAAGGCTTTTGCTTTATCCGGAACAGGTTGCGCGTTTCTTCCTCGCACGGCGATCACGGAGGAGGCCAACTCCGGCAAGCTGGTTGCGTTGCCGTTGGCCAACCCGCTATTCGAACAGGCGCAAATGAAAATCCTGATCAAGGAGAACCGCCCATTGCCGCGAGCGGCGCAAGCTTTTCTGGAGTTCATCAAGGAGCGCGCTGGAATATTTGCTGACGCCAGTCGCGCACCTGCATAGTCTTGCTGGGCGGACGAAGTGTTAGCGCTCGGACGGGTCTCAGATCGCGACCGGCTGTTCGAGTCGCAACGCGCGCCTTGTGGTATCGAGCCGCACCTGCGCGCCTAGCGGCAGCGTCAGATTCGGATCGCAATGACCGCTGGGCCAACCGGTCAGGACGGGAATGCCGAGCGATTCGAATGTCCTGCGCAACAGCGGATGAAGTAAAGCAGGATCGACGGCGTCATTCGGCTGTTCGCCGAGCTCAGTAAAGCTCCCTACCAGCACACCCTTAAGCGTAGCCAGCTTGCCGGCTAGCCGCAGTTGCGTCAGTAAGCGGTCGACTCTCGAAGGTGTTTCGCCGATATCTTCGATAAAGAGAATCGCGTCTTTGGTATCGAGTTCGTAAGACGTGGCGAGCATACTGCAAAGCAAGGCGAGGTTGCCGCCGACCAATCGCCCGGTTGCGACGCCGGGTGCGAGTACGGTCAGGGTGAAATCCGCTGGAGGTTCAATCCATTCTCCTGGCACCACGCCTCCCTGAACCATCGCAAACACACTTGACTCGGTAGGTGCCCGCTTGTCGATCAGCAGGTCGGACGACAGCATTGGCCCGTGGAAGGTAACGAAGCGTGAGTGCCGTTGGATCGCCACATGCAGCGCAGTGATGTCGCTGTAGCCTATGAAAGGCTTCGGGTTCGCGCGCAACAGCTCGTAGTTGATCTTGTCGACCAGTTGTGTTGAGCCGAAACCGCCCCGCAGACACCACACCGCGCCGATATCGGGTGCGGTGAATGCCGCATGCAAATCGTCCCGCCGTGCATCGTCGGTGCCGCCCAGGTACTCGAACGGTACGTCTAGCGAAGCACGCGTTGCCGGCATCACGCGCGCCGCGAACCCTCGTGAAGTCAGCCAGCGCGCCGCTTCATCGACCTTGTCCGGTGCGGTTGAAGCAGGCGCCACGATAGCCACCCCTCCACCTGGCTTTAACGCCGGTACAGGCGCGATAGCAAACCCAGTAGAAGACGACCCCGCGCCAGAAGAGAGAGAAGCACATCCGCTAACGGCTGCACTTGAGATGGACAGCGCACTCGTGCGAGCCAGGAAGTGTCGTCGATTCATTGCAGTTTTTGTTTGTACGCTCATGAAATTCGAACTTCAGAAGGAAGGCAAACGCAGCTAGGCGATGCGCAGTTGCGCCAGCTCTTCCGATATCAGTTGCCCAAGCGCCGCAATATTGCGTTCGATACGCTCGTCCAGCGGCATACCCATGTTGAGCCGAAAACAATGATTCAAGCTGCCGTCGATACAAAATAGCTGACCTGGCGCAAACGCGATTCCGTTCGGGAGCGTCCTGCGCAACAAGGCCTCAGAATCGAAGCCGCGTGGCAATTCCACCCATAGCCAATGGCCACCCAAAACCGCATAACTACGCGCTTCCACAGGAAAGTGACGTTGCACGGCTGCCCGGTACGCTTTGGCATAGCCTGCGAGCGTCTGACGCAAACGACGTAAGTGTGGCTCAAACAGGCCGCTCGCCATAAACGCGGCTAACGTGTGCTGAAAGAGCGGCGCAGGCTCCGGCATAAAGTCGAGCTGCCTGTGCAGGTTGGTTACTGCAAAACCCATAGACATACCAGGGCTGACCAAGTCGCTTAGATTCGTGATGTAGTGCACCTGCCCGGTTTGATCAAACGCCTTGAAAGGCAACGGACGGCTCTTGCCAAAATACAGCTCTCCGTTCTGATCGTCCTCGATAAGCGGCACACCATGCTTTGCCAGCAGCTCGACAGTGGAACGCTTGGCTTCGTCGCTCATCAGTCCGCCGGTCGGATGCGAAAAGTTCGCCGAGAATACGCATGCCGTCACGCGCTCCCTTTTCAGTACGAAATCGAGCGTATCGGTGGATAGGCCGTGCTCCGGATGAGCGGGTATTTCAAGCACTTTCAGCTCCATCGCATCCAGGTCTCGTAACAGCCTCATCGAAGCCGGCGATGCGATTGCAACAGTGTCGCCCGGTTTGGTCAGCAGTCGCAGCAGCGCCCGATGGGTGAATTTCCCACCGGGCGTGATCGTGATGTCTTCAGCACGCCAGTTGCAACCCATTAAACGTCCGCGGCGTGCCAGCTGTTCCGCGAGCGGCGATTGCGCGCACATGTCTCCCAACGTAAAAAAGGAAGGATTGCGGCGCGCCTGAGCGGTCATGATGCGTTGCAGTGCTACGACCGGATACAACTCCGGATCGATCATGGCAAACAGCATGGGCTGATCCTTCACTTCCAGCCGGTCGAGTTCGCGAAGCAAGGCGCGCTGCGCCGGCAATGAAGGCTGCGCGACCACTTCGCGGCGGGACTGTTGCGGCAAGCCTGCGATTGTCCGCCGTTCCCGAACATAGAAGCCAGAACGCGGGCGTGCCGCGATCAGGCCCGCGTCTTCCAGCAAGTACAGTGCGTGCGTAACCGTGGCACTGCTTCCTTTGAAGCGCGAACATAAGGCGCGGATTGACGGCAACTTGTCACCGGGGCGAAACGTCCCTGCGCAGATTTCTTCGTGCAGTTGACTGGCAAGCTCGCCGTAACGGGTCGTTCGATCCCACATCCGTAATCCACCTGTTTTCGGAACACCGCCACACGGTTTCCGGTGTCGGCTTACATCAACGAATATCAAAGACGGCTTGATGCCGGATCGGTCAATACGACGGCGGGATCTATGGCGTAGCGGCAACCGAGTCAATTCTAACAGCGCCCCACGCCAATCACCGCACTCCGGCAGGCGCCTTAACTGTACTGATCGATCGAGGGATACAGAGGGAAAAAAGGATGCAGTGCGACGGTCCAGATTGTTGTGCCTGCCGCTATCGCCCGATATCGCCGTTACGCAGAATGTCTAGACCACGAAGCGGATCGAAAACAGGAAAACACATCATGAACCAGCAGCAACCATGCTCGAACCAGGATTACGCAACACCGGAAGAATCGGTCCAGGAACGCCTTGATCAGGCCGCTCGATTGCAGCGATTGATCCGGCATCTCTGGCACTAGTGGTTGCACGCACCTTTACTTTATGCTCTCGAAACTTGAAGAAGCGACGCCGGCAATCCTGCTCGGCGGCAAAATTCGCGCGTTGAGGCAGCGGCTAAAACGCACACTCGACCACACAGCAACCGCAGCCGGTATTTCGAAGCCGTTTCTTTCTCAGGTTGAACGAGGACTTGCCACGCCGTCCATCAGGTCGCTGAATGGGATTGCGAGCGCGCTCGGTGTCGCGGTGCAGTACTTTGTGAATGCGCCCGCCGAACGGCAGCCGGTGCGTTCCAGCGCTGAGCTGAAATTTTTTAAGTTTGCGGAATCGGCGAACCTGTTCGCGCAGCTCACACGTGAATCGAGCTCTCAACAACTCGAGGCTGTTCTCGTCAGGTTCCCACCCGGGCAAAGGCAACCTGGCGAGATGCTCACCAGGGCGAGCGAAGAGTTTCTGTACGTTATCTCCGGCGAGGTGTCGCTGACATTGGGACGCGAGACGTTTGAATTGCAAGCGGGAGACAGCGCACATTACTCGTCTGCGCTGCCACGTGAATGGATGAATAGTCAGTGCGTTGAGGCACTTGCGCTTTGGGTGGGTACGCCGCGGTTGCTTTAGAGGTTCGGGGAAAGCCGAAGATTTCCCCACGTCTTTCAAACCCGAACCCCGCGCCGCTCAGAACTGATACCCCACCTTCACACTCCCCGCCTGCGCCGACGCATGCGTGGTATTAATCAGCGCGTCATAACCGAGCGACACCGTCAGCGCTTTAGTCGGCTGCATACTCACACTCACGCCCGTAGTCAGATACCCACGCGGCAAACTCGTACCCGGCGCGGTAAACAGCGTCCCATCCTGCGACGTCACCGTAACAGAGCGACCCGCGTCGAGTACTTCATGCGCGTATCCGAGTCGCAGTTGCACATTCACCGGCCGCATCGCATCGCCGAACGCCTTGTCGATCGTCACCTCGGCATAGGGCTGCAAGCTGTGCACGTTGTCGGTTCCGACGTTCAGATCCTGCCCGCCTGCCCCGCTCTCGCCAAACCCATTGCCATGGAAGTACGCGTAACGCAGCCCGATGCGCGGTGTGATCACGAAACTACCGAGCGTCAGCGGCAAGCTAGCCTGTCCACCTGCCGTCAGTTCCTGACCGGTATGGTCGCCCTGCGCGGTACCGGGCGTGCCGAACGGCCGCTTCTGCGACAGGAAGTCGAGCCCGTAGCCCAAGGTAGCCGACACGCCTACCGGACCGAGCCAGCGGTTGCCATACAGCGCCGCGCGCAGCGTGTCGATGGCGCCTGAATCGCCGGTGTTCTGCTCGTCGATATCGGTGTGGGTGTAGCCTGCGGCGACACCCACGGTGTAGTCCCCGAGGCGCTGGTCGAGTCCTGCAAGGAAACCGTACTGGTTGGCCTGGAAGCCGGGCTCGCCGTTCGCGCCACCGACATTCGTATGCGTGCCCGTGGCATTGATCCAGCCATCCGGCACAGCCACCGTTGCAGCAGACGCACGCCCCATCCGGTCCAGCAGTGCAGCGTTCAGCGCCTGGGCATCGAGCGAGGCGATCGATCCCACCGCCGTGTAGATGCTGGTATCCACCGGTGCAACGACGACCGGATTCGTCGAACCACCGGGCCCGGTATTGCCCGGACCCGTATTACCCGGACCGGTCGCATTCGCGAGCACAAGCTGGACATTGTTGGCGCCGTAGGTCACGGACTGTTGCAGCGTGCCGAGATTCGCGCCGGTAGCCGTCGTGCTGGTAAAGCGTCCGCTGACTCCGTTCGCAGCCGAGACGATGGTGTACTGCGTCGCGCTATAGGTGCCGGGGTCGTAGGTGAGCGCCAGCACGCCGTTGAGCGTCGCTGCGCCGCCAACCTTCAGCAGCGAGGCGGCAGTGGGACTGACTTCGATAGAGAGCGTCGAGTTACTCGCCTGGCTGTAGTTGCCATTAACGGTAAGCGTGCCGATCGTGCCGCCGGGCGCAACCGTGCCGCCATTGCTGGTCACATCGCCGCTCACGGTGCCATGGCCGCGCAGCGTACCGTTCGCATCGACGGTGACGTTGCCGCCCAGCACCGCACCGGGCGTGTTGATATCGCCGACTTCGAGCGTGCCCGCATCGATCGCGGTCGTGCCGGTAAACGACGCGCTTGTTCCATCGAACACCATCGTCCCCGCGCCTTGCTTCACGATGTTGCCGCTACCGTTGAACGTACCGTTGAAGGTGCCGCTTGCGTTAGTCAGCGTCAGGGTTTGTTTGCCCACCGCAACCGCGCCGTTTCCCGCCAGATTCGCAATGGATGCACCGCTCGTCGTGCCGGAAATATCGAACACGCCGTTATCGACCACGCCGCTCGCACTGCCGATGGTGCCGGTGCCAGTCAAGGCCAGCGTACCGGCATTGATCGTCGTGGCGCCGGTGTAGGTGTTGGCGCCGTTCAAGGTCAGCGTGGCGTTGCCGTCTTTGGTCAGGGCTCCACCGCCGGATATCTGGCCGTTGAGCGTCAGCGCCTGGCTGCCCAGTACATCGAGCGCGCTACCCGAAGCGAGCTTCACATTGTTCGGAAGCGCGGTAGCGACGCTCGCATCCAGCGAGGCCGCGCCGCCGACACTCAGCGCACCGCTGCCCAATGCCGCGCTGTTACCCAGCACCAGACCGCCCGCATTGAGCGCCACACCGCCGGTAAACGTATTTGCGCCGCTCAAGGTCTGCACACCGCTACCGACCTTTACGAGCCCACCGGAACCGTCAATCAGACCGCCAAAACTCGTGTTGCCCACACCACCGAGCGTCAGCGTGTTGGTGCCGAGATTCACGCTGCCGGTTGTGCCCGCCAGCGAACCAATGGCCTGGTTGCCGGCCGCGGAGATATCGAATATACCTGTACCGCTCAATGCCACCGCGCCCGTAGCAGACAGGCTGCCGCCCGCGCCGAGCGCCAGCATACCGGCCGTGATGGACGTGCCACCGGTGAACGTATCGGCGCCGGTCAGCGTCAGCGTCGCCGCACCGCTCTTGATCAGGCTGCCTGCACCGCCGATCACACCACCAAGCGTCGTCGCATTCGAGCCGAGCACGTTTAGCGCTACACCGCTGGCAAGCGTGACATTGTTGTTAACGGTCAATGCGGCACTGTCATCCAGGGTCGCGCCACCGGTGACGTTGAGCGCGCCCGTGCCAAGCGCAGTATTGTTGCCGAGCATCAGACCACCGGCCTCGAGCGTCACGCCGCCTGAGAACGTGCTTGCACCGCCCAGCGTCTGCACACCGGCTCCGGTCTTGATCAGCCCACCGGTGCCCGTGATCGCACCGCCATAGTTCCCGTTGCTGGTGTCGTTGAGCGTCAGCGTGTTGGCGCCGAGCGCCACGCTGCTGCCGGCAACGCCATTCAAGGCACCGATCGACTGATTGCCGCCCGCGGAAATATCAAAAGCGGCGCCCGCGGCAGCAAGATCGACCGTACCGCTTGCGTAGAGGCTGCCGCCCGCGCCGATCGTCAGTGTGCCGGCATCGATGGTGGTGCCTCCGGTGAAGACGCTGTTGCCAGTCAACGTTTCGGTGCCCGTACCTTGCTTGATCAAACTGCCGGTACCGGCAATCGACCCACCGAACACCCCGTCATTCGCGCTCCCCACCACCAGTTGGTCGGCACCGAGGTTGACTTCGCCGGAGCCAACCAAGGTACCGACTATCTGCGTGCCGTTACCCGCGGAAAGATCGAGCGTCGTCCCGGACGTCAGATCGACCGTACCGGTACTCGCCAGGCTCGCTCCGGCGCCCAAAGCCAGCGTGCCGGAATTGACGAACGTGCCGCCTGTGTAGGTGTTGTTGCCATTGAGCGTCAACGTCGCCGAGCCGTCCTTGACGAGGCTCCCTGTGCCCGACAGCGCACCGTTGAGTGTCAGCGCGTTAGTGCCCTCCACCGTGAGCCCCGCATTGAGAACGATGTTGTTACCGAGGGTAATCGCGCTATTGGAATCGAGTGTCGAATTGCCGCCCACCGTCAGGGCACCCGTGCCAAGCGCACTGTCGTTACCGACGATCAATCCTCCGGCATTGAGCGTCACCCCGCCACTAAACGTATTGGGTCCGGACAGCGTTTGCACACCAGCACCATCCTTGACCAGACCACCCGCACCGCTGATCGCACCGCCGAAGCTGCTATCGCCCACACCGTTCAGCGTCAGGCTATTGCCGCCGAGATTGACCGCGCCGGATGTGCCCGCGAGCGATCCAATGGTCTGATTGCCGCCTCCGGAAATATCCAGTGTGCCGCTTCCTGCCAGCGTCACCGCGCCCGTCGCCGACAGGCTTCCGCCTGCGCCGATGGCCAACGTGCCCGACAGGATGTTCGTGCCGCCGGTATAGGTGTTCTCGGCCGTTACGGTAAGCGTCGACGTGCCGTTCATGGTGAGGCTACCGGCGCCGGAGATCACGCCGCCTAGCGTGAGGGCGTTACCGCCCTGCACGGTGAGCCCGGCGCTCGCACCCAGCACTACGTTGTTGCCCAGATCCACGCCGTTCGCGCTGGCGCCAAGCGTAACCGCGGCATTCACGTTCAGGGAGCCGGTTCCCAATGCGCTGTTGTTGCCCACCAGCAGACCGCCCGCGTCCAGCGCAATGCCTCCGCTGAATGTGCTGGCGCCGTCAAGGGTTTCTGTCCCGGTCCCGCTCTTGATCAGCCCGCCGGTTCCGCTGATCGAACCGACAAACGTGGAATCGCCGGCGCCATCGAGCGTAAGCGTGTTGGCGCCGAGCGTCACGCTACTGCCGAGACCACCAGCCAGCGTACCGATCGTCTGATTTCCGCCGCCTGAAATATCGAAGGTGGCACCGGGCTGGTCCAGGTTGACTGCACTGTCTGCCGCAAGACTGCCACTGCTGCCCAGCGCCAACGTACCTGCGTCGATCTCGACGCCGCCGGTAAACGTGTTGGTACCGTCGAGGGTCACGATAGCTGTGCCGCTCTTGATCAAGCTTCCGGCGCCCGAAATCACGCCGTCGAGCACCAGGCTCTGGGTACCGGACAACGTCAATGCAACACCAGCCCCGAGGACCACCTGATTGCCCAGCGTCGTTGCGCTCGCGCCACCGAGCGTTGCGTTGCCGGTAACACTGAGCGTGCCCGTCCCCAGTGCCGAATTGCTGCCGACCAGCAGACCGCCCGCACTGAGGACGACGCCCCCAGTGAACGTATTGATGCCTGACAAGGTCACGGTAGGCGTCGACGTGCCATTGATGATGAGATTGCCGGCACCGGAAATCACGCCAAGGAGCGTGAACGCATTCGCTCCCTGCACGGTGAGTCCCACCCCCGCGCCCAGTATTACGTTGTTGTTCAAATTGACGTTGTTCGCGCTGGCGGCAAGCGTAGCTGCGCCATTCACATCGAGGCGACCCAATCCGAGCGCACCGTTGTCCCCCACCTGCAGGCCACCCGCGTTCAGCGTGACATCTCCGTTGAAAACGTTCGGGCCATTGAAGGTTTGCGTACTGGGGCCGTTCTTGATCAGCCCGCCGGTTCCGTTGATCGTGCCGGCAAACGTGGCATCGCTAGTGCCATCGAGCGTCAGCGTGTTGGCGCCGAGCATCACGGTAGTGCCCACGGTACCCGCCAGCGAACCGATGGCCTGATTTCCCGTCACCGAGATATCGAAGCCGGCGCCGGGCCCTCCCAGGGTCACCGCGTTGTCTCCCCCAAGACTGCCACCGCTGCCCAGCGCCAACGTGCCTGCGTTGATGTCGACGACACCGGTAAACGTGTTGGCACCATTGAGTGTCACGGTAGCCGCACCGCTCTTGATCAGGCTCCCGCTGCCCGAAAGCACGCCATTGAGTACCAGCGTCTGATTGCTCGGCAACGTCAATGCGGCGCCGGCCCCGAGGACCACCTGATTGGCCAGCGTTATTGCGCCTGTGCCATCCAGCGTTGCGTTGCCGGTAACGTTGAGCGCACCCGTACCCAGCGCGGCATTATTTCCAAGCAGCAGTCCGCCCGCACTGAGGACGACGCCTCCGGTAAAAGTATTGCTTCCCGACAAGGTCACCGTCCCGGTGGCGGCATCGGTCAATACACCGCTGCCGGCAATCGCGCCACTCAGCGTAAAGGCATTGGAACCTCCAAGCGCAAGACCTCCCGCATTCAACGATACGGCGTTGGCCAACGTCAGTCCCGCCACGCTGGACCCAAGGGCTCCACCGTTGGCGATCAGCGTACCGGCGCCAAACACGCCTCCATCGTTGATATTGACCAACCCGCCATTGAGCGTCGCGCCTGCGCTGAGGATCGCACCCTGCAGGTTCCACGTCCCGCTATTGACAATGAGATTCGGGAAATCCAGGTAGGAGGCGGCGTTGATGGTCGTAACCGGTCCGCTCGTGCCGGAGCCTGTACCGGTCGCCGAGTTTTGCAGAATCAGCGTGTTGCCGCTGCCGATACCGCCGTCGACTTTGCCCGCAGCGGCAAACTGGACAGTGTTAGCATCGACTGTGATCGTGCCGGCGGTGGCAACGCCAGCATCGTTGACGCTCGATCCCGATACCGCAGTAAACGTATTTCCCGTGGCAGTGTCGCCAAGATAAAGACTGCCGTTGATCGTGCCGGCGTTGACGAAGGTGTTACTTGCACCGTGTGCGGTGGGTGTCGCAAGACCGATACGCCCGGTGATCGTGCCGGAGTTGGTGAAATTCACCTGACCACCGCCGTAACTCAGGACGGCGGGAGCATCGGCGGTGGTGAAAGTGCCGACGCCGAAGATCGACATTCCGATGCTGCCGCTGTTCTGGATTGTCGTCACGCCGCCGCTGCCGTTTTGCACCACCAATGCCTGCCCGCCAAAACCCATCAGCGACGCAATGTTGACGAGGCCTTTGATAGCGCCGCCGCTCAGGTTGTTGACGTTGATCGTATTGGCAGCGCTGTTGCCGAGCACCGCGCCACTAGCCGCAAGGCTTAAGCCGCCATTAGTGGTGGGATCGATCGACCCCTGGTTGTTCAGGGTGATGCCATTGCCGTTCAAGGTCAGCGACGAACCGCCGACGATCGGCGGAACGCTCAGTACCGCGCCGCTTTGCACATTCACGGTCACGTCGCTGATGGAACTGGAAAAGCTATTGGTGTTGGAACCGGTAGCGCAGGTAATCGTCGTGCCGGCTGTGACGCATTGAGCGTACGCAGCGTGACTGATCCATGACAACGCCATGGTCGGCGCAAAGGTAAGCAAGACGCTTTTAGCGAGGCGATTCAGTCGAAAATGCCGAACCCGCCGTTGATGTACAACGCCCCTGATCCTGTTCATGCGACTGTCCTCCAAAGCGGCCCGCAAGCGGGTGCGCCTTCGCCTTTGTCATCGTCATGAGGTCCCCTTTTTGCATGGGACGCTCTCTCGCCTCGTAGGCTGGCTTTATAGTTCTTGTCGCAATCGTTCTGGTCGACGATTTAATGCATTCTTTTTCGAATATTAGAACGATCGGACTGCGTCTTAAACGCGGTCAGTCGCGGTCGGTCGTTCAGCGCGAGAGTAGCATTTTTCTTAGCGGAAACGACCTGTTTTAGTGAGTATGAAATCTGTAATATGTTGAGACGGAAAACGTAAACAAGTGCTCGTTGTTATCGTCAGATGATTAATTGAGCGTGATAAAAATGTATGCAGCGTTTCATTGAATTTCTGGTTCATTTTTGCAGGGATTCTTGGGTACTCTTGCCGTTCCGGACAACACACAATCAGCGGAGAAAAGATGATCGATCACACCGGTGTGACAGTCAGCGACTATTCGAAGAGTCTCGCGTTCTATACGGCGGCGCTGGGCGCCATCGGTATCGTCAAGATCATGGAAATTCCTGCGAGCGTGACCGGCGACACCGATGTGGCGGGTTTCGGGCCGCCGGGGAAGGCGGAATTCTGGATTGGTAAGGGCACGCCGAACCACCCGCCCATTCACATTGCGTTTCGGGTGGATAGCCGGGCGGCAGTCGATGCGTTCTACCAAGCGGCTATCGCCGTGGGTGCGCGTGATAACGGGGCGCCGGGAATCCGTGCTTACTATCACCCCGACTACTATGGTGCTTATGTGCTGGATCCGGATGGGCACAATATTGAGGCGGTTTGTCATCTGCCCGGCTGAGCGATCGCACGCGAGTGAGTGGTTAAGCCCCGATCGCGCTCAAGAACAGCCCTCTATTGGCGCCGGTGAATTCCATTTCACGTCGGGACCAATCGACACGCTCGCGGATTTCCGCAGAGCTTGTCGGAATTCCTTCGAAGGCATCGATTCGCTCGCTCCAGAACACAATGTTTTGGGCCTGGCGCTGAAGCATTGCAGTCACGAGCCCGGGACGATCCTGAGACGCTAAACCATACGCGTTGGCAAGTACTCGCAACTGCGCGGCCTGTCGCTCGACAGGCCCTCGCTCTGGTTTGGATGAGACGCACCACGTCCAGGCCATATAACCCACATCCTCGAGAATCGCTCCCGGCTTGGCGAAGTCGAAGTCTATGAAGGCCACCGGTAACCCGTTCTGAAAGACGGTGTTGTTCGGCCCGGGATCGTGGTGACACACGACTGCTTGCGCACCCGCTAGATCGCTCCCGCGGGTGGCGTCATGAAACGATCGGAGCATCGCGCCTGCCGCAGCAATCTGTTCGTCTTCGAAGTACTGGAATTTCTGCGGCACCCATCCTGGCAAAAAGCTGAGCACGTCGCGGCCAGATTCGTCCTGACCGAAATGTCGAGGCACGCATTGGCATCCGACGGTTTCCATGTGCAGGAGGAGGCTTCGAACAAAGGGCGAAGACGAGCTGGCTGGTCGGCGAACGGTATCTCCGACGCGGACGACACCTGCGGTATATCGGCCTCCGCTTAGCGGGAGTTCGACTGGATTCGTTTCATCGTGCATGTGTTTCTGCGCAGCTCCGTCTCGCTGGCACCATCGGGCAGGTGCGATGTCAGGCCGTGATCTCGCGTGCGATGACCTCGACCAACTCAAAATGCAACGTCACAAACTCGAAGTCGTCATGCAGGTGCAGATGCGGCAAGCAGCGAATGTGGCATTCCCGGAACTCATCTGCGCTGGAGAATGCTTCGCCACGCCAAACTTCTTCTGGAATGCTTCCAAACTTGATCGTGTACACCTTGGTTGCCTTGACTATGCAGCGAAGGCGCTGCTTCAAATCGTAGACTTCGATCATGTCACCCGGGACATAACTGCCGTCGCCGTATTCGCCGTAGGGCTTGTAGTACTGCGCGACCGTGTCGGCGGTAACGGTCTTGCGACCATCCATGACGGCGCGCGAAAGGCTGTCGTCGTTTTCGTCAGCGCCCCAGAAAGTCAGTCTCTTTCTTCTGGTCATCTTGAATCCTTGTGGGTCGCAGCTTCCTTAACCGGTCCTTTGGCAAAGTCGGCGTTACGGACGGCGGCGGTCGTTCATTCGCGTTCGCCGGTTCTCACAGTTCCACCACAGCACCCGAATCATCAAAGTAATAGATGTTCTCGTGCTTGAAACCCCAACGGCCACCCGGTTGACTTATATGAGGTTCAAAGGTGAAGCATCCCACCTCGCCCAGACGTCGATGGTTCCCTGCTTCGATGTATAGACGGTCGTCCCTGCGTGCGCAGATGCTGTGGCCAACATTGCCGAGGAAGTCGAGGTTCTCGAATCCTTCCACACGAATCTGTTCATTGGCGAATTCATACAGATCGTGAAAAGAAGTGTCGGGACGAACGAACAGACGCATCTTCTGATGCAAACGGCGTTCCGTCTCATATCCGGACACAAACTCCGGGGAGACCGGCTCTATGCGCGCGACACCTTCCTCGACGTAGAACGATCGCGCACAGTCGCCCCAGACATCCCCGCTTCGAGGACTAAGATCAACGGTCACCAGGTTCCACAAGCCGACTGGTTCGCTACCGGGCTCGTAGATGCGCCCCGACAATGAAACCTTACTGCGAGAGCCCAGCAAAACAAGCGCAGGGCAACTGTAGTACCACGTGTCCGGGTACCCACGATCGGCAAGCATAGCCGCCGCTGCTGTTGCAATCGAGGCCTCCGTCGACTCGGGTGTTATGTGTTCAGCCAACCGTTGCAAGACCTCTTTGGCCGCAACCTGAACGGGCTTATTCAATGGAATTGGCAAAGCTCACTCCGTGATTTCAGGGCGCACATGCCGACGCGTTCGCCCATCGATTGTCGATGATCCGCAAGTCCTTGTCGAATAACTGAAACCGGTCGGTTCGTACGTCAATCACCGCGGCCTATACATTAGACGAGGCTAGACCCAGATTCGCGAGTCACAATCCGAATCCCCACCCCGTCCCGCCTCACCCGATTTCAGGTACATTACCTTCCGATCAAGCAACCGCCGCGCCGCGCAAACATCCATGCATGGCTCTCCTCTTCCAGTCGACCTGTCCGGCCTCGCACCCAGCCTGTACGCGCAGGGATGCGAAGAGCGCATCCTGTCTCGCCTGATGGAGCGGATCGCACCGACGAACCGCTTTTGCGTCGACATCGGCGCGAGCGATGGCCTGCGCAACAGCAATACCGCGCTACTGCTGCGCGAATGCGGGTGGCAGGGTTTGCTGGTCGAAGGCAGCAGCTACCGTTACGAAAAACTCAAAGCCAACTACGGCGACATACAGAGCGTCCAGCTACGCCACGAACGCATCCAGCCCGACAAGGTGAACGAGCTACTCGCCACGGCCGGCGTCCCTGAAGATTTCGATCTGCTCTCAATCGATATCGACGGCAACGATTACTGGATCTGGCGTGGTCTCGATGCCTTCCAGCCTCGCATCGTAGTCATCGAATACAACCCGTACTACACCCCTCCCGAACGTTGGGTCATGTGTTTCAATCCCGACCATGGGTGGGATGGCTCGACCTACTACGGCGCGAGCCTCGAGTCGCTCTATCACCTCGGCAAGAACAAAGGCTATGAACTTGTCTGTTGCGACGATATGGGCAACAACGCTTTCTTCGTGAGACGCGATCTGTACCCGCTTCTCGGCATCGTCAGCAACGATCCGTCAGTGTTGTTCCGACCCGCGATGTACAAGCTGCGCTACGTCGGCCAGAACACATTCTTGAGCGGTCATCCGTATCGCTACGGTCCTGCCGAGCAAATCTGAATGAACGAGCGGTCTGCTACCTTCGATGCAATCTGCGCCGCCTACGCACTAAAGCGCGAAGGACATGCGCGCCAGGTCAGCGAGCGCGTATGGCATCTGCCGACCGATGCCGGCAGCATGGCCGTCAAGCTCTACACCAACGAGCAGCACGCAAGAGCACAGAAAGAAGCCACCGTACTTGCACATCTGCAAGCACACGTCGATTCCCGCTTTCGCATCCAGGCATTGCAACGCACGGCTGCCGGCGAACCCGTGTGGACGGGCCACGACGCACACGCGATGCTGACGCGCTGGGAAGCAGGGCAATTCCGGACCTACGAAACGTTTACCGCTGCCGAATGGGGCGCGCTCGGCGCGAGCCTGGCGGCGTTGCACCTGAGTCTGGATAGCCTGAACCTGCCGGCACTCGACACGATCGGCGCACGCCTCACCGCCATCGACGCAGACGACGTGCGTCGCAGCCTGATCGAAGCGCTTGACCGTGTGCCGCCGGAAAGCACCGCCTTAAGCGTGCGCAGCTACGTCGATGCCTGCCTGCGCATGATCGACCAGCACTACCCCGGCAGCATCGAAGCCTTTCCCGTCGACAATCCGCAGCATCCGATCCACAACGACTACAACCAGTTCAACTATGTGTTCGACGGTAAACTACCGCCGGTTATCCTCGACTGGGAAGCAACCATCGGTGCACCACGCGAATTCGAGGTCGTCCGTTGTCTCAATCATCTGCCGCTGGAGGCGTCAGCGTCGGCCGAGGTATTCGTGCGCGCCTACCTGAGCGTCCGGACACTGGACCCCGAACGCATGGTCTGGGCCGTCGACGCCGCCTGCCTGCAACACGCGCTCAAACTCTGGGTACTACAAGGCTGGTTGGACGATCCACCGCGCTTTGCCTCGCATCTGCAAGGCGCGATGACGATGGTGTCGACGATGGATGGCGCACGCGAGCGCCTCGTCAATTTCTTTTCCAGTTGCCTCGAACCGGGAAGCTAACGTGAACGCAAACGATCCCTCGAGCTCCACACCGTCTGGCGGCCGAAAGCATATCTTTCCGCCGCCAATGGAGCGCAACTATCGCGTGCACGGCGGACGCGTGCAGACACGTTCGCTGGAAGCGCATATCGTCGACCACTGCAACCTGACCTGCGCCGAATGTTGCTCATTGTCGCCGCTACTGCCCGCCTGGTACGCGAGCCCGGCTTCGGTCGCCGACGATCTACGCAAAGCGGCCAAGGTTCTGAACCCCGGCGTCTTCAAGCTGGTCGGCGGAGAGCCGTTGTTGCATCCGCAACTTGTCGAGATCATCGGATGTGTACGCGACACGGGCATTGCACCGCTCATTTCCGTCACCACCAATGGCCTGCAACTCGGCGAGATGCCTGACGGCTTCTGGCAAGCAGTCGATGCCCTGACGATCTCGCGCTATCCCAAACCACGCCTCGCACCCGACCTGGTCGCACATATCGAAGCGCAGGCTGCGCGCTTCGACGTACGTCTGAACTGGAAAGTGCAAGACTCGTTCACGACGATGAACCGCGCGCAGCCGGCCACCGATATCGCCGAAGTCCAGCGCATCTATCACGACTGCTGGATCCGCGAACGTTGCCACATGATCCGCGACGGCATGTTCTACACCTGTACGCGTCCGGCGCATTTTCAGACGTTGTATAAAAGCACGCAGGACTTCAGCTCCGATGGTTTACCGCTGCGCGACGACGCCGGCATGCTCGACGCGCTGCTGGCATATTTGCAGCGCGAAACGCCGCTCGATGCCTGTCTGCATTGTCATGGCGGCAGTGCGCCACAAGCGCCACATCGGATCATGAAGCGCATCGAACTGGATGCCTTGAAGGCACGTTACCCATGATCGTCGGCACGCGAGACCTCTTCGGCTTTGAGCGCCTGCACTACCATCCGCGCAGCGGAAAATGGGCAGGTGGTATTTCGCAACTGCTCCGGGAATCCGGTGAAAGCGCCGGCGAGCCGGACGTCGCAGCCATCGCCGGTTACCTGAATGGCGAGCGTCTGGTCGGGCGCACCGTGTTGCACGATGTGCTGGCCGTTCCTCCAGGCCATGCGCTGATCCAGTCAGCACATGGCCTGGAAGTGCAAGACGCACCCTCTCAGCCAGTGCGCGGCGATCTGGAAACTGTGCTGCGCGAATCCCTGCAACGAGCGCTCGATAGCGGCAAGCGGGTAGCGCTCGCATTGAGCGGCGGACTCGATTCCGCACTCCTGCTCGCACTGCTGCGCGAGCTAGGGGCACAGCAACGCGTGACCTCGTACATCCTCGCCACCGGCATGCCCGACTATTGCGAGCGCGACGCCGCGCTCGAGCTGGCGAACCTCATGCAGGCCAAAGTAAAAATCGTCCAGGCCAGCGAAGCCGACTTCGTGGCCGCGCTGCCCAGAACCACGTACGCTGTCGAAGAGCCGATGTTCAACCTGCATCCAGTGGCCAAGCTGCTGCTGGCCGAAGCGATGGCCGAGGACGGCATCGAGCTGGCGATCTCCGGAGACGGCGCCGACCAGGTGCTGCGCCGCGATCAGTCGGCTAACTACCTGCCGCTGTGCAACGCGTTGTTCGGCGCCGCCTCTGTGGGTCTGCATCCACCGTTCGTAGACACACCTGTGGTCGAACATCTGATCAGCCTTGCCGCCGACCCGAACAAGCAATGCCTGCGCGATCTCGGCGCACGCCTGAACCTGCCCGATCGCCTCGTACACGGCCCCAAGCGAGGCCGATTGGCACCCGCGATGAACCTCGACCCGCTGCTCGAACGTGACCGCATACCTGCGCTCGCCGCAACGCTGAACCTTCCCGCTCCCACGCTGCAACCGGACACCGAACGCGTGCTGTGGACGACCTTGACACTCATCCTGGACCACCTGGGCGCGACGCGTCGCCCGGTATAAATCGACTATGAAACGGATCCTGTTCTGCGTGGTGCCCGAGAAAGGCCACGTCAACCCTTGCATCGGCCCCGCACAGCATCTGCGGGCCGCGGGCTTCGAAGTCGCCTTCTACGCGCCCGCCGATATCAGCGCGCAGCTCGACCATGCCGGCACGTTCACATTCCTCGGGCCACGCGAAACGCCCGAGCGCCACGATCTGTCGCGCGGCGCGAGCTTCGCCGCGAACATTCGCGATGCCGCGTGGCTGCGACGCTGGATCCACACGCTGCTGATCGAGTACACACCCGCACAGGTGGACGGCATCCGCGTAGTGCTGCGGGAGTGGCAACCCGATGTGGTGGTGATCGATCCGCTGCTCTACGCGTCGGCGATCGCGGCGGAGCTGGAGGGACTGCCGTGGGTCGCGATGTCCAATTCTCTAAACCCCGTGCTGCCCGACGATCTCGACTCGGACCTGCTGCGCACCGTGCGATGGCTCGCACCGGAGCGCGACCGTCTGTTCGCGCGCTATGGGCTCGAAGCGCGCTTTCGCGGCTGCGACATCCTCTCCCCGCATCTGACGCTTGCCTTCACCACCGAGGACCTCGTCGGTACGGCACCGCAAGGTGTCGAACTGGTCGGTCCGGCGCTGCCGACAGGCCCGCGCGGCGACGAGACGCCGTTTCCGTGGGAACGCCTCGACTCTGCCAGGCCGCTCGTCTACATGTCGCTGGGCAGCCAGCTTTACTATCAGCCGGAGCTGTTCGCCAAGGTCATCGAAGCGACGCGCGGAACATCTGCGCAACTGGTGCTCTCCGTTGGCGAACTGATCGATAGCGATCTATTGCCTACAGTAGACGATCGCGTCATCGCGGTACGTTATGCACCGCAACTGGCGCTGCTGCAACGAACGCAGGCATTCATCAACCATGGCGGCGCCAACTCCGTGATGGAAGCGCTGGCATGCGGCGTCCCCATGTTGCTATCGCCGTTTTGCAACGACCAGTTCCACTCCGCTCATTTCGTCGAACAGGCAGGCGCTGGACGCTGTCTGGATCTGGAACGCGCAACCGTGCGGGACATCGCCGATGCAATCGGCGATCTGCTGCGTCCTGGTCCGCTGCGCGAGCACGCCGCAAAGATTGCGGCCAGCTACCAACGCGACGGATCGGCACAAGCCGCCAGCCTGATCAGCGAACTCGCTTCAGGAAACCGCCGGGCGACAACGTCATGAGCACGCGGTCTTCGATCTCGCCATCGACTTCGAAGCGCTCGTCGCGAGCGAGGAATGCCTGCACGGCAGTGGCGGGATTGTTGCCACGTCCGTAGGGCTTGCCATCGAACATCCGCTCGGGCAGGTATTCCATAATGGTGTCCATGACGATGACGTAACTGCCGGGCGTGACCAGTCCGGCGTAGCTATCGAGTTCGCGCAAAACATGCTCGTGGGTATGCGTCAGATCGAGGATCACCATCACGGACGAACAACCTTCGATCCGTTCCCGAACCGCCGCTAACGTCGCGGCCGAGCACGATTCACCTTCAATCAATACCATGCGATGGGCAAGGCGATGCGCCTGCAGACGTTGCCTGACCTCTTCGCGCAGACGCGGCTCGACGGCGACGACGCGGCCGTCGCCGCCCACCAGTTCGAGCATCGAGGCGGAGAAAACCACGCCACCGCCTGCCGCAATGCCCGTCTGTACGATACATTCGGGGCGTACGCGCCAGACCAGTTCCTGGATGGCGAGCATGTCGCCGGGCAGGTGAAAGAACCGCTCACCGAGCCAGCGCGTCTGAAACAGGTGATCGAATTCGGCTGCACGCGTCAGCCATTCGATATTGATGTCCCGCATGCGGGCCGAAATTCGCTCATCAGACATGATCAAGGCAACGAGTATGAGTGTCGTGGAAACGCTCGAATCTCTTCTTCACCGGCACTGGGGCATCGTGCAGGCGCGATTGCAACTGCTATCGTCGGGCCATACTAACAAATCGTATCTCGTCCATTGCGATTCGCGCGTTGCGGTGTTGCGCGTTTCGTGGCCCGGTAAATCCGTCGAGCAGGTTCGGTGCGAGAAGTCGGCACTCGATTACGTCGCTTCGGCGCCTCACCTTCCCGCGTTACCCCGGTTGCAACCGACTGTAACTGCACAGCCCTACATCCAGACTGCCGATGGAAGCTGGCTACATCTCTTCGAGCACATTCCCGGTAGCCCTGGTCTACTTGACGACGCGCAGCGAGGTGTCGTCGATGCCATGCGTACGCTTGCGCATCTGCACGCCGCGATGGCAACGATACCCGCAAGCGAATCGAGCCCGCTCGCCTGGCTAAACACGCGCTATGCACGCGTTGCCGCGCGGCCGGCGCCACCTTTGCCTGCGCTCCTGCTCGAACAGTACGACTTGCTGTTGCAACACATCGGTGCACATCTCGGGGCCGCTGCTGCGCGCGGTGTCTGGACAACCGAGCCGGTGCGCTGGCTGCACGGCGACTATCACGCGGGCAACCTGTTGTTTATCGATGGAAACGTACGCGGCATTCTCGATTTCGACGATGTCGGGCAAGGCGCACATGGGTTGGAAGCTGCCTTTGCACTGTTCGCGCTTTCACGCGACACAACCGTCGAAGATCGCTTCGTCTACGACATCGGGCTTTGGGACATGGGACTGCGCACTTACGCCGAGACCCAGCCGGATACAACTGCATCGGACCGGATGCACGAGAACCGCGATGCGCTCATGTACCTGTTCTGCGCGGACCAGGTGTTGATCCATCTGGAGGCCGCGCAACGCCACCTGTGGATGCCCGGCCCCGGCATGGGATTCCTTGGATGCTGGTGGCAGTTACAGAGCGACATCCCGCGGGGGCTTTAGTCTAGAGGCACCGACCGGGTTGCCAGTCCGGATCGCCTAGCAGCATTCGCACTGCATCGACCGTTGCGGGATGCGCTTCGGCATACCGTGAGCTGTCGTGCAGGCATAGCAGGACATCGAGCCCTTGTGCAACGCTTTCGCCAATATGACGACGCATGGCGTCGAGCAATGCATCTGGCGATGGTGCAGGCCGACGCCAATCGTCGAGTATTGCCGTCCAGCCCGTATGACTACGCGCAAGACGTGCAAGAACGTTAAGACGAACATCCTGCGAATCCGCCCCGTAGGGAAGACGTAGCGGAATGGAAGCAGGCTTAGGGACACCGGCAAGTCGATAAGCCTCAAGGATCAATGCATCGGTCTGCTCGATCTCATCGATCAACTCCGCGTCCGGCAACACACCGGGCCGGGCATGCGAGTAAGTATGGTTCCCGAGCACATGCCCTTCCCGCACCATCCTCGCTGCAACGTCGAGCGATCCGGCCAGATTTTTTCCGAGCAGGAAGAACGTCGCCCGACACGAGGCATCGCGCAATACATCGAGCAGTGCCGGCGTCGATGGTCCTGGTCCGTCGTCGAAGCTCAATTGCGTTGACATGTTCATCATCGGGATGACTGTTGCAGACTCGAAAAATCGAGCGAGCGAACACGATAACTCAATCCCCATCGTGTCGCCCTGTCGCACCTGCTCGATAGCTATGCGAGCCGCCTCATCGCCTCGCGCATAAACCCAAGCAACGTCTCATCGGTCCACGATCCTTTCGTCAACTCGGGCTCGTTCTGCAGCGCCTCGCGAAACTTCGCATGTGTCGCCGGATCGTCGCCCGCGTAGCTGCGAAACAGATCCATCCACCGCAGCGCCAGCTCGCGTGCTTGTGGCGAATCGGGGGTAGCGCCTGCGTCGATTGCGTCGCGCACATCGGCCATCAATTGCGGCCATTCCATTGCACGCTTGCCGTAATTCGCGCGCAGAAAGGAAAATTCCTCAGGCGACAGATAGCGCTCATAGACCGCCATCTTCGACTCGCCGAAAGCGCGCACCACGTAATCGCGCAACACGGGCGAAATGCCGATGCTTGCCTGCATTGCAGGCTCGTTGTCGTGCATGTAGTTCAGTTTTGCGAGCATGCGCGGATCGTTGTTGGTGTCGTGCGCGAGCATCGCCATCCAGCGGTCCGCGAGCGAGCGTGGACGTTCATCGGCGGGCGGCACGCCCGCATCCATCAGCGCGCGCACCTGCGCGACGAGCTCCGTCCATTCGGGGGATTGCGTCTGCGTCTTGTGATACATCGGCAGGCGGTCCAGTTCTTCTTGAGAAAAGTAGCGGTCGAACATCGTCATCAACTCCAGCGTATTGAGCCAGTCGGCCAGCTCGGGCTCCTTGCCGTCCATCAACGTGCGATGCAGTTCCTGGAGACGGCCGCGCAGGCGCGCCGCCTCGTCGATCTGCCCGTCGAGCATCGCGATCTGACGCGCGACGAGGTCGGTAAGCGGTGTGTCGGGCTGGGCTAGATAAGCGCCGATGTCGGCCAGCGAAAGACCGAAGCCACGCAACGCCTGGATCCGATGGAGCCGGGCAATGTCGTCGCGGTTGTACAGCCGGTAGCCGTTATCGGCGCGCGCCGACGGGACAAGCAGGCCAATGGCGTCGTAGTGATGCAGCGTGCGGACGGTCAGTCCGCTCTTCTTCGCCAGTTCCCCTACTTTCAAGAGCATGCAAGCCTCCGTTCAGTGCGCACGATGAAGGCTAGAACCTTACGTTACGTGAGGGTCAAGCAGATTGGTTTTCTTATTCTGGCTTTCTTACTCGATGCGCTCGACAAACTGTGAGCGATCGAATGGCGGCTCATACGGCTCGGGCCAGAATTCCACCATACGGACAATTTTGCCGCGCTCGACCGTAAAGAACGAGATTGCTCGAGCATGCTGGACGCCATCGGTGACGAGCACGTCTGACACCGCCTCCTGCCCATTTCCCACGATCCGGTTGATTGTGAAAACCCACGGGCCATGCGCCGGGTATTGCGCATTGAACTGGACAAAATTGGCCGCACCGCGAATGCGCTCTTTCGATTGTGGGTACTCGAGGACAAAGTCGTCGGCCAGAACCGCTGCGACGCTGGGGAAATTGTTGGTAGCCATAAGACGCCAGAACTCTTGAACCACATGAGCGGCGGTGTCGGAAGCGGTAGTCATGGTGTTGGTCGCAGAGGAGGATTTTGAGGGACGTCTCTAACGCAGCCCCGTGCAACAATATCAACTTTTCGAGTGGACATCTTCTGCGGCTATGACTGGCCCTCGTCGCATTCATGAAGAAGGTTCTCGTGTGATCGCAATTCGATTGTTTCCGAACAGACATGCTAGGTGGAACGATTGACCGCGTATCGGCAAGCGCATTTTCGGGTACGCTAGAGCAATCGTTGAATCGCGTTCGTCGCGCGACGATGCAAACCGCACGACAACGATCGAACACCTTGCCAGGTTTTCGCCGCACCACGCGGTGTAATCAAACGAAAGTACCGTGCAAAGCAGTGTTGGGCATGGAGCTTGCGTGCTGTCGAGCGCCCATGAAGTCCGGTATCGCGCCGGGCCGACGGCGACAAATCTGTATCAGTCACATGGAGGAACGCAACGATGCAATGGACAACTCCTAGCTACACCGATATCCGTCTAGGCTTCGAAATCACGATGTATATCGCAACGCGTTAAGCCTGTATGGGCCGCGGCAGTATGCGGCCCTTCTGCGGAACGTGTTACCGCAGCGCTTGCATGGCGGAAACACACTAGTGCATCGATCAACCGATCACGACAAGCCGCTCGCAAGGATGTCTCCATGACGAAGCCCAGCCCGCGGCAAGCAACGCCCCCACTTGAGATCGACACGCTGCGCACACGCGATGGTCATCGCGTATCGTTCGCGATAGCAGGCGCTCCCGATGGTGTGCCAATCGCCGTTCTGCACGGCGGCCCGGGTAGCGGCAGTCAGCCTGGCGCATTGCGGCTCTTCGATCTGACACGCTTCAGAGTCGTGTTGATCGATCAGCGCGGCACCGGCGCCTCGACCCCGCACGGCAGCATCCGTCATAACCGCACTGACCATCTGATCGACGATCTCGAAGCGATTCGCATGCGGCTCGGCTTCGAACGCTGGGGCGTGCTCGGTGGATCGTGGGGAGCCGCTCTTGCGCTTGCGTACGCAGGGCAGCATCCACAAGCGGTGCTAGGCGTCGTGCTGCGCGGACTATTCCTGACTTCTGCACGCGAGGTGCGCGGTCTCTTCGTCAGATCGCGCGGCCGCGCGCCGCGCGCGTCGTCCCGACTGTGCGTTGCGGCACGTTGTGATCGACCCGCCGCTTTGCTCTCCCGCTGCCATACGGCGCTGCAAGACGGCGCGAACCCCGCACGACAGCGCGCTGTCGTGCTTGCGTGGCGCAACTACGAAGAAGCCGTGCTTGGTCATTGCGATGCGCGTCAGATAAACGCGGCGACAGCAAGCTCACCGCGCGAAACGCGCCGGTTGATCGGCAAATACCGCATCCAGGCGCACTACCTCGCGCATCGCTGCTGGCTCGGCGAAACCCGTCTGCTTGAACTCGCGCGCAATGCCGCCAGGGCCGGCGTACCGCTTGCGGCGGTGCACGGTGTGCGCGATCCGGTCTGTCCGCGAGGCAACTTACGGCGCCTTGCACACGCGGTTCCCACTGCACAGATTGAATACGTGCGTGGCGCGGGTCATCTGGCAAGCGACCCGGTGCTGCACGAACGCGTTGCCCGCGCGCTCGAAACGATGTTCATCCCATCCGCTCACGAGGGGCGCGCCGTGCGCCGCGCAGCATGAAGATCAAGGTACTCGGCTCATCGGCGGGCGGCGGTTTTCCGCAATGGAACTGCAATTGCCGCAATTGCGACGGCGTGCGGCGCGGTACGCTGAAGGCGACTCGCCGCACCCAGTCGTCGATCGCCATCAGCACGAATGGCGATGACTGGCTGCTCGTCAACGCATCGCCCGATCTGCTCGCGCAGATCGCCGCTCATCCGGAATTGCAGCCGGCTCGCCGCGCACGCGACAGCGGCATTGCCGCCGTGCTCGTCATGGATGCACAGATCGACCACGTCACCGGCCTGCTGATGCTGCGCGAACGCGACACACCGCTGCCGCTATACGCCACCGATGCGGTATGGCAAGACCTGTCCAGCGGCTTTCCGGTCGGCCCGATCCTGTCGCACTACTGCGGCGTCGAGCATCGCCGCATCGCGCTCGACGATGCGCCGCTGGCGGTAGCCCCGCTACCCGGCGTGCAGATCGACGCACTGCCACTGTCGAGTAAAGCGCCACCGTATTCACCGCACCGCAATGCGCCTGAACGTGGCGACAACATCGGCCTCATGATCACCGACTTGAAATCCGGCAAGCGCGTGTTCTACGCGCCGGGCCTCGGCGCGATCGAGTCACACGTGCTTGCGGCAATGCGCGAAGCAGACTTGCTGCTGGTCGACGGCACGCTATGGACCGGCGACGAAATGATCCGTCTCGGCTTGTCGAAGAAGAACGCCGCCGACATGGGCCATCTGCCGCAGTCGGGCCCGGGCGGCATGATCGAGGTACTCGACTCGCTTGGCACCGGTCGCGCGCGCAAGGTGCTGATTCATATCAACAACACGAACCCGATCCTCGTCGAGGATGGTCCCGAGCGGCGCGTGCTGGCTGAACACGGAATCGAAGTCGCCTATGACGGGATGACCTTCGAACTATGAACGGAGACGGCATGAACGTAGAGGACACTACGCCACCCGCCTGGACGCGCGACGAATTCGAAGCGCAGTTGCGTGCAAAGGGCACCGCTTATCACATCCATCATCCGTTCAACGTGAAGATGAATAGCGGCGGGTGTTCGCGCGAACAGATCCGCGGCTGGGTCGCAAACCGCTTCTACTATCAGATCAACATTCCGCTGAAAGACGCAGCGGTCCTGTCGAACTGCACGGATCGCGAGACGCGCCGCCGCTGGGTGCTGCGCATTCTCGACCACGACGGCTACGGCGACGAAGAGGGCGGCATCGAGACCTGGGCGCGTCTTGCCGACGCAGTCGGTTTGTCGCGCGACGAACTGTGGTCGCTCGAACATGTGACGCCAGGTGTGCGTTTTGCCGTCGATGCCTACGTGAACTTCGCGCGCCGCGCTCCGTGGCAGGAATCGGTCTGTTCGTCGCTGACCGAGATGTTCGCGCCGCAGGTGCATCGCGACCGGCTTGCGAGCTGGCCGGAGCATTATCCTTGGATCGATCCCGCGGGCCTCGCGTACTTCCGTTCGCGCATTTCGCTTGCACAGCGCGACGTGCAGCACGGGCTGGAAGTCACGCTCGATTATTTCAAGCGACGCGAGCAGCAGGAACGCGCACTCGAGATCCTGCAGTTCAAGCTCGACATCCTGTGGACCATGCTGGACTCGATCGAAAAGGCCTTTCCGCAATGAACGATCTATCACACACCGCCGGTGATGAGCCGACGCTTCATCGTCCGAAGATCAAGGCGCTGTTTCGTCTGCAATGGGAGCCGGCGCAGAACGCGCATGTGCTGCTGTATCCCGAGGGTATGGTGAAGCTCAATCAGAGCGCCGCGGAAATCCTCAAGCGCTGCGACGGTACACGCGACGTGGACACGCTGATCGCCGATCTGGAGCTCGCGTTCAATACAACCGGACTCGGCACCGAAGTGCGTGCGTTTCTCGTCGATGCGCAGGCGCACGGCTGGCTGGAATAGCGATGAGCGATTCTTCAGCGCCCGTTGCTACGGCCACCGGTATAGCACCACCGCTGTGGCTGCTGGCCGAGCTTACCTATCGCTGCCCGTTGCATTGCGCGTTCTGCTACAACCCCGTCAACTATACGGAGCACAACCGCGAACTCGACACCGCGCAATGGATCGACGTACTGCGCCAGGCTCGCGCACTCGGCGCCGCGCAGCTCGGGTTTTCTGGCGGCGAACCACTCGTGCGCGACGACCTCGAAGTGCTCGTGAAAGAAGCGCGCGAACTCGGCTTCTACACCAATCTGATCACCTCCGGCGTCGGCCTGACCGATAAACGGCTTGGCGACCTGAAGGCCGCGGGCCTCGATCACATCCAGCTGTCGTTCCAGGATTCGACTCAGGAACTGAACGATTTCCTGAGCAGCACACGCACCTTCGACCTCAAGCAACGAGTCGCCACATCGATCAAGCAGCACGGCTTTCCGATGGTGCTGAACTGCGTGCTGCATCGCTTCAATCTTCCGCACGTCGACAAGATTATCGACATGGCGCTCGCGATGGGCGCCGAATACCTGGAGCTGGCGAACACACAGTATTACGGCTGGGCGCACACGAACCAGGCGCAACTGATGCCGACGCGCGAACAACTCGACGAAGCCGAGGCCGTCGTGGAGCGTTATCGCCGCACACACGGAGACCGCTGCAAGATCTTCTTTGTCGTGCCGGATTATTTCGAGCGTCGCCCGAAGCGCTGTATGAATGGCTGGGGCGCGGTGTTCTTAGGCATTGCGCCTGACGGCGCCGCGTTACCTTGCCATAGCGCGCGCAGCCTGCCGGGACTCGATTTTCCGAACGTGACGCAGATGCCGCTGCGCGAGATCTGGTATGAAAGCGCGGCGTTCAACCGCTTTCGCGGCCTCGACTGGATGAAAGAGCCGTGCCGCAGTTGCGACGAGAAAGAGCGCGACCTGGGAGGTTGCCGCTGCCAGGCGTACATGCTGACCGGCGACGCAGCGAATGCCGATCCGGTGTGCGACAAGTCGCCGTCGCACGACACGGTGGTGCAGGTTGTGCGTCGCGCTGCAACGACGGCGGATTCAAACGCCGCCATGCAACCGCGCGAACAACCGATCCTGTTTCGCAACGATGCCAATTCGCGTCGGCTGGCCGCTACGCCTGCAACTGGCCAGCCCTAAGACTCAAGCGACGCTCTGCTGCTTCGGTCCAGGCACCTCGTCGAACGATGCGCCTGAACCGGGAGGCATCACTGCCCTTGATGCCCGATCGCCCACACATAAGCGGTCACGGCCTTAAGGTCCTTCTGCGACAGTTGCACGCCACCCATCGGCGGCATCAGGTCGCTGTGCTCCTTCGGATGCGCGACACCTTTGGCAATAGTCTCGCCAAGACCCGACAGACTGCCATCGCTCCACAGCCATGTGCCCTTCGTCAGATCGGCGCCGATTCCTGAGCCCTTGCCGTTCGAGCCATGGCAACCGGCACAGGTCGCACCGCCCACCTGGCCGAGGAACACGCGCTCGCCGAGTTCGACTTCGGCTTTCGATGAGCCCGGCGGCACAGGCAAACCGGCGGTCGGTTTGCCCGCGTCCGGATGGATGCCTTCAGGCGGTAACTGCGAGCCCGACGCCGACTGCGCGGCTGTCGGCGTCGGTGCGGCAGCAATCGGTGCATTCGCATCGCCGCTATAGGTCACGCGCCAGATGCGACCGTGGACATCGTCGGAGATGAAGAGTGCGCCATCAGGTGCCACCGCTAGACCGGTCGGACGAAACGCCGCTTGCCCCGGCTCCTTCACGGCCCCAGCGAAGCCATCGGCAAAGATCACGTAGTTGCCGACACCCTTGCCGTCGCGGAACGGCTGAAACACCACGTTGTAGCCGCCTTGACGCGCCGGCGCCCGATTCCACGAGCCGTGAAAGGCAACAAATGCACCGCCCCGGTACGCGCTCGGGAAGCCGCTTTGCGCTTCATAGAACGTCAGATCGTTCGGCGCCCAGTGACCTGGAAATGCAGCGACCGGCCATGTGCGATTCGCACACAGTCCGATCTTCTTTCCATCGCCGCCGTATTCCGGTGCCAGCATCAGCTTCTTCTTCATGCCGTCGTAATAGCATTCGGGCCAGCCGTAGTCGGCACCTTGCTTCAACTCGACGATGACTTCAGCCGGCAGCTCCTGGCCTTCCTTCGCGGTGAAGCGTTCCGGCCAGTCTTCGTGAAGCTGATCGCGACCATGCTGTGTCGAGAAAGCCCGACCCGCGCCGTCGAGCGCAATCCCTTCTCCGTTGCGCAGACCGCTGATATAACGCTCGGCGGCCGAGAACGTTTGACCGGTCTTGTTCGCGTCGTAACGCCAGATGCCGGCGCGCGTTTCCTTCTCGGTACATGGCTGATTGCCTGGCGAATGCGGCGTGCGGTTCTGCTTCTCGCACGCGTTGGTCGCCGAGCCGAGATCGACCAGCAGATCGCCCTTGGGGGTGATCGCGATCGGGTGCATCGGGTGATCGCCGGTGACCGGCAAGCCGGAGACGATGACTTCGCCTTTACCGCTTGGCGCGACATCGCCGCTCTTGAGCGCATAACGCATGATGCGGTCGTTGCTTTCGGCGTAGACCGCGTTGTTATAAAGCTTGAGGCCAGTGCCGCCATGACCGCCTTCTGCAGCGGTCTCGCCGAAATGCTGGATCACATCCGCCTGCCCCACGCCTTTAGTGTCCTTTAGCGCGACGAGGTAGCCGCCGTCAGGTGGCGTGTTTTCCTGGTAGTAGGTGCCGCTCCACATGTTGACGTAGAGCGTGCCGTCCGCGGCTACCGCCATTTGTCGCACATGGCCAAGATTGTCGGCAAAAACTGTCGCGCAGAAACCCGCGGGCAACGAGATGCCGGTTGCCGCGTTATTGCAGGTCGCGGCGCTTTCGGCTGCCTCGACCGGTTTGATCAGATGCACAGTCGGCACAAGGGCCAGCGAGACGGCTGCCAGGCCTGCTGCACTGGCTAGTCGAGTGAGAAAACCAACGGTTGACGCAGACGGAACACGCATTGAAGTAGCCTCCCTAAGACGGGTAGCGAATTGAACAAGCGGAACAAACGGAACAGGCGGTAGGGGAATGCGACGAAACGGTACGCTCGGTGGCACCGGTCGCCGGTAATGGTTCAGCCATCAGCAGCCCATGCGGTATGTCCGCATGGGCCTGTCTCCATGATGTCATCTGTGATGACCTCATTCTTTAGAATTCGCGAAGTGCCCTCGCCTCTCTCTACGACAGGCAAGTGCGCAAAGACTTCCGATTCCAGATTGAAAAGCTGAATTGAAGCAAAAAGACCCGACTCAAAGAATCGGGTCTGTCCAGTATAGGTGAAAAGCGAGAGCGCGTCAGAGAAGGAACACCGTGTGCGCAATGCAATCGAGGACTATGAAAAATCGAATGAAAAATCGTAGAAAAATCCAGGGAATCCGGGGGAAAATCCAGGAAACTGGATGCAGTGTGATCGTCTTTAGACTATCTTAGGTAGTTGAGTCTTAGGTGTATCGATTTACTAAAGGCAATTGAATTCGCAAACGATGAAAGTCATGCGAATTGGCTTGGAAAATTCAGTGGCCCTCGCTAAGCGACCTTGAAATTTCTTTAGCAATTGCCTCGTCCTTGTAGTCGAGTTTTTCGTAGCCGCAAGCGACGAACGACGCTTGTTCGACGAACCCGGTGCGACCGCTAATGTTCGTAGCCGCTCGTACTTCGCCGTCCGTCCTCCGTGACGACGCGTGCCGCACAACCCAGCGTAGCCCCGAATATTCGGTTCGCATGTCCCAGCCGCCACGCGTGTTCGGTCACAATCTTGTCGCCTTCCAATTAGTAATATTAGGCATAATATTTTCAACACCTCGCCCTTTGGTGTCTCGAACTCCCGTACCTAGGCATAGATTCCCGCTCTATCGCGCGAAAATACGGGATTGTCCTGGGGCGAAGGGGTGAACTTGTTGATTAATATTATTACCTGACAAGCCTGCTACACCGCCACGTGTCGCTCAAGTGCAGCCCAGCTTGCCGGCATCTTCACGCTTTACCCCATCACCGATCTCCTTTCCCGGCGCTGCACGAACGAAGCAGCATGTCGCGTCACCCTGTAGCGCCTGCTCTAACCCGCAGGAGTAAGTGACCGTTCTATGGAATACCTGCTTGACCAGTGACGATCCCCGGCAACTCAGTCTCTACAA
This sequence comes from Paraburkholderia megapolitana, assembly GCF_007556815.1. NCBI lineage: Bacteria > Pseudomonadati > Pseudomonadota > Betaproteobacteria > Burkholderiales > Burkholderiaceae > Paraburkholderia > Paraburkholderia megapolitana. Next base: position 1,009,325 of record NZ_CP041743.1, read on the forward strand.
CAAGGTTGTGCGGGCCCAATCAGAAGCGTGGTTTCATCGGAGGAAGTCATGATGTCCAGAGGAATTGGATTAATTTCCGTTTTGTTGGCGATGACAGTCGGGCTTGCTGCATGTGATGGATCGAGTAGCGGTGCGTCCGGTTCTCAGGCGGCAGGCGTGGCAAACGCGAACGCCAATGCGAATACGAATGCGTCGGCACAAAACGCGGCGACGCAATCGAATGCTGCCGCCTCGTCAAATGACAGCACATCGACGGACGAGGCTAACGCGGTGTCTCTACCTTGCGATACCGCCGCAACAGCCAATACGCCGTGCTCCGCGGCACACAGCGTGACGCGCCTGCTAACGAGAAATTACAAGGGCCCTTTGTTCCAGATACAACGCGCATCTGACCATGCGATGCAGAACGTCTACCCCTATACGTCGGGTACCTTGCCACACGGTGCAGACCGTACGTTGATCGGCTCAGCCAACGTCAAGAACGCGAACGCGTTTTGCAGCAACACAACCTGTTCAGTTACGTACATCTACGATCAGATGGACCTCGTTGCGCCCCTCAAAGGCGGAGCGTTTGGCAATGTGCCTGCCACGCTCACGCTCAACCAGGACGGAACGGAGTCGCTGACCGTTGCGGGCAGTGGATCGGGATCGCAAAAGACAACGACTGTTCCGGTCCTCAACGGCTTTGCGACGATCACGTTGCCGGGAAGAGCATTGACGGTCCAACTGAGCAGTCCACCAGCTGCGCTAACCGCCCAGTCACCGACTCTTCAGCTCACGATCGGTAACGACTTGCCGGCGCTTGCTGGCACCCCCGCCACGCTAGGCTTCGTGCCACTGCAAGGCGCGCAGATTCCGGCTCTGGGGACATTGGCGGGACAGGCGTACCGCAACAGGTTCGGCACGGTGAACCAGTCGATTGGCGACAGCGACATCGCCGAATACATGGTGGCGGGCGCACACTATAGCCAGTCCTCGACGTGCTGCGGCACCTACGGAAATATGGAGAACACGACGCACCCAAGCACGGAAGTCGAAGGGGAAATGTTTGGACTGGCGTTCGCAAACGGCGCCTCGGCCCCTTACGGCTACTGTGACGGTGAGTCGAGCCAGGCACCCGGTGTAAAAGATCCGGCATGCAACGCACTCGATACGAACTGGCCGGGCGTCGACGCGGAAGCAGGCGTTTATCTGTACGGCCCGCAACAGCCCGCGAAAGAGAAGTTCGTCACGGTACTCGCGAAATACTCACCGTTGACCGCGTCAAATGTCTTCGCAGTTAAAGGCGGTTCCGCCTCGCAAAGTGTTCTCACAGCGGTCTTTGACCAGGCGCCGCCGGAAGCCTATCAATTCGGCGGCCTTGCGGGTCACGCATTTAACGGGCAATGGCAGGGCGGTTTGTCGCTGGGCGAAGGCGGCGATGGTAGCGCTGCGCCGATCCAGTTCTTCGAAGGCGCGGTGATCACCAAGGCAACATCCAATACGACCGATAACGCAATTCAAGCGAGCATCGCAGGCTTTTACGGACCGCCGGCCGACAAAGCGGCAGCTGCCTGCTATGCAAACAATCTGATCAACTCGCCGTTGGGTCTTGCCGCACCGGACGCATGGTCCCAGTCAAATGGCGGCACGGCCGAACCTGCGACGGATATCTCGAGAGTCAACAAAGGGGCCGCCGAGGTTATCAGCACAAATGGCTCGTCGGTTTCCAACATCCATGAGGTCATTAGAGTTCAGGGCGGGCAGTCGTATAGCTTCACCGACTACGTACTCGCTACCACCAACGCAACGGTCTTTCCTGGTGGATCGATTCAGACCGACGATGCAAACGGCACCGAATTTGGTTGGGTGATCAATACGAATACGGGTGCTGTAGTGCGTGGGACATGGGGCGCGGGGCAGGCGACTTCGCTGAGCGCAGTGAAATCGGGCAACTGGTGGAAAGTAACGATGACGCTTACGGCTCCCGCGGGATCGAACAATGCGTCCGTGTTTATCGATCCGCCTACGTCTAGCGCTAGCGGAGTTCGCTCACAGCAAGCGGCTTATCTGAGTGCTACGCATTACTGTCCTGGTCTTGCGATTGTGTCTAACCTGGGGATGTAGGGCTGAAGCTTTGGTTGACCTTCTGGAGATTCCGGTTTGTCGGGGAATGGAGTCTCTGGAAGTTCGACGGGGAAGTAAGCGAAGTGCAGGTTGGAAGTTTGTGAGCAGGTGATTCGGATGGTGCTTCGGCGCCATCCGGATACGAATTAGCGCTGCGGATATCGCCGTCATACCTCGGGCGTTTCAAGCGTCTTCCACCGTTCAAGTTTGTCGACCTGTTTGTGAAGCCATTTAGGCGGGAGCACAGCGGAACCCCACTCGTCGCTGCGGCTTGCATACTCCCCCAGAAACCAGAAGTGCCGCGCAGACACAAACGGCGCTATAGCTGTGAAATCGCTCGAAGATAATGGCGACGATTCGCGATATCCCTCGATAAACGACTTCCATCGCTCAAGCTGTTCTGCGTCCAGCTCCGACTCCTTGGTGTTCAACAAATTAGCCCACAGATAAACCGCGAGATCGTAAGCGAGGTAGCCCGGACCACCATCGTCGAAATCAAAGAACGATGCGATGCGACTCCCGTCCGAAGAATCGGTCATAAACGTGTTTCCACCATGGCAGTCACCGTGACAAGCCACCGTGGTCAATTGCGTCGCCGCTTCGATCTTCTCGATCAGAACCGAGGCAACGGATCTCAATCGTCCCTCAAGAACCTCATCCATCGACGAGTGATCCAGAAGCCGTTGTAGCGGTCGATTGATCAAATGATCGACATTCAGAACATACTTGCTTGCTGGTCCACTATAGGTCTGCGCTAAACGATGAAGATTTGCGAGGCTCGCAGCCATCGTTCTAACGTCACGCAACGCGACGCCTGGCGGATCGCCTGCAAGAAATTCAAATATGACAAGCGAGCGATGACCTTCCGCTGTGTCAACCTCGATACTCAGAGCACCGGTATTCGTGCGGATTGGTGCGGCTACATGACCACCTAAGGTCTTAAGATGAAAAAGCAGCGAGGTTTCGTAACTAACATTTGACTCTCCTCTAGCCCGACGTGAGCTTAGACGAGCTACGCTGCGGCGGCCATCGGCAAAGCGAAGGTCGTAAACATCGTTGAAACCCCTGCGTAACAAGCCACAGGTAAGCGCCGGTTCAAAAGGATACGTCGAGGCGATGAAATCGCGGAGTTCGTTTCCATCGATCGTCGAATACACCGCTCGAAGTGGCCTGCGGGTGGCATTCTCAAGGTCGACCATATAGACGCTCCAGAACTTGACGCGATATCGCATTTTCCATGCGTTTCCTTTCAATGAGCTTCTCCGGAGATTCGTCGAAGCCACCACGATTTCTTGACGCCCACCATCCGCATTTTTGCACCGCGTTTACACGGGGAAGTCTACCCTCGAAGTTGTCTGAAACAACCACCGTGGCTCGGCCACATCTCATGGCTCTCACACAACCGCTGCAGATTTTCGACGCCGTGCCCCAACGCGCACGACCGATCTCCCGCAACAACGTCATCCCGTTCCGCGCCCCACGTGTGCTGCTCCCCGTAACGCTTCCTGGCCGTACCGAAGCGGCTTCGCGCGAGCTGCTGCGAACGCTTCTGTACTCCCCGCTAGGCGTCTACGTGGTCCGCACGGAAATCGTCCGCGGAAACGTTCTCGTGCATTTCGACATTGCACCCGATGATCTCGACTGCACGATGCACACGCTGATTGCCACCTTGCCCGAGGCAATCATCGGGCAACTACGACGCCGTGGCGCCAGCGCGGAGGTACGCTAGTCATGTACTCAGGAGTCTGGTTGCCGATTGTCACGCCGTTTCGCAACGGCGCCGTAGATATCGACGCGTTGCAACGTCTCGCCGACTACTATCTGCGCACGGAGATTAGTGGCTTCGTCGCATTGGGTACCACCGGCGAAGCAGCGCTGCTGTCAGAGGGTGAGCGCGTTGAGGTATTGCAAGCGCTAACGGATGTCGTTGGTACGCGCCTGCCCGTGCTGATAGGCGTGGGCGGCTCCGATACGCGCGAAGTCCTGCGCGAGATCCAGCGTTACGAACACTGGGACTGTGCCGGCTACCTGGTCTCCCCGCCTTCCTACATCTGCCCCGATCAAACCGGTGTGCAGTGGCACTTCGAACAGGTGGCGCGCGCAACCGATCACTCGATCGTGCTCTACGACGTCCCGCATCGCACCGGCGTGGCAATCGCACCGGCTACGGTCGAACGCCTGCTGGAACACGACAACATCCTCGCGATCAAGGAATGCGTGAAGGATCACTTCGACGCATTGCATAGCCTGCCGATCAGCGTGCTGTGCGGCACCGACGAAGCATTTGTCGACTGCGTAAGCGGCGGTGGATCGGGTGGCATTCTGGCAAGCGCACATGTCTGTGCGGATCTGCTGGTCGAAGTGCAGGAACTGGTCCAGACCGATCGCGAGGTAGAGGCGCGCACGCTATTTGCGAGCTTGCTGCCGGTGTTGCGGCTGTTGTTCGCTGCACCGAATCCCTCCGCAATCAAGGCGATGCTGGCATTCGATCACCCGATGACGGATGAAACCCGCATGCCCATCACGCGCGCTTCTGCGCAGCTGGTGGAGCGTTTGTCGCAGGCCCGCGATACGTTGCAGGATCTGCGCTCGGAGTTTGCCCTCGCGACAAGTTAGCCTTCGTCCTGGCTGTTAGAGCGAATAGTGAAATTCGTCGCTGACGGATCCTTTAAACTCGTCAGCGTTCTTCACATGCCGGTCAAGGACAAAACCAAGCGACTCAACGAGCCGAATCGATGCGACATTGCGCGTGTCGATTGCGGCATTGAACCTGGTGATCCCGTACGCTGCGCGAAGCGCGGGAAGCAACCCGCTTAAAGCTTCTCTCGCATAGCCCTGACGTTGACTCGACGAGAAAACGAAATACGCTACCCAGGCCTCTTTCGCATTCAGGTCTACCGTGGCCTGGACATAGCCGTGCGACCTGCCATCGAGACCAATCAACGCCCAGTTCAGCCATGCCTCAGTACCATCAGGGGAACGACGCCCTTCTAGCATGCGATATCTGGCAGCCAGATCCTCGACGTTCCCCGGTGGCTCTTCCGGAATGTAGCGATAGCAAGCGGGATCGCTCAATCCGTCGAACATCGTTGCGGCGTGGCTCGCAGCAAGAGGTTCAAGTCTGATACGAGGTGTCGACAGAATTGAAGAATCAAAGGATGTTGTGTTCAGGATGTTCATCTCGCTAGTTGTTGAAGACTCAGTCCGAGAAAACGTACTGGCCGTTCACCTTCCTGACGCCCAAAAACGCAAAATCCGGGAACAGCCGTTGACGGACATACCAGACGTAAACGATAACCGCAACGCCGATTGCCATCCCCAGTGAGGTCGAAACAGGGTCCTCCACGAAACTCGATATCTGCCCCGGCATCGCTACTATCGAGAGAAGGATAAATGCGTTGTATACGCTGGCTTTGTTTTTCGCGAATCCCCACACAAACAGCCCGGTGATAAGCAGCACAATCGCCCCGACCACCAACCCCACAGTCGGCGAGTCACTGGCAGCAATAGAGATCCCCGCGAGAATACCGAGCACCCCCTGGATGCAGATAATAGCGATGATGATTCCACGATGGATCTTGTTCTCGGCGTAGCGTCGTGGATCGAGATGCGCCGCGATAAAGTACGCAACAACCCGATCCTTGACACCCCTCCCGGATAGCACAGCAAAAACGTCCTGCTTCTTTTTGCCGGCGGACAGCATCTCGGTTACCTCGACCTGCAATTCCTTGTTGTTCATGTTTGGCTCCTCGGCTTTAACCCCCACACGCTTCACGTGCAATTCGCGCGCGCCCTCTCATTTATCGACCGCCCTCATTAGAACATCGGATGCGCCGCCGGATAAAGCGCCGTTCTCAAGGCAAGTCCACCGAGCACAACAAAGATAATGGCCGCGAGAATATGCACTGCCTTAGTCGGCAGACGGTCCGCGAACTTGTGTCCAAGATAGATAACCGGTACGTTCGCCAGCATCATGCCCAACGTCGTACCCGCGACCACGCCGAAAAACTCATGAAATCGCGCAGCAAGCGCGATCGTCACGATTTGAGTCTTGTCGCCCATCTCCGCGAGAAAGAACGTCACGGCCGTCGTGCCGAATACGCCGAGCGTATTTTTCGTCACCGCCGCATCGGCGTCGTCGAGCTTATCCGGAACGAGAATCCACACGGCCATTACCGCAAACGATGCAACGACTGCCCAATTCAAAATGCCGGGGCTCAGAACGCTCGCGAGCCATGCGCCTAATGCGCCGGATGCCGCGTGGTTTATCAACGTCGCGGCAAACACGCCTAGAGCGATAGGAATTGGCTTGCGATAACGCGCAGCCAGCACGAGAGACAGCAGCTGTGTCTTGTCGCCGATTTCGGCGAGGCCCACCACGCTGGTCGAAACGAGAAAGGATTGCATGTGGAGTTGTACCCGGGCCGCGCTGATAAAACGCGATGACGCGCATTCCGGCGACCCGGTTAGGTCGGAATGCGTGTCATCGGTCTTGCCAGGCATATCGCTGCGTACGCCATGGAGGGTCTTGCGACTCCCCAAGTATGTTGACGTGCGCCCCCGAACATCGCGTCCAGGGCGGCTACTCCCCAATGAGCTGGCGCGATTCTATCGCGTCAGGTGTTACAGCAGCAAGTCGATTGAAGGGTGAAAAATTACATAAACCTTTCTGACGTGCTATGCTCGCCCCTGTCTTTGGGGAGTAGCCGGCTTCCGCCCGGAAGCGCCTGCATCAACATACTCGGTCGCACAGATCGTGGTGCAGGCAGCCGTCAGGTTGGCAAGACCATCGACACATCACGCGACCGGTCGGGCGCGGCGATGTGTCATGGTTCTCTGCCCGACCTTGAGTGCTCGCTCTCATGAATCCTGTCGCAACCCTGTTCCTCGCCTTCGCCATGTCCACCGATGCCTTTGCAGCCGCAATCGGCAAAGGTGCCACGCTCCATCGCCCTCGCTGGAGCGAGGCTATCAGGACGGGACTGATCTTCGGCGTTATCGAAGCGCTAACCCCTTTGGCCGGGTGGTTTCTTGGCAAAGCAGCAGCGCAATACGTCTCCGCATGGGATCACTGGATCGCATTTACGTTGCTGCTCGTCCTTGGCGCTCGCATGGCTTTCAACAGCTTCAGCGCTAAAGAAATCGAAGAGACGAAGCCCGCAACGCATTCGTTCTGGTTGCTTGCCTTAACGGGCTTTGCTACGAGTATCGATGCGATGGCGGTCGGTGCGGGTCTCGCCTTTGTCGACGTCAACATCTACTCGACGGCTGCGGCAATCGGACTCGCCACCATGGCGATGGTCACGATCGGGGTCATGCTCGGTCGTGTGATCGGTCGCGTCGCGGGCAGGCGTGCGGAGATGGCGGGCGGCGTAGTGCTGATCGGAATCGGTAGCACGATACTCGCCGAGCACCTGAAAATTTTCGGCTAGGCGTTTGCTGCTTGCTCATCAACCGGCAAGCCGAGTGCCGGAATGCACCAGCGATGCAGCGCTTCTTCCAGGCCGTCTGTGCTGTTCTCTTCACCGGTCCAGGCAATGCAGGCATCGGGACGAATCAGCATCGAAGGCCCGGTAGCCACAGCGACGCAACGTACTCGTCGCGTGCAGCTCGCCACAAGCGTTGAAGCTTTCCCGTCGGTTGAGGCATCGAGAAAAACACTCATGCCATCCTGCATGACATCGTAGAGCGAGACATGTGCATCGCTAAGGTCGATCGGCTTGTCGCCGATCAACCGTCCGACATCGTCAAGGTCCGAGCCGAGGTCGTAACGAATGGAAAGCCCGCTCATGATCTCGCCAATAAAGCGATTGACGTCATCGAACTGCATCAGGTTTGCGACGATGTCCCGCATCGCACCCGCTTGTGGATCGGGTCGCATGATGGCGATCTGCGCGAGCGTATTTGCCATGACTGCTTCGGCGACAGGTCGACGCTCGGCTGTGTAGGTATCGAGCAGGCTGTCGGGCATCTCGCCGCGAACCACCGCGGCAAGCTTCCACCCAAGATTCGCAGCGTCCACTAGCCCGAGACTCAGGCCCTGACCGCCGAACGGCGAATGGACATGTGCGGCATCGCCGGCAAGCAGCACTCTGCCTTGACGGTAAGTATCGACAAGCCGCGTGTTGTCGGTCCACCGGCTCGCGCTTTCGAGCGCCTTCACACGCACATCCTCTCCGCTAACCCTGCGTAGAACCGCTTCGATCTCCTCACGCGTGACCGGAGCCTCGCGATCTTCAGGCGGACCGCTAAAGTCCAGCATGAAGAATCGACCGGGAAACGGTCCATAAGAAAACACGCCGCCCGATGTGCGACGCCAACCGGTAGGCAACAGGCGCTCGGGATGATCGATCTCGGCAGTCGCCTGATACATCGTCATCGACGGCGCCGTGCCGGGGAACGCGAAGCCAGCCATCTTGCGGATCTGGCTACGCCCGCCGTCGCAACCCACGAAGTAGGCGCAACGAATACGGTCTTCGCCCGCCGGAGATACCCACTCCACATCGACGCCGTCCACCCGCTGAACAACGTTCGTCACATCGCACTCGCGACGCACCTCGATGCCAAGCGCGCGTACGCGCTCTGCCAGCATCGCTTCGACAGCCTGTTGATCCACGGGGTGTGCATGCCGTTGCGGCTCCTTCTGCGCATCCTTGCGGATAAGAGACAGGCCAGCAAAATGACCGCTGAACTTCGACCCTTTTCCACGCGTGTTCGGGCCGTTCTGCTCAGTGAACTTCTTTATCGTCGTAAAGGTGTGCTCTTCTGCGGCGGCGATTGCCGCGGCCATGCCGCGACGCTGCAACGCTTCGCTTCCCAGCGGTCCGATACCGAGTGCCTTGCTGGCCATGCTCGGGGCCGCGAGGCGTTCGAGCACGAGGACGCGCGCACCGCCCAGAGTCAGCTCGATTGCGCTCAGAAGTCCGACAGGGCCGGCGCCCACAATGACGACATCCATCATGAATTCCATGTACTTGATTCCAATATGTACTCAGTACATATTTTGAGATATCATCTGTGCCATGTCAACGCCATCCGACCGTCGATCCCGCAAACGCCTCGCCACGCGCCAGGGCATCTCCAATATCGCCACGCGCCTCTTCCTCGAACGGGGCTTCGATGAAGTGACCGTGGACGAAATCGCGGAAGCCGCCGACGTCGGGCGAATGACGGTGTTCAACCACTTTCCGCGCAAGGAGGACATGTTCTTCGATCGTGACGAGGAATTCCGCGAGATCCTGCGTGAGGCACTGCGACAGCGCGATGCGCGCGTGGCGCCGATCGAGACGTTGCGTCTGCTCGCTCACCGGCTTGCCGAGGAACAGAGTCCGTTCGTTGAATTCTCTGCGGCAAGCCAGGGCTTCATCGCGACGATCGAGGGTAGTGAAACCCTTAAGGCACGGGCGAGAGCAATACGCGACGAACTCACGCAAGTACTGGCAGCGGCACTATCCGAATGCGTAGAAGAAGAACCTGCCGATCCTCTCGCCCATCTGGCGGCGAGTTTGTTCTTTGCCGTGTGGACCGTGGCACTCATCCAGGCTCACCAAACCTTCCGACAGCGGCAAGATACCGGGGAAGCGAAAGCGGTGTTTCTCGCTATGGTCGAGCAAGGAACCGTCGGCGTTAAAGCTGCAATGGAAGGTACGGCTTACGCCTGAGCAGGCACTACCTGCAAGCGAACAACGCACCTTTGCTTACGCTCGATGAAGTCCGCATTTGTACCGTAATGTATCCGCAGCACGTGTTGAAACACGCCTATACAAAAGCCACATTCTCCGACACATGCGGGATAACTCCGTGCGCTCGAATACGGTCTTCGAGCGTTGGGCTCGAGATGCAGTGCACCTTTCACTGCCTCAGGAACCCGGCTTCATTGCCACCCGGAGACCCTATGTCCGACAACACCTCTCCCCAATCGCCGTCGCGCCGTCGTTTCGTGAATGTAGCCGCGGCGACTGTTGCTGCCGGCTCATTGAGCCAGCTCGCGTTCGCAGAAACGAATTCGTCGATCACGCAAATTACGCAACCGGCCAACGGCGACACGACCGCGATTCGTCCGCTTCGTGTGCACGTTCCCGAATCGCAACTGATCGATTTGCGACGACGCATCAAGGCAACGAGGTGGCCCGAGCGCGAGACGGTCACCGACGACTCGCAAGGCGTGCCGCTCGCGATGGTGCAGGAATTCGCACGCCATTGGTCGACAGACTACGACTGGCGCGCATGTGAAGCGAAGCTGAACGCGCTGCCGCAATTCATCACCGAGATCGATGGGCTGGATATTCATTTCATCCACGTTCGTTCGAAACATGAAAATGCCATGCCGCTCATCGTCACGCACGGGTGGCCCGGTTCGATCATCGAGCAGTTGAAGATCGTCGATCCGCTAACCAATCCGACCGCCTATGGCGCGAGCGCGTCGGATACCTTCCATCTGGTCATTCCGTCTCTACCGGGTTACGGTTTTTCAGGCAAGCCGACTACGACAGGCTGGGGACCGGAGAAGACCGCGCGTGCCTGGGTCGTACTCATGAAGCGCCTTGGGTATGAGAAATTTGCAGCGCAAGGCGGCGACCTTGGTGGCGTAGTCTGCAATGTAATGGGTAAGCAGGCGCCGCCGGAATTGCTGGGCATACACGTGAGCTTCCCCGCTACGGTTCCGCCGGAAATTGCAAAGGCGCTTCAGGCTGGCGACCCAGCACCCTCCGGTCTCTCCGATGACGAAAAGCACGCTTACGAGCAGCTCAACTCGGCCTTCAAGAAACGACGCGCCTACGCACTCGAGATGGGAACACGCCCGCAAACGCTGTACGGATTAGCGGACTCACCCGTTGCACTGGCAAGCTGGCTTCTCGATCACGGTGATGGTTATGTTCAGCCGGCCGCGGCATTGACGTCGGCGGTGTTTGGGCGCGACGTCAATGGCGAATCGGCCGGTAGCCTGACACGTAACGACGTCCTCGACGACATCACACTCTACTGGCTGACTAACACCGGGATTTCCGCGGCGCGCTTCTATTGGGAGTCGCACTTCAACTTCCTGGCCGCCGCCGACGTGTCCATCCCGACTGCCGTCAGCGTCTTTCCGCGAGAAAACTACCAGGCCCCGCGAAGCTGGACAGAGCGGGCGTATCACAATCTGATCTATTACAACAGGGTTGAGAAAGGCGGACACTTTGCGGCGTGGGAACAACCGCAGTTGTTTGCGGAAGAAGTTCGTGCGGGGTTGAGATCGTTGCGTCAGCAATGAAGCGTCGGAAGCCCCGCGGGGTTTCCGACACCACACAGGAAACGATGCCGCTTTATACAGCCCGAACCAGCGGCTTGTCCGTCTCCGCCAGCCGGATATCCACCGGACCGATTCCGCAGATGGCAATCACGACCGGCTCTGGTTCGCCGCGACGAACACCGTCGTAATGCCAGGTTCGCGCGATGCGCCGCACGAAGGTGCCGGCCGGCACCGGCACCGTGTGCCCAGGATCGAAGTCCTGGCCGCTATTGATCCACCAGGTGCCGGACAGCACGACGCATAAGCGATCCGAGGCGTAGCTGTGAGGCGCGCTCATATAGCCCGGGTACCAGCGTATCAGCGTGTAATAGATGCCTTCCTTCACCGGATTGCTATACAGGTACGCGCTCTCGATACTCTTCGGCGGCGCGTCGACCTGCGGGATGAACTTGATATCCGGGGGCAGCGTATACATGGTCTCGCTGGTATCGATCGGACTCGCCTCGGCTCCTCCGGTCAACAGCAACGGGGCTATGCCTCCTAACATCGCTAGCATCTGGCGTCGGCTGACGCTGTCTCCTGCCATCACGACTCTCCTTCTCTATTTCGTGGACGTTCATCGCGCGCGGTAACGCGTTTCATGCGCGACCGCGCGAAGACCACTATAGGTCAAGCGGAGACGGACCAGAAGGAAGGATCTGCTTTACACGCGTGTCAGGTCTTCTCGGGTTCTTTGAAACTGGTGCTTCTCGTCACGGTTTCCCACGTGTCGAGATCGTGATTGAGGTCCGCGAGTTTTTTGCGGATCAGATCGAGTGCGTCTCCACCGATCACCAGATGCATCGGCGGTCGATCCGACTCCACAGCGGCAATGATCGCCTTGCTGCCCAACACCGGATCGCCCTGCTGCGCCCCATGCGCAGCGGATACGTTGTCGCGCGCCTTGCCGGCGGTCTCCGCATAGGCCGGCAGTCTTGTCTTCGACTGCTTCAAGGACCCGCCGCGGAAGTCGGTTCGAAAAGCGCCCGGCTCGACGGCCGTCACACCGAGACCAAAAGGCGCAATCTCTTTGGCCAGTGTTTCGGATAACCCCTCTACGGCGAACTTCGCCATATGGTAGAAACCGACCGCCGGAAAAGTCGTCAGCCCGCCGACCGAACTGATGTTGACGACGTGTCCGCGGCCACGCTCGCGCATACCGGGCAGCGCCGCCTTGATCATGTTCCAGGTGCCGAAGACGTTGGTCTCGAACATTTCCCGGACGTCATCGTCTTCACCTTCCTCGATCGCTGCGAGGTACCCGTAGCCCGCATTGTTCACGAGCACGTCGATGGCCCCAAAGCGCGCTTCGGCCGCAGCCACTGCCGCGCGCACCTGATCGACCCGGGTAACGTCGAGCTCCACGGCAGCGGCGGCCTCGCCGTATTCCTTCACGATGTCCGCGAGCGTGGACACATCCCGTGCACTCATGACGACGCGATAACCCGCTTTGAGAGCCTCCAGAGCCAGCGCCCGGCCCAAACCTTTCGAGCAGCCTGTAATCAGCCAGACAGCATTTTTCTTGATCATGTCTTTACCTTTCATCTTGTGAACGAATCGAAATCGCACCTTGACGCTATGGTAGAGACGCTTATCCTTGCAATCATCCTGGATAATTCGAATGAGTCATGCCATCAGATCGCACGATACCGAGAGGCAGCCTTGACGATCTGTCGGCGTTTGCCATGGTTGCGAGAACCCGCAGCTTCACGCGCGCAGCCGCCGATCTCGGCGTGTCGAACTCAATGCTCAGTTACACGATCAAGCGGCTGGAGCAACGTCTCGGCATCGCGTTATTGCGACGAACCAGCCGCAGCGTCGCGCCGACGGAGGCGGGAGAAAAGCTGTTGCTCGCACTGGAGCCCGCGCTTGCCGCAATCCATGACACCTTGGGCACGCTGGGGCGCGAGCACGATCGCGTTTCCGGCACGCTTCGCATCACGGCGACGCGCCAGGCTTATGACGCTGTCATCCGGCCCGTGCTCGCCGATTTCTGCGCGGCGCATCCGCAAGCCACGCTCGAAGTCATCATCGATTATGGGTTTCGCGACATCGTGGCCGATCGCTTCGACGCCGGCATTCGACTCGGCGAGAAACTGGAGCAGGACATGGTTGCGCTTCGCGTAGGACCGGAGCTTCGTATGGCAGTCGTCGCGTCGCCGGTGTACCTGGCGCGCTATCCCGCGCCGCGGATGCCGGAGGACCTTCAGGCGCATCTTTGCATCAACTACCGGATGGTTAGCGCGCACACGCTTTATGCCTGGGAGTTTGAAAAGGACGGCCGTCACCTGAAGCTAAAACTGTCCGGGCCGCTGACGTTCAACGAACCCGAGCCCATGCTTCAAGCCGCCGTGGATGGACTCGGTGTCGCTTACGTACTGGAGCACGAGGCAGCGGCCTCGATCGAATCGGGTCGCCTTGTCAGGTTGCTGGAAGAGTGGACGCCGCCCTTTCCCGGATTCTTCCTTTATTACCCATCGCGCAAGCAGGTTTCCTCTGCGCTTGCGGCATTGTTGACGCTCTTAAGGGAGCGGCATAATGCGTCGCTGAAGCCCGCGACTTAAGAACCGTCTTCGCGAATGCGCCATCAAGCGGCCGCTGCATTCTTCGCGATATCACCAGCGTTTGTCAGGTCTTCCACTCCCCAGCACAGGTCCATAACGTGACGGGCCTGCTGAGCCGGGATGGTCCCGTCCGCGAGATCCGCAAACTTCTTCTCGAGTGCCTGATCGCTCATCGGCACTTCGAGACTACCGATGGCGTGTTCAATATATTTGTGCAGCGATCGCCCGTCCTTTAGCACGATGGTCATATCGACCTGCTCGGGTTTGATCATGGGATCGACGATCGGCACGACCTTGCCACGCAGGTCGACGATGACGGGATCGCGTACCGCTCGATCGCTGAACTGTTTCTCGCCGCCGGCTCCTTCGACAAGCGCCACCGCAGTCGCGTGATAGATGCTGAACTTACCTTCGAGCCCATCGCGCGGTGTCTTCTTTCCTGTGAGTTCGAGTACCAGCGGATTGACCTTGAGTTCAACGCGAGCGATCTGGTCCGGTATCAGTCTGTTCTCGTTGCGCAACTGGATTGCAGCGTCGATTGCCGGATGCATGACGATGCCGCAGGCAAACGGTTTGTAGGTGTTGAGCGCCGCTTCGTAATGCTGGCCGAGCCCGTCGGTGATCTGCGTGTAGTCCTGTTTGGTGCTGAGCGTGTTTGCCCAACCGCGCTTCGCTTCGATCATCTTGTCGGAACTCGTGAAGTTCTTCGACGCGAGAATCGCCGCGAACAAACCGTTGCTCGCCGCGCGACCTAGATTGAAGCTCTTGTTCATCGAACCGAACGATTCGCGCAGACCGACCGGTTGCGAGGCTGCAAGGCCGAGAGCCCAGATCATCTGCTGCTCATTCAACCCTATCAGCTTGCCGACGGCCGCCGCCGCACCGAATACGCCGGTGGTGCCGGTGATATGCCAGCCCACGTCATAGTGGTTTGGATACACCGCATTGCCGATCCGGCATTCCGTCTCGACACCGAGCACGAGCGCGTTCAGGAAATCCTTGCCATTCACCGGTTGCATTTCTGCGAGCGCAAGAATGGCCGAGGCGACTGGTCCGGCCGGATGGATGATCGTCTTCAGATGAGTATCGTCGTAGTCGAAGATGTGACTCGATACACCATTCAGGAATGCGGCGTTCATCACGTCGAATCGTTCGCGACGACCGAGCAGATTCGCCTGCGGTGGCCCCGAGAATGGTGCAAGCGCCGATACGGCGATGTCGACGGTCTCGTGATGGGAACCGCCTATCGCCACACCGACCCAGTTGAACAGCGTGCGGACGCCTTCCTTGCGGACCTTGGGTGGGAGATCGTCGTATTTCGCTGCGACGATGTAGTGCGCGAGTGTGCGTGTGATGTCTTGCGGTTCTGGTGCTACTGGTGGCTTAGCCGATGACGCACTCTCTGCCGCCTGGGCGACATCCGTGGCGCGAAAGCCGGCAAGAGTCAGCGGTATGGTTGCAGAGGCAAGCAGCATTGAACGGCGATCGATTGGGGGCATCACGACTCCTCGAGTGGGCCAATGTTTCGGTGGTGCGATGTGCGCGACCGTGAAGGCCGAGGCGCTTTTTGTGTCGCAGTGTATCTGCGAATCGCCGTGATACACGACATTGCAATTGACCCGCCTCTCAGACACAAGCCAGATACTTCGGCGCGTTCAAATGCATCAACGCCAGACGCCGCCTGCATCCTGCCTCTCAACCTGTACGGTCCAGTAACCATGCTATCCATTATTTTCTCCAGTCTGCCCGGTATCTTCACGATCCTCGGTATTTACATCCGGCCGCCACGGCGCTTCGTCATGTTTTGCCTCACGGCGGCTATTGCACTTGGCGCCAACACTGTAGCGCTGGCTCGTGTGCCGACGATTGTCGACTCCGGACACGAGAAGAAACCAGTCGACCCGCTTCCGCGCAGCGCTGCGGCGCTGCCCGTGGAAGGCGTACTGCCGACGCTTGGCGGCGCAGTGGCGTGGTTGAACTCCCCGCCGCTGACCGCTCAGAACCTGCGCGGCAAGGTCGTGCTGGTCGACTTCTGGACCTATTCGTGCATCAACAGCTTACGTTCGCTGCCATATCTGAAAGCGTGGGCGCAAAAGTACAAGGCCCAAGGGCTGGTTGTAATAGGTGTGCAAGCGCCCGAATTCACTTTCGAGCACAACGTCAGCAATGTTAAGAAAGCGACGCATGACCTCGGCATCACCTACCCGGTCGCAATCGACAATAACGACGCGATCTGGCGTGCGCTCGGCAATGAATACTGGCCTGCTTTGTATGTGGTCGATGCACAGGGACGGATCCGCTATCACTATTTCGGCGAGGGCGACTACGTACAATCGGAAAAGGTCATTCAGCAACTGCTGATCGACGCGGGACATGCAGACGCGGCAAAGATCGCACCGGGGTTGGCCGATATACCTGCGCAAGGCGTGCAGATGGCCGCTGACATCGCCGATATCCAGTCTCCCGAAACCTACATCGGCTACGCGCGCGCAGACAATTTCGTTTCACGCGGCGGCGAAACGCAGGACCAGCCGCGTACGTATGTCGCCCCCTCGCAGCTAGCCTTGAATGACTGGGGACTTGCGGGCACGTGGAAGGTCGGCGCCGAGCATGCGGTGCTTGCGGCCGCGTCCGGGCGCATCATCTTTCGTTTTCATGCACGCGATCTGCATCTGGTGCTTGGGCCCGGCAATGACGGAAAGCCGGTGCGGTTTCGCGTCAGCATCGATGACGCTGCGCCTGGCGAGGCACACGGCGTCGACGTCAGCGCTGATGGAAGTGGAACCGTGACTGAGCAGCGACTCTATCAACTGGTGCGGCAAACCGGCCACATTCAGGACCACACGTTCTCGATCGAGTTTCTGGACCCGGGTGTCGAAGCGTATGTATTCACGTTCGGCTGATGATCGACGAAGCGGTGCATGTGCATTCGTTGCTCTGGGGCTGCCGTCACGTCATTCCTCACGCTACCGGAGCGCAGGACATCCTTAGGTTTGATATCGTTCGATGTAGTCAGGCAAGCAATATCCACCCAAACTAAAGGCACTCAAATGATCGACCACGTCTACATTTCCGTCATCGACATCGACAGGTCACTGGCTTTCTATTCCGAAGCCTTGAAGCCACTCGGCTGGCGCGTATTCGGCAACTACGACGCCGCTTCGGGCCCCGAGGGCGTCCCTGATCTTTACGGCATTGGTGACGACGTGTACGGCAAGGGCGATGCGGTCGGCTCAAGCATCTGGTTACGTCGACGCAACCCTGGCGAGACCGGGCTATACCTCGGGATCGTCTGCGACACCAATGAACTGGTTGACGCGGCCTACGCTGCTGCAATCAAAGCCGGTGGCACCGACGAGGGGAAACCAGCCGACCGCGCTTACTTCGCCCATGGCTACTACGCTGCCAATGTCGCCGACTTCGATGGCAACCGGCTCGAGTTCGTACACAAAGCGTGGAATCCCAAGCGACACGCATAGTGGCGGGACGACTCTTCCTGTTTCGGGTGTTGAAGGGAAAGTCCAGAACGATGGACACCCCGGCCGATAGAAGTGCCTGCACATGCTCCGAGAGCACCCGTCTGATCCGCACCGAACACCGCACGTAATCATCAAGCGTGCGGATCTCGCCCGGATAGAGATGCGTAAGCCAGACATCTTCGCTGATCACCACGGCATTCTCGGTGCGCGCCAGGTGTTTCGTCAGCGTCGATTTCCCCGACGCGATCTTCCCGCAAAGCATGTGAAGAACGGCTGCATTGTTCAACCTGGTCTTGCTATCGCTCATCATGTCCAAGTCCTTTGGTAGGGAGGACCAAGAAAGCAAAAACCCGCCTTCTGGGCGGGTTGCTTGCGAACTTTCAGGTCGACCCCCATCCACCTTCTACACTGACCGCAACAACCGATCAATCCCAACCGCAATCTCATCGACATGCGTCTCCAGCGCGAAATGCCCCGTATCGAGCAACTCAACGATTGCATCCGGGTTATCGCGCCGGTAAGCATGCGCACCCGGCGGAATAAAAAACGGATCATGCTTGCCCCAAATCGCAAGAGTCGGCGGCCGGAACTCGCGGAAATACGCCTGAAACTGCGGATACAGCACGAGGTTCGACCGATAGTCGAGAAACAGATCGAGCTGGATATCGCGATTACCGGGCCGCTCGAATAACGCCGTGTCGAGCGTGTACGTTTCTGGCGCAACACTCTGCGGATCGGCCACGCCGTGCTCGTACTGCCACTGCGTGCCCGCAAGCGTCAACACTTCATCGGCGATCGTTTTGCGGTTCGCCTCCGTCGGGCTCGACCAGTACGCACGGATCGGGGCCCACGCATCGCCAAGCCCCTCCTCATACGCATTGCCGTTCTGCGACACGAGCGCGGTCACCCGCTCCGGATGCGCAAGCGCCAGCCGAAACCCAACCGGCGCGCCGTAATCGAACACATACAACGCATAGCGACTAAGCCCAAGTGCATCGACAAAAGCCAGCGCAGTCTTCGCAAGCCCATCGAACGAATAGGTATAACCGCGCGCATCCGGCACCGTCGTGAAACCAAACCCCGGCAAGTCAGGCGCGATCACGCGGTAACGCGCCGCCAGCCGCGGCATCAGCTCGCGAAACATATGCGACGACGTGGGGAAACCGTGCAGCAGCAACAGCACCGGCGCATCGGCCGGACCGGCTTCGCGATAGAACACGTTGACACCGTCGGCATCGACGCGCTTGAGCGACACATGGGGAATAGCAGGCAACCCGGCTTCGGACAGCAACGACGTCGACATGATGATGTTCTCCTGGAGAAGGTGGATGATGAAACCGTTAAAGTACATTCAGTACGGTTACATCATTGACGACGCAATGTAACTTGTCAAGAACAATTTTGACGGTTACAGTTGATTCAGTATCCCTTGTGCTCTGCAGCCAGACGCTTCTGCCATGAACTCGCCCCGGCCCCCGGACGTCTTGATCGAACCGATGCTGATAGCCGACCACGTCGCGCTCGATCTGCTGAATACCGTCGCGCAAGTAGACGGCGCGCCGCGCGATTTCCTGCAAAGCGACGCCGATGTATTGCGCTGGCTCGAACGAATGGGGCTGCCCGCAAACGCACCGGCCTTCGCGTTGCACACGCCGCACGCGTTGCTCGACGCGACACGCGCATTGCGCGAGACCGTGCGAACACTCGTGGCGCAGCGCAAGGCAGGGGAAAACGTGGACGTGGCCGCGCTGAATGCGTTTCTCGCGCGCGGTCGCTATGCCGTGCAGGTGGTAGCGGATGAAGGGAGTTGGCGTGTCGAGCGGCGCACTGAGCAGCGCTGCGTCGAACATCTGTTGATGCCGCTTGCCGAAGCGGCGGCGGAACTACTCGCTAACGGCGAATTCGATCTCGTGCGCAAGTGCGAACAGCCCGATTGCACAAGATGTTTCTACGACCGGACGAAATCGCATCGACGTCGCTGGTGCAGCATGGCGACCTGCGGCAACCGCCACAAGGTTGCGAATTATCGCAAGCGGCAGCAGGGCTGAGCCGCATCGTCACCACTCGTCACGAACGCGTTTAGTTGCCCGCCATGCGAGCCCTCTCCAGCAGCAATTCGCGCTCGCGGGCATTGCGTGTCATTGATGCCGCCCGCGCGAATTCGACGCGCGCCTCGTCGATACGACCGAGCTTCGCAAGCAGGTCGCCACGTACGCTCGGTAGCCAGTGGTAGTTCGCGAGCGCAGGTTCGGCCGCGAGTGCATCGACGAGTTCGAGCCCAGCAGCAGGACCGAACGCCATCCCCACCGCCACCGCGCGATTCAGCTCGACCACCGGCGACGGTGTAACCTGCACGAGCGCATCGTAAAGCGCGACGATCTGCTCCCAGTCGGTGTCATCCGCGCGATGTGCGCGCGCGTGGCAGGCGGCCAGCGCAGCCTGCAGCGCGTACGGCCCACTCGCGCCGCCGAGCGTCTCGGCCCGCTCCAGCGCGACGAGTCCGCGGCGGATCAGCAGCGGGTCCCAACGGCTGCGATCCTGATCGAGCAACAACACCGGACGCCCTTGCGCATCGACACGCGCATGCGTGCGCGACGCCTGGATCTCCATCAGCGCGACCAGACCATGCACTTCGCTCTCGCCGGGCGCGAGCCCGGCGAGCACGCGCCCGAGCCGCATCGCTTCTTCGCAGAGCGCGGGACGCATCCAGTCGTCGCCGGCGGTCGCCGAATAGCCTTCGTTGAAGATCAGATAGATCACTTCGAGCACCGACGCGAGGCGCACCGCGCGCGCATCGGCCTGCGGCACATCGAACGGCACTTTCGCCGCCGACAGCGTGCGTTTCGCACGCACGATGCGCTGCGCAATGGTCGGTTCCGGCACGAGAAAGCCGCGTGCGATTTCGTCGGTGGTGAGACCGCCTAGCAGGCGCAGCGTCAACGCGACGCGCGCATCGGTCGATAGCACCGGGTGGCACGCGGTGAACACGAGCCGCAGCAGGTCGTCGCCGATGTCGTCTGCGCGCGCAGCGTCGAGTGCGTCGACGAAGTCGGGCACGACATGCGCTTCGAGCGCATCCAGATCGAGGCCGAGTTCCTCATGCTTGCGCGCATGCAATGCATCGAGTCGCAACCGGTCGAGCGCGCGATTTTTCGCCGTCGCCATTAGCCAGGCCCCCGGGTTATCGGGCACGCCCGCTTCGGGCCAATGCTCGAGTGCGGCCACGAGCGCGTCCTGCGCAAGTTCCTCAGCCACGCCGACGTCGCGCACCACGCGCGCGACGTAAGCAATGACCTTCGCCGCTTCGATCCGCCAGACCGCCTCGATCGCACGATGCGTCGCTGCCGTAGTCACGTTCGACCTCAGGAAACGCATTCGGCGTTAGGGTCCATGTGGATCAACTCCCACATGTGCCCATCGACATCCTCGAAACTGCGTTCGTACATAAAGCCGTAGTCCTGCGGCGCACGCGGTACCTTCCCGCCCGCCGCCACCGCTTTCGCCACGAGGCGATCGACTTCTTCGCGGCTGTCGCACGACAGGCATACGAGTGCTTCAGTGCTCTGCGCCGGATCGCACAGCGTCTTGTGCGTGAAGCTCTGGAAGAACGGCTTGACCAGCAGCATCGTGTAGATATTCTCGCCAACGATCATGCAGGCTGCCTGATCGTTGGTGAACTTCGGATCGAATTCGAAGCCGAGGTGAGAAAAGAATGCCTTCGAGCGACCCAGATCGCCGACGGCCAGATTGACGTAGATTTGCTTGTGCATGATCAAACAGTCCTTTGTACCGTGAGGCCGGCAACACACGACGTAGCCGGCCGATGTGTGTGGTGTGGGCTTAGCTCGCTTCGGCCAGCGTCTTCAGGTTGTTCAGTCCGCTTTCGAAGTCGTTGCCGACCATCTTGTCCATGCTGACGAACACCTCCATCAGCTTCGACACATACGGCGAGGGTCCGTGCATTGTCCAGGTGACGTCGGTGGCACCGGGGGTATCGGCGGCAGGCGTGAGCGTGAAATCGGCCATGTTGTGCGCCTCGAACGGCTTGATGAAATCGAGCTGCATCGTCACGCGTGAAGGCGCTGTGTTATCGACGATGGTCATCTGTCCAACGCCGATCTTCTCGCCTGTCCAGGCGTAGCTCGCACCGGGACCGACATCGGGCCCACCGTAGGTGCCCTTCAGATTCGGATCTTTCTTCTCGAACGGGTTCCATCTATTGAAGTTGCGCAGACTGTCGATCAGCGCATAAATGCGCTCGGGCGGCGCCTGGATGCGCACGGTACGCGCGATGTGAAACGTATCGGGCCGGGTCGCCGCGTAGATCAGCACCAGACCGACGATAGCAACGACAGCGATGAGCAGGTTCTTGAACATGACGCGTCTCCTCAGTTCGTTGCCGCCTGATGATGAACGGTGTCGAGCTTGCGAAAACGGTCTACCGCATCGCTCGGTCCGAAGTCATCGAGTTCGAAAATCTGACGCACTTCGATTTCGCCGTCGGCCAGTTCGCCGAACGGCGCGGGAAAACGCCGCGCCCATTCCATCGCTTCCTCGCGCGAGCGCACCTGGATCAGCGTGTAACCGGCAATCAGTTCCTTCGTTTCGGCGAACGGCCCGTCGATCACCCGGCGCTGTCCATTCGAATACTGGATGCGCCAGCCCGTGGAACTCGGCTGAAGGCCAGTGGCATCGAGCAGCACACCGGCCTTCGCAAGCTCTTCGTGATAGGTCGTCATGGCGGCGATCAGCTCTTCGGACGGCATGCCGCCGGCTTCGCTCGTTGCACTCGCTTTGATCATCATCATGAAACGCATCGCAATCTCTCCGTTGGGTTGTCAGTGGGAGGAACCGTTTGCTGGCTCCTTACCGACACGACGAACGGCGAACAACGAGATCGACACGGAATGACGAGATCAGGGTAAATACCTGGTCGCGAAGCGATACGACGTTTATTTGTAGCAGGGAGCGACTTCGCGGACCTCGATGGTCGCCCATTCGGCGGCTGGGCAGGTGGCGGCGATTTCGAGCGCTTCGGCGCGGGTTGCGCAATCGAGCAGGAAGAATCCGCCGACCATTTCCTTCGCTTCGGCAAACGGGCCATCCACGAGCCTGCGTTCGCCGTTACGCACCTGCAGCCGCGCGGCCTGCTTCGTCGACGCCAGCGACTGCGCTTCAAGCAAAAGCCCGCGTGACTGGAGATCGGCGCCATAGGCAAGCATGCGGTCGTACAGCACGCGCCCTTCCGCTTCGGTGCGATCGTTGCGCTGGTCGGCGGGTTCGACGATGAGCAGCATGTAAGTCATGAAGTCTCCGTGATTAGTCCAGGATCCGACGCGTCGGGCAAATGCGGTTGGGTGGATTGCGATCGGAGTCTAGCAAGCGGAACGGAGCCAGGCAAACGGGGTTCGACGCCGGAGATCGGCACGGCACACCGCTTGCTACTCCCTTTGGTACCCGCTTTTCCTACGGAGTTCGCTATGTGGAATCGAATCAGATGGATCAGTGTGACGGCCGCCGCCGTTCTGGCGCCGCTCGTGGCAGGCTGCACGCTAGGCGGCGCAGCAGCGGGCGGTGTGATCGGCAACGAAGCGACGAATCACAGCGCGGTCGGCACCGTTGGCGGCGCCGTGGCGGGCGGCATTATCGGGCACGAACTGGGTAAGTAGCGGCAACGCCGGCAGCGTCGATCCGTCGCTGCGGCGACGCGTAAAAATTCGCGCCGATCAGATCAATCGCCGCCCGCGACCAACCCCGAGCGATGCTGCTTGCCCCACGAGCGTCCGCCGCGCAAAAAATGCAACCAGCCGAGCACCGCTCCAGTGTGGCGCAGTAACTGGAACGTGAACGGCTCGGTTATCGCAGCGGCAGTCGCCGCCCACAAACTCGAGTTCGCGCGATCGCCGGTCCAGCGACGATACAGATGCACGCACCATAGATAGAACGCGAGATCGAGCGCGGTCTTGAGACCGATCACGCTGAAGATCGACAGCACGATCCCACCGTGTCCGCCGAACACAAAACCGAACAGCAACGCGACCGCGGTCAGCCCGTAAACCGGCTGCATCGTATCGAACGCCTTGACCGGCAGCATCAACATGCCAAGCGTGCCGTAGCGCGGATTGCCGGTCATGTCGCGATTCCAGTATTGCGTCTGCAGAAAGCCCGCAAACCAGCGGCGACGCTGCCGTAAAAACGTGCCGAGTGTGGCCGGCGCGTCGGTGCGCGCGTGCGCGTCGCCGACGACATGCACATCCCAGTCGAGCCCGTGATCCACCGAGTAGCGACGCAACCGATGGATCAACTCATAGTCTTCAACGAGGCACTGCGGATCGAACCCGCCGACCGTCATCAGCGCATCGCGACGAAACGCAGCAAACGCACCCGACACCAGCAGCAGACTATCGGCACGCATCCACGCAAAACGCGCGATGAAGTTGCGCATGTACTCGTAGGTCTGGAACCACTGGAACAAACGCCCCGATACGGTCTTGCCGCACACCGGCACGATCACGCCCGCCGCCGCGACGACACGCGGATACTGCGCAAACGCGCGCCGCATCGCCAAGGTTGCGTCGTCGGCTAGCAGCGTGTCTGCGTCGACGGTCATTACCGTTTCAGTCGATACCAGCGTGATCGCTGCATTCAGCGCACGTGCCTTGCCGCCGTGCGCCACGCGTAACCAGTAGAGATTCGGATAGCGCGTACTCGGTGCACTCAGTTCGCCCTCGCGCGGCGCGATCAAGCCGAATTCGCGCACGAGCAGCTCGTGCGTGCCATCGCTCGAACCGTCGTCAGCGATGACGATCTGCGCGGGGCCTTGCGTCTGTCTTAGCAGCGCCGCGAGCGTGATCGGCAACACGGACGCTTCGTTGTGTGCGGCGACGAGCACGCCCATCGAAGGCAACTCGTCTTCGCTAAAGGCAGCGACCGGCGGCTTCACATCGCCGCGCGCAAGCGGCAACGTCTTTAGCGTGACGAAGATCAGCAGCAGCGTGTCGTAGATCACATACGCCAGCCCCGTAGACCAGGCCACGACGCCATGCAGAAAAAACGCGCGGGCAAACAGGATCAACCACAACGCTCCTACGCTGCCGTGTATCAGCAGCCCCGTCAGCGTAACGGGGCGCGGCACGATGCGCGGCGAGGCGGCTGCCAGCGCCTGTTCCAGAGAAGTCTTCAAGTTGCTCACTCTTTACGTCGATGGGGGTGATGTTCGATCGGGCGGTGCGTCTTGCCGTCAGGGAACCATGCGTTTGAGAACCGAATGCCGGTCGATCCATTGATGCTTCAGCGCGCCGCCGATATGCAACGCCAGCAGCGCATAAAGCCCATAACCGAGCCACACGTGCAGCGCGCCGAAGCGATCATGCAGCGTTTCTTTCAGCACGGGATCGAGATGCATGATGTAGCCGATACGCGGCCACGGCACCAGGTTGAAGAGATGCATCGGATGGGTAGCCGCGTCTTTCCACGCGGAATCGTGCAGCCATCCCGATAGCGGCAAACCGATCATCAGCACATACAGCAGGATGTGCGCGGCGTGCGCAGCGCCACGCTCCCAGCGCGGGAACGACAGCGGCAGCGCGGGCGGCCGGTGCCGGATGCGCCACAGAATGCGCAGCAGCGCGAGGCCGAGCACCGTGATGCCGATCGATTTGTGCGTATCGATGACTGGGCGCACCCAGTCGTCGGGCAGCCAGTCTGCGCTCAGACCCAGCGCCACGTTGCAGAGAATCAGGACCGCGATGATCCAGTGCAGCGCCATCGCCGTGCGCGTATAACGCGACGGCGCGTCGGCATCGAGATGCTGCGCGGAAAGTTCGGGACTGGTTTGAGAAATCATGGCGCTTCGCTGTCGAAATGTAAGGTTGGGCGGAAATTCTTGTCGCGTGAAAGCGTCTGCGATGTGCCGCAGTCCTTGCAGAACGCAATGCAGGCCGGTTTTATTCCGCGTCGGTTGCGTTCTGGTCAAGATCCACACGCACGAGCGCAATGCGCCGAGTCCGTACAATGCGTATGCCATTCACATTTCCGGAACACCGCCGATGACCGCTCGCACTGCCGCGCCCGTCGCCGCCACCGTCTACCGCGGCGACGCAGTCGAAAACACCCACGTCGCTCATGTTGCCGTGACCGATGCCACCGGCCGTCTGCTCTACAGCTTCGGCGATCCGGCGCGCGTCACGCTGGCGCGTTCGGCGGCCAAGCCCGCGCAGGCGCTCGCCGTCGTCGAGACCGGCGCGCTGGAGCGCTACGGCTTCGACACCGCCGATCTCGCGCTGATGTGCGCGTCGCACAACAGCGAGGACCGCCACATCGAACGCGCGCAGCAGATGCTAACCAAAGCACACGCAAGCGAAACCGATCTGCGCTGCGGCGGCCATCCGCCACTATCCGACGACGTCTACCGCGCATGGATCAAGCGCGATTTCGAACCAGGTGCCGTATGCAGCAACTGCTCGGGCAAGCACGTCGGCATGCTCGCGGCGGCGCAGGCGCTCGGCGTATCGATGGTCGATTATCACCTTCCCGCGCATCCGCTGCAGGTTCGCGTGCGGCACACGATGGCCGAGCTCTGCGATCTGCCCGACACAGCGGTGCAGTGGAGCATCGATGGTTGCAATCTGCCTACGCCGGCCTTTCCGCTCGACCGGCTCGCGCGACTTTACGCGAAGCTTGCGGACGCAACCGATCGGACGGAGCGCGACGCGCGCACCGCCGCACTCGCGCGCATCTATCGCGCGATGACGACTTACCCGGAACTGGTCGCGGGCGAAGGCCGCTTCTGCACGCTGCTGATGCAGTCGTTCGGCGGTGCGCTGGTCGGCAAGGTCGGCGCTGAAGCGAGCTACGCGGTCGGCGTGCGCGCGTCGGCGCAAACCGCGCGGCACGGTGCAAGCGGTGCGCTCGGAATCGCGGTGAAGGTCGAAGACGGCAACAAGACAGTTCTGTACGCGCTCGTCGCCGAACTGCTTGCGCAACTGGACATCGGTACGCCCGGGCAACGTGCAGCGCTCGAGACCTTTCGCGCGCCGCCGCTGCGCAACACGATGGATGTCGAGACCGGGCGGCTGGCGTTATCGCTGTCACTCGCGCTCAACCGACAGCAAAATCGATAGCAGTAAGGCGCCCGCGCATCGGGAAGGCATGAGCGACGCCGCCGACCCGCGATCGAAAAAAGTGAACACGATAGTCCGAAGAGGTCTTCGACCCGGCGCCGCGCCGTTTTACCATGTGCGCAGCGCAACCACTCGCCGCGTACCCCCCGTGCCCCGTTTTGCTCCGGAGACCCCATGAGAAAAAATCTGCTCGCGCTCGCGGCCATCGTGGCCGCGCTTTGCGCCGGCGTCAGTCCCGCGGCGTTCGCGCGCGACCCCGGCGAAATCCGTCTCGGCATCGATCCGACTTACCCGCCGATGGATTTCAAGGCGCCCGACGGCAGCCTCAAAGGTTTCGACGTCGATCTCGGCAACGAGCTGTGCCGCCGGATGCACGCGAAATGCACTTGGGTCGAGATGGAGTTCTCGGGGATGATCCCCGCGCTGCAGGCACGCAAGATCGACGCGATCCTGTCGTCGATGGCGATCACCGACAAGCGCATGCAGACCATCGCGTTTTCGTCGAAGCTGTTCCAGTTCAAATCGCGTCTGATTGCGGCGCAGGGTTCGCCGCTCGCCGCCAATCCGGCCGCGCTCGCGGGCAAGCGCATCGGCGTGCAGACGGGCACGCAGTTCGAAACCTACGGGCTCGCGCACTGGGCGCCGGGTGGCGCTCAGGTGATCGCGTACAAGAGCCAGGACCAGGTGTTCGAAGATCTGCGCAACGGCCGGCTCGACGGCGCGCTGCTCGGTTGGGTCGAAGCCGATATCGGCTTTCTGCGCACGCCGGCCGGCAAAGGTTTTGCGTTCGTCGGACCGCAGCTATCGATGGGCGACCACGGCACCGGCATCGGTCTGCGCAAGGACGACACCGCGTTGAAGGCCTCGCTCGACGACGCCATCGCGGCGATACGCAAAGACGGTACCTATAAGCAGATCGCGCAGCGTTACTTCGATTTCGATCCGTACGGCGATTAAGTCACCGTTCATCTTCACTCCATTCCTCACACCTTATGCGCCAGCACACCACTCCGCTTCTGTCGCCTGCCGTCGGCACGCGGCGCGAAATCACGAGCTTCCATTTCGGCACGCCTGGCAACGGCGAGAAGATCTACATCCAGTCGTCGCTGCACGCGGACGAAACGCCGGCGATGCTCGTCAGCGTCCTGCTGCGCCGCCGTCTTGAGCAACTCGAAGCCGACGGCGCGCTTGCTTCTGAAATCGTGCTGGTGCCGGTCGCGAATCCGGTCGGACTCGCACAGTACGTGCTCGGACAATTCATCGGTCGCTTCGATCTGGCGAGCGGCAAGAACTTCAATCGACACTTCGTCGATCTGGCGAAACTCGCCGGCAATGCGCGTGAGCAGTTCGGCGACGACGCGCAACGCAACAAGGCGCTCATCCGCAGCGTGCTGCGCGATGCGCTCGCCGCGCTTCAACCGCTAACGGAATACGAATCGCTGCAGCGCACGCTGCTTGCGTTGTCGGTGGATGCGGATGTCGTCATCGATCTGCATTGCTCGCTCGAAGCCGCGATGCATCTCTATACGAGCGAAGTGGCGTGGCCGGAGTTCGAGCCGCTCGCGCGCTATCTGGGCGCAGAAGCATCGCTGCTCGCCACCGACTCCGGTGGCCAGGCCTTCGACGAAGCACACAGCCTGTGCTGGTGGACCTTGCAGCAGCATCTGCCGGAGGGCACGCCGCTCGCCACCGGCGCGATCGCGACGACGATCGAATGCCGTGGTCAGCGCGATGTGACCTACGAGATCGCGCAACAGGACGCTGACGCGATTGTTGAATTCCTGCGCGCGCGTGGTGCTATCCGCGGCACGGCTAAACCGCTGCCGCCGTTGCTGACACCCGCGACACCGCTCGCAGGCAGCGAGCAGTTCTACGCGCCGACGAGCGGCATCGTCGTGCATCGTGCGCCGATCGGCGCCACGATCCGCGCGGGCGATCCGTTATTCGACATTGTCGATCCGCTGACCGATGCGACGACCACGCTGCATAGTCATACCGATGGCGTGTTCTACATGCGTCGCGCGATCCGCTTCGCGACGGCAGGTGCGCCGCTCGGACGCGTGACGGGAACGCGGCCGATCCGTACCGGTGTGCTGCTGGGCGCGTAGGTACGGTGCGACGCTTTGCGTGGAGCGTCGAAACTCCGCTGAAAAAGCGCAAGCGGCGCACGCAGCGCTTGATCAGGCCTTCACTTCGACCTTGAACGCACCGCCATCGAACGCATCGCAATAGGTCTTCCAGTCGGCGGCAATCTGCGTTTCGCACTGCGTGGCCAGTTCGATGAGCGGCAGTTGCCAGTCCTTGCGGCTACCGAAGGCGATCAGTTCGTCGGCAATCGCCGATCCTTCGCGTCCGCCGCTGCGTAGCTGTGCCCATGCGCACAGTTCCGCCATGCTGTTGACCACCGCTTCGAGACGCGGCAGCTTGCCGTCCCAACTGCTCAGCGCAACGCGATCTTCCGACGGCTGCAAACCGCGCAGCACATAGGGCCGCTTTTCGTGCTCGACGGAGTGCAGGAATGCCTGCGATACCGCCTGCACACGGTGCTGAACCGCGACCACGCGCTGCGCTTCGCTTGCCCATTTCGGCTGCTTCGTCTTCACATGCGGCACCACCGATGAAGGCAGCGCCTGCTTCAGATCGAGCAGATAGTTGCCGTCGGGCGAGCCCTTGCCTTCCACCAGCATCACGTAGCGATCCACGCCGAGACTGCCCGTACCCGCGATACGTCGCGCGACATCGAGCACGCGGTAAAACCCCGGCGTTTCCAGATGGCTCGCGAAATCGTCCATGAAGGCCGTGACTTTCTCGCGGGTGCTGTCGTCGACGGGCAAAGCCTTCTTGCCGTCGATACGCAACACGCGGCGCTTGCCCTTCAACTCGCAACGCCGGTTCAGATAATCGACGCGTGTGCGCGCGTGCAGCGCATCGAACAGATCGCGGACCATACCCGTCGAGGTTTCCTCTTCGATCCAGCGCGCCTTGCCGACGGAAAGCGCCGCCGCATAGGCATCGACCGCGGTATGGCAAAGCGCAAGCGCTTCAGCCCGGCTCACGTTCAGATCGCTGGCGCCGACCAGCACGCTAGTAAGCAGACGAATCAGTTCGAACAGGCTCGGTGCAAGACATGCCTCGTCGAAATCGTTGATGTCGAAGTAGATCAGCCCGTTGTCGCCCTTGTAGCTGCCGAAATTCTCCAGATGCATGTCGCCGCAGATCCACACGGTGGGCGAGGTATCGAGCACGCTGCCGGCTGGCAGGCGTGCATAGAATAGATGGCACGTGCCACGCAGAAAGACGAACGGCGACGTGCGCATGAGCTTGTATTTCATGGCGAGCCGTTCGGGGTCGCGCCCGGTGTTGAATGCTGCAATTTGCTGTGCGATGTCGATCATGGTTGCTCTGCCTGCGTGTTCGTGGGCCGATCGGCCCGTTGCGCCCGTTGTGCGTGTTCGATGCGCGCCTATACACCGCTATACGCGCCACGCGAGGGACCATATCACGGCTGCCTGTGCGCAAGCTTTCAGGTTCCCGGTACACTCGTGGCCTATCTTTAACCGAGGCCCGCTCGCTTTCGACAGCGGCCTTATCTGTGGAGACCACCATGCGAACCAGTGCCCGTAACCATTTTGTCGGTCAGGTGACCGAGGTCAAGACCGGCGCAGTCAACGACGAAATCGCGCTGCGCACCCAGGACGGCCTCGAAATCGTCGCCGTCATCACGCACGGCAGCGCGACGTCGCTTGGGCTGGCGGCCGGCAAACCGGCCTTCGCGCTCGTCAAGGCTTCGTCGGTAATCGTGATGGTCGATGCCACCAGCAGCAGCGTGTCGGCACGCAACTACATCGCCGGCACGGTGGCGTCGGTGACGAAGGGCGCCGTTAACGCCGAAGTCATCATCGCCGCACCGGGTGGCGCCCAGATCGCGGCGATCGTCACGAACGACAGCGTCGACCGGCTCGGGCTCGCAAGCGGCAAACCGGCGGCGGCGATCTTCAAGGCGTCGAGCGTGATCATCGGCGTCGATCAGTAAGCACGCGGCGGAGAACGTCGCTCTGGAGTGCTAGAATCGCCGCGTTCATCCGCCCATCATGACGACTCCACACTCCCGCAACCGCATGACCGCATGGCTTGGCCTCGTCGCCATGTGGTTCATCGTGTTCGCGCCGGTCGTGAGTCAGTTGCTGGTTTCGCAACGCGCGAACGAACCCATCGCCGCACTCTGTTCCGCCCTGCAGCCGCGCAACCTCAGTGCGGCAATCGGTCACACCGGTAATATCGGTGACAACGACCCGGCGCCGGTTCATTTGAGCCATGACGATGCCTTCGGTGCATGTGGCTATTGTCATCTGCTCGCACATCACGTCGCCATGCCGACGCTGGCGGCCACCACGCCGCCGGCCGCCTTCGCGATTGCCGGCACTGCGCCGCCCGCCCTCTCCACCCGCTTCACGCCACTCGGTGCGTTCCCGTCCGGACGTCCCAGAGACCCGCCTGCCGTTTCCTGACCGTCATTGTTTCTGATCGCGTATTTCGTCGCACCCGCTAAAGGGAGCGCGCGATCGGCTGTTCAATGTTTCAGGAGGATTGAATGTCCACCACCATCGCTCAACCCGCGACCTCAGCGACAGGCGCGGCAAATGCCGGCTACCGGACGCTCTGGCGCTGGCACTTTTACGCGGGCCTCTTTGTGATGCCCTTTCTCGTGGTGCTTGCGATCACCGGCACGTTGTACTGTTTCCAGCCGCAGATCGAGCCGCTGCTTTATCCGCAGCGTCTGATCGTCGCACCGCAAACCACACCCCGCCTAGCCGAAGACGCGCTGCTTGCGAATGCACGCAAAGCGATGCCGGCAGACGCGCGCGCGGTCACCGCCGTGATTGCGAGTGCACCGGATCGCAGCACCGAGTTCATCTTCCGTCTCGCCGATGGAGAGAAACAGAGCGTCTATCTGAACCCGTATAGCGGCGCAGTATTAGGCACGCTGAGCGTCGAGCATCGTTTCATGCAGGTCGACCGGATGCTTCACCGCAAACTGCTGCTCGGCAAACCGGGCGAGCTGCTGATGGAACTGGCCGCCTGCTGGACGCTGGTGATGATCGGCACCGGTATCGCCCTCTGGTGGCCACGCGAGAAAACGACGGCGCGCGCGGCACTGGTGCCGCGCTTTACGCTCAAAGGGCGCGCACTGTGGAAGAACGTTCACGCCGTGATGGGCATCTGGCTCGGGCTCGGTGCGGTCGTGTTCGTGCTGAGCGGCCTGCCCTGGACGGGCTCGTGGGGCAAGCAGTTCAAGGCGCTCGCGAACGCCGCGAATCTCGGCTCGCCGCCGGGCACGTGGGGCGGCCTGGCGCTGCGCTCCGTCATGCCTGGCGTTCCTGCAGAGCGCGAGCCCACCGCCGGCGGCACGACTGAAGCGCACGCAGGACACGACACCCAGGACGGGAAAATGGCTTCGATGCCGGGCATGGTGATGGACGATCTGCCCTTGCCGCAGACGCCATGGGCGGTCGGCAACACTCCCGTGCCGGCCTCCGCCGATGCACGCCCGGCGCAGACACTGCCGCTACCGCTCGATCGCGTTGTCGCGCTGGCGGCTTCGCTAGGTGTGTCGAGTGGCTACAACATCGTGCTGCCCGACTCCGCGACCGGGGTCTACACCGTTTCGTACTTTCCCGGCAATCCTCAAGATGAGCGCACGTTGTACGTCGATCAGTACAGCGGCGCCGTGTTGAGAGATATCCGCTACAGCGACTACGGTGCGGTGTCGAAGGCCGTGTCGTACGGCACGTCGTTGCATATGGGCCGCTATTTCGGCGTTGCCAATCAGATCCTCTGCACGGCGATCTCGCTAGGGCTCGCGGGTATGGCCGTTACCGGCTGCGTAATGTGGTGGAAACGCCGGCCGCAACGCACGCTCGGCGCGCCTTCACGCGAACGTGCCGCGCCGCCGATGTTCGGCTGGAAAACCGGCCTCGTTTTGCTCGGCATCGTCTTTCCATTGATGGGCGCAACGCTGCTGGCCGTGTGGATCGCCGACCGGATGATCTTTTGCCGCTTCACGCGACAAGTTGCCTGACCTGGAGGCACATATGAAACGGGAACCTCGTTCGATTGTTGAACTGATCCTTCGCTACAAAACGCACCTGAACATCGGCGCTTTCCTCGCGGTCGCCTTGTGGGTTGCATGGATCGCGTGGATGACGCGCCCTGGCGATGTCGATTTACCTGCTTCGGGAAGCGGTCCGATCTGCTGCATGCGTCAGGTGCGCTGACGACGTAAGCGGGTGCGGGCTGCGCTTCACACCCGCCGTGCGCGATACGCAAACCGCTATGACGGGTATCGCATGTCGCCGCACGGCGATCTTCCGCGTCCGCGCGTAATATATCGACGCATACAGCGACGAACCGGCCGGCTGCTCCGGCCCGTGAGGAACGACGATGAGTCCAGCAGACACGGCGACCGGCACGGCCGCCCCAGCAACCGACACGACCGGCAGCGCCGTGTCGCTGACGGGCGACGTCGTTTCCGCACAGTCGTTCTCGCTCGAGCAGTTGCGGCAACTGCCCAGCGTGCTCGCCCAACCGTTCGATCTACGCTGCTTTACGACCAACCGCTTTATCCGTCCCGTCGACCGTTATCGGGGCGTGCTGCTGAAAGATCTGATCGCCCAGGCCGGTCTGCGTTGCGAAGAGCCCGGCGATTTCAAACGGATGATCGTCATCGCGGTTGCGCACGATGGTTATGCGGTCACATTCTCGTGGCACGAACTCTTTAATACGCCGATCGGCGAGCAGGCGTTGATCGCGCACGAGTGTGGCGACCAGCCGCTCGCCGTCGAGGACGGTGCACCGATCCTGTTCTCTGGTGCCGATACGTTGCCGGCGCCGCGCCATGTGAAGCGGCTTGCGCGCATCATCGTGCGGACGGTTCAGCTGTAGATCGTGCGGGCTCAGTCCGTTCGACGTTGCATGCATACGCCCGGGGCACCTACACCATGACCGACTCCGCGCCTCTCGATCGCCACGCGCTACCGCACGACATCGAGCGTGCGTGTATTGCGCGTGCCGCGGAACTCTCGGCACACGCGGATTCAAACCACGCTAACGACACGTATCTGTTCGCGCGTCTCGTCGCGGCACGCGAAGTCCGCGGCGAATCGATGCTGCTCGGCCTTACACCGGCCGACATGCACGCACTGTTCCAGCGCCACTTTCCTCATGCCGCACCGCTCGTTCCGCCGGCGTGTAGAGCACTTGCAAGTAACCCCGCTCACGCGACGTTTGTCGACTCACTCACGCACCTGCTACTCACCCACGTCCCGCCATCAATCGATACCAACGACGCCCAATGCATCGCCGCCATCGTCGCGCATGCGTGCCTGCGACCCGATCATCTCTGGCGCGACCTCGGCCTGAGCGGTCGCGACGACGTCACCGCGATGCTGACGCGTTACTTTCCGGCGCTGGTCGCACGCAACGTCGAGAACCTGCGCTGGAAGAAATTTCTGGCACGCGAACTGGCGCTATCGACCGGCGCAGTGCCGGGACCCGCGCCCGGTTGCCCCGGCTGCGAGGATTTCCGGCACTGCTTCCCCGATGGTCGCTAAACCTGCCAGTTAACCTGCTCGCACCGCACAGCGCCGCCAATCGCATCGTGTATGCTTGCTCGCATGGCTAAACCCACCAACGATCCGAAGATTCCGGCCACCGCAAAACCCGAGGTCCGCTTCCGCATGCGTATCCAGCAGGCGGATACGATCGCACTCGGTCCGGGCAAGGTTGCGCTGCTCGAAGCCGTGCGCGAACACGGTTCGATCTCGGCGGCGGCACGCAGCCTGAAGATGTCGTACCGGCGCGCATGGCTGCTGATGGATGAGCTGAACCGCTCGTTGAAGTCGCCAGCCACCGTCTCCGAGCACGGCGGCCAGAGCGGCGGCGGCAGTGTGTTGACGCCGGTCGGCGAAGAGATCATTCGCCTGTATCGCGACATCGAAAACCAGGCTTATACGGTCTGCTCCGAACAGATCGCCGCATTGACGCGGTTTATCAAACGCTGAGATTGAGAACGACTGGGCTGTGCTCAGCCGTGCCGCAGGCAGAATCGCGACGCAGGCGGCTGGCCCGTCGTGTCGCGCTCAGCCGTCCGCGTCAGCCATTCGACGAAGCTCGCCACGCTCGCGGTCCGCAACGGAAAGTACACAACCTGGTGACGCTCGCACACCCGCTTGAGCATGTTCATCGAATCGTGATCGATGCAATCGACCGGAAACACAACGTGATCCGCGCCCGGTAACGCCGCGGCCAGCAACCCCTTGCGATCCTCGACGCCGCCATCGTGCACGGTCAGCACCGCCCCGCCGTTTCGACGATGCGCCGGATTACCGCATTCGATCCCGGCCGGCCGCCCACATAGACAATGCGCTTGCCCTCCAGCCCCGTGAACTGCGGACGGCCGGATGCGGCGGCATCGGTTGGTTCGGCGGCGCTGGCCTGCAGCGTGCGCTCCATGGCGTGAGCTTCGGCCTGCACGGTCTTGAGCAACGCGAGCGTTTCGTCGAGTGTCGCGCGCAATACGGTTACGCGCTCCTGCTCGTCGGCAGCGCGCTGTTCGGCGGCTTCGCGGCGGCTCGTATGCAGCGCGAGACGCGCATCGCGGGCGGCGAGCGCGTCGCGCAGCGTGGCGACTTCGGCTTCGCGTGCGGTGTCATCAGCGGGGCGCGGTTGACGCGCCTGTGTCTCTAGCTGAGCGATCTGCGCGGTCAGTTCGCGCGTCTGTGTGTCGTGCCGCGTGCTCATCTCGTGCAGACGACTCTGCTGGCGCTCGACCTTGCTGCGTAGCTCAGCGTTCTCTTCCTCCAGCGCCACGAGCCGCCGAATGTCCGCGCGATTGGCGGCGCCGACCAGATGCGACAGCATGTGCAGTTCGCCGAATGCCGCCTGACGGATGTCGAGCGTCGCCTGCGGATGCGTGATCAGCGCCCAATATGCAGGCGGAATATCGCCACTGGCGAGCGCCTCGTTCCATAGCGCGAGCACTGCCTGCGGATCGGTCGCCTTGTCGAAACGGCGGATCGTCGTCGCATAGCGCTCGTCGAGCGCCTTGTGCAGCGCCTTGCCGCCTTCACCGCCTTCGATAGCCAGTTCGACGGCCGCGTGATGGATTTCGAGGTCGGTGGCGTGCTGCCGGTCCAATGCCTTGAAACGCGGCACCAGCTTGCGTAGTTCGTGCGTGCTCAGACACGTGCCGATCACCGAGCAATGCAGGTGCGAATCGAGCTCCGAAAGCCGCGTACGGCGTTTCGGGGAATGAGTCTGGGAGCGGGTAGAAGGCGCGCAGCATGCGTCGCCGTGGCGCGGGTAGCTACCGGCGCTGTCGTTGAGCTGACCGAGGCCCGGCGTGCGGGCAAGACGAAACGGAGGAGCCTGCATGACGATCCCGAATCCGGTTCCGGTTGCAAGGACGAGGCCGGTTACAGCGGCGCAGACGCGTTCTTCATAAGCCGCACCGCCTCGGTCCCAGTTCCGCGAAATATACCACCGAATATATCGGTCCGCAGCCCGGGTAACCCGATGCGAGTACCATTACGGCCTTCCCCACGCGGATTCCGGAGACTGACTTGAGCCGCATCGACAATCCGTTGCATGACCAGGAGGTCGGCGTTGCCGACGCTACCCAGGACACCACGCGTATCGACGACACCCGTATTGGCGCCGTCCGTCCGCTGATTTCACCCGCCTTGCTGCTGGACGAACTGCCCGTCCCAGCAAGCTTGCAGACGCTCGTCGAGCACAGCCGCCGGGAGATTGCGGACGTGCTGAAAGGTCGCGACGACCGGCTGGTGGCCGTCGTCGGCCCGTGTTCGATCCACGATCACGACCAGGCGATCGACTACGCACGACTGCTGAAAACCGCCGCCGACGAGTTGCGCGACGATCTGCTGATCGTCATGCGCGTGTACTTCGAAAAGCCGCGCACGACGGTCGGCTGGAAGGGTTACATCAACGACCCGCGTCTGGACGGCAGCTTCCGTATCAACGAAGGGCTGCGTGCGGCGCGGCAACTGCTGCTCGACGTCGGCACGCTCGGCCTGCCGACCGCCACCGAATTCCTCGACCTGCTGAGCCCGCAGTTCATCGCGGACCTGATCGCGTGGGGCGCGATCGGCGCGCGCACGACCGAAAGCCAGAGCCATCGGCAGCTGGCTTCGGGTCTGAGCTGCCCGATCGGCTTCAAGAACGGCACCGACGGCAGCATCCAGATCGCCGCGGATGCAATCGTCGCTGCACGCGCGAGCCATGCGTTCATGGGGATGACGAAAATGGGCATGGCCGCCATCTTCGAAACCCGCGGCAACGAAGACACACACGTCATTTTGCGCGGCGGCAAGAAAGGGCCGAACTACGATCGCGCGTCGGTTGAGGAAAGCTGCGCCGCGCTGCGTGCGCTCGGCTTGCCCGAGCAGGTGATGGTCGATTGCTCGCATGCGAATTCGGGCAAGTCGCATCTGCGCCAGGTCGATGTCGCGCAGGACGTTGCGGCGCAATTGTCGGATGGCGATCGACGCATTATCGGTGTGATGATCGAAAGCCATCTCGAGGAAGGGCGGCAGGACCTGAAGCCCGATGTGCCGCTACGGCGCGGCGTGTCGATTACCGATGCGTGCCTTGGCTGGGCGCAAACGGAACCGGTGCTGAATACGCTCGCGGCGGCGGTGCGGGCGCGGCGCAAGCGCTAACGGTTGCGCGCCAGGTTCGCTCCGGAGTGTTCAGGGCCGCCGGAGCGAGCGCGAATCACAAACCTTGCAGAAACGGCAGCACGCGCTCGAGCAACACTTCGGGCGCTTCCTCGGGGATGTAATGGCCGCACGGCAGCGCAGCGCCGCTGACGTCGCGGCTCCAGCGCCGCCATTCGGCGAGCGGATCGAAGCATTGGCCGACCACGCCATCGGCGCCCCATAGCGCGACGAACGGACACTCGATCTCCCGGCCCGCGGCGAGATCGGCGCGGTCGTGTTCGAGATCGATTCCGATCGACGCGCGGTAGTCCTCGCAGATGCCGTGCGCGGTCGCCGGATCTTGCAGGCACCGCAGATACTCGGCGTAGGCCTCGCTTGTGAACGGCTTGAGGCCCGCACTGCGCGCACCGATGGTCTGCTTCAGATAGAGATCGGCGTCGGCGCGGATCAGCGATTCGGGAAACGGCGCGGGACGCACGAGGAAAAACCAGTGCCAGTAGGCACGCGCAAATTCCAGCGAAGTCTGCTCGTACATCGCTAACGTCGGTGCAACGTCGAGCGTGACGAGCCGCTCGACGGTATGCGGGTGATCGAGCGCCATCCGCGCCGCAACGCGCCCGCCGCGATCGTGACCGATCACCGCGAAGGTGTCGAAACCGAGTGCGCGCATCAGATCGACCTGATCCTGCGCCATGCGCCGCTTCGAATAGTTACTGTGATCGGGCAAGCCGGGCGGTTTGCCGCTGTCGCCGTAGCCGCGCAGATCGGCGGCGATGACGGTGAACTGCTGCGCGAGCGTCGGTGCGACCTTGTGCCAGATCGCGTGCGTTTGCGGGTGACCGTGCAACAGCAACAGCGCGGGCCCCTGACCACCGCGCACCGCGCGAATCGTGATGCCGTCGACTTCGACGGCCACCGGTTGAAAATCGTTGAACATTGCTGACTCCTTTGCCCCTAGTCTAATTGCTTCCTTTCAGGTTATGGTTTCGATGAAAGCAAACCGTTGTTACCCGGGGAGAAACAATGGACGGCGTGTCGGATCTGGCTTTCTTCGAACTCGTGATGCGCCAGGGCAGCCTTACCGCCGCGGCCCGCGAACTCGGTGTCACCACACCGTCGGTGAGCAAGCGGCTTGCGCAGATTGAACGCCGGCTCGGCGTGCGTCTGCTGAACCGCACGACACGCAACATCAGCCTGACCACCGAAGGCGATCTTTATCTGACGAACGGGTCGCGCATCCTCTCCGAGCTGGCCGAACTCGAACAGCTTGTCACGAGTAGCCGCGCGGAGCCGTCGGGGTTGCTGCGGGTCAACGCCTCGTTCGGCTTCGGGCGCGCGCATATCGCGCCGGCTATTTCCGCTTTCGTCGAACGCTATCCGACGATGGAAATCCAGTTGCACCTGACCGACCGGCCCGTGAGCTTGCAGGAACAGGCATTCGACATCGGCATCCGCTTCGGCGATGTGCCCGACGCGCGAATCAATGCACGGCTGCTCGTAGAAAACCGGCGTCTGGTGTGTGCATCGCCGGCGTATCTGAAACGATGCGGGACACCCAAAGCGCCGCGCGATCTCGCGCGCCACGACTGCATCGTGCTGCGCGAAAACGACTCGGCATACGGCAACTGGCATTTTCTGCGTGGCAAGAAATCGGAGATTGTGAAAGTGCGTGGTGCGCTAAGCAGCAATGACGGGAGTGCCGTATTGCGCTGGGCGCTCGAAGGTCGTGGGGTTGTGGTGCGGTCAGAGTGGGAGATTGGCGATGCGCTACACGACGGTACGCTCGAGCTGCTGCTTGGCGAATGGGCGCTGCCGAATGCCGACATTTATGCGGTGTATCTGGAGCGGCATCGATTGTCGCCTAAGCTGCGGACGTTTATCGATTTTCTTGGGGTGCGGCTTAAGGAGAGTGTGGAGAAGAAGACGTGAGTGCGATATGTGCTGGACCGCTGGCTACTGCGGTAACGTGCAGTGGTAGCGAACTTCTGTCAGTTGAGCGCCGCCGATCTAGATGAGTTTGCTGGAGTCGTCTTGAGTGAATCCGTTTCGGTCATAGAACGCTCTGGCGTGATGGTTCTCCGAGAGCACCCAAAGCGTGGCAAACGAATACCCAGCGGTGTGCAGCAGTTGACGTGCAGCATCGCTTAACCGTCCGCCTATGCCTTTACGCCAGAATTCGGGCAGGACTTAGAGCGCTTCTATTTCCGCCCAGTTGTTGTCTTTGTCCCGATAAGCGCCGAAAGCAGTCCAACCGATGATCGTCTCATCCACTTGGGCTACGAGCACGTGTGGCGTTCCCGCCTGAAGCAATTTTCGCCATGTCGCTGCGCGTGCCTCGACGGAAAGGGTCTTCAGGAAGTGCTCCGGCATGATTCCTTTGTACGCTGCCTGCCATGAGGCCACGTGAACCGTTGCGATGGCCTCGGCGTCTTCGAAAGTGGCTTCTCTTATTTTCACGGGCGCGGCGCTCGGCGGGTTCCTTGTGTTGCTACTGGAAGGGATGTTCATTTCTAACGTCAACGATCGATTAGTCTTCGCCCACGAGCTGAAACGATCCTTCCATCACGCTCACGCATTTACCGCCGACTCGAACCCTTGCATGACCATCCTGCGTGTCGACCGTCGCGAACAGGATGCTTGGGCGCCCCATGTCCACGCCTTGGGCGACGCACAATGACAGCTCCTTCAAACCTCGAACCTGAGCGATGAGCGCAGCAGTGGCTGCGGTCGCGCTGCCTGTGGCCGGGTCTTCTGTCATACGCGGAGTGAACATCCGTGCCTCAAGATCGCAGTCAGTTCCGACCCTGGCGCGGTCGGTGTCGCGTGTATAGGCATAGATGGACACGGCACCGTCGATCGGCAGCAAGCTTTTATATTCGACGAGATTCGGCACGCAGCGCCGCAGCGCATCGCGTGAAGCAAGTTCAACGACGAGGAATGGAAGACCGACAGAGGCGACCTGCGGAGAATGCGTGTCGGTTCGAATGTCGTCGGGAGCGAGTGAGAGGCACGCGGCCACCCGGTTTTCGGAGGCGTGCGACAGGCGAGCTAACGGTTCTGGCGCAGTAAGCTCCGCGCCAATCACCACCCCTCCCTCTTTCAACTGATTGACGGGAACCGGGCCCGCTAACTCCTCGAAGACGAGCCGATCTGACAACGGATTTCGGTCGGATGCCGCCTTTGCAGCAAGCACAAACGCCGTGCCGATGTTCGGGTGTCCCGCGAACGGTATCTCGCGGCTCGGCGTAAAAATTCTGACCCAGGCGGTATGAGCGGCATCGCGGGGAGGCAATACGAACGTCGTTTCAGAGTAAGCAAATTCGTTCGCGATTGCCTGCATCTGACTCGTCGACAAGCCGGCAGCATCAAGGACGATCGCAACCGGGTTGCCTTTGAATTTTTCGTCTGTGAAGACATCGGCGGTGATGTAGCGGCGGTTCATTGTGTTCCTGGCCTGATCGACGGTTCTCTAACGATGTGGATCATTATCGCTATGAGTTGCTGCTGGGACAGATACAGTTCTGCAGCGATAGACCGGGCCAGGCCAATTGACTGCGTGGTTCGTTCTGGTTCAGGGTGGCGGTTGTAACCTTGTCCGCTCGACAACACGAACACTTGGGTAGTAAGTCATATGGCTATGCGTCGAAAGCTCTGGATGATTCTTGAGCATCGTGACCAGATCATCCGGTGACTCAGCGTCGGGCTTTATCGAACCGAACACGCCAGGTTGAATGATCTCGCCCGGAATCTCAACTTTTTCTTGATCGTCCGAGGGCTGCATAAACACGCGCCCCGATGAATGTGAGAACCAGACCCGCCGGGAACGCAGGAAATCCAGACCCAAAACGATATCCTCGCTGTCAGGAATCGAATCGCTTATCCGGAGCCGCACATTCCTGTAATTTCTCGGTCCAATCTGCAAACTATCGAATCGATAAACATCTACGACATTTGCCGACTGCGAGTTCCCTGTGCTGGAAGGTGCGAACGTCAGTTGGGCCACACGAATGCCCCCAATCTTTGCGAGAATTGATCGCTTCACCAATGTTCGTACCGAGCCCGTACTAAGAAGGCCGTGAATGCTTTGGCCATTTAACGTGGCCGGTATAACGAAACGATGCTTCGAGCTCGACTGCGGTTGGGCGGCGTATTCAAAATATCGCCCCTTCCACGGCAAGAATTGCGCAATGCACTCTTGCGCGGTGTAGAGCGTCATCGTCCTGTTAGGGAAATCGACATCGAGATCGTAACGCGACAGCACATCGGCTCCAAGTATCCCTATGGGTTGCTCAGCATCGATGGATGCTCCTTTCGGCATGTTGATTGCGAGCACGGATAGATTTACCCACTCCGATGGGCCAAACTTGAGTGACGGAACGGTATATGGATATTCCGATGCAGAACCGGCAAGCCCGTTGACGACATTCGCTTGCCGACTATCCTCGACCAAAGCTAGTGTCCGGATAGCATCAGGCGTGAGTGCCGTTCTGTCGGTATCCGTGCCCAAAACCATCGGATACGAATGGCCTCCGATGTCGACGGGTACGATAAAGTGACCGCCGCGTACGGTCATCTGAATTTCAGCGTTCTTAGTAAGCTGGCATGTGGGATCGGGGTGAGTCTCCACCATCTGCGCACCTGCGTTCACACAGATGCCAGACCAGACGACCGTACTCAGCAATAAATGCCGCAGGGCTCTTCTCAACGCGGTCGCGTCGAAGAAAACGTCTGCTGATGAACGGTGCGACTTTGATTTGTCGGTCGAGCAAGCGCCAATCGCAAGAATTCGTTGCACGTCATCCCTCCTCGATCTATCTTCGTGCCACAGCAGACGTTCGATCACCTGCCTTTCCCGCTGGGTATTCCCCCAGGCACAAACCATCCCACCAGCACAAGCGCGAGCCCGAGTGCGAGATATATCCAGTCCATCTGGATTTGCCAGTGCAGTTCCGCGTATTGCGCCGTCGTAACGGTGTTGCATATGGTGTGGTATTTCGTTCCGGTGCAGAATTCCGCGTGCCCATAAACCAGCGCATCGATTAGCCCTTTAACGGCGTAAGCAACGACGGCGAGACCTGGCGCGAAACGCACTAGCGTTATCCACGGTAGAACGGCAGCGAATCGCTTGGGATCCATGTTCAGTCCTCCGAGGGCGTAAGCGCTGCTACAGCGTAATTCCATTCATTCAAGTTTCTCGCCACGAGCGTCGCTTCCGTTCTGATGATGTACTAGCGAAGTCACTTTTCCGTCGCGGTCTCTTTCAAAGGTGACTTGCGCATCAACCACCTTCCAGAAGAACTGGTTTTCACTCTGCGGGAAAATCTCGCGCTTCGGCTGTTGTCCATACTGAGCAAACAGTTGCTCGCCCTCGATCGTGATCAGCACCTGTATCGGGCTCATAAGCTGATATCGCCCGACACACGCCTGCTTCAACTCAAGTGCCAGCGGGACCGGCTCCCGCTCCGGTTTGGAAGAGAACGAACCGATTACCTTTGGCACTAGCGCTCGCTCGATCACTCCATCGGGCTGGCTTTCCAGTTGGTATGCAGTCGCACCCTCGCGCCAGGAGAACACTTCAGCGATAGATTCTCCCCCATACAATACAGCCGCATCATCGTCAATCGCGATCGCAGAAGGCAACGCGAGCACCTGCATCGTTTCCCACGCTTCCTGCCGACGGCTACCGCCGCCAAAGTGGTAATGGACTTCACAGCTGCCTGGTAAAAATCCGAGGCAGCGCCGGAGCGGGAGATTACGATGCTCGACTGGAGGGACGTGATGTTCAAACCAGCAAATCGCACCAGCGCTCATACCGGACAGCAAGACCCCGCGCTCCCATGCGTCCTTGAGCGCCGCATCCAAACCCCACTCTCTCCACAACGCCACCGCGCAGCGCGCGTTGCCGCCACTGACAAAGATCGCGTCCTGCTGCTGCAGGTGCGCCGCCGCTTCTTCCGGATGAATGCAAAGAACCCCGGCCCCACCACCGAAGAACGCGACGTTGGACGTCTCGCAGCCGAGCTTTCCGTAAATGTCGTCAAAACGATTAACCAGCGGCGGCCAGTCGCCTGTTGGGGTGGACAGGAGACACACTTTGGGGTGTGCCTTACCCGTGAGGTCACGAATATGAGCCGCGGCGAGCGACTCCGATTCGCTGGTCGAGAAACCTCCAATCGCAAGAATTCGTCGCATAGCATCCCTCGATCTATCGGGCCGTCTTCGAACAACGATCTCCGCGTGAAAAACAAACACGCGAGAACATGATTGGACAATCAGGCGCGCTCAAGAAGCGTTTGCGCAAACCGCCGATACAACCAGCACGTACAAATCAGTCACGCAACTGCCGTCCAATCCACGCTTCAAAGTCGTCAAACATCGACTGAGCCGACACCGCATTTGTCGCAACGCACTGCTCCCCGTGAACAACGAAGATACGCGCATCAAGATCCTCAGCTGACGGCGCCTGACTTCGCAAATCGAATTCACGCATCGCCTGCCCAGCAATACGCCATGCGTCGGCTGGAGCACGATTGCATTCCTCCGCCAGATAACCCGCTGACAGCGGTTCTCCAGTCAGACTGACAAGCGCATCGTCCAGCGTGATGCTGTTGCCCGCCTTCCAGCAGTGTTCCGTTAGCAACGCACCGACAGCCGGGTTGTCCACGATATATCCCAACCTGCGCGTCAGATAGGCACGCATTTGCGCCGCAGCCATCTTGGCTAGCAGATAGCCGTGATAGTAGACAGCGATATCGTGAAACACGAGGTGGGGCATCGCAAGAACATGGTCCGTATGATCCGCGACGCCGAGGATATCGTTGGTGATCGCGCAAGCCGCAGCAATGACGCGGTCAGGTGTGCGCTCCTCGTCGCTCATGCGATACAACGCTGCCTCGAGATAGGTTGGAATCAGATCACGACGTTCCATATGTGCAAGCGACATCTGGTGCGCCTCCAGCCGCTCTCGAATCATTGAGTCAGGCATCGAATTTCCATCGCGGTCCGTCGCGTAGCGCTTCAACCAGCATGGATCGGCGGGCAGCGCGTCGAAGAACTTGGCCTGCGTTTCCAGAAAAGCGGGCGTAGTCGGAGCGAACTCCTGGGCGAAACACGGCGAGTTGCGGGCAACGTTCGCAAGATGTGCGGCATGTCCAGCTTCATGGAAGAGCACCTTAAGGCCCTTCACTCCTGCACCTGGTTGAGCCGGTCGCGCAGTCGACGTGAAGCGTATGTCCGCGGGCATCCAGCCTGACGCGTCGTCGACATAACTGGGTACCAGTACAACGCAGAACCCGGTTGGAAATTTGCCGGGCCGGTCGAGCATATCGATCTCCATGCGTGCACCCCGATACGACACACCCATCCGTC
Source organism: Paraburkholderia megapolitana (assembly GCF_007556815.1). Lineage (NCBI taxonomy): Bacteria > Pseudomonadati > Pseudomonadota > Betaproteobacteria > Burkholderiales > Burkholderiaceae > Paraburkholderia > Paraburkholderia megapolitana. The sequence goes on from NZ_CP041743.1 coordinate 1,053,974, forward strand.
GGAACGACTCTGACCAACGCTCAAGCGCCTTGGCAAACGGAAAGTACTGGTCGTCGCCACCTGTCATCTCTCCACGAAGTCGGTACATAAGATTGTGTGGCAACAGCGCGTGCGCCCCGTGCTGTTGTACAAGCCGCCGTTGCGATTCGCGATGCGACTCGCGTGTCATTTTCTCGAACTGATCGAAGACCGCGAATAGTTGCTTTGACGTTATGCCGCTACGCGCGTGCAAACGGTATTCAAAGAAGTCGTCGAAACCCAGCTCTCGGGCAAGCGCGTTGCGCTTCGACACAATGTCAAGGAAGCCGCTTTCAAGCACCCAGCGTTCGAGGCCATGCAGCGCCTCGTGTGAGCTTTTGCGCGCGTCCTCGTCGTGATTCGTCGCCAGGTTGGTACGAAGCGCGGCGGGAGATGCGGATACGCGCGCGCCAGAGTCATCGATATGTTTGAGCTCATAGGACTGCCGCCGGGCATACAGATCGGCATTGAGTTCGGACAGCTCCTTCAGCAACGCTTCCGCATGTGGACTCCCCGTCGCATTACTTTCGAAAACGCGGACCCAACCTTTCAATCCGTTGACCAGCGCATCATCGGACGAGGCCGATGCGGCAGCGCCGAGCGTAGCAAGATGGTGTTTGCACTGAGCGAGACGCGATGCATCACCTGTGAATAACTTTCGTTCCAGCGACGCAGCCGCAAGCGCCGCGTGGTCATCGCTCTGCCCCGTGTGCGTCAACCAGTAAAGCTCGCCTTCCCGGCGATGAATGCTCAGATAGTCTTGATTGAGGTTGTCGAAGAACGACTGTGCGGAATTCACGGCGGTGGGCTCTCGGGGTGGACACTGTTTGTTGATTTTTGGAGCACTCATCCTGCCGCTCCACACGTACTGTCGATTGTCGATGATTCATGTCGCGACGTCGAATGACATGTTCAATGTGCTAAAGAAATCTGTGACAATGACCTCGCCTTCTACGAAGAACATGCCATGCACCTTGATCTGACAGACCACCCCGATGCCGACGACGAAGCTTTCGTCATCGAGCAAACCCGAACGTATAACAGACGCTTCACTCCACGCGACGTACAACCGCTTTGTGTATTCGCTCGGGACGACGATGGCCAGATCATAGGCGGACTGACCGCCAAAACCTACTGGCAGTATCTGGACGTTTCGTTCCTGTGGGTCGACGAACGACATCGAAAATTCGGTCATGCAACGGCGTTAATGTCCGCTGCTGAGGCAGAGGCAAGGCGGCGTGGCTGCAAGCACGCGATCGTCGATACCCTCAGCTTTCAAGCGCCCGAGCTTTATCGAAAGCTCGGTTACGCCGAGTGGGGGCGTCTCACTGAAATGGCGGGGGAGTATGAGCGCTATTTCTTTCGCAAGCGTCTTTGAACGATAACCATCCTAGGAAATCATGCCTCAATCATTCCCATCTCGCCGGCTTGAAGGTCGTGTCGCACTTGTCACTGGAGGTGGAACAGGTATCGGGCGCGCCGCCGCTTTGGCGTATGCCGCAGAAGGTGCACAGGTCGTCGTCGCTGGCCGGCGCAGCGAGGAGATCGACGAAACGGTCCGGCTTATCACGACGAATGGGGGAACAGGTTTCGCTGTTCCCACCGACGTAGCCGTCGCTCAACAGGTACGCGACATGGTTGACATGACCATCGAGCGCTATGGCCGCCTGGATGTCGCGTTCAATAACGCGGGGATCGAAGGGTCCTTCGCTCCCATTACAGAACTCACCGAGGAAGATTTCGACGAGGTCATTGCGATCAACCTTAAAGGCGCGTGGCTGTCGATCAAGTACGAGATTGCCGCAATGTTGAATCTCGGCAACGGCGGCTCGATCGTCAATACATCGTCCTTTCTGGCAAAGGGAGCGTCGCCTGGATCAACCGCTTATTCCGCCAGCAAAGGCGGCCTCGATGCCTTGATTCGCGCCGTAGCGATCGAGTACGGTCCACACAACATCCGCATCAACAACATCAATCCCGGCGCCATCAGAACGCCGATGTTCGAAAGACTCGGTGGTGATGAACACGTGGATTTGATCGAGTCTTACACGCCACTACGCCGTATCGGAGATCCAGCCGATGCAGGCGATGTCGCCGTCTGGCTGTCGACTGACGAAGCGCGTTTCGTTACCGGACAGACTTTGATGGTTGATGGCGGTGTTTCCATTCCACACATTCGATGAGAACCGATCAACCACGCTCCCAGAGAGCTTCCCAGGGTTTGAAGTATCTGTAGTTTGGTTCACCCAGTGCTACACCTTGCATCTCATAGACATCTTTTCTTTGAGATATCTGAAATGCACCCTTATGCCTTCCTCGATATTTCTCCGGTGCCTACACTAGTCTCCATACCCGCTAAGTGACGCGCAGGCAAAACGGCCAGGCTCCACGGCGAGTTGACAGTGGCCTGTTCCCCAAACGGGGATGCGTCCAGACACGTAACTGTTCGACAACTCGGAGACAGTATGAAAAGCATCGACCTCAAGGGACTGGTTCCCGCTCCCGTTACCCCCTTCACCCGTGACGGCGCCGTAGACCACACAGCCATCCAGCGCCTTGGTTCATGGCTTGGAAGCATCGAAGGCGTTAAAGGTCTGACCGTACTCGGTCACGCCGGCGAAGGTACCTTTATGACGGCGGATGAACAGCAGAAGGTCATCGAGAGCTTCGTCAAGTCGGTCGACAACAAGATTCCGGTCATCGCCGGTATCACGCTGGAGGGGACACAGGTCGCATCGCTTGAAGCGAAGCGAGCAGTCGAGGCCGGCGCTTCGGCGGGTCTGGTGTATCCATCGCACGGTTGGCTGCGCTTCGGCTACCAGGATGGCGCACCTCAGGACCGTTATCGCGCCATCCACGAAGAAAGTGGACTGCCGTTGATTCTCTTTCAGTACCCGGACGCCACCAAGGCAACCTACAACCTCAAGACCCAGTTGGAAATTGCTGCTCAGCCGGGCGTGTTCGCCATGAAGAATGGCGTGCGTAATATGCGTCGCTGGGACACGGAAATCCCCGTCATCCGCCGCGAGCGTCCAGAGCTGCAAATCTTGACGTGTCACGATGAATACCTGCTGCACACGATGTTCGACGTCGACGGCGCGCTGGTTGGCTACGGCAGTCTGGCGCCCGAGCCTCTTATCGACCTCATCAAGGCAGGCAAGGCGAAGGATTACAAAACAGCACGCGCTATCCACGACCGTCTGCTGCCCGTCACGCGCTCGGTGTATCACCGCGGCTCGCATATGGAAGGTACGGTGGCGCTCAAGCACGGCCTGGTAGCCCGTGGCATCCTGGAACATGCAACGGTTCGCTCGCCGCTGCTGCCTCTGCAGGAAGGCGCAGATATTGAAATCGCTCAGGCGCTGCGCTCTGCCGGTCTTGTCGACTGATAGACGGTACGGTGTTAGCCGATGCAATAGCGCGTCATCTGCCGGGCGTATGGGCTGAGAGCGGAATAGCCTTAGCCCACGGCGCGGTGCCGCAGTCTCATATGACCAGTTGCAAGCCTGGCCATATGACGGGCTCGCCATAGCGAGCGTCGCCCGAATGCAGGGCAGACGGGGCTGTTATGAATCATATAAGTGGGCCAAAGTAGAGCCTGCTGTCGTTGGACTGGGTGGAGACACAATGAGCAAGATACTGGCAGACGCTGTGGTTGGCTCCGACCATAGGGCGAGTACTCAATCCGAACCTGTCGTACGCGCTGCACACTTGCTTTTCCGTATCGAGAACGTTCCGTTTAGCCGGTGGCACACCAGAGCCCGCATTATTATGGGGAGTGCCACGTTCTTCGACGCGTTCGATGCGCTCTCGCTCGCCTTCGCGTTGCCGGTGCTGGTCGGGCTCTGGCATCTCTCGCCGATGCAAATCGGTGTGCTCATCGCTGCCGGCTATCTGGGACAGTTTGCCGGGGCACTGACCTTCGGCTGGATCGCGGAGCGTTTTGGACGTGTGCCCAGTGCCACCACGACCGTTGGAATCATGTCAGTCATGGGCATTGCATGTGCGTTTGCGGGGAATTTACAGCTCCTCTTTCTCGCACGATTTATGCAGGGCATCGGCGTCGGCGGAGAAGTACCCGTTGCGGCAACCTATATCAGCGAGTTGAGCCAAGCGCATGGTCGCGGCCGATTCTTCCTTCTTTACGAACTGATTTTCCCTTTAGGGCTGCTCGGGGCGGCACAGATCGGCGCATTCGTCGTCCCGCGTTTCGGCTGGGAATGCATGTTCCTGGTCGGTGCACTCCCAGGCCTTCTTGTGATGCTGTGCATAGCACGTCTGCCCGAGTCACCGCGCTGGCTTATATCAAAGGGACGTTACGACGAAGCAGAATCAGTCATCGAGAAGATTGAGGCCAGTACGACGCGTCGCAAGCTGGATGTCGAGCGGAACTGGGTGGAGGTTGAGCGACGGCTCTCGAAGATTCGCGACGCGAGCCAATCGCGCAGGAAGGCATCATGGAGAGAACTGTTCTCGGACGTCTACCGCGGTCGTACGCTGATTGTCTGGCTGCTGTGGGCAAGTTCTTACTTCGTGGCCAATGGCATCAACAATTGGCTCCCTAGCCTGTATCACACGGTGTACCACCTTCCTCTGCAAGAGTCGCTGCACATGGCATCGTTATCAAACGTTCTCAGTGCATGCGCCGTGTTGCTCTGTGCTTTCCTGGTTGACCGCGTGGGACGTCGCCGCTGGGCCATGGCTACTTTTGCGATTAGTGGGCTACTGCTGCTGATAGTCGGCACGATGTCGCATGGCAGTCCCTGGTCGGTGATGTTACTGGGATCATCGGCTTACGCGGTGATGGGAACGACAACAGTGATGCTCTATTTGTACACGCCTGAGATCTATCCGACCCGGATGCGAGCAATCGGGACTGGACTCGCGACGTCATGGCTGAGGGTCGCCTCCGCCGCCGCGCCGGCCATGGTCGGCGTCGTGTTGTCGGGTCATGGGATTTCTGCGGTATTCCTTATGTTCGCAGCGTCGACCATTGTTGGATTGCTGGCGTCTCGCGCCATGATTGAAACGACCAATCGCTCGCTCGAAGAAATCTCGCCTTAAAAGGAACGCAGGTCGTCTTCGAGGCTTGAGCGGATTCTTTCTCCAGACGGCGTTTCGAAGGGGATGTCTGAGGGAACTCAGAATGTATGTCTCATACCCACGCCGTAACTGTTTCCAGAGGGCTTCGCGCTAAGCTTGTCGAATGAGTAGACAGCATAGGCGTCCGTCCGCTTCGAGAGGAAGTAGTCGTAGCCGAGCGACGCCGTGTTTCGAATCGAGTCCTGGTCCTTCGGTGCCGAGCGCCTCGTCATCGCCCATTCGACCAGCACAGCGGAGGTGAGCGTAGCAGGAATGGAGAGGCCTAGCTCGTAGGTATGTGAGCCGACTTGTGTGGTCGTCGTATTGGTCGTTTGCACGGCCGCATAGACCTTGGTGAAGTTAGCGTTGTACGTGACACCAGCGAGATATAGATACTGCTGGACGTTCGGCATGTTGAGCGCGACACGAACGCGTTGTGCGGACAGTGCGATCTGCAGTGGACCGTTGTCGTAGTTGAGATTCAGCGCAACGTTGTCGTGTCCCTGGTCGCCCGCCATGCCACTGGCACCATATTGCACAGTGCCGGTAATGCCTTTGTACGGTGCCGTCTCGTAGCTCGCGACGTTAGCCCAGACCGTGTCGCCAGCGACAGTGTTGTTGTACGAGGCGGTGTATGACTGGACCACCAAGGGAGCGAATACGACGGAAGAGCCGAACGGGTTCAGCAAAATCTGGTTGAGATAGGTGTGTGTGGTCTGTTCGCCGAACCGGAAGATGCCATACGGGGTCGCGAAGCCTACGTAGGCATTTCGCGAGAACAAGCCGTCTGTAGTGTTTCTTCCCATTTGACCTGTGTTTGGACGAAAGAAACTTTCTAGCACGAAAACAGTTGCGTATCCGCCCCCCCGGTCTTCTTTGCCGCGGAGCCCCCAGAACGATGTCGTCAGACCGCCGCCGCCTAACGCGACGCTACCTTGCGGCGTGCTGCCCAGTTTTGACTGCGCGATATATGTGCCTACCAGGCCGTATAGTTGAATCGGAGCGGATGAGTCTGCAGAGGATGACTGAGCTTGAACGACTCCTGCCCATAAACAAATAGATGCCACAGTAACGGAACATGGGGGCAATCTGTGGCCAAAGGGCACACTTCGGTCGGGATTCATCTGCGACGTCTCCTTAAGTATTTTCTTTGGCGCAGTCACACCCGCCGGGAGCGCAAGAAAGCTCTCGGTAGGGAGATTTGCCTGGGTGTTCGCGTATGCCCGTCTCCATTGCCGGGCGCTCGAGCGTTGCGTTGCACCCGGCAATTTCGTCGTCTTTTGGGTGAGTGTAAGCAACGAAAATACATGCCGATAGAAGCATCGAAGGGAATTCAGATATGCTTTAGAAGAGATAGGCGGAGACAGCGATGGACCGGGAAATTTTCAAATTGTTTGTCGAAGTGGCAGAGCTGGGAAGCATCAGTCGCGTTGCTGCACTTCGGCAAACCGTCCAGTCGAATATCAGCAGGCAGATTGCGGAGTTCGAGCGTGAATGCGGAGGGCGACTGTTTGAACGTACCGGGCGCGGCGTGAAGCTGACCGGGTTCGGCGAACGGATTATTCCGCGAATACGCGCGTGGATTGCAGACACCGACCAGCTTTTCAACGAAATACAGACTTCGTCGGGCGCGCCGTTCGGAGAAGTGCGCATCGGAATTTTGCCGTCGACGGCACATCCACTGATAACCACCTTATGTGAGCGCATCAACTCGTCCTATCCAGACATTCGTCTGAACGTGCGTGAGAGTCAGTTGGGCGAGGTAGAAACGTGGCTGGACAGTGGGCGTGTCGACCTCGCCATTCTCTTTCACGCAGAACGTGCCATGACGACCGAGCGGCTTGCGACGCTCGCTACCATCGAAACCTATCTCGTGGGCGCGCCGGATTCGCCCGTGTTGCAACGTGAAGCCGTCGAATTTCGGCGGCTCGCCGATTTGCCTTTGATACTGCCGGGACGTCCAAATCGCCTGCGAAATTTACTGGACGACGAGGCACGTCTGGCTGGTATCGAACTGCGGACCGTGCTGGAAGCAGACTCGCTCGCCGTTCAGCGGGAGGTGGCAGCAAGCGGCCGCGGATACGCCGTACTCGGGCCGTGGGCCATTGCTCCGGACGTTCGCGCCGGGCGTTTGCGCGCGGCAAGAATCATCAAGCCGAACATCACGCGCTTTGTGACGCTTGCCAGTTCGCGCCAGGGAACGATGACGCCTGCGCTTCGGATTGTGATAGCGACATTGAAGAGTGTCGCCTCCGAGTTGTCGGAGTCAGGCGGGTACGATGGTCTCGCAGCTCAAGGCATTGACCGGCATGAGCGTGTCGCTCCGGCGCGAGATGCGACCACAAAGCAGAAACGTTCAGATCGCTCAATTCCGACTAGCCGAAAAAAGTAACGACCTCTCGTCATTCGTTCGAACCGCTTTCCACTAAAACGAACCGATCGACCACACTCCCACCCAACCGAATGTCTCCAACAAACGACAGCACATCAGTTGACAACGCACGCAATCACATCGAAACTGCTCGAATGTTGACACCAATTGCCTCCTCCTTCGCCAAGTACAACCGCATGGGCGCCCGTCTGGGCGTGCCACTGGAGGCCTGCTTGCGTTAGATTTGCAGCATTGGAGTCAACGGGCCTCGCCGGGAATACGGACGAGGCCTTTTGCTTTTATGGCGTCTCCGTTACCGGCATCACTGCATCACCAACGGAGATGAAAAATGGAAAACACCAAGTCGTCACACGACTACACCAACCACTCGAATGAGGCGATCTACCCGACCAAAGGTCCGGCGCGGTCGACAGGTTGGGAAGCCGAACAGCACCACGCCAGCGGAAGGAACGCAGTACACCTCCCGCTCACGAGGATCTTTCAACCTTACGAATACTGGCAGCACACAGCGCTTGACGAAGCGGAGAACGACGCATATGTATCGTCGGCTTCCGAGCCCGATCCGCCGAAGAGTGGCTGGCCCACGGCCCCTCCTGTAGCCATCGCTAGCTGGTTACGGGGCTGGGCAATACGCGGGCTCGTTTATTTTCGTGTGCTTTAAGCAAGTCGTAAGAAGCAAACCGCTTTAAGGAGTGGACAAGTTGGAAGAGCGCCTGACTCGTCAGGCGCTCTTCCACGTCTAGCCATGCACAAAGCGGTGATCTTTTAGCAAGCGATAACTCATGAGAGCACTCATGGCTTAACGCTCCACGCCCGCCACCTCAGCGCGAGCCTTCAAAAAATCGACAAAGGCACGCAACGGCGCAGGCAGATGGCGACGTCCGGGATAGTAGAGGAACGGCCCCGAAAAACGCTGCCACCAAGGCTCCAGAATCGGCTCAAGCGCGCCGCTATCCAGATGCGGACGCAACATGTCCTCAAACAGGTGGATCACACCGACGCCGGCAACAGCCGCACTGATCGCAAGATCGACTGCTGCACCCGGTCTGACGAGCAGCGGACCCGTAGGATCCAGCCGTACCACTTCGCCGTTCTGTTCGAAATCCCAAGTTGGCTTCGCGCCGCCCGCAAACTGGCCGCGCAAACATGCATGCGCAAGCAGTTCGCCCGGATGATCTGGTCTTCCATTCGCATCTAGATAGGACGGCGCCGCCGCTGTAGCAAAGCGCTGCACGCGCGGCCCGATCGGAACCGCGATCATGTCCTGCTCGAGTCGTTCGTCGTAACGAATGCCCGCATCGCAACCAATCGACAGCACATCGACGAATCCATCCTCAACCACGACCTCCACACGAATGTCGGGATAGGTTTTCAGAAACGCGGCAATGACGGATGGCAACACGATGCGCGCGGCGCTCGACGGCATGTTGAGTTTGAGCGTCCCACTCGGTTTGTCCCGGAACGTGTTCAGGACATCGAGCGCCGCTTCCATCTCGCTGAATAGCGGAGTCAGTCTTTCGATGAGACGCAATCCCGCTTCCGTCGGAACCACACTTCGTGTGGTCCGGTTGAGCAACCGCAAACCGAGCTTCGATTCGAGGCGACGCACCGCAATACTGAGGCTCGACGCGGAGACACCGCCAGTTCGGGCGGCATCGCGAAAGCCACCCGCGCGAGCAACCGAAACGAACGCGGCAAGATCGTTGAACTCCATGGCTATTGTTCACTTTTTTGAACGACCCGTTCAATCTAGATCGGATTATCAAACAACGCAAGCCTGCCCATACTCCGGCTCAACACTTACCAAGGAGTAGCGCCATGTCGAAGTTCATCCCCAACAACACATTCCAGTTCGCCGGTCGCTCCGTGTCCCGCGTCGGCTACGGTGCCATGCAGCTCGCCGGCCCCGGCGTATTCGGCCCGCCGAAGGACCGCGTCGCAGCCGTCGCCGTGCTGCGCGAAGCGATCGCGCTCGGTGTCGATCACATCGATACAAGCGACTTCTACGGGCCGCACGTCACCAATCAGATCATTCGCGAAGCGCTCCATCCCTACCGGGACGATCTGCTGATCGTCACCAAGATCGGCGCGCGCCGCGGCGAAGACGCCGCGTGGATTCCGGCGCAGGAGCCGGAAGAGATCGCGCGAGGCGTTCACGACAATCTGCGCAATCTCGGCCTCGACGTGCTCGATGTCGTCAATCTGCGGATCATGGGTAACGTCCACGCGCCTGCGGAAGGCTCGATTGAAAAACAGGTCACCGCGCTTGCCGAACTGCAGCGCAAAGGACTCGTTCGTCACATCGGCCTGAGCAACGCAACGTCGACTCAGGTCGCCGAAGCGCAACGCATTGTCGAGATTGTTTGCGTTCAGAACCAGTACAACCTGGTTCAACGCGACGATGACGCGCTGGTCGATGAACTGGCTGCCAAAGGCATCGCTTATGTGCCGTTCTTCCCACTTGGTGGGTTCTCACCGATACAGTCGTCGGCACTGTCGAAGATTGCCCAGACGATCGGTGCGACGCCGATGCAGGTTGCGCTCGCGTGGCTTCTTTATCGTGCACCGAACATTCTGCTGATCCCGGGGACGTCATCGGTTGGGCATCTGCGTGAAAACATGCAGGCAGCGCAGTGCGCGCTGACGGACGAGGTTCTCGCCGAGCTGGATGCGATCGGTCGAGACAACACTGCGCATTGATCGGAGAAGGCTTAACGGGAGATCAGCGCTGCCTGAACAATTGCGCCCGTACGCAATTGCAATCAGGGTACAAAGCGTAAATCTCCCCATAGAAATTCTTCGTCATATTCGCCGATATGGCGCGCGTTTTTACGCGAGTTATGTAACCGCCTCCATACTGAATTTGTCTCACCCCCAATGCAAAAGGAAGCAGCAAGTCGACCTTGATTTTCGTTATTTCATAAGACAATATACCCAGCGCTACGACACAGTCGGCGACGGGGGAAAACGAAATGGCCCTTGAAATACAAAGTCAAAACGTCGTGATGAACGGCGGCTCCACGGCATTCACTTTCGACAATTCTTTTACTCAATTTCTCGCGGGTGTCGCCTCGTTCCAGTTGTCATACGGAAGCGACGACCACCACGTCGAACAAATGAGTATCCAACTGACGACGAACTGGCCAGGCGGCGCACAGGTGAACGTCGGGGCCAACGTCGTGTTGCAGGACGCGTCGGGCCACAACATCGATCTCAGCTCGTCGTATGTCACGGTCACAGTCATCGCATGGGCGGGTGGCTCATCGAACCAGATCGTGCTGAGTTCGCCGGTTACGGTGGGAAACGGTCAGCAGAGTAACGGAATCACGCTGCCTAACGGGAACAATATCTTGCAGTCCGTCCTTGACGGGTTCTTCCTGAGCTACGGCACCACGGATCATCACGTCAACCTGGTTGAAGCCTCGGTCAGTGCGTCGCAATCGAGCAATGTCGGCTACATCGCCGTCACTGCGGGCATGAACGATGCATCAGGCAACCAGGCTGTTAACCCGACCGCGACCGGATCGTTGATCGCTACATCGATGTCCGCCCCCGGCTTCGTCATTGTTCCGTATCAAGCGCAGTCATCGTCGAACGAGCCGGTTATTCAAATGGGTACGCCGATCAGCGCCGCGGTCAGCTTCCTGACCGGTTTCCAGGTGCAATATCCCGACTCCGACGACCACCACGTTAAGGCAATCGGTGCGGGCAACAACAGAACCTGGGTCGACCCGAGCAGTTCGAGTTACGCGCAGACGAACGGCGTCTGGGCATGGATGTATGACGATTCAGGTAACAATCAGGACAACAGCAATAGCTACGCCTCCATCGTCGTGATAGGCATTCAGGCCTGAAGCAGAACCCGAAGAAGAAACACCCCTGCTCGAGCTGTCACATCGAAGGAGCCCATCATGGCTGCGGATTCCGACAATTCGCAGATCCCCGCTATTCGCTCGTTTCAGTTCGATTCAAGTAGCGTCGGGGACCTGCGCAGCAGCGTCAATCTGTTTCGTGGCGACATCAATTTCACGCAGACCTTGCTGTCGATGCCCGGACGCCGCACCGGCGACAACCTCGATCTGAGCATCGCGCTGCTGTATCAGAGCAATGTCCTTCAGGATGCAACCACCTGGAACCTCGACGCGCCGACCAGCACACTCGGCCTCGGGTGGAGCATGCCGATACCGACGATCGTGCTCAACGGTACGGGTTCCCTCGTCGCTGCCACGCGTAGCTACAGCTACGTCAGCCAGAGCATCTCCACCGATCTCGCACGCGAGCCCGACAATCCGTTTGTCCTCTCGCTGGACGGCTCGCTAGCGGCGTTGCTCGGCAACGGTGACACGGTCCCGGCCGCGATCGTCGCAGCATTCGGTGCACTCGGCCTGCCATTGTCGGCAAACACACTCGTCACGCTTACGGGTTCATCGGCATGGCTGCTGGCCGACGGCGACAACCAGCAGCTATTCAATCTCGCGCTCAACGGCGACGATCTCGATGTGTTCGACGGTGGAGAGTCGTACCAGCTCGTCAACTATCAGTTCTGGAAGATTCTTTACTATCCCTGCTACGAGCGCTGGGTCATCGTCAACAATGGCGGCTTGAGGCAGTCGTTTGGCGGCGTGACGGCAAATACGCAACAGGGCTACGCAACCGCGGCAGGCAACAGTGTCGAGTGGGGTGTGCGCTGGTCGTCGGGCACCGACTCATCGGGTGCACCTGTTGCGCTGTGGCAGGGTGACAGCGCGCGAACCGAAGGACAGGTCCAGTACGCGTGCGCCTGGCACCTTTGCCAGGTCACCAATGTATGGGGCGACTCGGTCAGCTATCGCTACAACGACTGGCCGCGATTGTCCGATGGTTTGCTACCGACCGTCGAACAGCGCGTCGGCCCCGACGGCTTGCCCTATACGAAAGCGTGTTACCTGACCGGCATGACTGACGTATTCGGGCGAACCGTCCAGCTCACTTACGACGACAAGGAATGGAGCAACGCCACGCCGGAGAGCCCGCGCGAATATGCAGACCCGCACAAGGCCGTGCCGAACACCAACGCGAACGCTTACCAGGACCAGTACGAAACGCTGTACCTGCAAGGCGTCACCGTCCTGGACACGAGCGGCGCAACGCTGTTCACCTTTACCCTGGCGTACCAACCCTCCAGTCCGGCGGGCGGCGCGGGTAGTCCCGTTGCCAATGTGACGTCTTCGCAAGGCGAATTGTTCGGCGACACCTGCAAACGTTTTCTCACCGGCATCACACTCACCAATGCGAGCGGCGACAGTCTTCCCGGGCTCGCGTTCGACTACTACTTCGACGCGACCGGGGACGGTGCGAGCCCGGGTGCGCTCAAATCCATCACGTACAGCCAGGGTGCGATAGCAACGTACAGTTACACGAAGCAATCGCTCGATATCTGCAATCGCTCGTACACAGTTTCGCCGCCTTCAGGCGGAACATTCACCGGCGCCACACCGCGCGTGTTTTTCGGCGATGGCTATGCCGTGGTCACGTGGTACTCGCCGGCGAACGGCGCGTTGTCACTGCAGGTATACAGCTGGCTCGGCAACTGGCAACTGTGGCAACCCACCAGCGACAGCGTGATCTACAGCAACGCGGGCGCCGGGCTCACGCTGGACACGCTCGATGTGATCGCATGCGAAGATTTCTTCGCGCTTTCGTTCGTGCCGGGCGACGGCCAGAACAACACCACCGTGTATGTCTTTCAGAAAGACAATGCACGTCCTTCGCAGTGGGTAGCGGCAACCATCAATGGCACGCAGACCGGTCTGAATACACCGAGCCTTACCTACTCCGGAGCCAGCGGCAGCGTGGCACTGGAAGGCGGCAGCACGTTCCTGATCGCCGCCACCACGAACGCCGTGAACGGATCGACGTCCTATGATCGCGTGACCTGGCGCTGGAGCGATGCGGCCTGGACATGTGAAAGTTGTCCGCCGCAGCCGCAGCAACTGACGGTAACCGCCTGCAACGAGTACTACCTGCTACTCGATCTACAGGGCAACGTCTCGATCTTTGCGCTCGACGCCTGTCTCAACTGGAACGCCGCAGCGACGCTACAGATACCGAACTTTTCCGCATCCGATCCGAGCGATATTGCACTGACACCCTCCGACTCACTAGTGCTTGTCAGCAGTCTGACTTTTGCGGGCGCAACGGAGATCTCCTATACGCTGGCCATCGTCCAATGGGATGAGTTGTATCGCCCATTGCTGCCCGTACCGTCGTTCGACTTTACCGACGTGATGGACAGCAACTTCCCGATTAGCTGGATTCCCAGCGTGGTCGGCAATGAGCTCGTCGCTGTCTCCGGGCATGTGCTGCGCTTCAATGGCGCCACGTGGCTCGAGAATGACAGCCTGAACGTGTCATATGCTCCATCTGGCCTGCAGCAGCGCTATACGTATGGACCGGATTACGTTGCCCAGATTCTTGCGTACCCGAACGGTGGAGGCGACCCAGCGGCGCAGGTACTGTCATTCGATCCGGACACCGATTGCACCACGTGGACACGTGCACCGGTCACACCCACGCAGACCTTGACGAATCCGACGACGTTTTATGCCACTGCCAACTGGCCTTCGAGCGGCGGTACAGACTGGCTGACACTCGGACAGTACCTGTACTACCGGAACACAGCGTGCAGTTGGGACAACGTCATGCAACGCAATCCGCGCGCCGATGTTCAGGCGCTCGTTAATCAGGTGCTTGATGGCGACGGTGTTTATGTCCTGAACTCGGAAGCGGTGATCGACGAAGCGCCTGATTTTCTCGCGTATTACGTCTTCGATTCCGCAGCCGATAGCAGCGATCAGGTTGCGGCCACCATGCTGCGCAACGGTCGGGTATCGGTCAAAGCACAACCGTTTTCCGGACAGCGCATCTATACGAGCGAAGAGGGTGACACTGGCGCAGGAACCAGTCCCGGTGGAATGAACATGTTCGTCGCCTATCCAGGCGCAGACAGAGATTTCGACAACGCCTCGCAAATCATCCTGCACGCCTATGCGGGCGACGCTGTCGAAGGCAATCTGATTCACTACGCCGTCACAGGTCTCGCCGTCGACAACGGCCTCGGACAAACCAGCGCATACAGCTTCGTACCGGATGCGCATTCTGCAGCGTGCGATCCGACCGGTGAGGTCTTCAAGTACTACGAGGCGACCGTCTACCCCGGTACCAGTGATCCATCTCAACCGGCGTTTGGCTGGACGGTGAACCGGTATCTGAACGGCTTGAAGGTGCTCGACGGTGCCGACTTCTACAACATGCTCGACGGGCAGTTGCATCAGCAACAAACCTATGACGCGAACGGCAATCTGCTCGCCCAGTCGACCACCAAATGGCAAGTCTATCCGACCCGCGCGTCCTCCGCGGACGATCCACAGGCACCGGTTTTGAACCTGAATGGCGGCTTCCTGTGCCAGACCGCTCAGACCAGCATCGAGGATGGTGTGACAAGCACGCAGCACTCGCGCTATGTCGACAATGGATTTTCCGCACCGTTCTCGGGCCAGGTCGTATCGAGCCGTAGCACGACATATGGCGGCACAGGTCAGCTCGAAACGTTCACGGCCGACACACTCTTCGCCTATCAGGTCGATGAGACCAACGTGTCGGCGGCCATGCTCGCAACGCATCGTTTGAGCGACGTTGCGCAAGCCGTCACGTACTGGGAACGCGAAGGCGGTAGCCGCGTGGTCTCGCAAGCCACGGCGAGCACGTTCGCGAGCTTTGCCTCTGCGTACGGCGGCGATGTACAGGTACCGTCCAAGTCCGGTAATTTCGTATGGGACGGCACCGGTCACGTGCCGTTTCCATTCGGGGACTACCAGACCGGTGAGATACCCAAAGGCTGGCTGCCGTCGAATTTCGTGCTCGCCTACACGCCATACGGTCAACCTGCGCAGACGCGGGATCCGACCGGCGTCGTGCAATCGACGCAATACAGCATCGGCTCGACGTTTGCGGTTGCGCTGTTCACCAACGCGTCGCTGGCGGATGGCGAATGTGCGTATCTGGGCTTCGAAAGTTACGAGTCGACTAACGGCTGGAGCATCAACGGCTGCACGCCGGTGAGCGACGATGCGCATACTGGTACGGCTAGCCTGAGTCTTGGCGCCGCAGGGGAAGGATCGCTATCGGTTGGAATCACGCCGCCGAACATCGATACGACCTATCTGCTTGGCTTCTGGTACAAGACGCCGTCCGGCTTCACATCGACTACTGGCACCGGCTTCAGCGTGACAGTCACCGTCGATGGAGTCGCGGGTGAGCCGCTAGGCGCGGCATTCGCCGACACGAGCGGCATATGGACCTACCAGACGCTCGGCATTCCGATCAAGGCCGGGCAGCAAAGCGTCGCGCTGGATGTCGCGGCGGCCAACAACAGTAGCGATGCCGTACTGCTCGACGACATCTTCGTCGCGCCATTACTCGGCAAGATGTCGGCGCGCATCTACGATCCGTCGTATCGCCTGCTCACCGCGACGGTCGACGCGTCGGGCACCACGATGCGCCGTCTTTACAACGGGTTCCAGCGTCTGACCGCAACGACCGGCGCGGACGAGCAGGTAAAGACGATGTCGGTAGCGTTTCTGTCGCGTGAAGGAAATGCCAGCAATACCTTTGACGCCAGCGCACCGAATGCGGATCTGTCGCTGAGCCCCGCGGACGGTGGCGTACTCGAAACGTTTCTGAATGGCGACCAATGGCAACAGCACTGGTCGGCGAGCAACTATCCTGGCAACTGGAACCGTACGAACGGCACGCTGCAACACACCGCCACGACTTCCGATACGCTGAGCTGGCAAGGCGGCAATAGCGGTCATGTCGGCGACGCGACGAGCACCGCGCTCTACTTCGATCTGGTGACGAACGGCACGCTTGCCGGGCCGCTCGGTATCACGTTCGGTTCCGGGTACACGATCGCCTTCGATCCTTCCAGTGGGTTCTCATTCGCCGCGCCAGATGGCAGCACCGTGCAAAGCCCGCTTGGCACGCCACCCAACGTGCCTGCGCAATGGCTGCTCGTCATGGGCAACAGCAACGTGCTGTTCTTCGGCGATGGGCAACTGCTGTTCAGTGCATCGCTTGCTTGCGGCAAACCCAGTGTCGTTTCGCTGTCGACCGGCCCCAATGCATTTGCGCTGTCGAATCTGGCGATGCTGGCCGGCCCACGCATGAGTGTGGGCTTCCGCGACGCCTCCGGACAGAAGTGCCAGACGCACCAATGGCTCGGCAGCGATGCGGTCATCTCAGCTGTAATCTCCGACGCAATCGGGCGCACGGTGGCCATTACGCGGCTTGCGCCGGCGAGCTTCGGCAGCGGCGCGACGCTGCCGCTCCTGACCTTCCATACTGGCTTCGTCGACGTGAATGCTTTCCTCGCATCGATGCAGGACAGTTGGGTCATGACGGGCGATATCGCCGATTACTACGCCGGGCAAAGCGACGGTCCCGTTAGCCGCTCCAACGACGAAGGCTATCCCTACTACGGTTACCGCTTCGAAGCATCGCCCCGCAAGCGCCGCCTCGAACAGGGTGTGCCCGGTAAAGACTATGCGGTGCACGATCTGCAGGAAACCACACCGGCAACGCGTCAGACGACGCAGATCGGTTTTGGCGCGAACACCAGCGATGCATTCGGGTTACCCGAAAACTACGCCACGCAAACGGTGACCAGCCCCGTTAAAAACCAGTTGATGTCCCTGCGCGACACAAAGGGACGCAATGTCGCTGCGAGCATCAGTGACGAGACGGGTGCTGTCTCAGGACAGAGTCTCGCCAGTGTGGATTTCACTGCATCGGCGAGCAACACGTCGATCAGCGAACCCAACAGCTTCACGACCTCGCCGCAATCGGACTCCTCCGCTTTTGCGTCTCAACTGCAGCGCGACGGCGCGGGTAGAACCACGCAGATCACCGATCCGAACAGCGGTTTGACGTCGATCATTTGCGATGCCGCGTGCCGGCTACGCTTTGTACAACCGTCACTCGACCCAAACGATGTCGGCTTCATCTACTACCGGTACGACGCGCTCGGCCGCACAGTCGAGGAAGGCACCGTCGCGCAAACGTGGGACGTGACCACCCTGCAGAAAAAAGCCAATGACGCGTCATGGCCACATGGCGACGTACCGTTTACTGTCGTTCGCAGCTACCACTACGACGGCGACGGCAATGACCCGACGCAAATCGGTCGCAAGACCGTTGCATTGACGTTCAATCAGGCACCAGCGAACGTCAGTGGCGCACAGCCGGTTACGGTCCACGAACAGTTCACATACGACTTCGACGGCCGCGTGATTGCTGTCACGCTCGCCGTGGACGGACAACCGTCGGCGAGCGGCACGATAGCGTATGCGTACAACAATCTCGACCAGGTACTGCAGATCACCTATCCGGCCTCGTCGCCGCTGCGCAATGCGTTCTATGGCTACGATGCTGCCGCCCGGGTCGTGAGCATAGGTTCGTCGATCACGACGCCAACGGACATCGCGTCGTACACGTACACAGCAGATGGTGATGTCGAACTGGAGGTCCGCAATAACGGCGCACTAACAGGTGCATTCGAATACGCATCGCCGGGATGGCCGGCCTCGCAAAGCGTCACCGTGCAGGGCGCGAATGACGCTGCATTTACGCTCGGCTATGAATACTTCGCGAACGGCTATCCACAAAGCCGCACTCTAGCGCTGGCGTTCGACACGCCACAAACAACGCAAACCACCTACACATACGACGCCCAGGGACGTGTCGTCACAGCACTCGTCGGCGACTCGTCTATCGGCAGCGAGCAGATCGACCAGTACGATGCGAACGGCAATATCTGGTCGTTAACGCAGGACGGTAGTGCGGCTTACGCGTTCGAGAATACCGCCGGTACCGATCAATTGAGCACGCTTACTGTCGACGGCGGCACACCCACTTCGTTTGTCTATAACGCACGCGGCAATCTGATCAACACCGGTAGCGAAAGCATCGACTACGATCCTGCGCTGAACCTCGTGCAAGGCATCGCGACGGGCGACGGTAGTATGGCCGTGCGCTTTGCCTATAACAGCTTCGGCCAGCGCGTACTCAAGATGGTCAGCGGCGCTGCGCAGGCTGACATCACGTTCAGCGGACTGAGCCGCAACCCACTGACCGTGCAGCGCGACGGCACCTGGTCGGCGCTCGTCTACGGCCCGACCGGACTGATCGCCGCAGTCAGCGACCAGTGCTATTTCCCGCTCAACGATTCCGCGCATACGGTGTTCGCGACGGTCAACAGTCAGAACCAGCTTGTCGCGCAATTCGCCTATCGGGCATTCGGCTCGCTCGCTTCGGCGACAGGTTCGAGTCAGGACGCCGTGCCGTTCCGTTTCATGGGTAAGGAATACGACGACGAGACCGGACTCTATAACTTCGGTGCGCGCCTCTACTCACCCGATCTGCGGCGCTTTCTCGCGGCCGATACCGCGCGGCAATTCGCGAGTCCCTACTTATTTGTCGGCAACAACCCGCTCGTATTTGGCGATCCGAGCGGCAACAAGATGACCGTCGGTGCGCAGATCGGCATTGGTGTGGGCATGGCGGCGCTCGCCGTCGCCGGCCTCGTGCTGAGTTTCTTCACGTTCGGCGCTGCAGCAGTAGTCACGGCAACGGCTGAAGAAGGGATAGCCGACACCCTGGTAACAGCGGATTTGACCGCCGAACTAACCACCGAAACAACCGACACGACCGTTGCCGCAACAACTGCAGCGGAGCCCGCTGCGACGTCCACTTCATCGTCGATATTCAATGTCACCCTGCGAGTGCCGCAAGAGTTCCTTGGGCTCGCCAAAGCGGGAACCACAGTGGCCAACTTCGCCACGCAGATCACCACCAACACGATGTTTGGCGTCGGTACGGCAGGTTTTCAGTACGATTGCAGGCCGGGGCACGAATTCACGCGCAAGGGTTTCGATGAAGCACTCGCCGGGGGCGCTGTTAGCGGGGCAATATTCGGCGTGATGTCTTTTGGCGCCAGTCTGACTGCGGGTCCGGCACTGAAGGGAGTCAGCAACCTGTTGCTGCGCGGGACGCTGAAAATGATCATCAACGTGGGTGAGGGCATCACGGCGAACGATCTGACCCAGATCGCGACCAACGCAATCGAGCACCAGCCATGGAGCAAGGGGCTTGCGCAGGCGACGTGGGTCGGTGCCGCGGGCGGGGCACCGTTCGGCCTGGGTGACATCCTGGTTAACGACAGTTCGGAAATTTCGGATGCGATCTCTGATCGCTTTGGCAACTCACGGCGTGGTGAACCGGCGCCGGCGCCAGTACCTGGCGCACAAGCGCAGAATGTTCAGGCTGAGTTGCAGCTTGCGCGCAATGATACAAACGAGGTGACCGGGTTACTGACGGGTTCGTCGTTGAACCGGTCCTACGGCACCATGTCGGTTAGCTGAAGCGAACGCACAGGCGGACTCGATCATGCGAACGTTAGTCGGGATAAGTCATCAGCGCCGACTTACCCGAACCGTTCTCACCGATCAGCGTTTGAGCTTTTTGCGGCGAGTCGCCGATTTTTCCTTGCCCGTAGTCGTGAACCGTTGTGCCAGATCGAGCACGCGGGGCAGTTCTGACTCGCCGTCCAAGTAGAGCGTTTTTTCCAGTCGGCCAACTGTCTTCAGGCTGCGGACCATCACCTTGCCGCTATCCGGATAGGTGCAAACCTCATGCGGATCGTTCAAGCCCACGGCGAAGTAAATCAGTTCTTCGTCAAACGGATTGGCAAGTTGATGAGCGATGCCCGTACCTGCCGCACAAGAGATGCAATCGCCTGCACCGATCTCCTGGAGTGTGTCGCCGTAGCGAAGCACGCCGCGTCCCGAGAGCACAAAGAACACCTCGTCCTCGCGTGCGTGCGTGTGAAACGGACAGGCAGTTCGGCCGGGTGGCACACGTGACAGGTTAGCTCCGAGTCGACCGGGTATCGCATCGAGCGCAGGCGTAAGCGGCTTCCATGCGCTACCCCAGTGCTTACCATCCTTCTGCTCGATTTCCTTGACGTCGTTGACGTTCACGACAACGGGTGGTGTGGGTTTCTTTGTGGATGGTTTTTTCATATCGCGAGCTGATCATGGGTGTAGTGATCGCCAGATACCTAAAGACTTTCCTTCATCTGCCGATAGTCAGTCTCGGACTTGTTCGTTCGTCTCGGTAGAACGAGTACTCGTACGATCGGGAACCAGGAAAATCGTGTGAACCAAGGAAACATCAACGTGAGAAGAAGTATAGCCAAGTACGCAACCCTGTTCGTTGCCATCATTGCAGCAATTTATTTTTTGACGGATTTTTCAGAATTATTTTCTGGACCCTTCTTTTCAAGCCTAGTGGGCATGCTTATCTTCGGGGGCATTGCGTGGCTTTTGTGGAGACGATATAGATCGTTTCGTACCTACGAACAGCAAACCTACGAATGGTACGTTGCGCAGCATCCACCGCGCACCTCAAGTCGACCTGAGTGTATGAAATGCGGCGGCACATTTATGCAAACGGGCAGGCTCATGAGATTCACGTTTACTCGAGAGCATTCCTGTGGGACTTGTGGAACAGCACTTTACTACTCAGAGGAACGGTAGAGACCAGTAACGCTTTCCTGCTATTGCGCCTTGCTCAACGACGACTGTTGGTGGCAGGGCGTCTCCCATCGACGGCCTGCCACCAACAGAACAGCTAACAACTCCACCAGCTAGAAGTACAACGTAGCGCCGTACGGTGCGGAGTAGATGCTATAGCTACACTGCGGCGTAAGCGATCCACTCGCATTTGCCGAATTCCACGGCGGCGAAGCGATCTGTGTCTGATTGATGTCGTAGACCCCAATGTCGTAGGAATTAATCAATCCGTTCTGAGGGTACTGGTCACAGGTATCTATGCCATAGGCTTCCAGCACGCTACCAAACACCCATGTCAGCGAACCTTGCGGATTGGTATTGAGCGTAGTGCTTTGGCCTGTATGAAGGTCTTTAGACACGATCGCCCAGGTGCCGCAATTCTGAGTGCCTGCTGCGCAAGTCGAGTGCGTATCGCCAACAATCCCGTCACCGGCGGAAACATTGATCGGATCGCTGTGGTAAGTCGTGCCGCTCACGCAGCAGTTCCAGCTTGCCATGGTCCACGCGTGATCGTTGTAGCCATTCCACCCAAGCACCGGTTGAAGAATCGATACGACGTTAGGAAGCTGCTCGAGACCCGGGAAGAAGTACACAATCTGATTGCCGACGTTGCTAGGATTCGACGGCACAGTCCAGCTCGCTACGATGCGACCGATATTCGTCCCGCTCTCGTAGTTCGTGGACTCCACCCAGCCACTGATGCTCGGATTCGCGCTCTTCACCTGCGCACTGGTCTTGCCATTAACTTCGACCTTCGCGCCATTCATGGCGTAATGCGCCTGCGTACATAGCGCAGGTTTGCGAAGCGCCCCTTTGCTTTGCGCGATCGTGCCGTCCACGTTCAGCGTTTCTCCGGAGTGCACGGTCTGCACGCACTCGGGTGAAAAATATCCGTTGGGGGTAACTACGAAATTACTGGGTACCCCTTGCGGACGAAGGTTCTCCTTGAGCATACCAACCGACGTCAATTTCACATCGGCAGAAGCGACGCTTTGTGCTCTTGCTTCAGACAACCCGGCAACAGTCGTCAACATTAATAGCGAGGCAACTGCCCATGTGCTATTACGCCGCATAACATTCATCATGAATTTTTTCATCACACTCACGCTCCTGTCTTGTTTTAAGAAGACCATAGGGAAACCGCAACTGCGTTGCGGCACTTCACCGAGATTTACTAAGAGGCTGTGCTAAATGAACTTTGAGGTCGATCGATCCGGATTCGATCTATGTGGCCAAATCAGCTTAGTCCACGTATGACACTTTCACGACCTATTCATGTTGATAGTTAGGCGGGTCTCACTGCGTCGAATCGACACGTTCAGTAATTGGGAATTGAGTTTTCCTTGATCTTTGACGCAAGGAAAACTCCATGAAGAATCGATTCCTTCTGTCGCACGTTCACGACTACATCACCACGGAATCGTTTGATCCTCCCAGCGCGTGAACGTCCCTGTCGGGCTATCCGGACCAAGTAACGCAACACGCACTGCTTCGCGTGCGCCCTGCTCGACAGTATCGGTGCCTGCATATCCGTTGAGGTTCGTTTTCGTAAAGCCAGGAGAAATGGCGTGGACCTTGATCCCCTCCGGCTCCAGCTCGAGTGCCATAGCCACTGTCAAAGCGTTGAGCGCCGTCTTGGACGCCGGATAAACGGGCCCGAAAATCCCGCGATAGTGGAAGGCCGGATCCAGGTTCGTCGTCAGCGATCCCACACCGCTCGACACATTGATAATGCGGGCAGCCGGCGCCTTGCGTAGAAGCGGCAACATTGCCTGATACACAGCGAGAACACCAAACACGTTGGTATCCCACACGGCACGCATTTCGTCGAACGACACGTTACTCGGACGGGTCGTGTTCGAGTACTCCTCGACGGACTGGTTGGGCCGTTTCTTCGTATTCGAAATCGCAGCGTTGTTGATAAGCAGGTCGAGACGACCCAGCTCTCTGCCGATGCGCTCCGCCGCGGCAGCAATCGAAGCCTGATCCGTGACGTCGAGCTGAAGTGCGAGTGCGTCCGGCCCGACCTCTTTGGCCGCAACCTCGCCGCGCTCCAGATTGCGCGACCCGACCAGCACCGTGAAGCCGTGCGTGCCGAGATCCTTAGCGATCTGAAGACCGATCCCTTGATTAGCTCCAGTAACGAGAGCGATGCGTTTGTCATTCATAACAAGCTCCTTGTGGCATTACGTTGTAGCTGTAGCGTGACGCTTAGATTCGGCGCAAAAGCGCCGGTGTGTCAGCGAACCTCGGCTGCCCATGCTTCGGCGTCAGCGCCGGCAGGAATACGCATCGGCGATGACGGATCGGTTGCCGCGCGCCATACGGCCTCGGCGACGTCTGGTGCGTGGGTAAGCGGAGACGACGTATCGCCGAGTCGCGCCATAACTTCCTTGACGAGATCGGCGTAGGCCGCGTGGTCGAAGCCGTGCATATGAGCGCGCGCGTTATCGCCAAAGCGTGTTTCAGACGAACGACCCGGCAGCACGAGGCGCACACGCACACCGAACTGTTCGACTTCCGCGGCCAACGACTCGGTGAATGCGTTAACCGCAGCCTTGCTCGCGCTGTACGCCGCAATCAGCGGGAGTGCCTTTAGCGTCACGCTCGAGGTGACGTTGATGACGACACCCGCCTTACGCTCCCGAAACTGAGGCAATACCGCTTGCGTCACGGCAATCGTGCCGAAGGTGTTGGTCTCGAACAGTTCGCGCACCGTAGCGGGCGGGACGATTTCTGCAGGCGCAGCTGCACCGAAACCGGCGTTGTTGACGAGGACGTCGATCGGGCCCGCGGCCTCGACTGCCTGGCGAATGCTCTCGGGGTTCGTGACATCGAGCGCCAGCACCTGCAGACGATCTGAAGCCGGGAGCACGTCGGTACGCGGCGTGCGCATCGTTGCAACGACGCGCCAGTCGCGCGCGAGGAAGTAGCGGGCGGTCTCAAGGCCGAAGCCGGAAGAACAGCCTGTGATCAGGATGGTTTGCATGGGGACTCCTGCGAAAGGTTGGTGTGTGCCCATACGATAGATTGCCGAGGCCGTACTTGCTACAATCAACAATCCGAATTTCATTTGCGAGAGTCCGGCTATGATCGATCCATTGGCCGAAGTGGTCACGCTGCTGCAGCCGGGTGCGCGGTTCTCCAAACTCATCCATGGCGCGAGTCCATGGCGCGTCAGTCGCTCGGATGCAGGCCAGCCGTTCTATTGCGCGGTCCTCGAGGGCGGATGCCGCATGGCCATCGACGGACATGAACCCATCGAGCTCCTGGCAGGCGACTTCGTCCTGATTCCCGCGGCATACGGTGTCGCAATGTCCAGCCTCAAACCGCCGCCGCCGGGTGTCGAGACGGAGGCGCCCGTTAAGTTGGGCAACGGCGAATTCAGAATCGGCGCGCCGGACAATCCGATCGATGCGCGCATGATGGCGGGCCACTGCACGTTCGGTTCGCCGGATGCGTCGCTGCTGGTTTCGCTGCTGCCGCAAATCGTGCATGTACGCGGCGAACAGCGGCTCGCTACGCTTGTGCAACTCGTGCGCGACGAAACGCGCGAGCAGCGACCCGCGCGCGAGGTCGTGCTTTCACGACTGCTGGAAGTGCTGCTTATCGAGGCGTTACGCTCGACGGCAGCGGGAACGAACGCGTCACCGGGTCTCGTGAGCGGGCTCGCCGACAGCCGCCTTGCAGCCGCGATCCGCGGGATGCACGAACAACCGACGCGCGCATGGACCGTTGTCGAACTCGCGAAAGAAGCCGCTCTTTCGCGCTCGACCTTCTTCGAGCGTTTCAACCGCGCGGTCGGCATTGCACCGATGGAATATCTGCTCACGTGGCGTATGGCGCTTGCGAAGGATTTGTTGCGCCGTAACGAAGGTCGTATCGCGGAGATTGCTGAGCGTGTGGGTTATAGCTCTGCGAGTACGTTTAGTGTGGCTTTTACGCGGCATGTGGGCCGGCCGCCGACGCAGTATGCGCGGGAGGAACAGGCGGCGGCGAATGGGGTGTAAGAGTGCGGGCACGTGCATGTACCGCATACGGAAAATCCATGGCTGAAACCGCCCTCGTCAGACAAAGCGAACGAAATGGGAAAGCCGACGTAGCAGAGCTGCCTCCGCTTCGAGTGTGAAACGATAGCCCTCGGGTGTCGCGACAATCTCTCCAGAACTGACCTGTGCATTCCACCAGTCGCGGACGAAACCTGGTGCATATCCACCGGTACAAAAACCGTAGGGATCGGTGACAAGGTCGAGGACGATCATCAATTCGTAGCAAGGCCTGTCGTAAGACGCCTCACCCTTCGGATAGTGCGCGAATTCCTCGAATGAGTTCGCTGTGCGCAACTGCGAATAAAGCCAGAACATCAGGCCGTACATCAGATGAGAACGCTCGTCGGCATGCAACGAGAAGTGGCCTTTCTCATCCACGATCTGCCGTGCGAGTATCCGCAGCACGCGCTCGCCATCCGGCAAACGCGGGCCGGCCGCCTTCAGCGCGCGCTGTACGATCGGGGAAAGCGTGCCGTGCTCGACCTTCTCTACCGCTTTTTTGCGGTCTTCTTCGGAAGTGTCGAATTCCTCTTCGCCGACTAACCCTCGAACGAAGGTGGCGAAATCAGGCGCGACGTGAGTGATGCTGTAGTTGTCTTCCTGGTCGACATACACGACTTGGGGCTCACCTTGTTTGCCGCATTCGCGATAATCGAGTGCGATCATTTCATGCCCCGCGGTCGGCGTGTCCGCGAAGTAAACGCCGATGGGCGGATACTCCCACGCTTCTTCCCAGAATCTTGATCCCGCGTCGCCGCACAGCGAATACCTCGACGTGCGGCCGATCGCATACAAGCCGGTGATTGCGATGTGATCCTCCGCCCAGCCTGTTGGCTCTTGCGTCGGATAGCAATGTCGCTTGAGTGCCCCGCCGTTATGCATCCGCGCGAGTTCGATATAGGCTGCGGGCAACCGGAATCCGCCTAGCGCCTCCTCGATTGACGTGATTAATTCATCGCTGGGTGCCGGTTCCACATAGCTCTTTAGCGAGTACTCGTGATCGTCCCAGAACCCCGCGAAATCGAAACCTTCAAACGCGCTTTTATCGCTCATCACGTCTGTCCTTTTACCTTGCGGGATCGGTTGAACGAGGCCGGCGGTTTGCTATGCGGAGCGACGGCCGACCTGATCGCAGCTCAATTCACCGGCTCGCAAAACGGCACTTTCTTTTGCAAGGATTCCCCAGCAGCAACGGGATTCTGGTTTGCAGGCAAAGTCACCGAAACCGACGTGTACTGGGTCTGAGTTTGCGGTTTCATTCCGGGCCACCTGCTTTCTTTCCATGTGGCGATCCAGTCGAGCTTACCCGCACTCGCTCCTTGCACAAACTTCAATCGCAGTGAACCGTCGAAGTCTTCAGTGCAGTGCACAGAGTGCTTGTAATCGCTATCGGAGAAGCACGCCCGGATTGATTTACTGCAGCTGAATGGCAACTTCGAGACGCGGGGAACGCTCGCATGCTGACCGTTCTGGCCAAGTTCGACAAAGTCGGCATTTTCCCAACTCCCGTCGCCACCCGAATACATTTCGTGCCATCCGGCCAGAACCGCGACTGCGGAGCGCCCGCTACCTAGCGGATATAACGCTGGATAAATTTCGAGCGGAGGCACCTCGCCGTCTCCCTCGACGCGATTCGCGGGCGTGTAGTCAGAGAAATTCCATTGCTGCAACACGCTCCAGCCCGCGGTCGATGTGAACGACACTTTCAGTAGTTGCGGGCCCGGCAGAATTGCGTAGTAGTTTCCAGGCTCGTCGCCCTTGGCACGATAAAGAGCGGGCGCTGGGTTCTCGTTGTTCTGATCGCCCGCGGGACTACACGCCGCAGACGCCAGTTGACACACTTTCTGTTGCCATTCGCGGTCGGGCGCAGCAGATGCCGCGACCTGTAGAAATGGGATGGCGTGGGCTTCGTTTTCGTTGTCACCGGCGTGCGCTGTCGTAACGTCGAGCAGCGGAGCAGCCACCAACCCGAACACGCAAAAGATGGCCGATCGAGTGTTCTCTCTCATTCAACAGTGTCCTTGTGATGTCTAGCTGGATGGCTTTTTGTTCGCACCGACTACTGGTGAATCCGTGGGCGTAATCATTCCGCGTACGCGCGGTGGCAACATCCATTGAGCCAGCGTTAACGCAAGGCGATTGCGTACTCCGTCGCCGTACATGGACGCGCGCAGCCACGCGATCATTCCCGGCACCACACGGCGCGCAGCTTCCGCAGCACAATGACCCAATCCTGGAAACAACCACACTTCTGCCGATGGATAACGACCGAACACCCGCACATCGTCAGACGGAATGTACGGGTCGCAGTCTCCGTTCACCGCCAGCAGCGGTGCGCAATCAGCGCGGTCGAGCAAACCCTGGTTCTTCAGGGAAAACATCTGCAGCAGCCGCTCTGTATCTGCAATATCTGGCACGGCCTGCAGGCGTGCGGCATTCGCAACAATGCCAGTCATGCCGTTTGGTAAGCGTGATGCCCGATTCGCGTCCATACGAGCCGCACCAATTGGCCCTCCCCAATTGATGGCGGCATCTACGTCACCCCGCAGCGCCAGCTTGGCCGCCCAGTGCCCGCCAAAGCTGATACCGACAATTGCCTTTTTACCTGCACCACCAAGTTGAGCCATTACGGCGCGGTACACCAAGTCGCTTTCGGACTGCAACGGCACGTCTGTCTCACCTGTTCCGGGCATGTCCATCGCCACCACAGTAAAGCCTCCGTATAGCGCAAACGCGAGTGCGAGACGATGTAACTCCATCTTTCCTGTATCGACTCCACCGGTGAGGCACACCAGTGGAAAATCACCGCGTCGCTTTGGTCGATATATGTGCACTGGAAAACGTACAGCCGCATTATTAGCAACCTGGACTTCGGTGCGCTCGAAATGCGTCGGAAAACCGACCGAAGCACGCACGAAACAGTCGACCTGTTTGCGCAGTGCCTCGTGCCGCAGCGGCGTGCAAACCACTGGAAAACGTGCGGCCCCATAGAGAGTGGAAGCTAACAGCCAACGTTTATCGGCCTCCGCCGCCACGGCTTCCTGCGACCATTCGTAGGCCCAACCGCCTGGCCCTTCACTCCAGTTATCTGTCACGCGTCGCTCAACGCGTTCAATCACCACGCGCGGAATGCCCCACGCAGCGAACTGAATTCTGCGTTCGTCGAACAGTTCGCGAGGATCGAGAGGAAATACGAACATGGTCGAGCTCAACTCGCAGCAATCCCAGCCAGCAACTCAGCAAGCACTTCCGGTTGCGACATAAACGGCGAGTGACTCGCGTTCATCTCGTACACAGCAGTTGGAGAACCAGGCACGAAAGCATCTGCTTCTTCGATGAAGCGCTTTTGCAGCGCCGGACGGATGGCCCAGTCCTGGAGGCACATGATGTAATGACGGCGCAGGCTTTCCCCACCGCTCCCGCGTCGTGGCGATAGGTGTAGCAAACGGTGCGACAGGAACATCCGGCGTCAAGAGATTGGCAACCGCGAGGTATTCCTCTTCGCTGACATCACCGTAAAAGGTCTGCTTGCCGTTTGCCCGATAGCTCGCGTCCTCGCTGCGATGATCCATACGCAGTGCGCCGATGGTCGCCGGGTCCGCCTTTAGCTGAGAGCCGACGAGTTGACCCGCGTTCTCGGGCTCTGTGATGTATGCGATGCCGGGGACCCCCGATCGCGGCATGAAAGCCGCCAGGTACACGAGGTGGGCGATATATTGCGGAACGCGTTCGGCGACAGCGGTAATCGGCACGCCTCCCATGCTGTGACCCACCAGGACAACCTTGTCGTGGCCCAACGAGCGCACTTCTTCGATGGTTCGAACGATTGAGTCGACGTAGTCGTCGAGTGTCGTGTCGGCTACCGGAGATCTTTCGGTGGCGAACGCTGCATTGTCGAGCGGCCTGCGCAAGTACGACAGTGGAATCCTGGCGTTGAGTCCATGTGCGGGCAAATCGCGGGCTACAGTCGCGTGGCCTCGACCGGCGAGCAGCGGAATGATGCGTTCGTAGGTCCACGCACCGTGCCATGCGCCGTGGACAAGGACGAAAGGCGTCTTGCCTCGCACGAGCGATTGGCTGCTCACGCTCGCATTGTCGCTGGCGTTAAGCGCGGTAGTTCGACTGGATAATCCCCGATCTTCGATCGACATGAGCGTGTCCTTGTATGAGCGTCTGGAGGGAACGTTGATGGGTTGCGAGGATTGGTAAAACGGCTGGTGGCTCGAGTACCTCACCCGACGACACGGCATCAACCGCGTCAATTCTTCCCAGACCTCTACCCCTTCTTGCTAATCGTCACCGCACCATAAGTCATGAACACCAGCGCCGGACCATCCGGACCGCTATAACCACCCTGCCCACCGCCAAGGTGACACGCAAGCGCAGTAAACCCCCATGCATCAGCCTTCGACGCCTCGATCTTGCGCGTGGTCAGCGCGTTCAGCCCATACCGCTCGCCGAAATCGCGCACGCGCCGGGCGTGCTCACCGAGCGGTTCGGACACGGAAGGATGATCCCAACCCCACAGCCACGTGCCGTCTTCGGTGTTGTAGGTGCCGACCACCTGCACCGGTGCGGTCACCACCAGTCCCTTTTCGTCGTTCGTGAAGGTGATCGTCCCTGCGTCGAGATCGGCATTCCATGCGGCCGTGTCGAGTCCCCACATGTTGATCGCGGTTTGCGTGCGCATCTGCATTTCGTTATTCGCACGCGCGATAGTGAGGTCCGGTTCGGCAAGCGTTGGCCCGTCGCCATTGCGATCGCCGCCGTCCCCACCCGCGCCCTTATCGTTGCCGCCAAACAGCTTCTTCAGGAAATTCGCCATCGGTGCCTTCCATTTTCCGAATGAGAATTTTTCGCGAACCCTGATCAAAGGGAGCGCCGATGGTCGGATTTTCGATGATGTATGGCGCATTGTCGAGCGACCGTTCCTCGCCGAACCTCGAAGCCCCAAAATCACCGCGTAGCAGTCGGCCTGACCACGATTTCATTCGTATCCACATCTTCGGGCTGCGTGATCGCGTGCAGGATCGCCCGTCCGATCGCCTCCGGCTTAATCGCGATCTGCCTGTACGTGCGCATCAGTTCGATCGCTTCGGGATCGGTGATCGTGCTCGCCAGTTCGGACTCGACCACGCCTGGATAGACGCAGGTGACACGCAGCTTGTCGTTCTCCTGGCGCAAGCCGTCGGAGATCGCGCGAACCGCGTACTTCGTCGCGCAATACACGGCTGCGGTCGGCGACACACTCAAGCCGCCCACCGACGAAACATTGATGATGTGGCCGCTTCCCTGTGCCTCCATGATCGGCAGCACCGCGGCGATGCCGTACAGCACGCCGCGAATGTTCACATCGATCATACGGTCCCATTCGTCCACCTTCAGCGAACGCATCGGCGATAGCGGCATAACGCCGGCGTTATTCACGAGCACATCGATTCTGCCGAAGCGCTCGAGTGCGAATGCTGCGAAGCCCTGCATCTCCTCGCGGCTGGTGACATCCAGCGGCATGTATTCCACCGTGCCGCCGGTGCGGCGAATTTCTTCAGCCAGTATTTGCAGCCGATCGCCGCGGCGTGCGCCGAGGACGAGCTTTGCGCCAGCCGCCGCAGCAACGCGGGCAACGCCTTCACCGATACCCGCCGAAGCGCCGGTGATCAGAATGGTTTTTTGCAAGGTCGAAATGGAAGTGTTCATGACTGGTTTAGGTCGTTGGTTGGAGTGACTGGACAGTACGCGGAAGGCGTGCAAAGATCGAGTAGCTGCAATTACATGGGCCATTAAGCCCAATTAACCAATGACCGATCCATTCGACGGCATGACCACATTCCTCGCCGTAGCGGAGACCAGCAGCTTTCGTCAGGCAAGCGAGCGGCTGGGTGTGACGCGCTCGGCGGTCAGTCAAACCATTGCCAGGCTGGAGTTACGCATCGGTGTGCCGCTGTTCCAGCGCACGACCCGCAGCGTGCGCCTCACGGAAGCCGGCGAGCGCCTGCTCACGGTGTTGCAGCCGGCCCGCAGAACCCTCGAAGCCGCGCTGGAAACGATCGGCGACGCGCATGGGGCACCGGCAGGCGTGATTCGCATCGCGGTGTCCTCGATTGCAGAACGCATCCTGGAAGGCCGCTTGTTCGCGACGTTTCTCGAAGCATTTCCTCAAATCGAACTGGATGTCTGGGTCACCGATGACGAGTTCGATATCGTCGGTGCCGGTTTCGATGCGGGCGTGCGGCTTGGCGAAGTGATCGAAGCCGACATGATTGCCGTGCCAGTTTCCGCGCCGCAGAGGCAGGTGGTGGTTGCATCGCCAGGCTTTGTCGCGCGGTGCGGTGTGCCTGCGAGTCCGGGCGAGTTGATCGAATACGACTGTATCGGCTGGCGGCCGGCACCGGGAACCGCACCGTATCGCTGGGAGTTTGCGGACGACGGCCGGTCGTTCGATGTCGCCGTGAACCCGCGCACCACCACGAACGACATGCGCCTGATGATCAACCTGGCGCTCGCGGGCGCAGGCATCACCTTCGGCATGGAAGAGACGTTCCACCCTTATGTCGCGCGTGGTGAACTGCGGGTGTTACTCGAAGCGTTTTGCCCGCTTATTCCCGGTTTTTATCTGTACTTTCCGTCGGGTCAAAAGATACCGGCAAAACTGCGCGCGCTCGTCGATCATGTGCGATCGGCAGTGCCGGCGTGGCCGCCACAACCGGGTTCGTCATAGCGCGGAACTCAGGCAGAACGACGACTGAACCGTTGCTCGACAACCGTGGTGCCCCACTGCGTGCCTTCTGATTCCTCGGTCAGCTGAAAGCCAAACGATTCGTATAGATGCCGCGCAGCGTCGAGGCCCTTGAACGTCCAGAGATAGGTTTCGCTGAACCGCCCGTCGACGAATTTCATCGCGCGTGCCATCAGTTGCCGCCCAACACCGGAACCGCGCAACGAATCGTCCACGATGAACCAGCGCAAATGAGCGACACCTGTTTCATCATTTCCATCGATTGCCAACGAAGCCAGCGACCGGCCATTTTCAACGTAGAGCCATAACGCCTTGCCATCGGCGGGCAACGTGTCGACAAACTCGGCCAGTCCGGTCGCCACTTTCTGCTCGAAGAACGCACCGAAGCCCCAGTGCTCCGAATAGAACCGCGCGTGCAAGCTTGCGATGTCGCCGATGCAACCGGGTTGGTAGCCCTCCACAATTCGCGCTGCAACGGCATCCGATGGAGTCGGTTTGACGGCATTGTCTTGCGCGAGTGCATCGGCATACAACGCGAGCGAACGGACCAGAGTTTGCTGGTCGGCGGGCACCATCCGTCGCAGCGCGTTGGACACCTGGTCTGTCGCAAACCGGTCGATCTTTTTCCGCAGCTTCTTGCCTGTATCCGTCAGATACAGCTCGGACGTGCGGGCATCTTCGTCTGCAACCGTGCGCGTGACCAGACCGCTCGCTTCGAGCCGCGCGACCTGCCGGCTCGTGTTCGATTTGTCGAGACGCAGGATGTTGCCGAGATCCTTCGCGCTTATCCCCGGGGCCGCGCCGATTTCGATGATTGCGTGCACCGCCGACGGCGCGAGATCGCTATCGGCGAGAGTCGTTCGCATGAAGCCGAGTTCGCGCACCAGCCTGCGGGAGAAGTCCCGAAGCTCGAGAATGGTCGTTTCTCTAGGTTTAGCGGGTGAATCGACGAGATCCATGAACATGCTCATATAAGTTGCGTATCGCAACCAATATAGTTGCGACCCACAACTTATGCAAGCCGGGTATTACCAGGGAACGGTTCTGCCGAGATAGTCGACGTAATGCAAGCCCGCGCGCCCTTCATGGGCCTCGATCGTATTAACCAGGTTCGGAATGCTTTCTTCGATAGTCAGGCGCGCCTCGGGACCGCCCATGTCGGTCTGGACCCATCCGGGCGCCATCAGCAGAAGGCTGCGCGGATGCTCGGCGCTTTGTACCGCGTAGGTACGCATGAACATGTTGAGCGCGGCCTTGCTGCCTCGATAGACCTGGTAGTTCGCATTGGTGGCATTGGCGATGCTGCCCTGCCCCGACGACATGACACCGATCGTTCCGGTCGGCGGGACGAGGTCCTGAAACGCGTTGATGACGCGCATCGGACTTAGCGAGTTCGTCACCATCACCCGGACGAATTCTTCCGTCGATACGTCCGCTATCGTTTCACGGTCGTCGTTCTTGACGCCTGCGTTCACGAACAGCACGTCGATGCGCCGATCTGCAAGGCGAGCGCGCAGCGCTGCGACCTGCTCCGGAATCGCGATATCGGCCGCTTCTACTTCGAGCGCGCCGGCGGAGGCTTCCGCAAGACGTTGAAGCTTTTCTGTAGAAGTCGCGCGTCCCGTGGCGATAACCCGGTAACCGCGCTTCAAATACTCCTCAACCATGGCAAATCCGAGGCCGCGCGAGGCGCCAACCAGGAGAATGGTTTTCTGCGAAGGTGTGTTTTGCATCGAAATCCTTTGTATACGAAGCCGCTTTCGAACGCCAAAGTTGCGAAAGCGATCCTCTTCAATCAATCGTGCAGCGAATATAGACGCCGCAAAGGAATGGCGGAAGCCGCACCGAATACAACTAAACTATGCATCGGACGCCATACCTCATCTCCGCCTGTTACAGGTCAAAAGATGTCTGAACCGGATCTCAATCTTCTTTTCGCGCTCGATGCGCTGCTCACCGAGAAAAACGTGACGCGCGCGGCCCGGTCGTTGCATTTGAGTGCCTCGGCCATGAGCCGCACGCTGACCCGCCTTCGCACTGCAACCGGCGACCCACTACTGGTCCGCGCCGGGCGCGAGATGGTGCTGACTCCATACGCCGAACAGATTCGCGAGCAGACACGCAATGTCGTTCAGGAAGCGCGTTCGTTGCTGCGCCCCTCGCCGGCCACGCTCGATCTTTCGACGTTGCATAGAACCCTCACGATTCGTGTCAATGAAGCTTTCGTGGAAGCCTTTGGCGCGCCGTTGATCGCCGAAGCAACCGCGCTTGCGCCGCACGTGCGTTTGCACTTCACGTCAAAGCCGGAGAAGAACGCGGAATCGCTGCGAAATGGCTCCGCCGATCTCGAGATTGGCGTTCTGGAAGGGATGGGGCCTGAAGTACGCATTCAGGCGTTGTTTCGGGACCGCTACCTGGGTGTGGTCAGAAAGGAGCATCCGCTCGATCTGGCGAAGAAAGTGACGACGAAGCAATACGCGGCATTCGGCCATGTCGTCGCTCCGTACAGTCGCCAGACAGGCGATGCGCTTGATGCTGAGATTGCACGGTTAGGTCTGGAACGAACGACCGTTGCGATCGTGCCGAGTTTTCCGGCAGCGCTGGCGGTGGCTCGAGCATCCGATCTGATTGCGCTACTGCCTGCTTCTTTCATCGACACGCAACACGCCGCCACATCCGACACCGTCTACACCTTCGAGCTTCCCGTGGCGATCGATGGCATTACGGTTTCCCAGATGTGGCATCCCCGTCTGGAGAATGACCCGGTTCATCGCTGGCTGCGGCAACTGGTTCTCAGAGTCTGTCGTCAGGTGGTGCCGCTTTGACTTAACCCGCGTCGAAACTCGCGATTGCAGCGCTCGGCGAGACTTGCCGTCCGGCATTCGCAGCCACGATCCCATCGACGCGCGACAGATGATGCCGATTGTCGTGATCCCACGGATGAAAGCCCGGTCGGAAGAAACTCAACCATTCCCCTGCAATGCGCGGAAACACCCCGTGCCGCGGACCGTAGAGAAACTTGATCACCCGCCCCATGCCGCGCACGCGATGATCGGCATACCGGTCGGAGCGGATCAGCGCGGTATGAATCAGGAACACGACGGGCCAGAACGTCACCGTCGCAAGCAGAAAAACGCTGACGCGTTTCAGATAGCGTATCGGACCCGGCTTGATCACGGCATTCCAGACGTCGAACGCTACGGCCTTGTGTTCGGTTTCCTCAAGTGCATGCCAGAGCCACATCTGCCGGTAGCCTTCCTCCGATCCTTCCAGGCGAGTCGGGTCGTCGAGCATCAGGCCGGCGAGCATCGCCGTGTAGTGTTCGACTGCGACGGTATGGGCAAGCTGCATCCAGTGGGGCATCACCCGTTTCATCCAGCCTGTCACCGCCCAGTTCTGCTGGTCGATCTTGCGCGCAGGCAGGCGGTTAGCCTGCAGCATTTCGTTGTATTCCACGTGTTCGCGGCTATGCATCGCCTCCTGGCCGATGAAGGCGAGCACCTGCTTCTTGAGCACCGGGTCGTCGATCTGGTCGCGATAGTTGCGCACAGAATCCATGAAGAAGCGCTCACCCGCCGGGAAGAGCAGCGACAGCGCGTTGAAAAAGTGCGAGACCTGTGTGCCTTGTCCGTGCCAGTTTTTCGCGCGTTCGACCGGCAAATTGAAGTGCACGTCGCGACGCACGGGCATCACGAACGTTGGGTTCGGTTGGGCAGGCATGAGCCACCTATCGTTACATTGATAAATGTAACGATAGGCCGATGCAGACTTGGGACGCAAGGCACGCGCTAGTGGCGGACTTCCAAACGCGGCCCCCGCCCGGTGGACACATGTACGGCCCGCCCGCGCAATCAGCCCGCAAAATGCGCGATCAGGCTGCGCGCCACCGGTATCAGGTTTTCGCCGCCCAGCATACCGAGCAGGCCGACCAGTGCAATCGTCGGCGGCGCCGGTGATTTGACGTTGACCACGCTGTACAGCAAGCCAACCGCAACGCCGACGGCAAGTGAAATCAGATAGGGTTTCATCTCGGGTTCCTCGCGCCAGTCATTGCATGTTGATCACGACGCGGCCGCGCGTTCCGGCCGCCACCGCTTCATACGCTTCGCGAGCTTGTGCGAGCGTGAAGCGCTGCGCGATCACCGGTGCTTCGAAGCTACCGCTTTCGAAGCCTTCGGCAAGCGCCGTCATCAGTCGCGCGGATTCTGTCACGCCGAGCTTCGCACTGTCCGTGCCGAAGAGTTGTGTCTCGTTGTGATAGAAATCGATCAGATCGAATTCGACGCGACGTTTGCCGGTTGCGCTGATTTCGACGACCCGACCGCGCTGCTTCGCGAGCCCGAGTGCGATCTCGAACGCGACGCCACCCACCGCGTCGTAGACGACATCGGCACCGGCGCCGTTCGTCAACGCCTTGACGCGTTCCACTGCGTGCTCGTCGAACGGTACGTATGCATCGATCCGGCGCGCGGCCGGCGAATCCGCCACGGGCGGTTGACGATCGACGGCGATCACGCGCGCGCCGCGTGCCTTCGCGATCTGCGTGACGGCTCCGCCCACGCCGCCGGATGCACCGATCACCGCAATCGTTTCGCCTGCGGCGAGTTGCGCGTAATCGACGGTACCGAGCCATGCAACCACGAAGTTCACGCCGATCGCTGCGGCCTGTTCATGGCTCAGCGTAGACGGTTTGCGGCTCAGTGCTGCGACGGGAATTTCGATCAGCTCCGCGTGCGTGCCGTCGCGCGTGAAACCGATGTCGCCGCCGGTACCCCAGACTTCTGCGCCGAGCCATTCGGCCGGACCCGCCACGACGACACCGCTGAAGTCGCGGCCCGGAACGCGCGGTGGTTTCGTATGCGAGAAATGACCGCCGACATTCTTCACATCGCTCGGATTAACCGATGCGCTTTTTACTCGCACCAGTGCATTGCCGGCGACTGGTTGCGGCGTTGCACGTTCGACGTATTCGAGAACGTCAGGGGCACCGAAGGTTTTGAACTGAATGGCTTTCATCACACGACTCCTGGTTGACCGGGTGCTGCATCGAGCAGCTTCAGGACGAAGTCTAGATTGCCGATTCGCGATTGTCTGGACAAAGACTTTCGAATTTCGGACAACCGGCGAGGGTCGTATTTACGGGTTGTTCCGGCCCGTGGCTGGCCTAAGCGGCATCGCTTGAAGTGACGTCTTCGCTCGATGCATCGAGTGTCTGATGCGGGTGAAAGCCGGTTGGCGGTGCGCCGAGTTCGCGGCGGAACATGTCGCTGAAACTGCTTGGCAGATAGCCGAGCGCACGCGCGACGCTGCTAACCGCCTGGCCTTCGGCAAGCCACGAGATCGCTACGGCAAGCTGTACCTGGCGGCGCCATTCGGCGAAGCCCATCCCGAGTTCGCGCTGAAACAGCCGCGACAACGTGCGCGAACTCGCCCCGACCGAAGCCGCGTGTTCGTCGAATCCGATATCGAGCGACGGGTTCGCGACGACTGCATCGCACAGCATCGCGAGCCTTCGGTCGGAAGTGCCCGGCAGCGGAATACGCTGCACGTGACGGCGTGCATGTGCAAGTTCCATCGCGGCGAGCCGATAGGCCGTCTGCAGATATTTTTCGTCGCGTTCGGCTTCACGCTCGGCGAGCGTCGTGATCAGTTCGCGCAGCAGGCCGTTCACTTCGAACACATCGGGCCGCCGGCTCAGATGCTGCACGTAACGCTTGTGCAAATAGACGTTGCGCATGTCGACGCTGCTCATCATCGAGATGGCGTGGTCGGTGCCGGGCGGCAACCAGACTGCGCGTTGCGGCGGCACGATGAGCGCCTCCCTGCCGATCTCCACCCACATCACGCCGGCAACCGCATACAGCACCTGCGCCCAGTCGTGCTGATGTGCATCGATGCGCGTGCCGCGCGGGTAGTGCCGCGCAAGCGAGCGACCGTGTTCGGGGCCGGTGTGCAGATCGGGTGGAAGCGCTCTGGGCATGTGAAACCGTGGTTGGAAGGGACGCGCGGCGTGGCGCGGCAGTCGATGCGTCGTAGCATACCGCAGCGCTATTGCCGCGCAACAAGAGCACTGTCACGACGCAATGAACGCTGCATTCGACGGCGCAGAGTGTGCGCGCAATGCCTCACGCAGCGCAGCGCTATCCCCCGACGGCGACGCGAATTCACGCTGCAACTGCGCGAGCGCTTCGTCGACGGACAGCGTGCTCTGCGCGCCATCGCGCCTGCGCAACGTGACGCTGCCACTGTCCGCCTCGCGTGCGCCGGCAATCGCCAGCACCGGTACGCGATACGCGCGCGCATCGACGATCTTGCGTGGCAACCGCTCCGACCGGAGGTCGGGCAGCACCCGCAGACCCGCATCGGCAAAACGCATCGCCAGTTCGTCCGCATATGCGTATTCCCGCTCGCCGACATTGGCCACGACAATCTGGTCGGGCGCGAGCCAGCCCGGCAGCCAGCCGTCGTGATGTTCGAGCAGAACGCCGATGAAACGCTCGAGGCTACCCAGCACCGCGTGATGAATCATCACAGGCCGTGCCTTCGCTCCGTCGCGACCGATGTAGTTCGCGTCGAGCCGCTCGGGCAGCACGTAATCGAGCTGCGCCGTTCCGCATTGCCAGCTTCGTCCGTAGCGGTCCGTCAATAGAAACTCAAGCTTCGGACCATAGAACGCCCCTTCGCCCGGCTGAATCCGCACCGCAAGATCCGCCGCCACAGCCGCCTGCGCGAGCAGCGCTTCGGCGCGGTCCCACATCGTATCGTCGCCGGCGCGCTGCGCAGGCCGCGTCGATAGCGCGACATCGAAGCCCGCAAAACCGAAATCCGCATACACGTGACGCAGCAGCACGCAAAACCGCACGAGTTCGCTGACTACCTGTTCTTCCGCGCAGAAGACATGTGCGTCGTCTTGCGTGAAGGCCCGTGCACGCATCAAGCCATGCAGCGAGCCGGAAGGCTCCGCACGATGCACTGCACCGAACTCCGCGTAGCGAACCGGCAACTCGCGCCAGGAACGCACGCGCTTGTTGAAGATCTGCACGTGGCATGGGCAACTCATCGGCTTCAGGCACGCGACATGACCGTCGTTATCGAGTGCGTACATGTTCGCGCCGAACTTGTCCCAATGACCGCTCTGTTCCCACAACGAGCGCGCAAGCAGTTGCGGCGTACGGATCTCGCGAAAGCCGGCCTGCTGCATACGCGCGTGAATATAGCCTTCCACCGCGCGATATAACGCTAGCCCGCGCGGATGCCAGAAAATCATCCCGGGACCTTCGTCCTGCTGGTGAAACAGATCGAGCGCATTGCCGAGCGCCCGGTGATCGACGTCTTCCACGATATTCTCCTTCGGGTTGTGCACGCGAGCCGGACGGAGAATAAAAAAAGCCCCGTCCTCTGCGGGCGGGGCTTTGGGTGTCTTGCGACGCGTCTACATCAGCGCATGCGATCTCCCCGCGACCCGCCCATGGCGGTCGTGGTGGTGGTCGTGGTGGTGATGAAGTGTGCGTTCATGCGATGACTGTAATGGCGGCGTGACGTGGTTGTCAATTTGCACGTGATTGCGGAAAGTCGTCGTAGGATAGTGCGTAGCGATTGTATAAACCACACGTCGCGCTCCTACGAGCGCACCAAGGAGGATTCACCGTTGCCGATTCACATCCGTCCAGCCGTCGAACACGACGCACCGCTGATCCTGCAATTCATCACCGAACTTGCTGTGTACGAGAAAGCCGAGCATGAAGTCGTGGCCACCGCCGACACCATCCGCACGAGCCTCTTCTCAACCGGCTCGCCAGCGCACGCGCTGATCTGCGAAATCGACGGAGAGCCCGCGGGCTTTGCGGTGTATTTCTTTTCGTACTCGACGTGGCTCGCGCAGAAGGGGCTGTACCTGGAAGACCTGTACATCTCGCCGCGGTTTCGCGGTACCGGCGCCGGCAAGCGCCTGCTGCATCATCTCGCGCAACAGGCCATCGCCGATGGTTGTGGACGCTTCGAATGGAGCGTGCTCGACTGGAACGAGCCGGCCATCCGCTTTTACGAAACGGTCGGCGCGAGCCCGCAGTCCGAGTGGGTGCGCTATCGCCTCGCCGGCGAAGCGCTGCGCGCATTCGCGGGACAAACCGTCGCGTCATAACCGCATCGTCTTGCGCACCGCGCAAGACCGTACCTGCCCGCTCCGTGCAACGCGGACGCGGGCCCTTCATCCACCCGGGCTCTTTCCCAAATCTTGCAGCCCCTCTCACGGTTCCTTTCGAAACTGCATCTTTTGGTAAGAACATCGAAAGCGAGCCGTCTCTATAGCTTCACACCTGAATGTTCCAATGCGAACGCTCTGATGCACGCCCCAACCGGCTCCGCATTGGCAGTGCGCCGACCCCACACGCATGGCGCGCAGTCCGCCGATACCGGAGACCCGAACAATGAAATCAACCAACCAAGTGGAGCCTCGCAATATGTTTCGTCGAGCCTTGATCGCTGTCCCGCTCACTGGACTGGCGCTCGCGATGTATGCCTGCGGCAGCAACAACGACATTAAAAGCGTCACCGCGCAGAACGCGCTGAAGACGGCCACCCCCATCAAGCACCTCGTTGTGATCTACAACGAAAACATCTCGTTCGACCACTACTTCGGGACTTACCCGAACGCGACGAACCCGAGCGGTGAGCCGACCTTCAACGCCGCGTCCGGCACGCCGACCGTCAACGGTCTGACCGGCTCGCTGCTGACCGCGAACCCGAACTCGACGAACACCGCCAACGGCGCAAACGCTGCGAACCCGTTCCGTCTCGATCGCACGCAGGCCGCGACCGCCGACCAGAACCACTCGTACACGCCGGAACAGCAGGCTGAGGACAACGGCGCCGCCGACCTGTTCCCGAAATACACCGGCAACGGCACGAGCGGTGGTGCAGGCGCATTCGGCACGAAGGGCCAGGTCATGGGCTACTTCGACGGCAACACGGTCACCGCGCTGTGGAATTACGCGCAGAAATTCGCGATGAGCGACAACGCGTATACGTCGACCTACGGTCCGTCGACACCGGGCGCACTCGAAGTCGTGTCGGGCCAGACTAACGGCATGCAGATCGTCAAGACGACGAAGCAGCCGTCGACGCTCGCCGCCACCTCGTACTACATCAACGACGGCCAGGGCGGCCTGACGATGATCAACGACGTCGATCCGGGCAACGACGTGTGTTCCAGCACCACCGATACCGCGCTGATGACCGGCAAGAACATCGGTGATCTGCTGAACGCGCAGAAGATCACGTGGGGCGGCTTCATGGGCGGCTTCAACCTCGGCACGACCAACGGCAACGGCACGACCGGCTGCAAGCGCAGCACGATCGCGACCGCCGTGAACGCTGCAACGGCCGACTACGTTCCGCACCACAACTGGTTCCAGTACTTCGCATCGACGGCTAACCCGCAGCACACGCGCCCGAGCGCAACTGCGGCCATCGGCCAGAGCCTCGAAGCCGACGGCAAGACGCCGGAACCGGCGAACCACGAGTACGACACCGACGATTTCTTCGCAGCGGTGCAGGCCGGCAACTATCCGTCGGTCAGCTTCCTGAAGGCACCGGCCGCGCAGGACGGGCATGCTGGCTACTCGGATCCGCTCGACGAACAGGCTTTCGTCACCAAGGTGATCAACTTCCTGCAGCAGCAGCCGGACTGGAACAGCACCGCGGTCGTCGTCACGTATGACGACTCGGACGGCTGGTACGACCATCAGTACACGACGCCGACGAACCCCTCGTTCAGCGCCATCGACCAGTTGAACGGCAACGCTGTATGCGGTACCGGCTCGCCGCTCTCGGGCGTTGCTGGCACCGGTCCGGTCAACGGTCGCTGCGGTCCCGGTGTGCGGATTCCGTTCCTCGTGATCTCGCCGTGGGCGAAGACGAACTACGTCGATCACACGCTCATCGACCAGGCATCGGTGGTGCGTTTCATCGAGGACAACTGGCTGGGCGGCACGCGGCTTGGTGGCGGTGCGTTCGACGCAACCGCGGGCGACATCCGCGGCTTGCTCAACCTGAGCGGCACCGCGAACACGACGCCGCTGTACCTCGATCCGACGCTCGGCACGCAGGTCAGCACGCCGCCGGCACTCTGATTCCGGCAAGCAGCGCCGTTGTTCACCGCAGTAGCGGCCGACGCCAAGACGTCGGCCGCCAAATAGGTCTCCCGCCGTGTTGCAGCCGGATCATCGGTTGCCACACGGCTCTTTTGCTTGTCAGTCCCGCATAGAAAACGCCACATGACCGAGCTTTCTACTTCGCCTGCCCCGTCTTCCGGATCTTCGACGCCGGCCGGGTCCGCCGTGCAGCCCGTTCGCCGCGGACGTCGGCTGCTGCTTTCCCTCGTTGCCGTCGTCGTCGTGGCCGGGCTCGGCTTCGGCGCGTTCGCGCTCGCGTTTCCGGCCCAGATGCCGGACCCGATCGGCGAGGCAGTCGGCAATCTGACCGGCGCCAACCCTCATCCGGTGACGTTGACGCGGCTGCCGGTCGCGCCGCTCAGCGCGGTCGCGTTGCTCGGCAAGCAGCTCTTCTTCGATCCGAAGCTGTCTGCTTCGGGGCAGCAGTCGTGCGCGTCGTGCCATAGCCCCTCGCATGCGTACGGACCGCCTAACGATCTCGATGCGCAGCTCGGGGGGACGTCGATGGCGTTGCAGGGTTATCGTCCGCCGCCTTCGCTG
This sequence comes from Paraburkholderia megapolitana, assembly GCF_007556815.1. Classification (NCBI taxonomy): domain Bacteria; kingdom Pseudomonadati; phylum Pseudomonadota; class Betaproteobacteria; order Burkholderiales; family Burkholderiaceae; genus Paraburkholderia; species Paraburkholderia megapolitana. The sequence continues at coordinate 1,096,633 of NZ_CP041743.1, forward strand.
ATGTATCTGTATCGTCAGCCGAATTTCATGATCGGTCCGGATCAGGGCGAGAACGACGACGCGCCGAGTGTCGCGCAGCTGGCGGCTTCGTCGGCGGGGGTCGTCAAGGCGCAGAAAACCGCGGGCGCCGCGCCGCCCGCCGCACCGCAGATGGTCCCGCAGGGCGGCCTGTTCTGGGACGGTCGCGTGGACACGCTGCAGCAGCAGGCGTTTGGCCCGCTGCTCAACCCGGTGGAAATGGCGAACACAAGCATCGACACCGTCGCGCAAAAACTCGAGAACGCGCCGTACAGCAAGCAGTTCACGCAGCTATTCGGACCGCGCATCTTCGACGACAAACAACTGACCGTTTCCGAGGCGATGTTCGCGATTGCGCGCTATCAGGTCGAGGACCCGTCGTTCCACCCGTATAACAGCAAGTACGATCGCTGGCTCGAAGGCAAGGAACGTCTGTCGCAGGCCGAACTGCGCGGCCTGCATCTGTTCAACGATCCGAACAAGGCGAACTGTGCCGGCTGCCACCTCTCGAAGCCCGGCAGCGACGGCCTGCCGCCGATGTTCACCGACTACCAGTACGAAGCGCTCGGCGTGCCGCGCAATCGCGCGCTCGCGCAGAACCGCGATCCGAAGTTCTTCGATCTTGGGGTCTGCGGGCCGTTCCGCCAGGACCTGAAGGACCAGACGCAGTACTGCGCGATGTTCCTCACGCCGACTCTGCGCAATTCGGCGACGCGCCAGGTGTTTTTCCACAACGGCGTCTATCACACGCTCGATCAGGTGATGTCGTTCTATAACGACCGCAATACGAACCCGGGCAAGTTCTACCCGAAAGGGGCCGACGGCAAGGTCGACAAGTACGACGACATTCCGGCGAAGTACCAGAAGAACGTGGACGTGACGGATGCGCCGTTCGATCGCAACTTCGGCGACAAACCGGCGATGACCGATCAGGAGATGCGCGACATCATCGCCTTCGTGCACACGCTGAACGACGACCCGCCACCGACGCACTGAGGGTTGCGACCGGAGTAAGCACTAACCCGTCGACTGCTGTACATGCAACCGGCATCCCGGCGAACCCAGCGCCGCGATGCCGGTTCTTTTTTGAAAACCTTTCTTTTTCCTTTCATTAAAGCTTAAATAGCGCTTTCAATGACTGCGGGGAGACATCCATGTCGGACTTCATGCGAGGCGCGGTAACACTGGGCGGCTGTATTGGCGCGTTCACGCTGATCGTTAGCGCAATCGAATTGCTGGCCAACTGAACTGATGCACCGCCGGGCGGTTTGGCCTTCTGGGCCCCGACCGCCGCGGCACACCTGCCGAACCCACCCCCTGAAAATCCCCTTCTAGCGGCCCGGAAAATCCCCAAACGGATCGTCTGCCGCTGCCGATGTCGTTTCCTCAGACAGGTTGTACTCGGCCTGCACCTCATCGAGCACGGCCGCCACATCGCGCTCAAAGCCCGCGATATTGCCAAAGTGCTTCATCGTCCAGTTGCAGCCGGTTTTGTCGGGTTCCTGCAACTGCGGGCGCGGCACACGAATCTTCACACCATCTTCGACGACCGTATGAAGGCGGTGTATGCGCCGGCTGACTTCGTCCTGTAGCCGGGATGCGTTGAGTGTCTTGCGTTTCATCGGGCCTCCTTGCTCCATGTGCGGATGCAGGCTTGTCACGCTGGATTGCAGCGCGCGCCACGTCACGCCGCGAAAGCATAACCCCTCCTGTCCGTATGGCCCGCAAATCTGCGATCATCTGCGGTCCGTTTTGACGAAGCGATGCCCGCCTATGTCCTCTGCCCTGCACCTCGAAACCGACCGCTTGATCATGCGGCCGCACGTTCGCGACGATCTCGACGACTGCCTCGCGATGTGGTCCGACCCGACCGTTACCCGTTTTATCGGCGGGAAGCCGTCGACGCGCGAAGAAATGTGGGCACGGTTGCTGCGCTATATCGGGCACTGGACGCTGCTCGGCTATGGCTTCTGGGTGGTGCGCGAAAAAGCCAGCGGGCGCTTTGTCGGTGAAGTGGGCTTCGCCGATTTCAAGCGCGATCTCGAGCCACCGCTAGGGGATTATCCCGAGATGGGCTGGGCGTTAGCGCCGTCCATGCACGGCAAGGGGTACGGCACCGAGGCCGTGCAGGCCGCGCTGCGCTGGGCCGATGTGCACTGGCCGGCTGCGGACACCGTTTGCGTTATTGCACCGGAAAATATTGCATCGCTACGTGTGGCCAGCCGATGCGGGTTCGTCGAACATAGTCGCGCGATGTATAAGGACGCGCCGACCATCGTGTTGCACCGCGCCGCTGAGTCCGTTTGATCCTTATAGATCGAGGCGCAGCAGTACTTCAATGTCGCGCGCCAAATTATCTACAACTGATAGACGGGCGCCGAAATCGACCCTTACCGTTCAATGATCGCGGCTACACCAAGTGCAATGAAAAGTATGCCGGCACCATAGCGACCTATCGTCATCATGAGGCCCCCGGGCATAACATTCTTGCGAAGAGGATGCGCGAGCATGATGCAAACCAAGTCGGCTATCGAAAATAAAAGGTTGGCGCTCGCTCCAAGCAGGAATAGCTGCCAGCCGATCTGGAGTGTCGACGCCGGATCGGTAAACTGAAGCAGGAACGACATGTAGAACAATGCCGATTTTGGGTTCGACGCTTCGATGAGTGCGCTTGATGAGATTACGTTTCTCGATACAGCTCTCGGTACGTCGCTGCCCGGCCGGACACGAATACGTTGGATGCCGAGCCAGATCAGGTAGATTCCTCCCGCGACCCTCAGCGCGTGATAGAGCCACGGTGAAGTTTTGAGCACGACGACAGCGCCAATCGCAACAACGCATATCTGGAAGAATGCTCCGAGATGGATCCCTAATGCCGAAAGTAACCCCGTCCGACGGCCATGCTGCAGCGTGAGCGAGACGGTCTGAAGCAAGGCCGGGCCGGGGATAAATCCAAATCCGAGGCACGTGAGGACAAATGCGAGCATCGCATTTCCTGCCATCATATTTCGTCTCCGATCACGATACCGAGTCTGGCGCACTCCTTTCTTACTTGGTCGCGCGCATCTGAAAGTTGTTCTTTGGAAAGAGATGGCATGAAAACCTTGATGTAGTCATCAATTGCCTTCTCCCGGTCAAATATGTCGATACCACGATATTTTGACGCGATCTGATCACGAAAATGGTGAGGTGCGATTTCCAAATTGAGCTGCCTTGAGAACATATCAGCCGAATCCGGATTTGTCAGATAATAGAAATCTTTTGAGCCAGGCTCCGGAGAAAGAAGTTCGATATCCGCACTGATTATCACATCCTTTCCACTGCGCAGGAATTCGGTATACATTTGAACATTTTCCGCCAGCAGAGATTCGTTCATTCCTAAATGACCGAGTACAAAGCCAGCTTTGATCGAAACACGATGCTCACGAGCGTTTTGCAGCGCCCGCAAATTCGACTCATACATCCGTTTTGCCGCGAATGTGGGATTCTTGTTTTTGAGCGGCTTGTTGAGTGCCTGCAATGATAATGCCGCGCCCGCGTCTACGCCAACGAAGAGAATCCGGAAGCCGATGTGTCGCATGGCCTTCAATACCTGCTCTTTTTCCATACCGTCGGCTCTGGCGTACCCGACAAGAATCGGACGCTCGTTTGATGCAAGTGCTCCCCACCAGTCTGGAGGCGATTCGGCCATATCAAGCATCAGCCGTGCAAAGGTCAGCGGCAGTTCGTCCGCAGTGATATAGAGGTAATCGTATCCGGCCGACCAGGCCTGGTGAATCGCCTGCCAGGCTTGCGTAGCCGGCAATTCATTCTTCCACATACCTCCGTATTGAATCGAACAGAACGAGCAGGCATCGTCACCACTAAATTTTATACAACCACGACCGATTTCTACGGGAACTCCACGGTAAGCCTGTCGTCCGGTCAGTTGATGAATCCGCTCACCTAGGCGACGAGTGAAATTAGAAGAATAAATGGGTGAATGAGGTAATGCGCGGTCAATCAACTGATAGTCAATGATGCGATTAACTCCTTCGCGAATCTGGGGATCGACTACGAGTTTCCCACCAAGCCAACGAGTGCAGCCGGGGTAGACGCCGTCGGATCGACCCTGCTGACGATCCTTTAGGTAGTCTCCGAGCCCTGCGTAGATTTCGTTACCGATGAACCCGCAGTCGATCAGATCTCGATGGTGAGCGAGGATTTCCTGACTCATCGCCGAAAAATGATCGTTACCCATGATAACCGCGATGGCCGGGTCAATGCTCTTGATCGTCTGTGCGAGGATGATGGCCGCTTCATAATTCGCCGTAATCGTGCTTAGACAAACCGCAAGCGTTCGGTTGGCCCGGTCGCTGATTGCCGCAATGATGTTATCGAGATCATGTACTACACCATCGATATAAATCGACTCCATATCAGGTAGCGAGTCGACATATGAAGCAAGGGACAGAATTCCGAGATGAGGGAAATTTGCCCAGTCGGTATGTTGAACCCCTTTCGAAACATATTTTCCGTCTGCCTGCTGAGTGCCGACATCATTGCTGTTTGGGGGATTGATAAAGAAAACTACTACCCTCGGTTCTTTCATAAAGCCTCGTTTGTTTTGATCAATGCGACACGAAGACCAGCTCCATTTTTGAGATAAAATGCCTCGCAATACAACTGTATTGTCTTCGTAATCTAACTGTATTGTCTAGAAAAACGATGATTTGATAGATGCAACGTAGGGGAATATCCTCTATCGCAAAATTCAATGCGTAATGCATTAAATATCCGGGGACAGTCGTAGAACCGACGGTTAACCGTTTGATGTCTTTCCGTTCGACAGCAGCAAGGGCGATCTGTGGATTTTCGTGAAGCCGTTTCTCAATTCGCAGGGATTCGCGGTCGATACGTGAGGTGACGTTCACTTCATTTCGAAGAATGCGGACATCTCGGCCGTCTGCGGGCGTACTCGATGTGCCTTCTGAATTCGTTTCTCACCGTCACCCAGGCACGAACCCTGCACGAGGTTCAGGTCCTACTGATCAAAAAGTGAGGTCATGATGCAAATCCAGCCGACTGGATGGTTTCCGCTGAATCACCACGCGCCGGTTCGCGACGGGTGGTATGAGGTTCAGCTCGTGAGCGGCGAGACGGCGTTTGCCCGGTTCGATGCCGGCATATGGAGCGAGCAACCGCTGCTCGTTTTTACGCACTGGCGCGGACTCAGTGCAGATCCTGCGCGGTCCGGCTCAAATGAAACGATCGCTGCGGAAGCGGCCGCCGCCGAAGGCGTCCGCGCCGCGTGGAATGCGTTTTTCCCGGCTGCGGGGCAGGAGCCGCTCAAGCCGGTCAGTCACAAACCTGACAAACTTCACTAAACGTTTTACTGAGCGTCTCACTGAGCACGTGCGGCCGCACTGTCGTCGAGCAACTGGACCAGATACGGCTTCCACACCTCCGGATGCGCGAGCGTCTGGTGGCCGTACGACTGCGCGGTCTCCGGAATCTCGACGAAACGCCCGTGCGGGACCGCGGTGATCGCATGTTGCATGACGCCGAGATCGGCGGCATTGATCAGGTCGTCGGCAAAGTTGACGGCGTAGAGCGGCGCGCGAATCCGCGACAGTTGCGGCGCAGGGTCGTAATCCCACGATGATTCGAACCAGTACAGCGCATCGTTTGCGTCGATTTTCTGCGCGTCCGCAACGGTCGCATCGTAGAGGCGCGTGGCGGAGTCGCGATCGGGCGCAGCCGCCTGCATCCGCGCGGCGTTACCGGTGATCACCGAAAAGATCGGCATCGTGCGCGCCCATTGCGTGGGTTGCGTCGTGTAGTCGCCGTTGTTCCAGCCAGGATCGTTGCGGATCGCACCGATCACCATCTGCCGCCAGAACCAGTTGCGACCGGCCATCGCGATCGGCTGGCTCGCGATCGGCATCAACGCGTCAGCCATCTCCGGATAACGCTCGCCCCACATCCACGTCTGCATGCCGCCCATCGAAGTGCCGAGCACGAGCCGCAGATGATCCACGTGCAGCCCGTCCACCAGCAGACGGTGATTCGCTTCGATCACATCGCCGTACCCGTAATGCGGAAATTTCGTGCGCAGGCCGTCACTCGGTTTGCTGGAACCACCGCGGCCTAGTCCGTCGGGCATCACGATGAAGTAGCGCTGCGCATCGAGCGGCGCACCCGGCGCGAAGAGTTCGCGACGCATCGTCGGTGTCAGGAAAGCCCGGCCGGTGCCTGTCGTGCCGTGCATCAACAGAACTGCATTGGTCACCGTGCCATGCGTGTCGCGCTGCGGCGTGCCGAGCGTCGCGTAGTGGATGCGAATTTCCGGCAGCGTCGAGCCGTCGGAGAAATGAAAGTCGTGGATCGTGAAGTCCACGGAGCGCTCGGGCACACTGTCCGACGCCACCGCGCTGCCGGCCATACCGAGTGCGAGTACCGCCCACATTCCCGCAACGGCCACTACGAATCTGGATCGCAACACTGCATTCTCCTGTCGGCAACCGGCCGCTGATCGGTACGCGCGATATGGTAGGACAAAACCCGAGCAGAGGTCGTGCAACCGGGCCACCCAGGGGCCACCCAGCCGCGCCTTGACGAATTGTCCATCTTTAGACATTATATCCAGATGGCAAAGCAGACCAAGCGAACTCCCGAACAGACGCTGTTGATCGACCAGCTCAAGCAGGTCGCGCACGGTCTCGGCGAGACTTTCGCACCGTTTTGCGAAGTCGTCGTGCACGATCTGTTGCATCCGAAACACGCCATCGTCGCAATCCACAACAACCTGTCGGGTCGACAGGTCGGCGCACCCGCTACCGAACTCGGCCTCGCGCGTATTGGCGACGCGGACTATCCACAGGTGCTCGCGAATTACCCGAATCAGTTCGTCGACGGGCGGCAGGCAAAGAGTACGTCGATCGGTATCAAGGACTCGACTGGCCGTTACGTCGCGGCGCTGTGCGTCAACGTAGATCTCACACTATTTCGCGGCATGCAGGCCATGCTCACGCAGTTCGGCACGTCCGATCCGAATGCGGCACCGCAGGAATCGCTCGACCCCGCGGGGGCCGATACGATCCGCTGCCGTATCGACCGGTTCGCGGCGAGCCTCTCCACCGCGCCGCGTTCGTTGAAAGCTGAAGACCGGCGCCTGCTGATGCAGGAGCTGAAGCAGTCGGGCTGCCTCGAGGTGCGCCGCGCGATGGAGATCGTTGCGCAGTATCTCGGCGTATCGCGTGCAACCGTGTACGGCGATGCGAAAGAATAGTCATGAACGGCGCTTGGCGCGCGCAAGCCGCCGGGCTCAACCAGTCACGCTCACGAGGGAATGAACATGCTTACGCTGCCCACTTATGACGACGTCGCAGCCGCCGCCAGGCGCATCGAAGGCCACGCGCATCGCACGCCCGTCATGCGCTCGCGCACGATCGATGCAGAACTGGGCGCGCAGGTGTTCTTCAAATGCGAGAACCTGCAGCGCATGGGCGCGTTCAAGTTTCGCGGCGCCTTCAACGCGTTGTCGAAATTCGACGACGCGCAGCGACGCGCGGGTGTCGTTGCATTTTCGTCGGGCAATCATGCGCAGGCCATCGCGCTGTCGGCTGCGCTGCTGAACATTCCCGCGACGATCATCATGCCGCACGACGCGCCCGCCTCGAAGGTCGCGGCGACGAAGGGCTACGGCGGCAACGTCGTGATGTACGACCGCTACACCGAAGACCGCGAGCAGATTAGCCGCAAGCTCGCCGAAGAACGCGGCCTCACGCAGATCCCGCCGTACGATCATCCCGATGTGATCGCCGGCCAGGGTACTGCGGCGAAAGAGTTGTTCGACGAAGTCGGTCCGCTCGATGCGCTGTTCGTGTGTCTTGGCGGTGGTGGCCTGCTGTCGGGGTCGGCACTCGCCACCCGCGTGCTCGCGCCCGACTGCAAGCTGTACGGCGTCGAACCGGAAGCTGGCAACGATGCGCAGCAATCGTTTCGCACTGGCAAGATCGTGCATATCGACACGCCCAAGACCATCGCCGACGGTGCACAGACGCAGCACCTCGGCGCTTATACGTTCGAGATCATTCGTCGCGACGTCGACGATGTGCTGACCGCGACGGACGCGCAACTGGTCGACTGCATGCGCTTCTTCGCATCGCGGATGAAGCTTGTCGTCGAACCCACCGGGTGCCTCGGCTTCGCGGCGGCGCGTCAGATGAAGGCGCAGTTGCAGGGCAAGCGCGTGGGGGTGATCGTCAGTGGCGGTAACGTCGACATGGAGCGGTTCTGCGCGCTGCTGGCGTAACCGTGCGATGTTGGGAACACACGACGCATGGTCTTATGCGTCGTGTCGCGGCATCGCACGCAGCGTGAAGGCCCAGAACAGCAGCCCGGCAAGCGTGATCGTCGCACCGAGCACACAGACGCCCGTCCATCCCGCCCACGCATAGACGTGCGTCGACGCAAGCGCGCCGGCGCCGCTACCCGTCGCATAGAACAGCATGTAGCAACCCACCAGGCGGCTGTGCGCATCGGGACGCGTACGAAAGATCATGCTCTGGTTGACCACGTGTATCGCCTGTCCACTCAGGTCGAGCAACAGCACACCGATCACGAGTGTCCACAGGCCCGATGACAGAAACGCTGCGGGCAGCCACGACAGCAGCAGCACAATCCACGCAACGCCGGTTGTCCATTCGCCTTTGCCGCGATCCGCCCAGTGACCGGCACGCGCCGCCGCCAGCGCACCGGCCGCACCCGCAAGGCCAAACGCACCGATCGCCGTATGTGGCAATGCGAACGGTGGCGCACTGAGCGGCAATGCCATCGCACTCCAGAACACACTGAACGCTGCGAACATCAGCATGCCGATCATGCCGCGAATCTGCAGCACGCGGTCGTGTGCGAGTAGCGTGAACATCGATTCCAGCAGCCGCAGATACGGTATGCGTACGCGTGGAGCCGGTTGCGCAGGCAACGTGTGCCAGAGCACCGGCAGCATGACAACCGCCAGCGCCGCCGACGTGAAGTAAACCGCGCGCCAGCCGGCAACGTCCGCGATGAGTCCCGACATCGTGCGCGCCAGCAGCAGGCCGATCACGACACCGCCCTGCGCCGCACCGACTACGCGTCCGCGTTCCCGCGGCGCCGCAACGGTCGCCGCGTACGCGATGAGCCCCTGCGTCATCGCGGTACCGAGCAGACCCGTCGCGAGCATGCCTGCCAGCAACAACGGTGCAGTCCGCGCCATCGCCACCGCGACCAGCGCGATGGCCAGCAACACCAGTTGCACAGCCATCAACCGATGTCGGTTCGCACGATCGCCGAGCGGCACGAGCAATACCAGCGCCAACGCACAACCTGCCTGGGTTGCCGTGATCACCCCACCGATCGACGCACGGCTCACATTGAAGTCACGGGCCAGCAGGTCGAGCAACGGCTGCGCGTAGTACACGTTTGCGACACTCAGACCGCAGGCAACGGCAAACAACAGCACCATCGATTGCTTCATCGGCAATGCCGCGCACGGCGTACCGCTGACCGCAGCTTCCGGCAACGACTCGACCTTTCCTGCACGCATGTCGATCCCTGATGAGAACAAGTTCCGAATTGAAACTTTCACGCAGTGTAGGAAATGTAGTTTTCTAATGCAACTAGAATGACAAAAGACCGCAGTCGCAACAAGGCGAATAGGTGAGATAAAACGGGAGCCCGAAAAACGATCGAATCGGCGCGAATTGCGCGGCCGCCCGGGCTGGCGGTTTCAGCGCAACGCTGCCGCGCCCACTTCCGTATGCAGCCACGCGCGCAGCGCGTCGATCGCCGGCAGCTTCCCACTGTCCGGCCGCCAGACGATGAAATGCGCATGCACATCGATCACGCTGCGCTTCCACAATTGCACCAGCCGCCCGGACGCGAGATCCGCTTCGATCACCGAGCGGCGTGCGAGCGCAATGCCGTCGCCGCGCAACGCCGCATCGAGCAACTTCGCGCCATCGGTGAACGACACCGCGCCAGACGGTTCGGTCATGTCGAGACCAGCGGCCTGAAACCACGGCTCCCATGGCTGCGCCGCGTGCCGCAACAGCGTGCAGTGTGCGAGATCGGCGAAGCGGCGCGGCAGTTTGCCGCCGCGATAATGCGGGCTCGCAACGGGAAAGACTTCCTCATCCATCAGCTTGTCGGCGTGCAGTCCCGGCCACTCGCCGGGACCATAGCGCAGTGCCACGTCCACGCGATCGCGGTGATCGAGTTTCGCCAGTGCAACACCCGGGCGGATGTCCACCGCGATCTCCGGATGCGCGGCACAGAACCGCGGCAGGCGTGGAGCAAGCCAGCGCTCGGCGAAAACGGGCAGCACGCTGATCGTCAGCCGGGCAGGTGCGTTGTCCGGCGCGCGAACAGGCGCACGCCCATGCGTCGTCTCGCCGAATGCACGCTCCAGCACGCGCAGGCCCTGACGCACCTGGAGCGCAAGATCATGCGCGCGCGGTGTCGGTATGGCGCCGCCCGGCGTGCGTTCGAATAGCGACACATCCAGTTGCGACTCGAGTGCGCGCACATGCTGGCTGACCGCGCCCTGCGTCAGCGCGAGTTCGTCGGCGGCGCGCGTGAAGCTGCGCAGCCGCACAGCGGCTTCGAAAACGCGCAGCGTTTGCAGCGGTGGGATGCGGGAAGAAAAAGCCATGACCGCATTAGTATCACTAATGCCGTGACCGTACAAATCATCGTTTGAAGGCGAGCGGGTCGGCTCATAAACTTGCTTCATGAACTACACCCTCTACTACTCCCCCGGCGCCTGTTCGATGGCGGTCCATATCGCGCTCGAAGAGCTCGGCGTTGCGTACGAACTCGAAGCCGTACCGATTGCGCAAGGTGCGACACAACAGCAAGCGTATCTGTCGATCAATCCAAAAGGGCGCGTGCCTGCGCTGCGGTTGCCCGGCGAGACCAGTGTGCTCACCGAGTTACCGGCCATCCTCACGTATCTCGCGCGCCAGCATCCGGCGGCCGGCCTGCTACCCGTGAATGACGCCGCCGGCGAGGCCCGCTGCCATGAATGGCTCGCGTGGCTGGTCGGCTGGATACACGCGATTGGTTACGGCGAGATCTGGCGACCCGCGCGCTTCACCGGCATCGAAGCCAACCACGACGAGATTCGTGCGAACGGCAAACAGGTCGTGCTCGATGCGTACGCGAAGATCGAAGCAGCGCTCGCGGACGGTCGCGAATGGGCCGTGCCAGGTAGCTATACGATTGTCGATCCGTTTCTGTTGGTGTTGTACGCCTGGGGCATGCGGATCGGTATCGACATGCGCGCAAACTACCTTGCGTGGAGTGGGCATATGCAGCGGTCGCTGGCGCGCCCCGCGGTACAGCGTGTGCTGCAACGCGAAGGCATCGCGCTCGCAGTTTGATTACCCAGTTTCTCAATGACCGGGGCGATGCCGTATGACGTCCATCGCCTCCGAAGCGCGGTGCGCGTCCCTCATCCCTTGGGATAGCACCGCTCGTACTGTTCCTCAACACCTTCGAACAACGTCCAGAACGACACCGGCACACGCCCGTTCAGCCGCTCGACTAGCACGGCCAGATGAGTGTGCCAGCCGCCCGAAACATTGACCTGCGCGTGACGACCCGACAGCTTGCGATGCGTCAATACGAAACGCACCTTGTCGCCAAGCGCCGCCAGTTCGATCAGTACATCCGAACGACCACCATCCGCACCATCGCTCCACGTGAAGCCGAGCGTATGCGGCGGTTCGTAGCGCGTCACCCGATGCATCGACGAAACACCGTCTTCGTATTTTTTGAAGCGCTCGGGCGTGGGCGTCTTCTCCGGCGACAGATTTCCATGATGAAAGAACATCTGAAACTCGCCACCGACCTGCGCCGGCACATCGTCGCCGCTCGCGAGCCACTGCCCGCGTTTGTCCGACTCCACGAGATAGCGCCATACGCGCTCGATCGGCCCCGGCAGCAGGCGCTCGAAACGCACCGTCTGCGTGCCGCTTGCGACGCCGAAATCGCTTTCGTCGCTCATCTGGGTGTCTCCTTACGATTGGGTAAAGGCATGCCATCGGATGTGGCATCGTCCTGCTGCAGAAGCTGTTCGAGCGTGTCGAGTCGCGCGCTCCAGAAACGTTCGTAGAAACGCAGCCACTGATCGGCCGCGGCAAGCGGCCCCGCCTCCATCCGGCAGATATGCGAGCGACCTTCGATACGACGCCGGATCAACCCCGCGCCTTCGAGCACCTTCACGTGTTTCGACGCCGCCGCGAACGAGATCTCGAACGGCTCGGCCAGTTCGCCGATGTTGCGCTCGCCGTCAGCAAGGCTGGCGAGCATTGCGCGCCGGGTCGGATCGGACAGCGCGTGAAAGACATCGTCGAGGGAAGATTCGGGATTCGCCATGTGCCGGAGTATAGGTATATCCCACTCTTTATTCAACCAAACGGTTGAGCAATTTTTCGTAGCGACGGCTCAGGGCCGCCGGTATTGCGACAGAAAAAGTGCCGGGTCACGGGTGTCACACGCGATAGATTGATTTAATTGGCATCGTGATTTTCGATGCCCTCTAATGAAAACCTCCGTTGTCTGTCGTCCGACTGCCCTTCCCCCGGAGAATCCCATGGCTCAGCCTCAGCCGAACGTTGACGAAGTAGTAAAGGCCATCGCCGCTGAAACGAACACCCCTGCGGAGACAGTCTCGAAGATCTACGCCGACACGCTGGCCGACTACAAGGCGGATGCCCGGATCCTCGATTACATGTCGGTTCTCGTCGCGAAGAAAGTTCGCGAAACGCTGCGACAATCGCGACACTGAAACGCGCAATCGGCTGCGCGCTCGCGCGGCCGGGATTTCACACCAGTTCCGTACTCGGCAGGCGTACAGCCTCGAGCCGCTGCGTTGGCTTGTGCTCGCCAAGCGAGCGGATCACGCGCGCGAGCCGTGCGACCAGCGCATCGGCTTTCTCCGCCGGCACGCCCGCGTAGCCGAGGATGAAGCCGTTGTAATCGCTGGCATCGGTGCCGGGCAGGCAATACGTGCTGAGCGGCGCGATGTAGAGCCCGTGGTCGCGCATTGCGTCGCTGACTTCGCGATCCTGCAACGGTGCATCGAGACGCACGGTTAAATGCATGCCGCCGCCATCCGCCGACAGCGTGACGAGATCGCCCATCTGCCGGTCGATCGCGGCGACGAGCGCGACCCGGCGTTGTTGATAGAGCCGCCGCATCCGTCGCAGATGACGCGCGTACTTGCCGCTGTCGATGAAGTGCGCCAGTGCGATCTGTTCCGCCACGCGCCCCTGACGCGCGATCTCGCCCAACGCTTCATCGATCTGCTGCACGAGATGCGCCGGCACGATCATGAAGCTCATCCGCAGTGCCGGAAACATCGTCTTGCTGTAGGTGCCCAGATAGACCACGGGCGCATGCGCCGCGAGCCCCTGGATTGCCGGTAACGGCGGCCCGTTGTGCCGCAACTCGCTGTCGTAATCGTCCTCGATGATCCACGCGCCGCAGGCCATGGCGTTCTCGATGATCGAGCGGCGCCGCTCGAGGCTCAGCACGCAGCCGAGTGGATACTGGTGCGACGGCGTCGTATAGACGAGCCGCGGCGGTGTCTCGCGCCAGTGGCGCGGCGTCGGCGCGATACCCGATGCATCCACCGGAATCGGCTCGAGCCGCAACCCCGCCGTCTGAAACGCGGCCTTCGCGCCGTGATAGCCGGGATTCTCGACCCACGCGGTTTCGCCAGGATCGGCGAGCAGGCGGGCGCATAGATCGAGGCTCGCCTGGGTGCCTTGCGTGATGAAGACCTGATCCATCGAACAGCGCACGCCGCGCGAAACGCGCACGTACTCTGTAATCGCACGCCTGAGCGCAGGGTGCCCGGCACTGTTGCCGTAGCCGAGCTCGTGCGGATCGATCGTGCGCCATGCGCGCTCCACCGACGCACGCCACTGCGCCACCGGAAACTCATCGAGTGCAGGCACGCCCGGGCGAAACGGCGTTGGATTGTCGGGGCCGCCGCGCTCGCGCGGCAGGTCGGCCACACGTCGCGACAGACGGCTCGCGGTGCCGCCGGTGCCGCGCAGATCGGCGGATGCGGAAAACGCCACGCGGCTCACCACCGAGCCATGCCGGCTCGTCGTGATGAAGCCTTCCTCGGTCAGCCGCTCGTATGCGTACAACGCGGAATTGCGCGCAATGCCGAGCTGCTCGGCCAGCGCGCGCGTCGGCACGAGCTGCGTGCCGTAGCGCAGATCGCCGTCGAGTATCGCCTGACGCAGGCTCTCGTACAGCAGATTCTGCTGGGTCAGCTTGCGGCCGTTTGTCCGCTTCGCGAAGTTCGACATCAGCAGCGCGTAGTCCAAGATGCGTGGCTCCAGATTTTGCTTTCGAGGTGGAGCTAACAATGGTGCCACAAATTTTCTATCCTGCTTCCTATCGAACAATCGAAGCCATGCCGAAGCCATGCACCAAGGAGCCCGACCCGTGACAGACACACTCCCGATCCGCCCCGTAACGCCCGCCGATTTCGACGCGTGGCTGCCGCTCTGGGACGGCTACAACGCGTTCTATGGGCGCACCGGTGCAACCGCACTTCCACGCGCGATCACCGACCTCACGTGGAATCGCTTTTTCGATGGCTACGAACCGATGCATGCGCTGGTCGCCGAACGCGACGGGCAACTGGTCGGACTCGTGCATTACCTGTTTCATCGCAGCACGACGCTCGTGGGGCCGACCTGCTACTTGCAGGATCTGTTTACGCTCGCTAGCGAACGCGGCAAGGGTGTCGGCCGTGCGCTGATCGAAGCGGTTTATGCGCGTGCCAAGGCTAGCGGCTCATCGCGCGTGTACTGGATCACGCAGGAAACCAACACGACTGCGATGCGGCTTTACGACGACGTGGCCAGTCGCCCGGGATTCGTCGTCTATCGCAAGGAACTGTAAACACACGCCGTGAGCGCGCGCCGCGTCACGGCTCGACCCCACATTCCCCTTTCATCGCATAGCGCTCATAGCGCTTCTCGCCGATCTGCTGAAGCGAAGCAGCACCCTCCCATCCGGCCCAGGTTGCGGTCCGCACCCACCGCATGTCACGATGCGCGTTGCTCAGCGCGTGCACGCTGTCGCACGTTGCCGCGGCTCGCCGCCATGCGTAGCCGATGCTGCCACTTTCGCCCACGGATTCAGGAGCCACGCCGATGAACGAGAACGATCTCAACGATCCGAACCTGCCTGCCGCCAGCGACGATACGCCGGACGATCCCGAGCGCCGCCGTGTCCTCACCGGAATCGCCGCCGTCGGCATGGGGGTGATCCTCAGCGGCTGCCAGACTGCGGAGCAAACTTCGACAAACGGCGGCGGCCCGCGTAGCGCGGCCGATCTGCGACTCGATGCGGCGTTGCGCGACCAGGTGCGCAACATTGTCGTGATCTACGCGGAGAACCGCAGCTTCGCGAATCTGTACGGCAACTTCCCTGGCACACTGCATCCGCTCGACACGGTGCCGGCCGCGCGGTCCACGCAACTCGATCGCGACGGCAAGACACCGCTCGCGCAGCTACCGAAGTTCTGGGGCGGACTCGTGCCGCAGGCACAGGAAGTGGACGGCAAGCGCTATGCGATCGCCGAAGGCGATATCACGGGCCTGCGCAACGGCCCGTTTCATCTCACCGATGCACAGGGGGCACCGCTGCCGAACGGCGTGATTACGCGCGACCTGTGGCATCGCTTCTATCAGAACCAGATGCAGATCAACGCCGGGCGCAACGATCAGTTCGTCGCGTGGGCCGATTCGGGCGGCCTCGTGATGGGCCACTACCGCAATTCCGCCGAAACACTCCGGCTCTGGAATCTCGCGCGGCAATACACGCTTTGCGATCACTTCTTCATGGCGGCGTTCGGCGGCTCGTGGCTGAATCACATCTTCCTGATCTCCGCGCAGGCGCCGCTCTATCCGGATCTGTTGAAGAGCCCGGCGAAGCGTTTCGTCTCGGTGGTGGAAGGCGACGATCCAACTGGCACGCGTCTGAAGGTCGCGACAGATTCGCCGGCGTCCGCGATCGACGGCCCACCGAAGTTCATCAACGACGGTCTCTTCACGCCCGACGGCTACGCGGTCAACACGATGGCGCCGCCGTATCAACCGAGCTTCGTGCGACCCGCCGCGGGCGGCAATCCGTTGCTGGCGAACCCGGCCGATCCGAAAGTGCTGCCGCCGCAAACGTACGCGACCATCGGCGATCGCCTGTCGGCAAAAGGCGTCGACTGGGCGTGGTACAGCGGTGCATGGCAGTACGCACTCGATCATCGCGATATGGGCGCGGTGCCCGACTTCCAGTATCACCACCAGCCGTTCAACTACTTCGCGAACTACGCGCCGGGCACCGATGCGCGCCGCCGCTATCTGCGCGACGGCGGCGTCGGCGAGGACGCATCGACCAACCGGCTGATCGCCGATATCGACGCGGGCCGCCTGCCGGCTGTCACGTTCTACAAGCCGCAGGGGAACCTGAACATGCACGCGGGCTACGCGGATGTCGAATCGGGCGACCGCCATATCGCCAATGTGATCGATCATTTGCAGCGCGGTCCGCAGTGGGCCAACACGGTGGTGATCGTCACACACGACGAAAACGGCGGCTGGTGGGACCCGGTCGCGCCGCCGAAGGGCGACCGCTGGGGCCCGGGCTCGCGCATCCCCGCGCTCGTGATCTCGCCGCTCGCGAAGAAGGGCTACGTCGATCACACGCTCTACGACACGAATTCGATTCTTCGGTTGATCACGCGCGTGCACGGCCTCGCGCCGCTCGATGGTGTGCTTGCGCGCGATCGAGCGTTCGCGCAGAACGGCCAGGTGCCGCCCGGCGATATGACGGGTTCGCTGGATCTCGCGTGATTTTCGCGTGAACCGTAGGCGCCGCGCGCGGCTACTTGAAGTCCGCGAGCAGCGCCGTCCGCACCTGCGGTTCAACCGTCTGCACAGGCACCGGATAGTGCGGATGATCGCAACCGATCTTCAACGACGCCCCGTCGCGTAGCCGCGTCTTCATCGCCGGCGTGAACTCGAAGCGCACGAAGTGCACCGCGGAAGTTTTCTGCGCGTTGTCGCGTTCGAGATCTTCGTCGGCGATCGCGTAGGCCGGCGGCTCGCCGTCCACCTCGACGAACACGCGATCTTCGATGCCGATCAACCGCGCGAGCGCGGCGGCCCGCTCAACTTCGTTCGCGTACTCGATCTGCATCGTCGCCTTCAGATTGCTACCGTCGGGCACGAGCGGCAAGTACGCATCGAGTTCGCCCTGAATCCCGTCCTCATCGAAGATCTTCTCGATGTGCAACATCTCCTGAATCTGATAGCGGATAGTCAGCTCGTCCTCGAACAGAAACGTGACGTGATTGCCGAGCGGCACAGTGCGCAGCTTCTTGTGCTCGATGACCTGCGCGCGCATCGTCTTGCGCGCCTTCGAATAGTTTTCGAGCGACAGCAACGAATTCCTGGCAATGCTCATCGGGGATCCTCGCGATTCGATTACAGCATGGACGTCAGATACCGTACGCCTTGCGCAGCAGCGTCAACGGGTGAGCGAGCTGCGCTTTCGGCAGGCCGTTCTCCTCGATGCCCTGTTCGATATGATGGCCCGCGAGCTGGCAATCCGACGAAATATAGTCGGGCTGCGGTTGCGCCATCGCCTTGAATACCGGCGTGCCGATCTGCATCGACATGCGGTGGAATTCCTTCTTCACACCGAACGTGCCCGCGTGCCCCGAACAGCGCTCGACCACCGTCACCTTCGTATCGGGCACGAGCGTCAGCGTTTCGAAGGTCTTGCGACCGATGTTCTGTACGCGGCCATGACATGGCACGTGGTACGAAACCTTGCCGAGCGCGGTTTTGAAGTCGGTGTTCAGCAGACCGTCGCGATGGCGCGCCACGAAGTATTCGAACGGGTCCCAGAACGCTTCGCTGACGGCGCGCACGTCGGCGTCGTCGGGAAACATCAGTGGTAGTTCGTGCTTGTACATCAGCACGCAACTCGGAATCGCACCGATCAGTGCATAGCCTTCGCGCGCGTATTTCGCGAGCACCGGCAGGTTCTTCTTTTTCTTCTGCGCGACGCCCTTCAGGTCGCCCTGTTCGAGCAACGGCATGCCGCAACAGGCTTCGCTTTTGACCAGTTCATACGGAATGCCGTTGTGAGCAAGCACGGCGAGCAGATCGTGGCCGATGCCGGGTTCGTTGAAATTCACGTAGCAGGTCGCGTAAATCGCGACCTTGCCGGGCGTGCGCTCGCCGTCGTTCACGGGCGTGGCCGGTGACTTCTTCGCCGCACTACGGAATTTGCGCGTGGCGAAATCGGGTAGCCATGCGTCCTTGTCGACTCCGAGCGCCTTTTCCATCAACCCGCGCGCGGCACCCGTGTGATTCACAGCGTTGACCGTCTGGGTGACGATCGGAATACCGGCGAGATGGCCCAATGCATCGGTATTCGACAGGAACCGGTCGCGCACGCTCACGTCGCCGCGCTGATAGTCGACCGCTTTCGCGCGCAGCATCAGATGCGGAAAATCGACATTCCACTGATGCGGCGGCACGTACGGGCATTTCGTCATGTAGCACAGGTCGCACAGATAGCATTGATCGACGACCTTGCCGAATTCGCGCTTGTCGACTTCTTCGACTTCGCCGCCGTCGGTTGCATCGACGAGATCGAAGAGCTGCGGAAACGCGCCGCAGAGCGACACGCAACGTCGACAACCGGCGCAGATATCGAAGACGCGTGCCAGTTCCTTGTCGAGCGCGTCCTGATCGTAGAAACCGTCCGAGAGCCAGTCGAGCGGATGCCGGGTGGGCGCTTCGAGACTGCCTTCCTTGTGGGGCATATCGTCAGTCTCCTGGGGATTGTGGTTTTGTCGCGCACGTGCCGCACACGGTCGTGCCCGTGCGTGCGGACCTTGCCGCACGCATCCATAGCGTCACCAACGCGCGCCGCTAGACCCTTCCGGCGCGCGCGGGCACGTCAATCCACCAGGGCGTCGAGTGCTTTCGTGTAGCGGTTCGCGTGACTGCGCTCGGCTTTCGCGAGCGTTTCGAACCAGTTGGCAATTTCATCGAAGCCTTCTTCGCGCGCCTCCTTCGCCATACCCGGGTACATGTCCGTGTATTCGTGCGTTTCGCCCGCGATCGCCGCCTCGAGATTCAGACGCGACGAACCGAACGGCAGGCCGGTGGCCGGGTCGCCCGATGCTTCGAGATATTCGAGGTGGCCGTGCGCATGACCGGTTTCACCTTCGGCGGTGGAACGGAACAACGCGGCGACGTCATTCTGGCCCTCGACATCCGCCTTGGCGGCGAAGTACAGATAGCGACGGTTTGCCTGCGATTCGCCGGCAAACGCTGCCTTAAGGTTGTCCTCTGTCTTCGTTCCCTTGAGTTGCGACATCTAAACCTCCTGGAAAGCCGTGTATGTGGGGTGCGCGAGGGGGGTAAAGCGAACGATCGTCTGTCCGATGTCCACGTAAGCGATGCAACGACAGCGGGGCACGCGGTCCGCCAGCGTGTATCTAAATCTAGAAGCTGGGCAAGGGGTTCCCCAATTGTGTTTTTCAATCCCACCGATAGCCGCACACCTTGCATAATGCGCACCCCCGTCTACACTCGTATAGCTATACCCTCGGTGGAATTGCCATGCGACTCACCATCCTGATCAACGGTTCCGATCCCACCGTCAACCACGATTACGCCGTGCTCTGGCTCGATACCGATGAACATCGGTGGTCGCGCGAAGCGCATGACGGAATCGATCTGCCCCCGTGGGGCGAAGTGCGCGATGTCGACGGCGTCACGACGCTGTGCGCGCCGAGCACCGATGCACCGCTGTGCACGCTGCGCGGTCTGTCGGTCGACCGCAGGCAGCGCGTCAGCTCTGCGCAAGGTCCGGCTGCGTGGTCGTGCGTGCAGGCCCATACGCCGGCTACCGGCTACTGGCGTCTGCAGGCAGTCGATCGACAGACCGTGCATGCTGAACACAGCGTGTTCAGCCGCTGAACCGCTCTCGCTGCGTCGCACCGTTCTTGTGTTGCAGGTATCCGTCAGCTACGTCGGCGGCGTACGCCTGCCTTGACAGACGCTGAGCCTCCTCTCGATACTCCGGGCTATTCGATCTTTTCGCCGTGTCCACTGCAAGCAGCATGCCGCGTGACACGTCGAAATCCGGGGGAATGGATGCGGCATCCTGCAGAAAACCTGCTTGCACGACGCAGCCGATGGCTCACGCATGCGATCAGTGTGCTGGCCCTGGCTGCGTTAGCTATCTTCGCTACGTTTTCGCTTACGGCCCACGCCGCCGCATCGGATGCAAACGCTCCGGACGCCGATGCCTGCAAGCTCGTGCAGGAAGCCAATGCCGAGCAACTGATCGTGCCGGCCGACAATGAGACCGACACGGACACCGTGATCGACCGCTCGTCGAGTCACCCGGAGCCGGGCAAGTCCAACTGCTTCTGGCAGACGCATAAAAGCGGCGCCGCGAGCAATACGTCGCCGGACGCCACGCTCTCACTCGACTTCTATCACTTCGTCGATGCCGCCCATGCGCAGGCGAACACCCGCGATCTCGGCGTACCCCCGATCCCGCCACTGTTCATCACCACCGACGATCCCACCGACCGGATCTTCCGTATATCCGGCAACGAGATCGCCGCGCTGCATGGTTCTGACGTCGCGGTAGTGCATGCGGAAACGCCCGCGACCATTTCGAATCATGCGGCCTGGAGTGCGCGTCTGGAGGCGCTGGCACTGGGCGCGGCCGGTGCGCACGTGCATGCGTCGGCCAACGCAAACTCAAATGCAGGCGCAGGCGCAAGTACCGGCGAAACCGCCGCATGGCGTCCCGCAGCACACGCCGCGCCTGCTATCGGCGCCACACTGGCGCTACCCCTGCACGTGCTATGGGCGCTGATCCGCTGGCGTTTCTTGATGCCGCCCGTTCTCATTGCACTGATACTCGCCTCTGCCGTATTTCTGAAAGGTCTGCGTCGCCACTTTGGCTGGTTGATCCCACTGGCCGTGGTACTGACCGTCGTGAACATCATCTTCGGCCCGTACCTCGGTGTGCTGCTCATTTATCGCATGGGCGAGCAGGGTCAGGCAGCTGTTACCAGTACTTACGGGACCAGCACGAGATATAACAATCACCGTGTCATCGGTTACAACGTGCTGCTGCGCACCGCCGATGGCAAGGTTGTCGAAACCACGTTCGAAGACGACGACCTGAACATCTATGCGCCGCACAACTCAGCGTTTTATCCACATGAGGGCGATGAATTTACGGTGCGCTATGTAGCGGGCTTTCCAGGCGATTTCGTGATCGTCAGCGACGACGACAGTCCGTGGGCGAAGCGGATGCGTTGCCGCGTATTAACCCGCGACGCATTCGCCGCGCAGGAAAAACAGCGCTTTGCGCCGGACTCGGCCGCCTTCCGTGACGCTGCGAAGGCCGCAGACCAGGCACTGCAAGCCGCTGGCTGCGACGTGAATCAGTAAGGTCGAGTAATTAGAACCGGAAGTGCGAGTCGCGCTGAGGCACGCGGATTTAAGCCGTGCTTAAGAGTCGATCCCTAGAGTGGGAAATCCACGCATTGGGGTCGCCGAGAGGCGGCCCGTTTTTTTTTGCCGCAGTAGTTTCAACGCGGCGCGAGGCTGGCAAGCTCAGC
Source organism: Paraburkholderia megapolitana (assembly GCF_007556815.1). Classification (NCBI taxonomy): domain Bacteria; kingdom Pseudomonadati; phylum Pseudomonadota; class Betaproteobacteria; order Burkholderiales; family Burkholderiaceae; genus Paraburkholderia; species Paraburkholderia megapolitana. The sequence continues at coordinate 1,118,375 of NZ_CP041743.1, forward strand.
CAGCTTCTGCGCATCGACGATTTCGATTTCGGCGTAACGCAGCTGCAATGCGCCCTGCATCTCGAACTGCCGCAAGATCTGGTTCGTTGTTTGCCGCGACAGCGCGAGCATCATCGCGAGGTCTTCCTGCGGCACCTTGAGTACGCGCCGCAGCGTGCCCGACTCTCCATAGCCGCCGGCCATCAGCAGCAGACGCCGCGCCACGCGTTGTGCGGCCGGCAGCAGCGCGGCCTCCTCGATCGCATCGAAAGCGAAGCGCAGCTTTTGCGTGAGTAACAGGCCGAACGCATGCCACCATTCGGGCGTACCTTCGAGCATCGCCGCAAGCGCCGCGCGCCGCACATGAAACAGCACTGAGTCGCGCTCAGCATAAGCGTCGTGTGTACGCTCACGGCCGTCGAACAGCGTAATCTCGCCGAACCAGTTGACCGGTTCGATCACGGCGAGCAGCGCTTCTTTGCCCGCGAAACTGGCCGCGCCGATGCGCATCAGGCCATCGAGCACACAATAGAGGCCATCGTCGGGATCGTTGCGCATGAAAAGCCGCTCGCCGGCTGCGAGCCGCTGCAGGCGGCCCGATTCCACCAGTTGCGCACGCAACGCCTCCGGTGCAGCGCGAAACCACGCGCTGCGCTCGAGCGTCGCGATCAGTGCGGCGCCTGCAAACGGCTCGGACGGCGAGGCACGCGAGGCCATGGGGACCTGTCTCCTGGGTGGGCAGTTATGCCGGATTGTCGGCTAGCTGAAGGTTTTATTACCGGTTGCCCGCGATTATGAGGGCTTTGCATCAGGAGCGTCACTCATGAGAACGCTAACCGAACAACTCACCCAGTACGCCGCTTATCACCGGGACCGGCGCAATATCGCCACGCACTTCGTCGGCATTCCGATGATCGTACTCGCGCTGGCCGTGCTACTGAGCCGGCCGTCGTGGGCGATCGGCGGGCTGCCGTTCATGCTGTCGCCGGCATGGGTGCTGTTCGTCGGGGCAACCGTCTATTACCTCGTGCTCGACGTGCCGCTCGGCGTGATGATGGCGATTTTCTCCGCGCTGTGTCTCGCTGTGGGCCGCTGGCTCGCCACGCAGTCCACGGTAACGTGGCTCGTTGCCGGCATCGGTCTGTTCGTGGTCGGCTGGGTCTTTCAGTTTGTCGGTCATGCCTACGAAGGTCGCAAGCCGGCCTTCGTCGACGACGTGATGGGCCTGCTGGTCGGCCCGCTGTTCGTGCTCGCCGAAGCGCTGTTCGGTTTTGGCTGGCGACCGTCGCTGCGTGAAGCGATCGAAGCGCAGGTCGGACCGACCCGCATCAACCCGGGCCGCACCGCGGCGCATTCAGGGCACTGAGACCCCACTCAAGCTCAACGGGGCGCGAAGCGCACGAGCCGCACGCCATGCAGTGCGGTCAGTGCGACTGCGATCCAGATCGGTATATAGGTGGCGAGTTGCTGCGCGGACAGCGTCTCGCCGAGCAGCGTCACGGAAACGAGCACCAGCAGTACCGGTTCGACGTAACCGAGAATACCGAACAGCGCCATCGGCAGCAGACGGCTCGCCTTCAGATTCGACGCGAGCGCGCACGCACTCAGCATGCCCAGTCCGGGTAACAGCAAACACCACATGTCCACGCGGCCAGCGATTCGCGCGAGCGAACCGCCGGTGACGATCAGCACGACTGCGACCGGCAACAGCAGAAGCATCTCGAGCGCAAAAGCGGTCAGCGAGTCCGCGTTGATCTTGCGGCGCAACACGAAGTACGGCGGATAACCGAGCGCGACCAGCAGCGTCGGCCACGAGAACGCACCGGTCACCCATAGCTCGTGTGCAACGCCGACGGCTGCGCAGGCGACCGCCAGCCACTGCAGCCCATCGAGTCGCTCGCGAAAATAGAAGCGGCCGACCAGCACCATCGTCAGCGGCAACAGGAAATAGCCCAGCGATACTTCGAGCATCCGCCCGTGCAGGGGCGCCCAGAGGAATAACCACAGTTGCGCGCCGAGCAATGCCGCGCTGACGAGCAAAGCGAGAGCAACGTACGGTCGGCCCACCGCGCGCATCGCGAGAGCAAGCAATTGCGGAAGGCGGCCGCGCAACGCGAGCAGGAGCAGCGCACCGGGCACGGTCCAGACGACACGCCACGCGAAGATATCGAGGCCGGTAAGCGGTGCGAGCAGCGTCGCATACGCCGACAGCAGCGCAAACAACGTCGACGCCCCCACCGAAAGCGCTATACCGCGGCCGGGTTCCTCGTGATTGGGCGGATTTTTGGAGCTTGCAGCGCTCATCGGCGGTCCTGCGGGTTCTGCACAGGCGGGCGGTTCGTCGCTGTACAGAGCGGCGCGATGCTGCGGTGTTTCATCAGAGGTTTATCCCGGCGCGCAGCATGTCGCACGATCAAGGCGCACGCTGTCATTTCAGTTTCAATTCAACGCGGCATTCTAGACGGATTCGCCGTTGTCAGCGCCGCGGTAGCGTTATGCACCGCACATTCAGTCCGTGCGAATCGGCGGCAAATGGACTAGAACATAACTTCATGTCGCGCCGGCGCGACCTGGATCGGCGATATCGGCCCTATCGGTCGCATCGATCCAGCCGCGAAGCAAGCGCGTTTCTTGCTACATCGTTTTTTCACCATCGGGCTCGCCCGGAGGCCCCGACCCACGGCCGGCCCCGAACCCTTGCTACGAGCCCGCGCTTCCCGTGGCGTCTGCGCCCCTCGCTGCACACCGCGCATTTGCCCCGCATCATGGCCGCACACGCGGCACCTCAACGCCGGACTGACACCGCCCCCGCGGCCCGGCGAAACACCGATCACTGGAGAACGCATGACTCAGCCTGCCCTCTCGCCCGACGTATCGCCCGCCTTCGCCGCCGAAGTCCGCGCTGGCCTGACCCACGCCCCGCAAAAGGAATTGCCGTCGAAATACCTGTACGACGAAGTCGGCTCTGCGCTGTTCGAAGTCATCACCGTGTTGCCCGAGTACGGCGTGACGCGCGCCGAAGAACGTCTGATGGCGCAGCACGCCGCAGACATCGTCGCGCACCTGCCGCACGACGTGACCGTCGCCGAACTCGGCAGCGGCAGCGGACGCAAAACGCGCCGCATTCTGGAAGCACTCTGTAAAAAACGCCCTACTTCTTACTGCCCGATTGAAATTTCGCGCACCGCGCTGCAGTTGTGCCGGCGCGAACTCGGTGATATCGAACGGATTTCGATTGTCGGTTACGAGCGCGATTATCTTGCCGGGCTCGCGGAAGTAAGCCGCCAGCGTGCGGCCGGCGAGCGGCTGCTGGTGCTGTTTCTCGGCAGCACGATCGGTAACTTCGCACGGCTCGCGGCGACGCGCTTTCTGCGCGAGATCCACGCCATGCTTGCCCCCGGCGATGCCCTGCTGCTCGGCACCGACCTCGACAAACCGGTGCCCGTGCTGCTCGCCGCCTACGACGATCCGATCGGTGTCACTGCCGCGTTCAACCTGAACCTGCTCGCGCGCATCAATCGCGAACTGGGTGGCGACTTCCCGCTCGAGGCGTTCGAACATGTCGCGCGCTTTAACCGCGACGCGCGCAGCATCGAGATGCATCTGCGCGCCACCCGCCGCGTGAGCGCCCATGTTCGCGCCGCGCAGCTGACGGTTACGCTCGAGGAAGGCGAAACGATCTGGACCGAGAGCAGCCACAAATACCTTGCGGAAGAGGTCGACGCGATGGCGCACGACGCGGGCTTTGCGTGCGAGCATCAGTGGCTCGAGCGGGACTGGGGGTTTGCGGAGAGCCTGCTCGTCGCGCGCTGAGCTGATAGAGCCAGCAGATGTTCCCGATCGCGGCGTGCGCCGCGATCGATCAATGCTGCTCGAAACGTTCGAAGCGTTTTTCAGTGACGCGTTCTTCGCCGGTCACTTCGCTCACGCGGGCGGCCGGCGGCCCGTGGCGCAGCCACGACAGCATCCGGTCCACCTGGTTGGCCGTGCCCTGCAGCATCGCTTCGACTGAACCGTCTTCGAGGTTCGCAACCCACCCCCGAATACCGAGCGCGTGCGCCTGACGCACGGTCGCGTGGCGAAAACCGACGCCCTGCACGACACCACGCACGCGTACGTAATACGTTTCGATCCGCGCATCCAGATCGGGACCCGTCATGACTTCAGCTCCTCGCAAAAACTTTCAAGCCGGCATTCTAGTCGCGTCGCGGCGTTTACGTATTGGGCGTGTTGCGCGCATTACCCTCTCGCGCCACGCGACACGCCAGCGCCGCGCCACGTACAATCCGACGACTTATTTGCCATCACCGGAACCAGAATGACCGATCAGACCCGCGATCTCGTGCTCATCACCGGCGCCTCGGGCTTTGTCGGCTCGGCGGTCGCGCGCATCGCGCAGGAAAAAGGTTTTGCAGTGCGCGTCCTCGTACGCGCCACCAGCCCGAGACGCAACGTCGAAGCACTCGACGCGGAAGTCGTCGTGGGCGACATGCGCGACGAAGCATCGATGCGCGCTGCCCTGCGCGGCGTGCGCTACCTGCTGCACGTCGCTGCCGACTACCGGCTGTGGGCGCCCGATCCGCTCGAGATCGAACGCGCGAATCTCGAAGGCGCCGAAGCGACGATGCGTGCGGCGCTGAAGGAAGGCGTCGAACGTATCGTGTACACGAGCAGCGTCGCGACGCTGAAGGTGACGAGCTCGGGCGCTTCCGCCGACGAAACCTCGCCGCTCACGCCCGAACGCGCGATCGGCGTCTACAAGCGCAGCAAGGTGCTGGCCGAGCGCGCCGTGGAACGGATGATCGCGCAGGACGGTCTGCCGGCCGTGATCGTCAACCCGTCGACGCCAATCGGCCCGCGCGATGTCAAACCCACACCGACCGGCCGCATCATCGTCGAAGCGGCGCTCGGCAAGCTGCCCGCGTTCGTCGATACCGGCCTGAATCTCGTGCACGTCGACGATGTCGCCGCCGGACACTTTCTCGCGCTCGAACGCGGCAAGATCGGCGAGCGCTACATCCTCGGCGGAGAAAATCTGCCGCTGCAGACGATGCTCGCGGATATCGCCACGCTCACCGGCCGCAAGCCGCCAACCATCGCCCTGCCGCGCTGGCCGCTCTATCCGCTCGCGCTCGGCGCCGAGATGGTCGCGAAATTCACGAAGCGCGAGCCATTCGTCACCGTCGACGGTTTGCGGATGTCGAAGAACAAGATGTATTTCTCGTCGGCGAAAGCGGAACGCGAACTCGGTTACCGCGCGCGGCCATACCGCGAAGGGTTGAGCGATGCGATCGACTGGTTCAGGCAGGCGGGGTATCTAAATCGCTGAGCCGGCGTGCCGGGCCGCCCGCGTGAGCATTTTGTTACAGCGTCGGCTGACCCGCAGCGAGTAAAATCGCGGGTCCTATGAGAGAACCATCGCATGAATCTTGACGAACAGATCGGCGCGCTCGAAGCGGGCGTCGATCAGATCAACCAGCTTATCGAGGCTGCCGCTACACCGCAGGCCGAGACAACGCCCGCGAGCGCCACGCAACCTGGCAACGCTGAAGCGACAGCAGAAGCGCAGCTGCCTGCGGCCGCGCCCGCCGAATCTGACACAGCCGACGCAGCCAACGCGATCGATGCAGCCGACCAGCCCACGCTGAAAATCAACCGCCCGAATCGCGACGAAATCACGATGACGATCGGCGACCAGACCGTATCGCTGCATCCCACACAGGTCGGCCAGTTGATCGAAGAACTCGCGAACGCGCGCGCATCGATGCAACCCGAACCACCGGCAAACCTGCCGCCTGGCTGGCGCTTCGTCTCGACGAAAAACCCGGTAATGGCCGTGCAGAAGCAATCGAACGGCGACCGTCTGCTAGTGATGCGTCATACCGGTCATGGCTGGGTGCCGTTCACGTTCTCGCCGGATATGGTGATTCAGCTGTATATGCTGCTCACGCAGCGCTGATGCGCGTCGCTCAGCGTGAAGCCGAAGCGCTGCTCACGGTGAAACCGGCAACGGCGGCGGAAACAGCCCGCCACTCAGTCCACTCACGGTAGCAGGCGCGGCGGGCAGGCCGCTGCCCGACGCCGAAGAAACGTTGCCCAGCCAGACGACCGGGCCGATACAGAAGGTGGTCCAGCGGGTATCGCATGCGCCGCCCTGGTCGGACCGGAATGCGGTGCCGGATGCGGTACGAAAGACGGCAGGCAACATCGCACGGTCGGCATCGTCGTCTCCGACCACCCCCGCGAACGCCTTCGTACGCTGACTCACCATCTGCGCATACGCCTTCGATCCGCCATACGATTTGAGCGCCGCATTCAGATCGCCGCCCGCCGAACGGCGGTATCCATAGAGAATCGCGGAGCCGACCTCGATGTTGGTATCGGGCTGCGTCAGATCCTTCACGTGTCGCAACAGATCACGATGCGCGCCCGGCACGACCTGCATCAGCCCGGTCGCGCCGTTCGTGCCTTTGGCCTTTTCCTTGAAGCGCGACTCGATCGAAATGATGGCGAGCAACAACGCCGGCGGTAGCGCGTACTTTTCCGAAGACGCATTCACGGCCTTCGCAATCTGCTCCGCCTTGTCTCTCGCCACGCCGAACTTGCGCGTCAGATAGTCGGTCATGCGCTGACGAAGGTGCTCGCTATTGTCTTGCGCGGCGCTGTGGCCCGTCACGCTATCGCTGGCCTGCTGCGTATCGGATCGACCGGCGGGGAATTGACCAGCGGGCGGCGTGCCCTGCGCGCTCTCGCTGGCCAGACCGCCCTGGATCAATCCGAGCGTGAGGGCGAGTGCGCAGAGCAGGCGGTTCATTTTCGCGGGACCGGTTAGCGTTCCTGGACCGGCGCCTGCACGCGCGCCTTCCACTGGCCACCCTTGCCGCGCCAGTAACGTACCGCCGACGCGAACGTCGCGCCGACATAGAACAGCGCGATGAGCGGCAGGAACGGCGCCCACAGCGGCGAGCGGCCGTAATAGCGCAGCATCGGCGCGTAGGCGCAGCACATCGCCGCCCACGCGAGCCAGGCGGGCAGCCCGGTCGGACCGAGTGCAAGCGCCGCCAACGGCGGCAGCAGATAGATGATGGCCATGCCCGCCAGCGTACCCGCAAGCAGCCACGGCGAATAGCGCAGCTGGGTAAACGCGGTGCGCGCGATCATGTTCCAGATATCGCGCCAGCTGTCGTACGGACGCAGCGAGACGCTGCGCGCCGCCACATCGAGGCGGATCGGATGACGGCCAGCACCGCGATGCTTGATACGCGCTGCGAGGCTGCAATCGTCGATGAGCTCGGCGCGGATCGATTCGATCCCACCCGCTTCTTCGAGCGCCGTGCGCCGCACCAGCATGCAACCGCCGGCGGCTGCCGCCGTCCGGTTGCGCGGATTGTTGACCCACGCGAACGGATACAGCTTCGCGAAGAAAAACACGAACGCCGGAATCAGCGCCTTTTCCCAGAACGAGTCGCAACGCAGCCGGACCATTAGCGAGACGAGATCGCGCTGTTCGGCGTCGGCGCGCTCGACCAGTTGCGCGACGGCATCGGTGGGATGGCCGATATCGGCATCGGTGAGCAGCAGGAAATCGGCGGGCACGCCGAGCGTACGGACCGCCTCGATGCCTTGCGACTGCGCCCACACCTTGCCGGACCAGCCGGCGGGCAGCGGTTTCGCGGCAATCACGGTCAGGCGATCGGGGCATTGCAGTTGCAGCGCCGCGGCACGGGCTGCATCGGCGGTGCCGTCGGTGCTGTGGTCGTCGACGACGATCACATGGAACGCGCCCGCATATTCCTGCGTGAGCAGCGACGAAACCGCCTCGGCGATTACGTCGGCCTCATTGCGCGCCGGGACGACGGCGGCGACCGCCGGCCACGTCTCGCGCGGCTGCACGGTAAGCGACGGCGCCGGCCGCGCACGCCAGAAACCGCCGCGCGCGAACAGCAACACACACCAGATCAGCAGCGAAACGCACGACAGTACAAACAGGATCGCCATCATGCACTGCCCTCGATAGACGGTACGCGCACGCCGACGCGCCGCGACAGCCACATCGCGAGCGAACGCACGCCGACGACACACCAGTCGAAAGCGCCAAGCGCCGGGCGATGGCGAAACACATCGTAGTTCGTCTTTTCGATCCGTTCGAGTATGCGCAGCGCGCCATGCGCGACGCCGCATAGTTCGAGGCCGAAGCGCCCAGGCATGCGCAACGCGAGCGGCGCGCCGCGCACGATCATCGCGCGGGCATAGGCGACTTCGTGCGCCATCAGTGCGCGCCAGGCATTGTCGGTTACGCCCTGGGCGATTTGCGCTTCGGTTACGCCGAAGCGCGCGAGGTCGGTTTGTGGCATGTAAATACGGCCCTTTTGCCAGTCTATGGCGACGTCCTGCCAGAAGTTGATCAGTTGCAGCGCCGTGCAGATCGAATCCGAATCGGCGAGATTGTCCGGTGTCGCCGCATCGAACAGATGCAGCATCAGATGCCCGACCGGATTCGCCGAACGCCGGCAATAGTCGAGTAGCGAAGGCCAATCGGCATAGCGGCTGGCGTCGATATCCTGATCGAACGCGGAGACCAGATCGTAGAACGGCTGCATCGGTAATTTGTATTGCGCGACCACCTTCGCCAGCTCGGCGAACAGCTGCGGGTGAACCGGCGCGGAGCGGCCGTCCGCCAAGGCATCGAGCCCGGCGCGAAAGTCGGCGAGGCGCGTATGGCGCTCAACGGGAGACCAGTCGCCTTCGTCGGCGATGTCGTCCGCGGTGCGCGCTACGTTGTAGATCACGTCGATCGGAGCGCGCAGCACCTTCGGCAGCAATATGCTTGCGACCGGAAGGTTTTCGTAGTGATCGACTTCCATCCAGCGAGCCTCAAATCAATCCATACGGTAATGCAGTTGTAAGAAAAACTGCAGGATCGTCTAGTTTAAGGGTTCCGCCCCGGCGATGCATGTGTCGAAATAGTCCGTTACCGCCTGTGTGGAGACCTGTTCCACGGAAGCAAACCGGCCCCGATAGCGTTAGAATGCGCGTTTAGTTTTGCGTACCGGCTTTTGCGTCGGTATCAGGACGCCAATATTAATGATGATCGCGGCGATAAAGCCGGCTTGCCGACTTCTTCGAAACCCGCGTCAGTCGGAGTTCGCCAGCCTATGCGAGTCATCCTTGCCCAACCCCGCGGCTTTTGTGCGGGCGTGGTCCGCGCCATCGAAATCGTCGATCGCGCATTGCTGCAACATGGCGCACCGGTTTATGTGCGCCACGAAATCGTCCATAACCGGCACGTCGTCGATAACCTGCGCCAGAAAGGCGCGCGCTTCGTCGAAGAACTCGATGAAGTGCCCGAGGGCGCAGTCGCGATTTTCAGCGCGCACGGTGTCGCGCAAACGGTCGAGCGCGCCGCCGAACAGCGCCGTCTCGACGTACTCGACGCGACCTGCCCGCTCGTCACCAAGGTCCACGTGCAGGGGCGGCAATATGTGTCGGCGGGACGCACGTTGATCCTGATCGGCCATGCAGGCCACCCGGAAGTGGAAGGCACGATCGGACAGATTCCCGGCAAGGTGATCCTCGTGCAAAGCGAAGCCGAAGTCGCGACGCTCGAGCTGCCGCTCGACACGCCGCTCGCCTACGTGACGCAGACCACACTGTCCGTCGACGACACGCGCGGCATCATCGATGCGCTGATGGCCCGTTTCAGCGACATCGTCGGTCCGGACACGCGCGACATCTGCTATGCGACGCAGAACCGCCAGGCCGCGGTACGCGAACTGAGCACCCAGGTCGACGTGCTGCTGGTGGTCGGCGCGACGAATAGCTCGAATTCGAACCGGCTGCGCGAGATTGGCGGCGAAACCGGTGTGCCGAGTTATCTGGTCGCGGACGGCTCGGAAGTGAAGCCCGAATGGTTCGCGAATGCGCAGACCGTCGGCATCACGGCGGGCGCGTCGGCGCCGGAAGAAATGGTCAGGCACGTCATCGACGCGCTGCGTGCACTCGGTCCCGTCGATGTCACGACGATGGCTGGTCGCGAAGAGAAGGTCGAGTTCAAACTGCCGGCCAAGCTTGCCCAGCCGGTGGCCACAGGCGAAACGCAAACGTAAGCGGCGATCAGGTCAGGTTGCCTGCCTACGACTGAAAGAGCGCAACGGCATCGACCGTCGCGCTCTTTTCATTTCCTGCGACCTGAAAATTTCAGCCCGCGTTACGCGCGTTGTGGTTCGTGAGGAACTTGATCAGACCGTCGATCCCGCCTTTCGCGAGCTGGTCTGCAAATTGCGTCTGATACACCTGAATGAGCCATGCGCCCATCATGTTGATGTCGTAGACCTTCCAGCCGGACGGTGTCTTTTCCATCCGGTAGTCGATCGCATCGTCGCCGCCCTTGCTGATCACATGCGACTGGACGACGGTGTCCTGCGCAGATGCCGCCACGTTGACAGGCAGAAAGCGGAACGTCACGTCCTGATCGCGCAGCTGGGCCAACGAAGTCGCATAAGTGCGCACGAGCAGCAACTGGAATTGCTCGTACAACTGCTTCTGCTGATCGGGCGTTGCCGTGGTCCATGCCTTGCCGACCGCGATGCGCGTGGTGCGCTGGAAGTCGGTGGCGGGCACGAAGCGCGTTTCAACGAGTTGGGTAATTTTCGCCATGTCGCCGCCGCGCGCCTGCGGGTCGGCCTTCATTGCGTTGACCGTGCCTTCGACGGCGTTCTTGACGATAGCATCGGGCGCACTTTGCGCGAAGGCCGCGGTCGACACCACGGCAGCAGCCAGAAAAGCAGAGAAATAACGTTTCATACGCTCGCCAGAACAGGAAAAAAGAGCGCCGGACAACCCAAGGTTACCGGCGCGAACCAGTATACCGGCTTTGCCCCGCACAGCCTTGCAGCCCTAAGCGAGGGACAAGTCGCCGCATCGGTATACTTGTGACCTTCCTGTGAACCCAGCATTCCGTGACAGGCCTTTTCGCCTCATGCTCAAGTCTTCCATCGTCCGTCTCGTCGCCGTCTCGGTACGCTATCCGCTGCAGATCATCGCGCTGTCGCTGGTCCTCGCTGTCGCAAGCGGGTATTACGTCGCCCATCACTTCAAGATCAACACGGACATCAGCCGTCTCGTCGAAACGGACAAGCAGTGGTCGGCGCTCAGCGACTCGATGGACCAGGCTTTTCCGCAGCGCGGCACGACGCTGCTCGTCGTCGTCGAAGCCCAGGCGCCGGAATTCGCCGATGCCGCGGCCAATGCGCTGACTGACGCCCTGCGCAAGGAGACCCGCGAATTCGTCGCGGTCTCGCAGCCTTCCGGCGGCCCGTTCTTCGAACGTAACGGCATGCTGTTCCCGTCGCTGAAAGACGTCGAATCGACGACCTCGCAGCTCGTCCAGGCGCGGCCGCTCGTCAATACGCTTGCGCACGATCCAAGCCTGACCGGACTGGCCGGCACGCTGAACACGACGTTGCTGCTGCCGCTGCAGATCGGCCAGGTGAAGCTGCCCGACATGAGCCACTTGCTGTCGCAAAGCGCGATCACGCTCGACCGTGTGCTGGCAGGTCAGCCGGCAGCGTTCTCGTGGCGCGCGCTCGTCGACAAGGATGTCGCGACGAACCCGGCACGCGCGTTCATCACCGTGCAGCCGGTCGTCGACTTCGGCGCGCTCGAACCAGGCGCACGGGCGTCGAAGGCCATTCGCGCCGCGGCTGCATCACTCAATCTCGACACGCGCTACGGCGCGCAGGTCCGGCTCACCGGCGAGCAGCCGCTCGCCGACGAAGAGTTCGCGTCGGTGCAGGACGGTGCGGCGCTGAACGGTATCGCCACCTTCATCGTCGTACTGGTGATCCTCTGGCTCGCGCTGCGCTCGGGCCGTCTGATTCTCGCCGTGTTCGTCACGCTGTTCGTCGGACTCGCGATCACCGCGGCGCTCGGGCTCATGATGGTCGACGCACTGAACATGATCTCGGTGGCGTTCATGGTGCTGTTCGTCGGGCTCGGTGTCGATTTCGGCGTGCAGTTCGGCGTCAAGTATCGCGAGGAGCGCCATCGCGACGACCGGCTTCCCGCCGCACTGGTGCAGACGGCGCACAGCATCGGCGTACCGCTGACGCTCGCGGCCATCGCCGTCGCCGAAAGCTTCTTCTCGTTCCTGCCCACCGCGTATCGCGGCGTGTCCGAACTCGGAAAGATCGCCGGCGTCGGGATGTTCGTCGCGTATCTGACCAACATGACGCTGCTGCCCGCCCTGATCAAGGTGCTGAATCCGCCGGGCGAAGCGAGTTCGCCGGGGTTCCGGCAGCTCGCACCGGTCGACGATTTTCTCGACCGGCACCGCAAGCCAGTGCTGATCGGCACGCTCATCGTCGTGATCGGCGCGCTGCCGCTACTCACGCATCTGCGCTTCGATTTCAACCCGCTGCATCTGAAGGACCCGCATACGGAATCGATGGCGACGCTGCTGTCGTTGAAAGATTCGCCCGAGGCTGCGGTAAATGACGTGCACGTGCTCGCGTCGTCGCAGGCGGACGCGGCGCGCATCGTGGCGCACCTTTCGACGTTGCCCGAAGTCGGCCGCATCACGACGCTCGCCACCTTTATCCCACCCGATCAGCCGCAGAAGATCGCGCTGATCGATGCGGCCGCGCAGCAGTTATTGCCCGCGCTCACGCAGACTCCCGCGCCGCCCGCCACCGACGCGGTGCGCGTGGCCGCGCTCAAACGCGCGGCGAACCAGTTGTCGCTCGCCGCCGACGACCATCCCGGCCCCGGCGCCGCCGAAGCGCAGCATCTGTCGGCCACGCTAATGAAGCTCGCCGCCGCCGACGCCGCCACCCGCGACCGCGCCGAGCACGCGATGTCGGATCCGCTTAAACTCGCGCTGCAGCAGCTCGCAGCACTGCTGCAGCCGACGTTGATCACGCAAGCCACGTTGCCGCCGCAGATCGTGCGCGACTGGCTCGCACCCGACGGCCGCGCGCTCGTCGACATCTCGCCGAAGATCGCCGCAGGCGCCGATCCCGGCGACGACACCGTGCTGCGCCGTTTCGCAAACGCGGTGAAGGCCGCCGAGCCCGGCGCGATCGGTGGACCGATCTCGATCCTGCATTCCGCCAACACGATCATCAAGGCGTTCCTGCAAGCCGCCGGCTGGTCGGTGCTGTCGATCACGATCCTGCTGTGGCTCACGCTGCGTCGTTTCGGCGACGTGCTGCGTACGCTGATTCCGCTGCTGGTGTCGGCGGTCGTGACGCTGGAGCTGTGCGTGGTTTTCGACATGCCGCTCAACTTCGCGAATATCATCGCGCTGCCGCTGATGCTCGGCGTCGGCGTAGCTTTCAAGATTTACTTCGTGATGGCATGGCGCAACGGCCAGACCGGGCTGTTGCAGTCGAGCCTCACGCATGCAGTCATGTTCAGCGCCGCCACGACGGCGACCGCGTTCGGCAGCCTGTGGCTGTCGCACCATCCGGGTACGGCGAGCATGGGACGGCTGCTGGCGCTGTCGCTGCTCTGTACGCTGATCGGCGCGGTCGTTTTCCAGCCGGTATTGATGGGTAAGCCGCGCCCGAAGCGCGCCAGGAAAAAATTGCAAGGGATTGACGGATGAAGATGCGAAACCCCGCACTGGCGCTGCTCGCAGCAGGCCTCGTCACGGGCTGTGCGACAGGCCCTGACAGAAAGCCAGGCGACCCCTTCGAGCCGGTGAATCGCGTGATCTTCAAGGCCAACGACGCGATCGACACGCACATCGCCGTACCGATCGCCAAGGGCTACGAGAAAGTGACGCCGGAGCCGATCCGCACGGCGCTCACCAACTTCTTTGCGAATCTCGGCGATCTCGGCAATGCGGCCAACAACCTGCTGCAGCTGAACATCACCGACGCTACCGAAGACGTAATGCGCTTCGCGATGAATTCGGTGTTCGGCATAGGCGGCCTGATCGATTTCGCGACACCGGCCGGTCTGCCGAAGCACAACCAGGACTTCGGCCTGACGATGGGCCGCTGGGGCGTGCCGGCGGGCCCGTATCTGGTGCTGCCGCTGTTCGGCCCGAGTTCGGTACGCGACGGCATCGGCCTCGCGGTCGATGTGCGTTTCAATCCGCTGAACTACGCGGAGCCGGCGCTGCGCAATCCGCTGTATGTGGCGCAGTTCGTGAGCAAGCGCTCCGATCTGCTCGGCGCGACGGATCTGTTGCAGCAGGCCGCGCTCGACAAGTACACGTTCGTGCGCGACGCGTATACGCAGCAGCGGCAATCGCGCGTGCATCGCAACGGCTCCCCTGCGGCGCCGCTGCCGGATTATGGCGATCCGGATGCGCCAGCTTCGGGCGCGGCGGCGGGTGCTGCCGGTGGCTTGCCGAACTATGCGGACCCTGGTGAATCCGCGGCGCCTGCATCGGGTAGTGGCACGGGACAACCGGCGGTCAACGCTCCCAATTACAGCGATCCTGGCGAATCGGCCAAACCCGCTCAATCAGCGTTGGGCACAGGCGCGGCACAACCGCCGGTCGATGTACCCAACTACAGCGACCCCGGCGCATCTGCCAAACCCGCTCAATCCGCGTCAGGCAATAGCGCAGCACAAGCACCGGTTAACGCGCCCGCCACCGCCACCGGCGCATCCACGAAAGTGGCTCAACCTTCGGCAAGCGGCGCAGCGGCGCCTGCTACAGCAGCGTCGACACCCGCTGCGCCGTAAAACGTCGCCTGGCGGTCGTCCGCCGCTGCGCCTCAACACAAAACAGCCCGACATGCTCATGCATGCCGGGCTGTTTTGCTGTGATCGACGGAAATACTGCCTGAGGCCGCTCCGTGCTCAGCGCGTCGTGAGGGGATGCAATGCGCCGGCCTCACCAAGTGCCCGACGCGCTCCGACCAGCGAGTTCCGCGCAGCACGCGCATCGCCGGCAAGCTGGAGCAACGCGCCCAGTTGCGACGGCTGGCGGATCAGCTCGCGCAGGATCGGCGCGAGCGCGGTCCGGCCGTCGTCGCGCAACCCGGCGGTCGCCGCGGGCGGCAACGTGCGCCACGCCGGATCGACGATCGCGCGACATACCGCGAACGGCAATCCGTGCGCCGCAGCCGTTGCGCCCGCGACATGCGATTCCATATCGACTGCGAGCGCGCCCGTCGCCCGGTGCAGCGCGGCCTTCGCGGCGGCACCGGTAAGCGGCGCGGTCACCGCGGCCTGCAAGCCACGGTGCAAACGCGCACCGAGCGGCGTAGCGGCCAGCGCGGCAGCAATCAGGTCGCTCCACGATCGATCGGTGGCAAGACGGCCGAGTGGCCCATCGACCGCATCGGCCACGATCAGCGCGCCCGCCTTGAGCTCCGGTGCCAAACCACCAGCCGTACCGAAACTGACGATGCCCGAACAGCCGCGCGCCACGGCCTCGTTCAGAGCGCGTTCGAGCAGATCGGCGCGCGCCGCGAATACCGTTTCGACACCTGCGCCACGCGCAATACGCGCCTCGAACGCCATGCCGGTCACGACGATGACCGGCAGTTGGGACGACGCCATCACATCCCGACCGCGACGCGCGTCTCGCCGTCGCGTTTCAACTGTCGATAGCGCGCCAGCGCCCACAGCGGGAAGAACTTGCGATACCCGTGATAGCGCAGATAGAACACGCGCGGAAAACCCGTTGCGGTGAAGCGCGTCTCGTCCCACAAGCCATGTTCGCGCTGCTCGCGCACCAGGTAAGCGATGCCGCGCGCGACCGCCGGATGATCGACGTCGCCGGTCGCCAGCAGGCCGAGCAACCCCCACGCGGTCTGCGACGCGGTACTCGGCGCCCGTTCGTAGCCGCGGTAGTCGAGCTTGTAGCTCGTGCCGTCCTCGCCCCAGCCGCCGTCGTCGTTCTGGATCGAGATCAGCCATTGCGCGGCGCGGCGCATGCGCGGGTCGTCGTGAGCAATACCGGCCGCGTTCAGCGAGCACAGCGCGGTCCACGTGCCGTACACGTAGTTCATGCCCCAGCGGCCGTACCAGCTGCCGTCCGGCAACTGCTCCTTGAGCACGTAGTCGAGCGCGCGTTGCGCCGGCTCGCTCGCAGCCGGCAGTTCGCCGAGCTGCGCGAGCATCGACAGACAGCGGCCCGATACATCGGCGGTGGGCGGATCGAGCAACGCACCGTGATCGGAGAACGGAATGTTGTTCAGGTAGTACTGGGTGTTTTCCGGCTCGAATGCGCCCCAGCCACCGTCGCTGCTCTGCATGCCGACCACCCATTCGCGCGCACGCGCAATGGCTTCGCGATCGACATTCGAATGCGTGAGCGCGGCCGCGCGATGCATCGCCATCGCGACCACGGCCGTATCGTCGACGTCCGGGTAGTGCGGATTCGCGTACTGGAACGCCCAGCCGCCGGGACGGATGTTGGGGCGACGCGAGATCCAGTCGCCGCGCACATCGAGGATCTGCAGCGGGCGCAGCCATTGCAGCCCGCGCAGCGCCGCTTCTTCGGCGCGCGCGTCGCCGGTTTCGAGCAGCGCGTGCGCCACCAGCGACGTATCCCACACCGGCGACAGACAAGGCTGGCAATACGCCTCGTCATCGTGGATCACCAGCAGCTTGTCGAGCGCGCGGCGCGCGGTAGCACGCTGCGGATGGTCGGCCGGATAGCCGAGCACGTCGTACATCATGACGGCGTTCGCCATCGCCGGGAAAATCGCGCCGAGACCGTCTTCGCCGTTCAGCCGTTCATCGACGAACGCAACCGCTGCATCGACCGAGCGGCGCCGCGTGTGCTGCGGAAACAGCCCATCGACGAGGCGCAGCACACCATCCACTGCACGGAAAAACACAAACCAGCTCTGGCTCTGATGCCCAGCCTTCGGCAGCAGCCCGGTCGTAACCGGCGCGCCGCGAAACAGCTCGTCGATACGCACGCCAAGCGGATTGCGCGCGACCGGCCGCTTCGCGTTCAGCACCAGCAGCGGCACGATCACCGTGCGCGCCCAGTACGACACCTTCGACAGGTGGAACGGAAACCACTTCGGCAGCAGCATGATCTCGACCGGCATCATCGGTACCGCGTACCACGACACCACGCCGAACAGCGCGAGCATGATGCGCGTGAAGACGTTCGATGCTTCCGCGCCGCCGTGCGCGAGAATCGCCTCGCGGGCACGGCGCATGTGTTCGGCGTCTTCCGGATCGCCGATCATCTTCAGCGCGAAGTACGCCTTCACGCTCGCGCTGACGTCGAGCGCGCCGTCGGTGAAGAGCGGCCAGCCGCCGTCCGGCAGCTGGATACGGCGCAGATAACGCGCGATCTTCTGTTCGAGTTCGAGGTTCGGTGTTTCGCCGAGATAGTGGACGAGCAGCACGTATTCGGCGGGAATCGTCGCGTCGGCTTCGAGTTCGTAGACCCAGTGGCCATCCGGACGCTGCGCGTCGAGAATCGCCGTGGTTGCGTGCTCGACGGCGGCATTGAGCGCGGCATCCGGTACGCCGCCGCCGTGGGCAGCATCGGGCAGCGGCGCGGTCGCGTCGGTCGAGTGGGCAAGAGACAGGTCGTTCATCGGCGTTCCATCGGTTCGTTCAGGAGCGCATCCGCGGCCTTCTGGCCGGAACGGATCGCCCCTTCGATCGTCGCGGGCAGGCCGGTAGCCGTCCAGTCGCCCGCGAGCATCAGGTTATTCCAGCGAGTGCGCGTGCCGGGGCGGCGCATCTCTTCTTCGGGCAACGCGGCAAACGTCGCGCGCTTTTCGCTGACGATCTGCCAAGTCGGCATCGGCTCGACCGGCAGGCTCGCCGCATGGGCCACTTCGGCCCACACGATCCGCGCGAGCTCTTCGCGCGGCATGTCGATCAGCCGGTCCGCGCCGCTGATCGTGACCGACAGGCGGCCGTCGAAGGCAAACAGCCATTCGGCCGTCGAGTTCAGCAAGCCGAGCATCGGCGGGTGGCCGATGGGGGGATCGACGGCGAAATGCACGTTGACGATCGCCGTGAAGCGGCCCGGCGTCTGCACGCCGGGCACCAGCGTCTGCGCGACGTTGGGCGGTACCGCGAGCACCACCGCATCGCCATCCGCGAGTTCGATGCTCAGGTCGCCAAAGTCGAGCGCGGCGGCTCGCCCAGTCTCGGCAAATTCAATCGATTTTAGCTGCGAGCCAAGCCGGATCTCCGCACCGCCATGCTGCAGCAGGCGCAGCGCGGGATCGACGAAGGCGCTCGCGAGGCCGTTGCGCGCCACCAGCGGCCGGCATGCCTGACCGCCCGCGGCCAGCGTTTCGCGGAGCACCGCGCCCGCCAGCTCAGCGGTACCGTCGCGCGGCTCGACATTCAGCACCGCGAGAAACAGCGGCCGCAGCAGGCGATCCCACAACGCGCCGTTACAGCGCATCGTTTGCGCCATCGTGCGGCCCGGCTTGGCGAACAGCAGCGGTACGAGCGACAGATAATCGGCCGCATGCGTGCCGGGCACCCGCGCGGCGCCGTCGAAGACCCACAGCGGCACGCGTCCCGGCGAAAGTCGTACCGTCCAGCGTGCCTCGCTCGCCAGATCCATGAACGCATACTCGGGCTGTGCGGGGCCGACGAGTTCGTCGGCGGCACCGATCGCGCGCACGTAGTTGAGCGTCGCGTGATTGCCGGACAGCACGAGGTGATTGCCGTTATCGATCGTCGCGCCGAGTGTGCGGTCGTAATACGAGCGACAGCGCCCGCCCGCCTGGGCCGCCGCTTCGTGCAGCACCACCCGTGCACCGCGCCGCTGCAACTGGACGGCGGCGGCGAGACCGGCAAGACCTGCGCCGATCACGTGAACGAGTTTCGCCATCAGAAGAAAGCGTAGCGGGCGACGATCCACAGTAGCCGCATACGCGGCTTGCTGACCTTCGTACGCGGAATGTCGAAGCCGCGGTCGACCGTGCGCTCGAGCAGACAGCGATACACACCGGACATGATGCGCGGCGCGCGCACGTGGTTGCGCGAGGCGGCGTCCATGATCGCGTCGGCGGCTGCGAAATGCTGCTTCGCGCGTTCGACGAGCGGCGCGCAGACACGCGGGATCGCGGGATCGTCGGCAATCGAAGTCGGGCTCGCGGCCGCGATACCTTCGCTCGCCAGCAGTTCGCGCGGCAGGTAGCAACGATTGATGCCGGCGTCTTCGTCAATGTCGCGCAGGATGTTCGTGAGCTGCAGCGCGCGTCCGAGGTGATGCGCGAGGTCGCGCCCCGGTTGCTCCTGCATCCCGAATATCCTCACCGATAGCCGCCCCGCCGAACTCGCGACGCGGTCGCAGTAGAGATCGAGGGTGGCTTCGTCGGGTGCGCAGATGTCTTCGGCGGCGTCCATCGCCATGCCGTCGATCATCGCGTGGAAGTCTTCGCGCTGGAGCTGGAACGTGTGGATGTGCCGCGTCAGCGCCGCGAGCGGCGCAGGTGGCGCACCCGCATAGCAGGCGTCGATATCGGCACGCCAGCGCTCGAGCGCGGCGGCGCGCTCGGCACGCGGCAGATCGCCGTCGGCGATGTCGTCGACGGCGCGGCAGAACGCGTACACCTGATACATCGCGTCGCGCTGCGCGGCCGGCAAGATGCGCATCGCCAGATAAAACGAGCTGCCTGACGTAACGGCAGCGGCATCGGTTGTTTGAGTATCGTCCACGACGAGATTGGAAACGGCCAAGACAATCTCCGCTGAAGCGCCCAAAGGCGGTGAAGAAGTCATGCCTACCCGCAGGGCAAGCCGCCCGCGCGCGCGGACACGCGCGAAACCGGCTGGGACACCGGAAGCGGCGAAAAGTATACCAATCTTTGCCCTGACCCGCAGTTTGGGGGGCTATCGACGGTTTTCGCCTGGGCAGATGCGGCCCGACGGGCGCGCGCCACCTGCGTTCAGGCAAATGCGATGGAGCGGTTACGTCCCTGCCGTTTCGCGCTATACAGCGCGGCGTCGGCTTCGTTGATCAGCACCTCGTAGGTCGGCACGCCCGCGCGCGCCGCCGCCCCTCCGACGCTGGCCGTGACCGGCACGCTCACGCCCTGCACGTCGACCGGCGCATCGCCGATCGTGTGACGGATCTTCTCGGCGACCTGCATCGCCACGCCGAGCGGCGTGCCCGGCAGCAGCAGCGCGAATTCCTCGCCGCCAAAACGGCCGAACGTATCTTCCACGCGCACCACATCCGCGACCCGCTGTGCCATCTCGCGCAATACGCCATCGCCGACGACGTGGCCGAACTGATCGTTGATCGTCTTGAAGTGGTCGAGATCGAACAGCAGCACCGACAGATCGCCGCCGTATCGCTGCCAGCGCGTGTATTCGTCGCTGAGCCTCGCCTCGAAGAAACGCCGGTTCGCGATGCCGGTCAGGCCGTCGCGGTCCGCGTATTCCTGCAGCTTCGCTACCGCCTCTTCGCGTTCGCGCTGCACGATGCTCACGTGCGTCACGTCGGATACGGTGACGCACACCGCCACCACTTCGCGCTCGCGCGTGAGCGGCATGAAGGTGCAGTCCTGCTGCATGAAGTCGACGCCGCCGGTAATCGGCCGGTCGTGGTCGAACCTGAACAGATAAGGGCGCTGCTCCCACGAACTGAACGCGAAGCTGCCCAGCTGGAACACGCTCTCGAGCTTGCGGCTCAACCACGCGCGCGGCAGCTCAGGAAAATTGTCGAAGATCGGGCGCCCGACTACTTTCTCCGCGGCGAGGCCACTGTGATCCTGCATGAAGCGATTCCACATCAGCACGTTCATCTCGCGGTCGAGCACGAAGATGCCGAAGCCGACCCGTTCGACAACCAGATCGCTGAGGGAAAGGGCCGGCGCATTCATAAGCTGGACAGCAGCGCGTCGAGCGCGAGATTCATAAGGCGGATCGAATCTTCGGCCATCAGCATCACGAAGTGCGCGCGAAAACTGTGGTCCTCGAGCGCGAAATTCACTTCGATCAGCAACGCAACTTCCCACGCGAGCACGCCGGGCTGAAACACCTCGTCGAGCGACAGCGACGCACCCAGCATGCCTGGCGGCGAGAACACCGGGGTCCGGCCGAGCTGGTCGAGGATGCACGACACGCACGCGCCGGTCAGCGCGTTCGCGACGTCGAAAGTCAGCTCTTCCTCGTTCGTCGCCTCGTAGGCCGAACGCGGATAGGGATCGTTCACGAGTGCGCAAAGCTGCGCGATGCTGCCGCTGCGGCACAGCACCAGTGCCTCGCCCTTGATATCCGAACGAAAGCCCTGGCGCACGGCCGTGACCGGCTCGTCGATACCGGTCATCTCGCGCAGCGTGTCGGCTGCGTCGCTCACGGCCACGACCCGCACGCGCGGCACCGACAGCTCGATGAACGCATCGAGCAACCGCGCGAGACGCGTCGCGGCCTGCCCCATCGCCAGATTGGCGACCTCCTGCAGCGCATCGCGCTGATCTTCGGTGAGGACTGGCTCAGACATACAACCCGTACTCCTTGAGGACGGGCAGTACCGCCTCGGGGCTCACCGGCTTCGCGATGAACGCCGCCGCGCCGAGCGAGCGCACGCGTGCCTGGGCCATCGGCTGGACATCGGCGGAGACGACGATCACGAACGTATTCAGATCTTCGTGCTGCAACGCTTCGAGCACCTGATAACCGGTCATATCCGGCATCGTCAGATCGAGAAACATCACCGACGCCTTGCCTGCGCGGTATAACGCCAGCGCCTCGCGACCATTCGTCGCATAGTTGATGTCGACGTCCCACTCCGGCGGCAGTGCTCTCGTGAGCACCCTGCGGGCAAGCAGCGAATCGTCGGCGATCACGATGGGCAAAGGCATGGCGGCGGATCGGAATACCAGATGGGTTGGCGCGCCGGGGCGTGCGGCAGGCACGTGCGCCGGGTCGTGCACGTTAACGGCGGCGCAATGGCACTTCTTTAGCCAGCGAGAGTGCTCTCGCGGACTCGCTGCTCACCTTCTACGAATAGAATTGCCCTTTATCCAGTCTCTTCATGGGATTTTCAAATTAATCTGCCCGCTAAATACGCCGTTTATACTTTTGTGTACGTTTGCGCTTCCGGATTCGTCCCGATCCTTGTCGTAAGATGAAAACCGGCCATACTTCCTGTGCATTTAAGCGCTACTTACGATGACACCTGACCGGCCCGAACCGTCGCCCGCGAGCCGTCTTGCTTCTGCCAGGCAGGAGGACGCGCCGTTTCCGACGGTGCCCGAACACAACTTCGCCGTCCGGCGCGCCACGCTGATCGCGCTGCTCGTCGCCGCGATCGTGTTGCCATGCATCTACGTCTCGATCATGGCCTTCAACGATCTGCGGGCACGCGAAGCCGATGCCACCGACGTCACGCTGCGTACCGTGCGCGTCGCCGAAGAGCACGCGCTGAAGGTGTTCGACATGAACGAGGCACTCGATGCACGTGTCGTCGATCTCGTACAGGACCTCGACGACCACGGCATTCGCGAAGCCGAAGGGGTCATCCACGAAAAACTGCGCGTGATGGGCGGCGGCTATCCGCAGGTTTCGGCGGTCTCGATCTTCGGCAGCGACGGGGCGTTGCTCGCAAGCAGCCGCTATTTCCCGGCGCCGCCGGCATCGATCCTCAATCGCGAGGATTTCACCGGGATTCGTGACGGCCGGGTCCTCGACCATGTCTCGCGCGTGATGATCGGCCAGGTCGCCGGGGAACAGGTGTTCAACACCGGGGTGGCGCGACGCGACGACAACGGCACCTTTGAGGGCGTCGTATCGGTGGCGCTGCGGCCCGGCTACTTCAGCGCGTTCTATCGCGAGCTGCTGGGCGGCAGCGACGCACCGATGACCATGTCCCTGCTGCGTAGCGACGGCGCAATTCTCGCGCACTACCCGGCACAGGTATCGGGATCCGCCACGGTCGACCCGCGATCGCCGTTCGCCGCGGCGCTCGCGGAAGGTCGTCGCGACGGCGTGGTACGGACCCGCTCGAGCACCGACGGCGACAACCTGATTCTCGCGTTCCGGCGCGTCGGCGCCTACCCCGTGTACGTATCGTGCGGTTATCGCACCTCCGCGATCTGGGCCGAGTGGTACCGGCATCTGAGCGTACTGATCCTGTCGATGTTCACGCCGTCCATCGTGCTGTGGTGCGTGATCTGGCTGTCGCTCAAGCGCCTCGGCGCCGAAGAGGAAGCGTGGGAGCGCTGGCAGGCCGAAGCGTCGATGCGCCGCTCGATCGAATCCGCGTACCGTCAGTCGCGCAAGATGGAGGCGCTCGGCAACCTGGTCGGCAGCGTCGCGCACGACTTCAACAACCTGCTGATGATCGTCTCGGCGAACGTGCAGATCGTCCGCCGGCGCGGCGTGCCGGGGCTCGAACGCGAGCTGTCGGCGGTCGAGCGGGCGCTCAAGAGCGGCCAGTCGCTCACGCGGCAGCTGCTCGGCGTCGCGCGCAAGCAGCCGCTGCACAACGAGACGCTCGCCGTCGAACGCTGGCTGCCGTCGTGCCGCGAGTTGCTGCGGGCGTCGCTGGGCGCGAAGGTTTCGCTGGTGATGGACATCGGCATCGACGTATGGCCGATGCGCGTCGACGTCGCCGAACTCGAGCTCGCGCTGATCAATATCGCCGTCAATGCACGCGATGCGATGCCGAACGGCGGCCGCTTCACGGTGCGCGCGGCCAACATCAGTTTCCGCCATGAAGACGGCTTTCCGCTGATCGGCGAGTTCGTTCAGTTCTCGCTTGAAGATACCGGTGTGGGCATGCCGCCGGACGTGCTCGCGCGTGCCTTCGAACCGCTCTTCACGACCAAGCCGAAGGGCATGGGCACCGGCCTCGGGCTGCCGCAGGTGTTCGCGTTCTGCGAACGCTCGGGCGGCCTCGCGGCAATCGACAGCGCGATTGGCGCAGGCACGTCGGTGCGACTGTACCTGCCGCGGGCAGCCGCCGCGCCGGAATTCGAGCGGCCGCGCGAAGCCCCGCTCGAACACACCGGCACGCCGCACGGTTTGCGGATCCTGCTAGTAGAGGACAACGACGAGGTCGCCGCCGGCACCGAAGCGCTGCTGCAGATGATGGGCCACCAGGTGACGTGGGTGTTCAACGCAGACACCGCGCTGCGCCTGTTCGACGATGCACACGCGAAGCAGGCACGCACCGGCGAGCCGCTGCCGTTCGATCTGGTGATTTCCGACATCCACATGCCCGGCGCCATGAACGGCATCGATCTCGCTGAAGCGGTTCAGGCGTTCGAAACGAAGCTGCCGGTGATTCTCGTCACGGGCTACGCGGAGGAGCTCGACCGGGCCCGTCATGTGGATGTGAAGGTGCTGTCGAAGCCGTTCGATATCGCGCTGCTCGAGCAGATCCTGCAGGCGATCCAGCGGGATCTGGCGCACGCGCAGCCTGAGACTTGAGCTTGTGTCTGGGTGTGACGGCCCCGTGCAACACGGGCTGTCGATTGTAGAAAATACGTCTGCCGTGCCCGATGCTCTTTTGCGGCGCCGTCGCGCGGCCTTGCTGCGCAAGGCTTGCCGGGCCGGCGGCCGAAGCGCCGCGCAACCGGCACGATGATTGCAGCCTGCTACCCGAGGAAGCGCGCCTCGCGCTTCGTTCCATTGCCGGGAGGCAGCCATGAAACATATCGTGATCGGCCTGTTCGACAGGTATGCCGACGCCGAAGGCGCACGCGATACCCTCGTGCGGACCGGCTTCGCGCAAGCCGACATCGAGTTGCAGGCGAACCCCGAATCCACGCCCGACGCAACCGCTACGTCCGGTAGCGGCGCGGGCGTGCTCGCGAACATCGAACGCTTTCTGGCCAACCTGTTCGCCTCGGGGCCACGCACGGTGGAAGCGGAGCGCTACAGGGATGCCGTGCAGCGCGGAGCAGTGCTCGTCTGCGTGAACGCTGCCAGCGAAGCCCATGCGGAACTCGCCAGCCGGCTACTGACGAAGCTCGGCGCCACCGATGTCGGCGAACGCGCGCCGGGTTGGGAAGCGGCACTGGCCGATCCGGATGCGGGTCGCGAGCATTCGATACTCGACGAACTGGGGATCGGTGGCGCGGCCGCCGTCGCGCCAGTTACGCGCCCGCTTTCCACCGACGATACCGCCTTCGGTGTCATCGCCGCCGGGGCCGCACCGGGTTCAGGCGCCGTGCTGCGGCCCGACCCGCGCGACAGCGAACCGGCAGCCGCTGCCCGGCCATCGGCGGCACGCAGTCTCATACCGTCGACCGCCCCGATAGCCGATACGCCAGACGAGTTCATGGAGGATGAAGAGGACTTTCGCAGTCACTACGACGAGCAGTACGCCAGCGAGAATGCGCGCTATGAAGACTACGTACCCGCGTACCGGTACGGCGCAACGCTCGCGCGCGATGCGCGCTTTCACGACCGCTCATGGGACGAGCTGGAACTCGAGGCCCAGCACGATTGGGAAACGAACGGCACGCCCAGCGCAACCGACGAACCCGGCGAGACATGGGAACGCGTCAAGGCGGCCGTACGCCACGGCTGGGAGCGCGTGACGGGTCATCACCACGTGTGACGCACGGGAGCGGGCGGATGCCGCCCGCAGGCTTTGCCTCCGTAGCGCTTTGAAAGCCGGATTCAGCCTGCGTGATGATGCGCGACCCACGCGACGTAGCGATCCACGAACGACTGCAGGTACGCCCGCGTATCGTCGTTGAGGATGGCGCCGCTCTCGTCGATCCGAGAGACATCGTGCTTGATGAACATTTCCGGTTGCCCGAGCGTGGGCACGTCGAGATAGGCAAGCACATTGCGCAGATGCTGCTGCGCCAGCGCCGTGCCGATCGCCCCCGGCGACGTACCGATGACCGCGCCTGGCTTGCCCGCCCACACGCTCTTGCCCCACGGGCGCGAACCCCAGTCGAGCGCATTCTTCAGCACGCCCGGGATCGAGCGGTTGTATTCGGGGGTGACAAACAGCAAGCCGTCGGCGGCTTCGATGCGTCGCTTGAAGTGTTGCGCCACCTCGGGAAACTCGGCGTCGTAGTCCTGGCTGTAGAGCGGCAGCGAACCGATGTCGAGGAACTCGAACGACAGATCGTCGGGGGCCAGCGAAGTCAGCGCGTGCGCAAGCTGCCGGTTGGTCGAGTCGCGGCGCAGGCTGCCGACAATGATCGCGATGTGGTGAGCCATCTTCTTTTCCTTGAGGGTGGAGCGCTCGAAGCGCGGGAAGGCCAAGTGTAATCATAGGCAAAGACAACCCGAACCGGACTGCCGACGATGCGGTTTGGGGAGCTTCGGTGGATAACCTGGATGCCACGGAAGATATCCACAATTTCGCTGAATAACCTTGTGGATAAGTTAGCGCCCGACCTTGTCCATCAAGCCAGGCTCCGGTCCTCACGGGTTTGCAGCACGGGGATTGATTCGTGGCGATGGCGTGACAATCCCGTGAAAACCGGGCGCGCATGAGGTCGGTTAAGGGAAATTGAAAGAAAAACTGCCGACGCTGTCATCTCGGCGCCCGAAGCCCGACCAATCGCAGAAGCTTTCGGGAAAACAGACTGAACGCGGATGGTCGAAAGCGGCAACGTGCGGGAAAATGGGTGACGAACCGGAAACAGGTACCTCACCCATCTCGCCATGAACACGATTGATCATCCGCAGCATCCGTCTGGAGACCGCGACACCGGTGCGTCGTCGTCACGTCGACTCTTTTCGCTGGAGTCGGCATGACCGCCGCTGCGGGTCCGGCGTTCGACGACCCCGTCTATCTGGCGCAGTTGCGGCGCGATCTGCTGCGTTTTGCACGCTTGCAGCTACGCGACGCGGCCGCGGCCGAAGACGCGGTCCAGGAAGCGCTGGCCGCCGCGTGGACGCAGGCCGACCGGTTCGCCGCGCAATCGGAGCACAAGACATGGGTATTCGGCATCCTGCGTCACAAGCTGGTCGACACGCTGCGGGCCCGTCAACGGACGGTCAACCTGTCGTCGCTGGAAGCGGAACTCGATGGCGAGTCGTTGCTGGATCGTGAGCTCTTCAAGGACAACGGCCACTGGTCGCGCGAAGCGAAGCCCCGTCCGTGGCCGACGCCCGAGCACGCGTTGCGGCAGCAGCAGTTCTGGACGCTGTTCGAGATGTGTCTCAATCATCTGCCGGAACAGATCGGGCGGGTGTTCATGATGCGCGAGTTCCTCGATCTCGAGACCGCGGATATCTGCAAGGAACTGCAGATGTCGGCCAACCACTGCAGCGTGCTGATTTACCGTGCGCGTCTACGATTGCGCACCTGTCTCACCGAGAAAGGTCTTTCCAGCGAGGATGCGAATGGGGAAGTGTAAGAACATCACGCGGCTGCTGTCCGATGCGCTGGATCGACCGTTGGGGGTCGGCGAATGGCTCGCGATCAAGGTTCATCTGCCGACCTGCAGCGGCTGCCGCAATTACCGCAAACACATCGCGTTGCTGCGTGCAGCGGCGCGGGAAGCGGGGGGCCTTGACGGTGCCGGTAGCGTGCAGGCCGACGAATGATGCGCGGTGTGCTGCGTTGCGTGCGTTGTCTTGAGTTGTCGCCGAGGACAAGCCTCACGATGTCAGCGCTCGCCGGGCGGTGTCGTGCGATAGCGCTCGAAGAACGCTGCGTGGCTTTCCTGATTGATCGACGCTGGATGCCGCTGCGTAGCCGCAGGGTGCTTCGCGAGCATTGCGCGTGGGCGGATCGGCCGGTGCTGGAAATTGCCGCCGCAATTCGGACACACGTTGCGTAACGTGCTCAACGCACAGACCTCGCAAAACGTGCATTCGTAGCTGCAGATCATCGCGTCGGGCGCATCCGCCGATAGCGATTTGCCGCATCCTTCACAGGACGGTCTCAGTTCGAGCATCGTGGGCTCCGTGTGGGTTTTATCGATGGCAATGTGATGCGCCTGCCTAGCTTACGCGGTCCACGTGTGACCGCTGCGCCATCGCACCTTCAATTGCTGCCAGTTGCCGCGCCCCTCGCTGCGTCAGGTCAATAGCCCCCACAGCGCGAGCGTCAACACGAGTCCGACCACCGAGACGATGGTTTGCAAGATCGACCAGACGAACACGGTCTGCTTCAGTTGCAGACCGAAGTACTCGCGCACCATCCAGAAGCCCGCATCGTTCACGTGACAGAAGAACACCGAGCCGGCACCGATCGCGAGCGCCATCAGGGAGTTGTGCGTGACGCTGAGACCGGCGACGACGGGCGCCACGATGCCCGCCGTCGTCGTGGTCGCGACCGTTGCCGACCCGGTGGCCTGGCGCAGTGCGACGGCGATCAGCCAGGCGAGCAGGATCAGCGGCAGATGTGCGCCGATCGCGATCTTGCCGATCGTCGTGCTGATGCCGGCAATGACGAGTGCCTGCTTCAGGCCGCCGCCGGCGCCGATCGTCAGCAGCAGCGCGGCGATCGGCGGCAGGCTCTTGCGCAGGATGCCGCCGACGCGCTCACGCGGCATGCCGCGCGACCAGCCCAGCGCGACAATGGCGAAGAGCACGGTCAAGCCGAGTGCAACGAGCGGTTCGCCGAGAAAATCGAGCGCATTCGAGAGGAAGGTATCGGGTGCGAGCCATAGCTTCGCCACCGTGCGGCCGAGCATCAGCACGACCGGCAGCAGGATCGTGATCAGCGAGATCGGGAAGCCGGGCAATTCGCCGTCTGGCGCTTTCGCCGCGAACAGCTTGCCCATCTCCTCCGGCTCGACGACATGCATCCGCTTCGACAGCCACATACCGTACAGCGGACCGGCCAGAATGACGGCCGGCACCGCGACGATCAGACCGAGGCCGAGCGTGACGCCAAGATCGGCGTGCAAGGCGCTGATCGCGATCAGCGGACCTGGATGCGGCGGTAGCAGCGCATGCAACGTCGTCAGGCCGGCCAGCGCGGGAATCGCGATACGCAGGACAGGCTGTTGCGAACGGCGCGCCATCACGAAGATGATCGGCACCATCATCACGAGACCGACTTCGAAGAAAAGCGGCAACCCGATGATGATTGCGACGAGCGCCATCATCCACGGCAAACGACGCGGCGTGGAGTGATCGAGGATCGTTGATACGAGTCGGTCCGCCGCGCCCGATTCGGCCATCAGTGCGCCCAGCATCGCACCCAGCGCGATGATGAGGCCGACGTCGCCGAGCAAGGCGCCCGCCCCTTTGCTGAAGGCGCTGGCAATGGCTTCGAGCGGCAGTCCGGCGCTGAAGCCGGCAGCGAACGTGCCGACGAGGATCGACAGGAACGGCGCCAGCTTCAATGCGCTGATGAAAACGATGATCAGCACGAGCCCGAGTGCGCACGAAAGGATCAGCCGGGTGTCGTGGGGGGACCACGGAGTGAGTGTTGTCGTCAGATGCACAGCGTCCCTTTCTGGTTTTCGGGTCGATCTTGTTGCGAATTCGATTGTGTTGCGAATTGCGGTATGCGGCGGTCCACGGTGGTTCATGCAGGTGTGTGGCTGGCGCAGATTGTAGCGGCACGTCGTGTCGTTGCGGCGGCGAACCCGGCGGCGGTTAAGGATGCTCCGTGTGGCGTCGTACTCGCTTTGGCGGCGCGTTGGCTGCGGGAAAAGCGGCTGTGATCGAGGGTCTGTCGGCGTGGCGCTTCACGGGGAGTCTCGGGCAGTTGGTGAAACGACTGAACGGCGATTGAACCTTCGGATTTGAAGATTTCGGAGATCTTTTCGATTTCCTAGTCGAATAAGGTTTTTATGTTTTCCGGCGGCCGGCCGATCGCGGCGCGGCCGTCTCTCACGACGATTGGACGTTGCAGCAGGATCGGATGAGCTTCGATCGCCTGGTATAGCTGGTCGTCTGTGAGATCCGAATCTCCAAGGTTCAGTGCCTTGTATTCGGCCTCGGTCTGTCTCAACAGATCGCGTGGCGAGCAGTTCAACATCCTGACGAGCTTTTTCAGTTGGGCGGCCGTCAATGGATGCTTCAGGTACTCGACGATTTCGACCGGTTCATTCGTCGCGTTATACGTCTGCTCGACCAGCTGGCAGGCTTCCCTGGACTTCGAGCAACGGGGGTTGTGATAGATCGTGATCATCGATGGTTCTTTCGTCGGGTTTTTGGCGGTGGGCGCTGCCGTTCGTGCGAAAGCGTGAGTTAGTGGGTAGTTGGGCCGCGCGGGACCTTCGCTCAGTGGAACTGGAGCGATCGGCCGATGAGTAGGCCCTTTTGATCAGGCACGCGCGATCGTTGCGCCAATTGATTGCGCTTCCCATCGTCCGCTCACTTCGAATCAGGTATTGCTCCAGCCCGGCAGCTATTTTCCCACTTTCCCGCTAGCACCCTCCGTTAGCCAGAGGCGGATGTGACTTTATGCGCATAAAACCCGGTCCTCGGACGAGCACCTGTCGCTACCGGCGTGAGACACACACCTCACTGCACAACCAAATTGCCTTCATAGAGACTGCGTAGCCTCTGAGCCGGGGCACTTTATGCGCATAAAACCTCCCCCGAACGGCCAGTTCGTCGTGTCCTAACGACAAAAAGATTGATATTGAAATTCATCACGGTAAAATCCATCAGCTTCTAAAAACGGAGGTGAACGTTGGCTGCAGAAATCATCGCGGTAACTCAGCAGAAGGGCGGGGTCGGGAAAAGCACAATCGCGATGCACCTTGGCGCTGCTTTCCATGAAAAAGGTAAGCGAGTCCTTGTAGTAGATGCCGACGGGCAAAATACCCTCATCCATTGGGCTAGCGCGTCGTCTGACGGCGAATCCGGCATCCCATTCCCGGTCGTCAACCTCTCTGAAGCCGGCGGCCAGATTCATCGCGAGATCAAGAAGTTCGTCGGCGATTACGATCTGATCGTCGTCGACTGTCCTCCGTCCATCACGGAAAAGGTCTCTGGCGTCGTTCTCCTCGCCGCTACCATCGCGGTTATTCCCACCTCTTCATCTCCCGCGGATTACTGGTCGAGCGTAGGTCTCGTCAAACTGATCCAGCAGGCTCAGGTGATGAACGAAGATCTGAAGGCCGTTTTCCTGCTGAACAAGACCGAAGAAAAGCGGATGTTGACGCGCGAACTGAAGCGCGCGCTGGAAGAATTGGGCTTCCCTCTACTCAAGACACAGATCCCCACCCGTGAAGCCTACAAACAGGCGATGGCGCTCGGCCAGACCGTTCTGCAAATGAACGATCGAGGAGCCAGGCTCGCGAGCCTTGAAATCCGGGCATGCGCCGACGAGATCGCCGCCTTGCTCCCCTGAATTTATGCGCATAAAGGACCCTGAATGAAACCCTCCCAGTTCGCCAAAGGCTTTCAAGCGCGTCCGGACACGACCAGCAGCGAGAAACGGACCGCACTCGATCGTCTGAATGCAATCGACGGCCTCGTGCAACCCGGTTCGACAAAGAACAATGAAATCGCCGGTCGCTCGAGTCAGCCGGCCAGCGTCTCCGCTGTTGCCGCTATATCCAGCGACGCAGCCGAGTCCACCGAGCATGCTAATGAATCACCGGCCTACCGGGCATGGCGTCTTGAGCACGGCTATCGTCCAGGGCAAGTTATCGAGCTTGCACTCAAAGCGATCAAACCGAGTCCGTTTAATCCGCGGCATTTTTATTTGAAGTCGTCTATCGCGGAACTGGCGGTCAATCTCGCCAAACAGGGACAGCAACAGGCCATTCATGTCATCCCCGACTACGACAATCCCGGCAGCTATTTCGTCAGCGACGGCGGCCGCCGGGTACGCGCGCTCAAGGAAGCCAACAAGGAGACGGTGAAGGCGATCGTCGTAGATCTGCCCATCGGCATCGAAAGCTATAAACTCGGCTACGATCTCAACGTCCAGCGCGACTCGCAAACGGTTTTCGATAACGCCGTAGTCTGGAAACGCTTTCTCGATGACGGCCATTTTCAAAGCCAGAAAGAGCTGGCCGAACATCTGGGTCTCGATGAATCGACGGTCGCGGTCGCACTGTCGATCGCCAAGTTACCCGAAGTCGTCATGCACGAAATGGTTGTGCGAACGGACCGGTTCGGCTCGAACATGGCCTATCAGGTCGGCCGCTACCACTCGGCACGCGGCGCCGACTCGACGCTTCGTCTGATCAACAAGATCCTCTCGGACGATCTGAGCACCCGCCAGGTCGCCGATATCGTGAAGGGCAGGGCGAGCCCGCAGGAAAGCACCAAACCGGCCGGCCGCCAGCGCTACGCTCAGCGACTCGAAATCAAGCTGGAAGGGGTGTCGGTCGGGGATCTGAAGTCTTATGGCGACGATCGCCTCGAACTCCGGCTGCGGGGTCTGTCGAGAGAGAAGCGGGATGACATCCTGAAGCAAATCGAACAGATTCTGCTGCTCAAATAGACGTGGTTGCCGCTGCCGTCAGCGGTAACCACGGTCTCCGCGTTCAGCCGCGAATTCAGGCCGCCCGGGATTGGCTCAGGGTGAACGCGAGCAGATCGCCGTCGGTCGGTTCACCCCACGTGCGGCGCGCCAGCCAGTCGAAGAACGCGGTCTCGCCGAGCTTCGAATCCAGACCGCGCCGGCGCCAGTCGTCGCGCATGTGGCCGCCTAGTGTCGGCAATTCGTCCTCTTCGAACGACTGCCGGGCCACGTCCCGCTCCGTCTCACCCTGTTCGTCGTACAGCGCTCGCGCTTCCTTGCGGCGATAGGCCGAGTATTCGCCGAGCAGACGCGCCTTCAGATCGTCGGCAGGCGCGCCCGGCAGCGCCTTGGCGCCACCGCCGCTGCTCACGACCTGCAGTTCCTCGACCGGCGGCGCATAGCCCTTCTTCAGCGCGTCCTTGAAGAGCGCCGGGGCGCTGCGGACCGGCGGCAGCGCGGTGCTGCGCATGCGCTGCTCGGTCATCTGCAGGGCAGCCCGAATCCGGTTTTCCTCGCTGTCGGCGTACAGGGTTTGCGCTTCCTTCAACGGAATACCGATCTTGACCATCCGGTCGACGAGGGTGCTGTCGAAGACATTGGGGTGCTCGTCGAGCGCGAGCATCGGCTGTTTGCGCTCGGTGACGCGGAACTGGATCTCGGCCACCCGTCGGCCTTCGCGGTGCTCGATCAGCTCGACGAAAATGTTGGTCACCGCGTTCACTTCCGCGATGGCCGGCCTCAGGTAGTCACGCTTGAAGTATTTGTACTCGCGCTTGGCTTCGTCGCCGGCTTCCGTATCGGGCGTGCCGGACAGGATGGGGCGCCACCATTCCCACGACTCGCGCATCGTCAGATGGCTGGGATTGGTCAGGTAGCGAACACAGATCTCATAGAGTGCGAGACCCGCGCTGCTGCGCAACTGGCTCTGGAACTGCAGGCTCAGACGCGCGTACTGAACCGGGTCGAGCAGCTTCTTCTTGATCTTCGGCGCAAACGAGAATTCGACCCAGACCCGGCGCGTAGCGGGATCTTCCAGAATTTCCGCGTCGGCGATCAGCGTGGAGATGCCCCACTTGCGGCCCGGCTTCTGGCTCGACGTCCCCGTGCTCCATTCGACCTGCACCGACACCATGCGCCGCAGGTGCTCCTTGACGAGCGCCGTGTCGTTCGAATCGAACGCCGAATTGGCCACGATGTCCGACAGCAGCGCCCGGTAGGTATCGCCGGACTCGTCGGCCTGCTGGGCAACGGCCAGCAGCACATTGAACAGCTTTCGGGTCAGCAGTGTGATCTTGCCGCTTTTCGGCTGGATCGCGATCGCCTCGACGGCTTTACGCAGTTCCGCCGAACTCGGACTCACCACATCGGTTTTCTTCGCGCGCTTCGTAGCCATACCGTCGGGTCGAGGAGAGATTTTTGCAGAGAATACCGGCTGGGGTGATGTGCGTCTATAGGGCCGATCTCACCATTTCGGGTGAAGCGGGTTTACGGATCGTCACTCACCTCGACCGCCTCCCGAAGATCCTCACCTTCAGGATTTTGGGCGATCCGCCGACACCGTTGTGCCCCGGACATTCCACAAATTCCGCATCGATTACCGATGCATCCGACCGCTTCGCGCCCATCCCGTATCGGCTCACCAATCAATTTGTCGTAATTCTGCGACGGAAAATGCGCACGAAACTTGAGGCGTTTTCCTGGCGGCGTCCCTGACGGCAACCATGGAAAACAAAACCGGGCGCTATCTCAAGGCCGCCGGGACGTGCGACCCGATAACGGCTCGACCGCCTCTGGCAAAGGCTCACTCAGGATAGGCGCAGCAGCCACGGAGAGCGGCCTGTCATCACTGTCCGACCGTCCTCCCGGAAACTCAGGGCGATCGCCGCCACCCGTGCCCATAGCAGTCGAGACGCTTCAGAGGTCGCGCCTCCCCGGTGTCTGCAGCAAGAAACCTCGATCACCGAACCTCAGCCAATCGCAGGAACAAAGTGTCGCTCCCGCAAACCCTCACCTTAAGTATCCGGGCGTGCCATGCGAAGCGAAAGGACGACCCCGTGTTCACAATGGATAGACCGTCCAGGGGTCCCGAAAACCCTCACCTAACGCGTGATCGAACGATCCTGCCGGAGAACCGCTACCCGGAACCCTCGCTCCCGGAAACACTCACCATTCGAGATCCCTGGGAAAATATCCAGTCATTTCCGGGACTTATGAAGGAAACACAACATGCAACATGAGCCCACTGATCCCGAAAAGCCTCACCTTAAGAACATTCAGGCGCGCAGAAACCATCGTTTCGCTGCCCCCGCAAAGCCTCACCTCAGCGGATTCATGTGTTCGTAGCCGGCCTTCACCATTCAGTCTCCTGCGCGCTTTCGCCGTAAGTGACCGCAAACTTGTTCCCGTATTCGCTCACCCTTGAGCCTCCAGAGAACAAAAATGCCTCCCGAAAAGCCTCACCCATCGCCCATGAGCCGTTATTTTGATGCAACCGGATTGCCTCAACGACGCTCCCGAAATCCCTCACCTTTGGCATTTCAGCATGACCATCGATGAACTACCCTTGGTCGAATCAGAGTCCGTCCACGGGCCGACACTCCCGAAAAATCTCACCTGAACCCCGGAAACCCTTGTTTTTCGGGGCTTTCAGCCCTTCGACTCCCGAATAGCCTCACGTCCGTGCCCCGTTTTGTCCCGGTAAGGCTCACCTTGGCTATCCGGACCCTCCCATTCACGCCCAAAACCGAATCAGAAACACCTCCCGAAAAACCTCACCGTCAGGATTTCCGGCATCGAAGCAAGGATTGGACACATCAAGGGAGAGCGGGAACCAGGTCCCGCAAAACCTCACCTTTGGAGATCCCGATTATCTGGACCGCCCCTGAACCCACTCACTTGGTGTCCCGCAGTGACTCACCCACGCTCCTGAACCCCATCACCCGCGCGTCCCGGATGGACTCACCATCTGTCCCGCAAAGCCTCACCTCATACCGCTGGAACCCTTACCAGGTAAAGGTTTGCCATGGCGTTAACGTTTTTAACTAGGTTCAAGGGTGTTTACTTTTATTACTCTCAAGCAGTTGGAACCCGTGCTTCAGTAAAAAAGCATCTCCCCTCCGGCGTGGAACAGTGCCAAATCATTGGGAAGTTGTAAAAATCAAAACAAAACAATGACTTAACTGCCATACTTCGCTTTGTTTCACGGAAAACCTTAGATCACAGAGGTATAACGTGAAGGGCAGGCCCATTGCATGACATGTATCTCGCGTAGATAGCTCTGTTACAGCAAAAAGTAGCATTCACTACGTAATTTGTTATGATTCGTCGTAGCCAAACACTGGAACGGCATATGAATCTAGATCAGGAACGTCAGGCAATCCGCGAAGAACTCAAACTACTACGCGAAAGCGGTGCCCGGCGACAGGATCTTTCCCTGCATGCGTGCAAGCGCCTCTTCTTCGATCTGGGCATCCGCCCGTCCATGGCGGCGGTAAGAGATCTCACCCAAACAGGCAGTGCCAGCGATATTCCCAAAGACATCGACAGCTTCTGGGAACGCATTCGTTCGACCTCACAGACCCGCGTCGGAGCCGGTGCGATTCCCGAAGCGCTCGAGACGCGTGCCGGCGAACTGCTCGGCGCACTGTTCGACGAAGCGCTCAATCAGGCCCGTTCGACGCTCGACGCCGAGCGCAGCGAAATGCACGCCGAGCTTTCCGCCGCGAAACAGGCTGTACGTGAGGCGGAGATTCGCCGCGAAGCGTCGGATGAAGCGGTGCAGCGCAGCGAAGACCGGGCACAGGCCGCCGGCGAACGAATTCGGATACTCGAGGCCGATATCGCTACCGCCAATACGCACGGCGCAGTCCATCACGAAGGGCTGCAGACCGCGGTGCGCCGGCTGGAAGCCGAAAACGAAACGCTGCAAAAGCGTGTGGATACCGAGCAATCGACAAATG
Organism: Paraburkholderia megapolitana; assembly: GCF_007556815.1. Lineage (NCBI taxonomy): Bacteria > Pseudomonadati > Pseudomonadota > Betaproteobacteria > Burkholderiales > Burkholderiaceae > Paraburkholderia > Paraburkholderia megapolitana. Next base: position 1,154,585 of record NZ_CP041743.1, read on the forward strand.
CAGCTTTACGCGACCGAATCGACGCTTTGCACGTCGAAATGCGCCAAAGTACCGAGCATTATGCGCAACAGATCAAGGACGCGATTGCCGAAGCAGAGCGCCGCGTCAAACCGATGCTGGTCGAGCTGGATTCGTTGCGCAGCATGGCCGCGACCTATCAGGCCGGCGTCAGGGACAACAGCCGGAAAGAGTTCGATTTCATCCAGCAGCTCGCGGCGGCGAAGGCGCGCGGCGATCGGCTTGACGCCCAGTTGCGCGAGCAGTCGGATGAAATCGACCGCCTGACCCAGGAGACCGCACAGTTGCATGCCCAGCAAGGGATCGACGCGAATGTCGGCGGACTGTTGTGGTCGCTTGCGTCGACGGGACGCTTGAGCGCCGGGGAGCTTACCCGGATTGGCACCGCGGCCGATGGACACGTTGCGCTTCCGCAGCATTGCCCAAAGTGTTCGGAGGGTGAGCCGGAGCTCTCGCAGGTCGATCACCGGTACGAACTCTTCTGCCCGGAATGCGACCACACCTCCGGGCCGGGCGATTCCCGGCTGGAGGCGGTTACCCGCTTCATTTCCGCTGCTATCGACACCTCCGCAGCGTGATTTTTGCGAGGCCCGAATGGCCGAAACCCCTAAAGGTGAGGGAATTCGGGACCTAGAAGGTGAGGCAGTTCGGGACGCGAATCAGGCGGGTGGTTTGACTGACGGGGCATCGGCGGGAGCGCCTGGGTCTGGTTCGCTACCGTTACCCGCCACCGATTCCTGCTTTTCCGCCCACGCTTTCCACGCCCGATGCAGCCGGTTCGCGGAAACCGCCTGAGCGAACCCCAGCCACTGCCCGACCAGTTCCGGCGCCACCCCGCTTTCGAACAGATCGGCCGCGAAAGTGTTGCGCAGCGTATGTGGGCTTGCCCGCGCGGCCCTTGCTTCCGCGATTCCAGACGCTTCGACTTGCGCGTCCACTGCGCGAAGCACGGTCGCCTTGTGCATCGGCCGGCCGGCGGGCGACGCCGGAAAGACCAGATCTCCCGTCTGCCCGGAAAGTCGACGCTCTGCCAGCCACGCATCGAGGATGGCTACAGCAAACGGCGACAGCCGGGTACGCCGCGTCAACGATGGATCGGGCGCGTCGACCGTAACCCACTGGGAGCCGGCACTCACGCAACTAACCGAGAGCATTGCCGCCTCTCCTGTCTTGATTCCGCCACCGAGAAAGAGCGCGGTGAGCGCGCGGTCGCGACGCTCTCGCCAGCGTTGAGAGTTCGACAAGGTCACGACCGGTGAGAACAACTGGGCGATCAGCGTTGCCCGTTCAGCGGCACTCAGAAAACCGGTGGGTTCATTATCGCGTGCGTCGCGCCACGCGGCTTCGCCGTCCTGCGCGATGAAGCGCGCGGGATTGGTCGATGCCAGTTCGATCGAACGCACGTGATCGAGAACCCGCTCGATCAGTCGTAAATAGCGGACACGCTGTGGTTTTCGTACTGGCAGTTGCGCGACGAATTCCGCGATGGTCGGCATATCGACCGTGATCAGATGCTTGTGCCGAAGGTTGAGCCAGTCGAGGAAGAAGCCCCATTGAGCACGATATACGTCGGCGGACGAACGGCGCAGACGCTGGCTCGCGAGCCATGTATCGAATGCGGTGTGTGGATCGCGACGCCATGCCTCACGTTCCTGATCGAAGAGATCGGTGGCGTGCGGACGAGGATGCCCGGTACTTGAGGCGGTCGGCGAGGACATGATCTCTATTTCAGTTAGTTGCGTAATTGTAGGATATCTGCAGGTCGTCACAGGGCACTCAGGTGATATCGCCGTCGAAAGAACCTGACTGGTGAGACTTTCCAGGAGATCGCCCACACGCAGTGCCGAGAGGCGGCCGAGCCCGCCGGACGCTAGCCGCCCCAGGGTCGCCCGCGCCTCGGTTGTGCACGACGGCGCGTTTGTGACGACGCGAGTTGTGTTGCCGCGCGGCGCTCGGCCTCTTCATAGGCTGTGACCGCAAACGCGAACACGGCTGGCAGCGCATTCGACGCGCCGAAGCTGACCGGATCGTCCGTTTCGGGGTAAGACAGGCCGCTTGGCCGCTGAAACAGGCTCAACATGATTTCGTCATGCCGGCTTGCGAGGCCGAGATCGGCCAGCGCTTCGGCTTCGATTGCGTGCAGCAGCCGCCACGTGAGCGGCACGCCGCGCACAATGTAGCGTGCTGAGATATTGCGGACGATATGTTCGAGGTCGCGCGCCGCGGTCTGGAAGCGCCGGGCGGCCAGGTCGTGATCGGTGGGGTCGTTCATGTTCGGCTCCGGTCGTCGGGCATCTACTGTACAAACATACAGTGATTGCCGCAACCTCGGCTTATTGGCTAACGCATGATGCGTGACCGGCCCTGCTCACTGGAGATGCTTATCCATGGATCACGATCAGCAACGCCTTGGCCTCCCCCTTGCCGGCATTGCGGATCGCGTGCGGTTCGTCTGCGACATAACGGGCGGTGTCCGCGGTTTTCAGGCGCTTCGTCGCGCCGGCCGCTTCCACCTCGATCGTGCCGTGCAGGACCGTGAGATGCTCGCGGGTGCCAGGTTCGTGTGCGTTCGACACCAGAGCGCCCCCGGCCTGCAGCGTCAACTCGTACCATTCGAACTTCCCTGCCAGTTCGATCGGCCCCCACACGCGCAACTGGTAGCCGGCATCGTGACCGCTCAAGGTCGGGATTTCGTGCGGGCCGGACACGGCAATCGCTTCGGGCGCCTTCTGCACGGCGAACAGCGAATCGAGGCTGACGCCGAGCGCGTGGGTCAGGCGCCAGGCGACGGCAATCGTCGGATTAGCCTTGTCGCGCTCGATTTCCGACAGCATCGATTTCGACACGCCCGCCGCGCGCGACAGATCGTCGAGCGTCATGCGGCGCTCGCTGCGCAGCCGCTGGATCTGCTCGCCGACGCGCGGCGGCGCCGCGAGCGAAGCAGCGGCTGTGGGAGCGGCGGGCGATGCCGGACGCCGGCTTGTCGAACTTGCCATTTACTGACCTATCGTTTAGAGTTGTTCGATATATCGAATTCTAGTTCGGAAAAGCGAAAATTTTCGATAAAACTGACAGCCGACTATAGCAGGACACGACGCGGGCGAGTACGTTTACCCTCCCTCGAGCGATCGCAGAATCAATCTGTCGTGCCGCCGGCCCACCCTTTCAGGAGCCCGATTCATGCGTGACGCCTATCTTTCCCATTTGCGCGGGACACTCGAACAGATCCGCGCAGACGGTTTTCACAAGACCGAGCGCGTGATCGACAGCCCGCAGTCGGCGGAGATCCGCCTGACCGCCGGCAACGGCGTACTGAATTTCTGCGCGAACAACTACCTGGGTCTTGCCAACGACGCACGCCTGATCGAAGCCGCCAAAGCCGGTCTCGACAACGACGGCTTCGGCATGGCGTCGGTGCGGTTTATCTGCGGCACGCAGACCGTGCACAAGCAACTGGAACGCGCACTCGCAGATTTTCTCCACACCGACGACTGCATTCTGTATTCGAGCTGCTTCGATGCGAACGGCGGCCTGTTCGAAACGCTGCTCGATGAATCCGACGCGATCATCAGCGACGAACTGAATCACGCGAGCATCATCGATGGCGTGCGTCTGTCGAAAGCGAAGCGCTTTCGCTACAAGAACAACGATCTCGCCGATCTCGAGGCGAAGCTACGCGAAGCCGATGCAGCGGGCGCGCGCTTCAAGCTGATTGCCACCGACGGCGTATTTTCGATGGACGGCATCATCGCAGACCTCGCCGGCATCTGCGATCTCGCCGATCGTTACGGCGCGCTCGTGATGGTAGACGACTCGCACGCGGTCGGCTTTATCGGCGAACATGGTCGCGGCGCGCCCGAATATTGCGGCGTGCTGTCGCGCGTCGACATCATCACCGGTACGCTCGGCAAGGCACTCGGTGGCGCGTCCGGTGGCTACGTTGCCGCGCGCAGCGAAGTCATTGAACTGCTGCGCCAGCGCTCACGTCCTTACCTGTTCTCCAACACGCTCACGCCGAGCATCGCAGCCGCGTCGTTGAAAGTGCTCGAACTGCTCGCCAGCGACGAAGGTGCGCAACTGCGCGAACGCGTACGCGCGAACGGCGCCCACTTCCGCGGCGCGATGAGCGCACTCGGTTTTACGCTCGTACCCGGCGAACACCCGATCATTCCCGTGATGCTTGGCGACGCGCAACTCGCATCGCGCATGGCCGATGCACTGCTGCAGGAGGGCGTTTACGTGATCGGCTTCTCGTACCCGGTCGTGCCGAAAGGCCGCGCGCGCATCCGCACGCAGATGAGCGCGGCGCATACGCCCGCACAGATCGACCAGGCTGTCGATGCATTCGCCCGTGTCGGCCGCTCGCTCGGCATCATTTGAAGAATCAGAGGCACATATGAAAGCACTTGCAAAACTCGAACGCGGGCCTGGCCTCACGCTTACGCGCGTGAAAAAACCTGAAGTCGGCCACAACGACGTGATGATCCGCATCACGCGCACGGCGATCTGCGGCACCGATATTCATATCTGGAAGTGGGACGACTGGGCGCAGAAAACGATTCCTGTGCCGATGCACGTCGGCCACGAATACGTCGGCGAAATCGTCGAGATGGGCCAGGAAGTACGGGGTTTTTCGATTGGCGACCGGGTGTCCGGTGAAGGACACATCACGTGCGGCTTCTGCCGCAACTGTCGCGCGGGTCGACGCCATCTGTGTCGCAATACAGTGGGCGTCGGTGTGAATCGTGAAGGCGCATTCGCCGAGTTTCTGGTGATCCCCGCGTTCAACGCGTTCAAGATTCCGGCTGATATCTCCGACGATCTCGCCGCGATTTTCGATCCGTTCGGCAACGCAACGCACACGGCGCTGTCGTTCAATCTGGTCGGCGAAGATGTGTTGATTACCGGTGCTGGACCGATCGGCATCATGGCCGTGGCGATCGCGAAGCATGTCGGTGCGCGCAACGTCGTGATCACCGACGTCAACGACTACCGGCTCGAACTCGCGCGCAAGATGGGTGCGACCCGCGTGGTGAACGTATTGCGCGAATCGTTGCGCGATGTGATGGACGATCTGCACATGACCGAGGGCTTCGATGTGGGCCTCGAAATGTCCGGTGTGCCGAGCGGGTTCACGAGCATGCTCGAAGCGATGAATCACGGCGGCAAGATTGCGCTGCTTGGTATTCTGCCCTCGCAGACCGCGATCGACTGGACCCAGGTGATCTTCAAGGGCCTCGAAATCAAGGGCGTCTATGGCCGGGAGATGTTCGAGACCTGGTACAAGATGGTCGCGATGCTGCAAAGCGGGCTCGACCTCTCGCCGATCCTCACGCACCGCTTCCCCGTCGACGACTATCAGGAAGCGTTCGCCACAATGCTCTCGGGCGAAAGCGGCAAGGTGATCCTCGACTGGACTGCCGCGTAATTACCGTTTGGCCGCGGGCTGGTTTAGTTGCCAGCTGGCGGCCGCACAAACTCCGCCTGAATCCGCACGTGCACATCGTCGCCGACCGCGGGGTACCAGGTTCCCAATCCAAACTTCGCGCGGCTAAAGCGGCCTTCCGCTGAAAAGCCGAGCGTGTCCTGCTTCGTCAGCGGATCGGGTGAGAAACCGTTGAACGTGACGTCGAGCGTGATGGGCTGCGTCACATCGCGGATCGTCAGATTGCCGGTGAGTGTGCCGCGCGCGTCGCCGGTGCGCTCGAACCGCGTGCTGACAAAGCGGATTTGCGGATGATTCGCGGCATCGAACATATCCGCGCCTTTGACGAGCCGGTCGAGGATCGGCACATTCGTGTCGACGCTATTGGCATCGATCGCGACCGTCACCTGACTCTTGTCCAGTCCGCCCTGATTCCAGTCGAGTTGCGCGTCCACACGATCGAAGCGCATCGTGAAGCGTGAATATTTCAAATGATCGACGTCGAAGATCACGCTCCAGTGGTGCGGATCGAGCGTGTATTGCCCGGTTGGCACGCGAGCTTCCGTCTGGCTGACCGAATGCGTCACGATCTGGAGCGGCGTGCACGCTGTGAGCACAGCCACAGCGGCTACAGCTGCCATCGCGATCGCTGAAAATGTACGTGTGAAAACAGCGCGGACTGAAAGCGGGTTCATGAACGGGTATCCGGTGAAGGGAGCGATGCCACGATAACCGATCTGGCGTAATCGTGACGCCACCGCTCATTTGCGGCTGCACACGGCAGCAAGACACTACATCGAACATGGGTTGCTTGACGCGGTGGAATGATCGTTCTACCGTTCACACATGACGACCTCCACTGACCCGCAAACTACCGCCGGCGCACGCGAACGACTGCTCGACGCAGCCGAAGCGCTGATCTACGCAGACGGCATCCACGCCACCGGTGTGGATGCGATCGTCCGGTTGTCCGGCACCGCACGCAAAAGCTTCTATACCCATTTCGAATCGAAGGACGCGCTCGTTGCTGCCGCGCTGGAGCGGCGCGACGAACGCTGGATGAACTGGTTCATCGCCGGTACCGAGCAACGTGGGCGTACTCCGCGCACCCGTCTGCTCGGCATGTTCGACGTGTTGCGCGAGTGGTTCGCCTCCGACAACTTTCATGGCTGCGCCTTCCTGAACGCATCCGGTGAAATCGCCGAGGCAGACGACCCGATCCGTGTCGTCGCGCGCGAGCACAAGGAGCGCCTGCTCGATTTCGTGCGTTCGGTGTGCGATGAATACGCGGCGTCAGGTGGCGTGAGCGGTAGAGGTGCCGCGCGCCTGTCCCGTCAGTGGTTGATCCTGATCGACGGGGCGATCGGGGTGGCACTCGTCAGCGGCGACCCCGATGCGGCGCTCGATGCCCGCGCCGCAGCCGAACAACTGCTCGATGCCGCGTCTGCATCAGTGGCAACGCGCTCGCACACGCGACGCGAATCAACCTGATCTGTACCCACCTTAGCGACAACCCAAGGACCCACCATGAGCGACCCGATCGAAACCCGTCCCCCCGTTCCGCCGTTCACACGCGAAACCGCGATCCAGAAAGTGCGAGCCGCCGAAGACGGCTGGAACACCCGCGATCCCGAGCGCGTATCGCTGGCCTATACGCCGCAGAGCGTATGGCGCAATCGCGCGGAATTCGTCACGGGGCGCGCGGAAATCGCCGGGCTGTTGCGCCGTAAGTGGGCGAAGGAGCTGGACTACCGGTTGATCAAGGAGCTGTGGGCGTTCACCGACAATCGCATCGCGGTGCGCTTCGCTTACGAATGGCACGACGATTCCGGCAGCTGGTTTCGCTCGTACGGCAACGAGAACTGGGAGTTCGACGAGCATGGCTTGATGGCGCGTCGCCATGCGAGCATCAACGATCTGCCGATCCGCGAAGCCGATCGCCTGTACCGCTGGCCGCTCGGGCGCCGTCCCGACGATCATCCGGGGTTGTCGGACCTCGGTCTCTGAAACACGTTGCGCTATCAGACGCCGATCCCCCTTGCCGTGAATGCCCGAGCGGCATTCACCGGCCTGCCATCAGGCTCCGCTATCGTTCTTCCTCCTGATTGCTGACGGCGATGCGCTTGCCGTCGCAGGTCCCGTACCCGTCGTCCAGAGTAAGCCCTCCACCGTGCCGCAGCGCGTTGTGAGGTACAGTGCGACGGGCACAGCCCGACTCAATCGACATCACCATCGTGACACCGGCGCTCGACCGGTGACGGAGAAGACATGCGCTTTTGGCATACGAGAAACAGAACAAGGCGCGTGGTTGCGCTTGCCGCATTCGTCGCCGGTCTGGCGACGACCTCCCTCGCTCATGCAGCCGACTGGTGCAGCGGCGGCGTCTGGGTCGACGCGATGCTCGGCTCGTATCACATCGACCCCGATCCCGGTAAGCATTTCGAGCAGTTCAATCCAGGCCTCGGCGTCGAATGCTGGCTCGGTAACGAATGGGCGGTAACAGGCGGCGGCTTTCGCAATTCGCTGCGTCGTCCGTCGTGGTACGGCGGCGGTGTCTGGGCACCGGAGTTTCTGCATTGGGGCTACGTCCGGCTCGCCGCGATGGGCGGCATCATCTCCGGCTACAACTACGGCAACTGGGGCCTCGGCCGCAATCACACGATCGGCCCTGTTGCAGCGCCGATCGTGATGGTGGAATACAAGCGCGTGGGGGCAAACTTCATCGTCATCCCGCCGATTCCTTCCGACGATCTTCCGTTCACGATCGGCTTTCAGGTGAAGGTGCGGTTCTAGCCTGCATGCGTGCCTGACGACTCGCGAGGCAGCCACTCCGCGCGATTGCCTCCGAGTACCGGAATCGTTTTGTCCCAGCGAGGCGGCGTTTCAGACATACGGATGACCGGCCCGAGGCTTCGCAGATCGCCGAACGGCGTGCCGTAGTCGTCCACGGCGTACTGGTTGAACGCCTCCGGCGATAAACGTCCAGGCGCGTTTTCAAAACGGTCGATCAATCCCTGCCGTTGCAACAGCATGGCGGACTGGCATAGCGACACCTGCACGTGATAACTGCCGCCTTCCCGTGCCCGACGGGCAAGCGCCAGCATCGTGCCAAAAGCCGCCAGGAAGCCGGTGAGAAAATCGCACAGATACACGGGCGTCAGCTTCGGGCGCCCCGCTTTCGTCGCGGTACCCTGGATGTCGCATACGCCCGTCACGGCCTGAGCCACCTGATCCCAGCCGGCCCGGTCCGCGAACGGGCCGCCGGAGCCGTAACAGTTCACGCTGACGTGGACGAGACCCGGACGTAGCTTCACCAGATCATCGATACCCAGACCGTGTGAGGCGAGACGATGCGGCCGATAACCGTCGATGAACACATCGGTGTCGCCGACAAGCTCTCTTAACCGGGCAGCATCGGTCGGCACGTTGATGTCGAGGAAGCAGCTTCGCTTCCCGTGGCTCGTATCGCGTACGAAGGGCGGCACCTGAGGCAGTTGCGGCGCCGTCACCATCAGGACGTCGGCACCGTGCTCCGCCAGACCGATGCCGGTCGTCGGCCCCGCGAGGATGCGGGTCAAGTCGAGTACGCGAATACCGGAAGCCGGCTGCGTACCGCCAGCCGGTAACGGCAACGGCTCGCTGTCGGCCACCCTGGTAATTTCGACGACAGGACGGGACGCGAGATAGGCGCCGTGTGGATGCTCGAGCCATTCCTCGGGTGTGCGTACGATTCCGCCGCAGGCATTGGCCGCAGCGATCGCTTCTTCCAGATCGTCGGCTCGCCAGCGGCGCACCGCTGCAGCCACCGACTCCGGCGTTTTCTCGCATTGCAGCACGTCGAGGACACGACGCTCGAGATGTGGCAGGTTGAAATGTGGCAAGAACCAGCGTCCGTCGGCGGTCTGCCAGGGCTGGGTAAGCGCCACCATCTGTTCAAGCGAGTCCGCGATCGGCGCCGGCCGATATTCCCCGTCAGTTCCTCTGACGAGCGTCATATCTTCCCCACCCAGGGACGTTGCCGCCGCTGCCATGATGTCGACACCGATAGACTGTCGACGCCCGGTTCGCAATTCCCACAGGTCATTTGCCGCAACCGCTCGTGCGGCGAGCGCGCTCGCCAACGTCTCGCCGATCCGGAAAGGCGACGCAAACATCGGGTCAGCACCCGTGATAGCGACTTCGTTTTGCGAAATGTCCTTGCCCGCGCGGATCGCCATCAGTTCGCGGAATGCTTCCGGTTTTTCTGTCATCGTCATGATCCATATCCTTTGTTTGATCTTCGATCGCGTCCGATACGCAACCAGCACTTGCAGAATCGACGTACTGAGCTTAGCATCTCGATTAGAGAATAACAAAGTTAACTTGTTCTTAATTTGAGAAATACATGGATCACTCGACTCTGGAAATTTTTTGCGCCGTTGCGGAGGAGCTCAGCATCACCCGGGCAGCCCAGCGGCTCGGCCGGGTGCAGTCCAACGTCACGACGCGCGTTCAACAGCTCGAAGAAGAACTCGGCGTGACGCTGTTCGTGCGGGAAAACAAGAGAATGCAGTTGTCACCGCAGGGTGAAAAATTTCTCGGCTACGCAAAGGGGATGCTGGCGCTGGCAGAAGAAGCGCGTCAGATACTTCGCCCCGGGCAACCCGAAGGTCTGCTGCGCATAGGGGCAATGGAAAGCACGGTCGCGAGCCGTCTGCCGGAGCCGCTCGCTCGCTATCACCAGATGTGGCCTGGCGTGCAGCTTCGGTTGAGTACCGCCCCGTCTCGCCAGCTCATCGATGCATTGAAAGATCGCACGCTCGACTGCGCATTCGCGGCGCTTCCGCTCTCAACCGGTGAGACGCCGCAGGACCTGGCCGAACTGGGGCTGACGGGAGTTCGGGTCTACACCGAGCAACTGGTGCTGGTGTTGCCGCCGGACCACCCGACGGTACGAGAGGCGTCCGATTTGAGAATCCATTCTCTCGCGGCGTTTAAACAGGGCTGCACCTATCGATCGATCGCGGAAGACTGGTTGCGTTCGCAACCGACCGACACCGTCATCGATATCCAGGAGGTCGGTTCGTATCACGCCATGCTGGCTTGTGTCGCTTCGGGCTCGTGCATCAGTTTTATCCCACGCAGCGTGATCGAACTGGCGCCCGAAACAACCCGGCTACGCCAGAAGCCAATCGGCAACGCCGATACATGGATGATCTGGCGCAACGGCTATGAAACACCTGCGCTTAGCGCATTGCGCGAAGCGTTAGCGTTAGCCCATGACTGAAGGTGAGATTTTTCGGGAGCACGGTGGCGGGCAACTGAAGACGCTGACGCACCGGAACGCGCCACAAAGGCATGAGTCACGCTACCGATGCCAGTCGCATGATTCCATTATTTGCGAAGCCGCAAATATCCATTTCCAGATCCAGAAATTTACGAAAATTACGCGCCGCTGGTTGCCAATCAACCGGATCGATCTGCGTCGCATGGGGATTAGTCGATAGACGGCGATACTTTCGTTTAGCGAAACGGTGTCGACATTGCATTGCCAGGTCATCGCACTGAAGATGAAAAACTTGCAATGTTCATGACATGCCTGTCGATGCCATGCGCGGTTTATTCTAGGGCCGCTTCAACCGATTCAACCGACTCTCCGGTTAGCCCCCAACCTCACGCAGATCACTGTGAAGAACGCTACTTTGCGTCAACTCAAGACTTTCGAAACCGTTGCACGTCGCCTGAGTTTTGCCCGCGCGGCAAACGAGTTGCATCTATCGCCGCCAGCAGTGTCGACGCAGATCAAGCATCTGGAAGAGCATGCGGGCGTTGCGCTCTTCGAGCAGCTCGGAAAGAAAATCTACCTCACACCCGCAGGGCAGGAGATGCTCCACCACAGTCGCGCGATCATTCACTGCTTCCGCGAAGCCGAAGAGACTCTGGCGAAGATAAGGAGCCTCGCTGGAGGTAGCCTGAGCGTCGGAGTGATCAGCACGGGGGGATATCACTTGCCGCGGCTGCTGGCCGGGTTTTCGAACCGGAACGAAGCGGTCGAACTGGATCTGATGATTGAGAATCACGACGGTCTGCTGTGCCGTCTGGAGGAGAACCGGATCGATCTTGCCATCATGGTCGACGCACCGACGGAGTCGAAATTCATCAGCACGCCCTTCGCGCCGCACGCGTTTTTCATCGTTGCGTCGCCGCAGCATCCGCAGGTTGGCAAGCACCACATCGACCTTTCCGAACTGAGGAACGAACGATTTGTCGTGCGTGAAGAAGGTTCGGACACGTGGTATGCGATGCAGCAGTGCTTCAACGGTCGACTCGCACTGAATGATCCGTTGCAAATCAGTAATACCGAGGCCATCAAGCAAGCCGTGATCGCCGGCATGGGCATCAGTTTCCTGTCTGCCCACACAGTCGCGCTGGAATTGCAGGCCGGTGTGCTTGCCGTGCTCGATGTCGCGGGTTTTCCGGTGCTGCGAAAGTGGCATGTCGTCCACCGGGCGGACAAGCAACTGGCACCCGTCGCTCAGGCCTTCAAGGCGTTTTTGCTCGCAGAAGGTGCGACGTATGCCAGTTGATGAAGTACCGCCGGTCACCCATCGGCTGGGATTCCACTCAGGACAGAACCTGCTTGAGCAAGTCCAGGTTCAGCGCGACGATCAGGATCGTGGCGAGCGTCGCAATCACGATCGTCGTTTTGCCGGCCGCGAATGTGCCCATGACACCGCGACGTGACGAGAGCACGACGAGGGCGACCAGCGGGATCGGTAGAAAGAAGCTGAGCGCCACCTGGCTGATCACCATCGCATTGACCACATTGAAATGCAGGCCGATCACGAAAGCCGGTGCCATGGTCATGATGCGGCGCGCCCAGACCGGAATCCTGAAGTCGACGAAGCCTTGCATGATGACCTGACCAGCCATCGTGCCGACCACCGAGCTCGACATGCCCGATGCCATGAGCGAGATCAGGAAAACGGTAGCGGCGCCCACGCCAAGCAGCGGAATCAGCGAGTGATACGCCACGCTGATATCCGAAATGCCGTCCGCGGAGCGTGGAAATACAGCCGCCGACATCATCACCATCGCGAGATTCACGAAGCCGGCCATGCCGAGCGCGATCAGGACTTCGCGGTTCGAAAACCACAGGAGCCGGCTGCGTTCCGCGTCATTGCGCGCAGGGGTACGGTTCTGCGTGAGCCCCGAATGAAGGAACAGCGTGTGCGGCATGATCGTGGCGCCGATGATGCCGACGGCGAGCGTAATCGCATTGCTTCCGTGCAAACGCGGCACGATGCTACCGATCAGCGTGGCGTGCCAGTCGGGCGGCGCAATGAAGAGTTCGCACACGTAGCTCAATCCGATCACCGCGACGAGCGCCGCGATGACGAGCTCGAGCGGACGAAAACCTCCACGGTCGAGCAACAGGATGATCATCGTTACGATACCGGTGACTATCAGACCGCAGAGCAGGGACACATGAAACAGCAGCGATATGCCTAAGGCGCCGCCCAGAAACTCCGCGATATCGGTCGCCATTGCGGCGATCTCCGAGCCGCACCACATTGCCAGCACGATGGGCTTCGGGAATTGCTCGCGACACAGCTCCGCCAGGTTGCGGCCCGTGACGATGCCGAGCTTCGCGGACATCGCCTGAAACAGCATGGCGACGACGTTCGCAATGACGACGACCCACAGCAGTTCATACCCGCAAGACGAACCCGCCTGAATGTTCGTCGCAAAGTTGCCCGGGTCCATATAACCGACCGAGGCAATCACCGCGGGGCCGACGAACGGCAGAAACGCGAGTAGACCTTTGCGGCGCCCCGTCAGCACGTCGCGCACAGCGAGTTCGGTCTGTTGTGTCGCGCCCGATATCGACGCGGCGCTCGCTTGAAATAGTTTGAGTGGAAACATCGTGTGACCCTGGACTCATCGAAAGGGAACCCGGAGCAGGCAGTGCTCCGGGTGGCGACGCAATAAGACGTTGATCGAATCCGTCAAACCGGCAGGACGTCGGGCCGGCTGTTCGGGAACTTCGCGAGTGTCTCGGCCGTGATGTTCAGATGCTCCATGACCATCTTCGGCGGCGTATGGGTCAGCCAGTCCGACAACGACACTTCAGCGAAGTGATCGGCCTTGAATATCTCGAGGAAGACGAGGTCGGTGTTGCCCGTGTTTTGCACGTAGTGACCAAGGCTCTTCTTCACATAGCCGATGTCGCCGGCGCGGAAGTCGGCGGTCGCCGCTTTCGGACCTGTGTCGAACACCGTCATGCGTGCTTCGCCCTTGATGTAGTACTGCCATTCGTCGGCGTTCGGATGCCAGTGCAGCTCGCGCATGCCACCCGGGTGGATCGTGACCAGTGCGGCGGCGACGTTGGCGGACGCCGTGAAATTCCGGCTGTCGGCGATCTGCACCATGCCGCCTTTGGTGCGCTTTGTCGGCGGCAGATCGCTGAGCGAGAAGATGAACGGATGGGCAGGCTGGCCGAGCGGTGTCTGCACCGCGCGTTGGGCAGCATTCAACGGTCCGGGGTCATCGCCCTGGAAGATCCATAGATTGTCGACGGGGATGTTTTTGAACGCGTCCGCGGTGACGTTGAAGTTGGCGGCGAGCACATCGGGTGGCGTATGCGCGATCCAGTCGGTCAGCAGCAGCGTGTTGAATTCGGAGGCGTGGCCGTTATCGAACGCGAGCAGAAATTCCGCACCCGTAGGCCCCAGACCCTGCAGTGAATGCGGCAGGCCTGGCGGGAAGTACCACAGGTCGCCGGTCTTTACGTCGGCCACCTGCGGGCGACCTTGTTCGTCGAGGATCGTGATGCGGCACTTGCCGTCGAGCATGATCGCCCACTCGGCTTGCTGGTGCCAGTGCATCTCGCGGATGCCGTTAGCGGCGAGGCGCATGTTCACGCCGGAGATGTCTTCGGAAATCGCGAAGTCGTCTTGCGTCACTTCGCGCGCCCAGCCGCCATTCTGAAAGCGCGTGTGCGCATTGTTGAACGAGGCCCAGAACAGCGGCATGCCATTGATGTCCGTCGCAGGCGGATTCTGAAACGAAGGAAACTGACCGGCTAGTGCCGGATTTTGCGGGCCAGGATCGTTCAGGCTCGTCGGGCTCTTTGCGTTGATCTGCCCTTCGGGCGGCCGGTCCGGATTGCCGAACGAAGCAGCTTTGGCCGAAGCGGCCACGCCGAGCGCCGCAGCGGAAGCGGCCGCGCCCACGAGTATTTTGCGTCGTGACAGGTCAGTCATGATTCGTTACCTCTCGGGATTCAAGTTTTAAAAAGAAACCGCGCACGAGTCGTGTTACCAGGCGATGGCAATCGACATCGTCCTGATTGAACTGATCAAGAGCTTGTTAGCGCGGCAGTGTCTGGATGACGATGGCCGGAACTGAGGGTGTGGTACCCAGATCTCGAAGGTGGAATCGTCGGTTCGGATGCGGCTGTATCGAGCGGCATCCTTGAGGAAATACTAGTGAGGTGCGCGGCGTTACGACAGTCAAACTTCTTGAACGAAACGATAAGTCAAACGTTAACGTTCTGGATGGAGAAGTCCTTGCCGGCTTCGATACGCGGCAGACTCACGCGAATGCCCGTGCCATGCGTGGGCGGTTCGAAATAAGTGGCGCGGCCACCGTGCATCACGGCGATCTCTCGCACGATGCTGAGGCCGAGGCCGGCTCCCGAGCCATGGCGCGTATAGCGCGAGAAAGACTCGAACATCTGGTCCCGCCACGCAGGCGGGATGCCTGGGCCGGTGTCGGCGAATTCCATCAGAACATGAGCGGCTTCCGTCCTGACGGTCACCGTGAGCGTAATGGCATCGCCGCCGTGCTTGATCGCGTTTTGCACGAGGTTGACGATGACCCGCTTGAGCGAAGCGGCGTCACCGGAAACCTCGAGTCGCTCGGTACCGCAGACAAATTCGACGTCGTGGCCCGCGGCGAGAACAACGGGCGCGAGATCGGCCAGTGTTTCGCTGACCAGCGCGACGAGGTTCAGCGGTTCCATGCGCGGTATGGTGCTTTTGAGCGCCTGGAGATCAAGCAGCGCGTCGGTCAGCTCGCCGAGACGCTCGACGTCCTGCTCGAGCTTCACCTTCAGCGGCCCGCTCTCCAGTGCGTCGAGACGTGCCCGGATGATGGCGACCGGTGTGCGCAATTCGTGGGCCGCGTTTGCAATGAAGCGATCCTGCTGTGCGCGTCCGGCGTCGAGGCGTTCGAGCGCGGCATTGAATGCGCGCACCAGCGGCGCAATCTCACGCGGTAGACCCTCTTCGGGCAGACGCAGACCCTGACGATTGATGTCGACGTAGCGTGCAAGCTGCACGACGTCCTTCAGCCTGCGCAGCGCCAATGCAACCACAACCGGAATGGCCACGATATTGACGAGCAGCAGGGGCAGAAAAAACGGCGCTTCCAGATACTGCAGCACGGCGATGCCGGCGCCTTTCCAGATCGGCATCAGCGGGCCGCCGCCATAGACGATCTGCGCCTCGCCGAGATGCGTACGCATCGTCTTGAACTTGCACGAGAGGTTGTCGTGCTCGCTGATATCCGTGACGTCTCCGCTGAAAAGACGGGGCAACGTGGCGACTATGGATGCGCATGGGGCAGAGACCTGCCCCATGCTGACCTGATCGCCGCTCTGGTCACGCACGATGAACCACAATCCAGGCGCTTCACGCTTGAGCGCTTCGAGCTCCGCGGTGGACTTCAGAACGAGACGACCACCGGATGTGCGCGACACTGCTGCGACGATGGTGCTGTCGATACGCCCATCCATCACATAGCCGGAAAGATCCCACTGCAGAAAATTCGTCAGCGTCAGCAGCCCCGATGCAATCGCGACAGTCAGCAACGTCCCGATCAGCGTCACCGAAATGCGCTGGGTAATGGACAGGTTCCGCAGATATTTCATTCTGTCGTGGACAGTAGATAACCGATGCCGCGAACCGGCCGGATCTCGACACCGGCGCCGCGCTGCGCGAGTTTGCTGCGCAGGCGGGAGATGTGCGTGTCCAGCGCGTTCGAATGAATGTCTTCGTTCAGACCATAGACACGTGCGACGAGCTGATCGCGTCGTACCGTTTTGCCTGCGCTTTCGACGAGTGCCTGTAGTGCGAGCAATTCGCGCCTCGGTAGATCGAGTGGCTCGCCATGAATGGTAGCGACGAGTGAAACAAGGTCGATTTCGAGCTCGCCCACGGTGATCTTATGCGTCTGCATGACCGGTGAGCGGCGCGCGAGTGCACGCAGGCGTGCGGTCAGCTCGTCCATCGAAAAGGGTTTGGCCAGATAGTCGTCGGCGCCTGCATCGAGCCCTTCGACGCGTGCCGTGATTTCGCTTGCCGCCGTTAAAACGATGACTGGAATGCCCGGAACCGCTGCGCGCAGATCGGGAATGACGGTCAGCCCATCGCCATCGGGCAGACCCCGGTCGAGGAGTACCACCTTGTACTGACACTCGCGAATCGCATAGCGTGCCTGGCTCAGCGTCGACACGCAATCGACGGCGATGTTGCGCTTGTCCAGCGCATTCTCGATCGCGGAGGCCAGTTCGAGTTCGTCTTCGATGAGCAGGATACGCATGGGTGGCGGGTGGGTTGCAGCGAAGGGTCGACTGCATTGTGAGTCGTCGGCGAGCCGGTGGCAACCGCGCATTCGTGCCTTCCGCAAGGCGCGAGGACAGGTAATGTTCCCACAATGTTGGGTCGGTAGAATCCGCAGCGTCGTTGCACCATCACTCTCGGACGCCGGCCGTTGTGGCTGTGCGCCTCGTCGTTACACGCCCGTGCGTTCATGCACGCCGGGTAGTTTTACTGTCTCCGGATATCTCTGATGAAGTTACGTTCTGCTTTTTACCTTGTCCTGGCGTTGGCCGGTTTTGCTGTTTCGTCGGCTGCTTTCGCCGACGGTTACGACGTCACGGTAGGCGCCGGCGTCGACCTCGCTCCGCGGTATCTCGGCAGCAACGAGTATCACTTCACGCCGATCCCGTACCTCAATGTGGTGACGCCGGTAGGCATCTACATCGACACGACGCGCGGCGTCGGGTACACGCTGAATCTGCCGCACAACTTCTATATCGACGCTTCGTTGAACTATGCCATCGGTCGCAAGGACAGCAACGAGTCGTTCGGAAGCGGTTCGGACACGCTGCGCGGCATGGGCGATGTACCGAATGCGCTAATCACGTCCCTGACGGCGGGTTACCGTTTCGCGAATGTGGGCTCGGTAAGCGTCGGTGCGGACATACCGCTCAGCAATCGCAGCATCGGCGATTCGTATCGCGTCGCTGTCGAGGTACCGTTGATGGTGACGGCGTCGGATGTGCTGACGACGAAGGCGGTCGCGCATATCGGCTCGTCGGATTACAACCAGACGATGTTTGGCGTAACCGGGTCGCAAAGCGCGGCCTCAGGCATCCGGAAATATAGCGTTGGCGGCGGTTTCAATGCGGTCGATGTCGGCCTGACCTGGACGCACATGTTCAACAAACATTGGTCGGTCTCGACATCGGGCGTACTGACGCGTTTCGTCGGCGATTCCGCGGATAGTCCGATTGTGCAAGGTCGTGTGTCGGCGAATCTGGCGACGATTGCGAGCTACAAGTTCTAGGTTTTGCGTCGGTCAATCGCCGCGGACAATTCGGAACCTCAACCTGGTCTTGCCGGCCAGGTTGAGGTTTTCCTTTTGTCGAACCGACACGACATCAGAGTTTCGTATGTTTAGGTAAACAAACAAAAAATGCGCGAAACTACGCATTGAAAATACACCTTCATTAATACACTCTTGTATTGCCGTTTATTCTCAAATCCAGTTAGTAAAAACTTCTGCGAACAGGCAGACAAGCACCGACCACGAGTGGCAGCCAGATCTGTCTGGCCGGCTGCTGCGTGCAGAATCAGATATCAAAAAAATGCCCTAGGAAATCTATCAAATATTCGAAAGAAATTCTGACGGAGACACACCATGACAACGATTGTGCGTGGTTCTGTGAAGAACAGTGTGATGCAGGCAATCAAGTATGCGATGTCCGGAGTGGTTCTTGTTTTTCTTGCTGCGTGTAGTGGCTCTTCAGTAGATTCATCCCCGCCCGATATCGCCGGTACCGCTGCTCAACGCTCGAATGTTGCGGGCCTCAGCGCTGCGCAGTATGCAAACGCTTTCGTCACACGGCAAGGTTCACAGTTGATGGTTGCTGGGCATCCGTTTCGGTTCTCGGGCGGGAACATCGAGTACCTCGGATTGAAGAACTACGGCCCTATACCGTCGACGTCGATACCCGTCGGTAGTTATAGCTATCCGACGCAATACGAGGTGGACGATGCGCTCGCCACCATCCATGAAATGGGCGCCACCGTGGTCCGTGCCCAGACGCTTGGCGATACGGTTGGATGTCCGCTGTGTATCGAACCGGCGCTGGGCGTGTTCAATAACACTGCATTCGCGCAAATGGATATGGTGGTTGCCGAAGCGCGAAAATACGGCATCAAGCTGATTGGCGAGTTCGATGGCGATGCAAACGGAAGTGCATCGGGCAATCAGAGTCATAACTGGTGGTGCACCTGGCGCAACATCTCCGCGGCCAGTTGCGCAGCGGCGTTCTTTACCAACGCGGACCTGATCGGAGATTACGAGCGGCACATGCAGACGGTACTGAACCACGTCAATCCGCTGACGGGTCTCGCCTATAAGGACGACCCGACGTTCGTCGGATGGGTGGATGGCAATGTACTCAATATTGCCGGGGCCACGGCGTCCAGCACCGGCCTCGTGTTTACGTCAGCGGTATCCGATCAACAATTTACTGCCTGGTTGGGGACCGTATCGGGTTACTTCAAGTCCATCGATAGCAAGCAGTTGTTCATCGACAATAGCGGAGACGTAGTCAACCTTCCGGCGTCGTCCATACTCACTGTGTCCAGCGTCGATGTGTATGGTGAGGAATGGTATCCGCACTGGTTTTCGGTTCCGGCGTACAACGAAAAGGCCACAGGCAATTCGCCAGGAATTCACTCAATCGCGGCACAGGTCGTAGCCGCCGGCAAGGTCTATGCGCTGATCGAGTACGGTTGGGACAATACCGACTATCAAACCACGACGGCACTCCAGACATTCCTGGGCGGCGTTGCTTCCGATCAAAACATAGCGGGAAACAATTTCTGGGCACTCGTCGGTCATGCGAGTGGGCAGGGATGGCTGCCGATTCCAGCGAACGAAGGATGCCAGCCGAATTGCGAAACGACCGAAGACGGTAACTGGTGGGCGCTCTACTACACGGGTATCACCACGCTTTCCAACACCGCCGCGGACATGGCTCAACGGGCCCAGATGCTGCGCAATTCCAGCTATACCGTGGATGGATTGTCTGCTCCACCTGCGCATGAACTCGTTGGCGCACCGGTGATTACTTCTACCGCCGGTGGGCACGTCGAATTTCAGGGCGCGGCGGGTTCTCCCACCTACTCTGTCCAGATGCAGCAACCCAACGGCAGCTGGTCCACGCCATGTACGAACTGCACAACCGATGCGACGGGCGGCTGGGTCGATACGAGCGCAACGGCTACGCCGTGCTATCGCGTCGTTGGCGTGAATCTGGATGGCGTTCCAGGCACACCGTCTGCGCCTGCGGGCAGCGGATGTCCGGCATCGGTGGCAAACCGTCAGCAGCCGAAGAGCGGGACGTAGTCTTTGCGTGACGGTGTCGAGAGCCGGTGCCGGGCGAGTTCGCCCGGCACCCTGATTACGTTTTTCTGCTGGCGGCAATGTTCCGACAATGTTGGTTCTGCATAATCGGGCGCTGAACAACGCCAGACATCTCGCATTACCGCATCACGTCACCATGAACCGGATCGAATCGCACGCCGCGCGACTGCTCGTCCTTGCAGCGCTCTTTGTCCTTGCCGGTTGCGCCGGTACACACGTAAAAAGTGTGCAGACCGCGCCTCTAGCCACGCAAATCCCCGCGCCGCGAACCGTTGCCGTGATCGTGGAAAACGTCGCGCCGCCGCTGCAGGACGCTTCCGCTCAAAAGCAGCAGCTCAATGACGCCAACCAGGTAATCAACCGCCTGAACGAGGGCTTGATAGCGTTCCTCAAGTCGCGAAACCTGACGATTGTCTCGCCTGCCGCACATCCCGATCTCACGCTTCACTGCAACGTACTCGAGGTTCGAGGCGGTACAGAGTGGCTGCGCATCCTGATCGGCTATGGCGCGGGTCGTGCGGCCCTGCGAACGCGCGTCACGCTGTTCGGTTCGGCTGTCACCGCGCAACCCCTGGTCATCTTCGAAACGGAGAGCACCACAGGCAAGCTCCCAGGCGCGGGTTTTGGCCTCGCGTCGAGTAACGCCGTGGCCGCCGGCGGCGCTGCGCTAAGTATTCCTGGAGGCCTGCGACAAGGCCTCGCCGCGGAAGCGAACGATAGCATCGAGCACATCGGCAACGAGCTGGGCAAGTACTTCAAGTCACAGAACTGGCCGTCCGCTGAAGCAAATAACGGGCATCTGTCGAACGAACAACGCTAGCCACAACCGGCGGCCCACCGGATATAAACAGCACCTGGTGCAATGTTTTGTATCCCCCGTACGACCGGATACATTACGACACAAAACCCCGCGCGGCTTGCGCTATAAAGCAGCCATTGCTCGATGCGGAGAATGAAATGAGTGCTGGATTGCTGCTGGGATCGTGCCACTGCGGCGCGGTCAAATTCGAGGTGCGCACGGCCGTTACGCCAGCGACGCGCTGCAATTGCAGCCTGTGTCGCCGCAAGGGCGCCATGATGTCACCGCTCGTCGACGCGGATCACCTGAGCGTACTGAGCGGCAGCGAAGCACTCACGCTCTATCAGTTCAATACACACGTAGCGAGACACTACTTCTGCCGCCACTGCGGCATCTATCCGTTCCACCAGACCCGCAAGTCGCCACATCAGTGGCGGATCAACCTCGGTTGTCTTGAAGGCGTCGATCCCTATGCGCTCGAAGCGACTGTCGCCGACGGCGCGAGCCTGTCCGTCGTGGAGGACGCATGAAGCGCCTGCTTGCCATGCTGGCCCTGATCGCGGGCGGTTTAGCGACCGAGGCGGTGTACCCGCTCAACTGCACGCTGATCGACGCTGCGCGGGTGCAGGTCAAACGGCGAAGGGTATGATTGACCGATGGAAAAGACCGACCACGTCCTGATCGTCGATGACGATCGCGGTATCCGCGAACTGCTCGCCGGCTACCTCGAGAAAAACGGCATGCGCGTGTCGCTGGCCGCGAACGGCCGCGAAATGCGCGCCGCGCTCGAGTACGGCGCCCCCGACCTGATCGTGCTCGACCTGATGCTGCCGGGCGACGACGGCCTGGTGCTGTGCAGGGAACTGCGCGCGGGCAAGTTTCGCTCGGTGCCCGTGCTGATGCTGACGGCTCGCGGCGAAGAAACCGATCGTATCGTCGGCCTCGAGATGGGCGCCGACGACTACCTGGCCAAGCCGTTCGCGGTGCGTGAGCTGTTCGCGCGGATTCGCTCGGTGCTGCGCCGCGCGCGCATGCTGCCGCCCGGCATGGAGGTCAGTGAGACCGTACAGATGCTGAGCTTCGGCGAGTGGCGGCTCGATACGACGGCCCGCCATCTGCTCGATGCAGAAGACACGATGGTTGCACTGAGCGGTGCGGAATACCGCCTGCTGCGCGTGTTTCTCGACAATGCGCAGCGCGTGTTGACGCGCGACCAGTTGCTCAATCTGACCCAGGGCCGCCAGTCCGATCCGTTCGACCGTTCGATCGATCTAATGGTGAGCCGGTTGCGTCAGCGCCTGCGCGATGTTGCGCGCGAGCCGCGTTACATCAAGACGCTGCGCAGCGAAGGCTACGTCTTCTGCGCAGCGGTGACGACGACTGAAGGTCCGCAATGAACTGGCAGTCGCTGCGGGCGGTCTGGCGTGGACCGCGTACGTTGTTTGCAAGGCTGGCGTTGATTCTCTGCGTCGGACTCGCACTGGCGCAGACCTTGTCGTTCTGGCTCACGATGACCGAGCGCGATCAGGCGACCACCAACATGATGATGGGATACATCGAGCGCGAGGTGACGAGCTCGGTGGCGCTGCTCGATCATCTGCCGCCGTCCGAACGCGCTGCATGGCTGCCGCGTCTCGCGCGACGCAGCTACCAGTTCATGCTTGAACCCGGTGCCACCGGAGCACCGCCGGACGCACGTCTGTCGGCCCGCGTGGCGGCGTCGATTGAGGACGGCATCGGCAAGCACTATGCGGTGAGTGCTAACGCCGTGCCTGGCGACAGTGAGCATTTGCAGGTGCATCTGCGCTTGAGCGACGGCACGCCGCTTACCATCGACATGCATCCGATGTCCGGGGTCCCGCTGTCGCGCTGGCTGCCGCTCGTGCTGATCCTTGAACTGATCGTGCTGGCGGCCTGCTGCTGGCTGGCCGTGCGGCTCGCGACGCGACCGCTGCACGATCTGGCGGAAGCCGCCGACGCGCTCGGCCCCGACCTGAAAGCAGCACGACTAGCGGAGAACGGACCATCCGAAGTGGCGCGCGCCGCGCGGGCGTTCAACGCCATGCAGGACCGTATTGCAACTTATATGACCGAGCGCATCCAGATTCTCGCGTCGATCTCGCACGATCTGCAGACCCCGATTACACGCATGCGTTTGCGCATCGACGTGATGGACGATCGCGAGCAGCACGCAAAACTGCGGCAGGACCTGCAGGAAATGGAAAACCTCGTGAAGGAGGGGGTCACGTATGCGCGCACGCTGCACGGTTCGGCCGAAGTACCGTGCCGCACCGATCTCGACGCGCTGCTCGACAGCATGGTGTTCGACTACGTCGACGCCGGCAAGGATGTGTCGCTGGAAGGGCGCATCGACGCGGCGCTGGTTACGCGGCCCCAGGCGTTGCGACGGATAGTCGGCAACCTCGTCGACAACGCGCTGAAGTTCGGCGGGTCAGCCGCGCTTCGCGTGACGGCGCAGCAGGAAGGGGCGGTGACGATCGCGGTACTCGATAACGGCCCGGGTATTCCGCCCGAATCGCTCGAATCGGTGTTCGAGCCGTTCTATCGCGTCGAGACGTCGCGCAACCGTCACACCGGTGGGACCGGACTTGGGCTTGCGATCGCCCGGCAGCTTGCTCTTGCGCTGGATGCGACGCTCACGTTGCAGAACCGTCCCGAAGGCGGGCTCGAAGCACGGCTGACGATGAAGCGCGCACGCTAGTAGCCGCGCGATGGTCCGCGTGCCAGCGCCGTCAAACATGCGGATTTCACCTGACTCAGTGCAGGGTCGTCGACGGCGGCCACTGCTGCGCTTCTTTTTTCTCCATACCCTTCGGCCTCGCGCGGAAATGCCTTGATCGGGTACGGATACCGGCTGTTGCAAACGCGTGCAAGATCGAGTGCCGCTCCGTGATCGGCGTTGAGGGCGGCCAATACCGCCGGTGCATTTCTCAACAGCGCGTAAGACAGGGCGTTAGCGAGATCGTAGGCAGCTCCTTCTCCTGCGGAGAGCGCCGGCGCCAGTTCGATCCAGGCAGTCTCCCCGTCACGGATGCGAGTGACAATTCCCCACCAGCGGTCATTGCGCATCAGCACGGCAACGGTTGCTTTTGCACCGCGGGCCTGAATGGATGATTGAATCCCACTCACGGTTGGCTCGACAGATACCGCGCCGGCAGCGATCGCGGGCGGACACAGCAGAGCGCTCATGAGCGTCAGGAACGACCCCAAACCGATTAACCGACAGGAAGGAAACACGAACGGAATCATGAAATCAGGCCCGGGAGGGAATTGCGGTATCCGCGCACAACGATTATCTTGCGATCGATGAGAAACGCAAACGGTTGTTCGAGCAGACCTGTTCGAGAGAACCTTCAGGAAAGCCAGATGAAAAGATCGATTCAACATGGGCTGTCGTTTGTACGTTTTCCCCACCGCCTGTGTGCAGCGCTCGCGCTGTGCATCGCATTGCCGTGCAGCGCCGCCTACATCATCGTCGACACCGGTCACACGCCGCAGCATCCGGGCGCAACCGGTGCGAGCGGCCGCGTCGAGTATCGCTACAACCTCGATCTGAGCGCCGCGGTAACGAAGGATCTGCAAGATCACGGCGACCGCGTGCTGCGCACATCCGCGGACGGCAGGGAGATCGCGCTGCAGGACCGCTCAACGGCCGCGCCCGATGCGAACTTCTTCATCTCGATTCATCACGACTCGATCCAGCAGGCGTGGATCGACGCGGGACGTCAGCGCGAATTCCGCGGTTATTCGATTTTCGTTTCGCAACGCAATCCGCACTACGAGCAGAGCTTGCGTTGCGCAAAAGCGATCGGCGAGCGGATGCTGGCCGCCGGCGAAAAACCGTCGCTGTATCACGCGACGCCGATTCATGGCGAGAACCGGCCGTTGATCGACGAGCGGCTCGGTATTCATCGCTTCGACGATCTCGTCGTGCTGAAGACCGCGCCGATGCCGGCCGTGTTGGTCGAAGCAGGTGTGATCGTCAATCCCGATGAAGAAGCGCGTCTTGCGCAACCCGATACCATTGCGCACCTCGCGCACGCGATTGCCGACGGTGTCGATGCGTGCCAGGCGCATTGAATGCACGGACACCGTGCGGGTAGCGGTGCGCAGAGCCTTATCACCAGGGAGACCTTGTCATGAAGCAACTCGCTTTGGCGCTCGTCGCCGTGTCGTTGCCGTTCGGTGCGCATGCGGCCGGCTGTGCGAAGCCGCGTAACGCGTTCGATCAGGTTTACTGCATGAGCACCCAGTTCGTGCAAACGGATCGCGACCTGAACGCCGAATACACGCGGCTCAGAAACGCGCTGCCGCCTGCCCAGCAGGATGCGCTCCGGCACGGGCAGCTTGCGTGGATCAGGCAGCGCGATACGACCTGCAGCGATGAAAAGCAGAGCGGCTACTTCGTGAACTTGCAGTGTGCGGCCGACATGACGCAGCAGCGGCTCACGTACTTGCGGCAACGCGAGCGCGAATGTACGAGTACGGGATGCGCGAACGCGAACTTCGGCGAATGACCCGCCTTCACCCCGCCGCGGAATGATTCCCCTGCGAAAGCAGCCACTCGAACATCTGCGTCACGATCGGCGAACGCGACGGGCCCGCAACCCGTGACAACCACCATGTCGTGCCTGGCAAGCGAGGATAGTCCGCTAACGTGACCAGTTCCCCTTGATCGATGCTGCCTTGCGCGACCAGACTGGAGAGACAGGCAATGCCGCGCCCGCGTAACGCCGCATCGAGCACCAACCGTTGATCGTCGTAAATCGCGTTCGTGCGATACGACGACAGTTGCTCGCGGAATATCGGTGCGTTGCTCTCGCTGGTCAGATTCTCTTCGAGGTAGATCACGCCGGTGTGCAGATGCCGCTTCGCCTGCGGCACACCGTCCAGTTGCGCAGCCAGCGCCGGGCTGCAGACAGTTACCCACTCATCCTGCAGGAACGGCACTTCGAATAACCCAGGCTGTTGCAGCGGTCGCGCGCCGATGGTCATGTCGACGTCGATCTCATCCACATAGCGCGCGCTTTCGTCGGTGGACAACAACGGACAAAGATCGGGAAGCGCCTGTTGCAGCTGCTCGAGACGCGGTTGCAACCAGCCGTGCAGCAACGACGCCGGGCAGACCAGTACCACGAGCCCAGGGTCCAGATAAGTCGCGATGCGCCCGAGCCCGCTGCGCAACGTTTCCATTGAACGCAGCACGCTGCGCTGCAGAACCTTGCCTGCCACGGTCAGCTCGACACCGCGCCCGATTCTGCGGAACAGCGGTTGCCCGAGTTGCTCTTCCAGTTGCTGGATCTGATGACTGATTGCCGACTGCGAGAGGTTCAGCTCGCTGGCTGCCCGCGAAAAATTGCCCAACCGGGCGGCGGCTTCAAAACCCATCAACAGCTTCAAGGAAGGGATGCGCGGCATGAAGATATGATAAAAATTGATTAATTAGACCAATAAACATCATTTTTCATCAAGTATAACCCGCGTCAGAATGCTCCACGTGTTGTGCTTGCTGCGGCAACCCTATCCACGAGGAGATCGAGAGATGAGCCGTTTTGACGCCCGTAACCAGCGCTATCGCATGCCCGCGGAATGGGAAACCATGGCGACCACGTGGCTCGGCTGGCCGGTCCTGAAGGACCGCGAGATGCTGTGGGGCGATCACTATCAACGGGTTTGCGAGGAATTCGCTCTGGTTGCCCGGACGATTGCCCGCTACCAGCGTTGCATCGTGACGGCTCACCACAGCCAGGCGGATACGGCGCGTGCGCTCGTCGGGGATACGGTCGAAGTCCTCGCCGTCGCGGCGGAAGACAACTGGGTGCGCGATTGCGGGCCGATCTTCCTGCAGGGCGATCAAGGTCAGCTCGGTGCGGCGGTATTCCGCTTTAACAGCTGGGGCGAGAAGTACCAGCCCTACGACGGCTGCCAGCAACTCGGGCAGGACATCGCTCGCGCGGCAGGCGCGCAGATCTTCAATTCGCACATGGTGCTGGAAGGCGGCGCCTTCTATGTCGACGGACAGGGCACGCTCGTCACGACCGAGAGTTGCCTGCTGCATCCAAACCGCAATCCGCATATGAACCGGGCGGAAATCGAAGCTGAACTCAGGCGCATGCTGGGGGTGGAGAAGATCATCTGGCTACCGGGCAATCCGGACGAAGTGGAAACCAACGGACACGTCGACGGTATTGCCTCGTTCATCGCGCCAGGCAAGATGCTGTGTCAGACGGCTAGCCCGGACCAGGGCGAGTACTTCCATGTGATGCGCGAGAACCGCCGCGCGCTGGAACTGGCCACCGATGTCACGGGCCGTCGCTTCGATCTGCTGGATCTACCGTCTCCAATCGTGACCGAACGCTATGGCTCCGAGCGCTACTGCGATTGCTACGCGAACTACATCCTGGTCAACGGCGCGGTGATTTCGACTGCGTTTGGCGTTGAACAGGATCGAGCCGCATCGGACGTATTCGCCCAGGCTTTTCCGGGGCGTCGTGTCGAATTGCTGCCGATACCGACGCTGTCGATCGGTGGCGGCAGTATCCATTGCTCGACGCAGCAGCAGCCTGCCGTTACCGCTCCTTCTGTTTAAGCCGGTTTGAACCGGGTCAAAGGAAACTTCATATGTCGCCGCGAAACATCACCGTCGCATCCGTGCAGATGGCATCGGGCAGTTGGTCTTTCGAAGAGAACATGGCGACTGCCGAGCGGTTGATCCGCGACGCTGCGGCGCAAGGAGCAAATCTCGTGCTGTGCCCAGAGCTTTTCATGATGCCGTACTTCTGTCTGGACCAGAACGTGCGTCACCTGGAGCTGGCCGAGCCGTTCGAAGGCAATCCGCGCATAGCGCATTTTGCCAGGCTGGCTGGCGAACTCGGCATCGTGCTGCCAATAGGTTTTTTCGAACGCGCGGGCAACGCCGCGTACAACTCGGTTGCTGTCGCCGATGCCGACGGCAAGGTGCTTGGCATCTATCGCAAGACTCACATTCCAGATGGCCCGGGTTATACGGAGAAGTTCTATTTCACGCCCGGGGATACCGGCTTCAAGGTATGGGACACGCGCTTCGGCAAGATCGGTATCGGCATCTGCTGGGACCAGTGGTATCCGGAGACTGCACGCAGCCTTGCATTGATGGGCGCCGAGATTCTTTGCTTTCCGACCATCATCGGGTCCGAGCCGTTCAGCCCCGACTTCGATTCCGCGGGACACTGGCAACGCACGATGCAGGGCCATGCCGCGGCCAACATGGTGCCGGTCGTTGCGGCGAATCGTATCGGTCGTGAAGTGGGATTCGGCAACGGCAATCCGCAACAGACCGCGCTAACCGGTGTGTTCTACGGATCGAGTTTCATCGCCGATCACACCGGCGCGAAACTGGCGGAAGCCAATCGCACCGACGAAACCATCCTGCTGCATACGTTCGATCTGAATGCGATCCAGGCGGACCGGCAGTCGTGGGGTTTCTTCCGCGATCGTCGGCCGGAGATGTATCGCAGCTTGCTGACGAGCGACGGTGTTTCGTCGTGCTATCGCTAGGGTGACCACGATGAAAAAACATGGGCTCGCGATTGCCGCCGCATTGGGACTCAGCTTGTGTCTGTGTGCAGGCCGCATATGGGCGGACGAAGAGAAGGTGCTCAATCTATACAACTGGAGCGAATACTTCGCGCCCGACACGTTATCGGAGTTTCAAAAGGAAACCGGCATCAAGGTTCGCTACGATTCCTACGACAGCGACGAGACGCTGCAGTCGAAGCTGATGACGGGAGACAGCGGCTACGACCTGGTCTGGCCTACCAACGACTTCATGGCAAAACAGATCCAGGCCGGCGCATTTCGCAAGCTCGACAAGAGTCGGCTACCCAACCTCAGGAATCTCGATCCCGCGTTGCTGAAGCTGGTTGCGAAGTCCGATCCGGGTAACGAGTATGGTGTGCCGTATATGTGGGGCACCGTGGGCGTCGGCTACGATCGAACGAAGGTCGGCGCGATCCTCGGCAAGGATATGCCCGCGAACAGCATGGAACTGCTGTTCAACCCGGCGATTGCTTCGCGCCTCGCGGCGGCGCACTGCGGGCTGGGATTGCAGGATTCCGCGAGTACGGTGTTGCCGCTAGCACTGCGCTATATCGGTCGCGACCCGGTGCATCCCACTGCCGACGACTACGCCGCCACTCAAGTCATGTTGATGAAGATCAGGCCGTATATCAGCGTATTCGTCAATTCGTCCAACGCGAACGAATTGATGGACGGTGAGTTATGCGTGATGGTCGGGTACTCGGGAGCGATCAATCTGGCGTCGCAGAAAGCCAGAGAATTGGACAAGAAACGCGACATCGCCTATGACATACCTAGTGTAGGCACGCTAATGTGGTTCGACGGGATGGTCATTCCCAAGACAGCGAAGCATCCGGACAATGCTCACGCGTTTATCAACTACATCCTCAGGCCGGACGTGATCGCGAAGATCTCCAATGCAACGCGCTACGCGAATGCGAATCAGGCGGCATTGAAGTTGATGGACCCGATGCTGGTGAACAATCCGGGCATCTATCCCGGGGAGCAGAAGAGGCAGACGTTGTTTACCCCGGTAGTCGAATCGCCGGCGACCAGTCGTCTGGAAGGCAGGACGTGGCTAAGCTTCAAGGTAGGCAAGCCCTGATCGGTTAGTGGGCACGCGCCCGTCAAGACATATGAGGTATTGGCATGACAACACGACGTAATTTTCTGAAGCGAGGGCTGGCGGCCTCGGGAGGAACCTTGATGATGGGCGCACTGGGCAGTGGCTTTAGCAAGGTCGCGCTGGCGGACAACAGCGCGTGGCATATGCCGGATGAAGGCGCCGCGCACGCCGCGACGTGGATGGCATTCGGCGTGAGCGAAGACATCTGGGGCGACGACATGGTGCCGGTGGTCAGAGAGAATCTGGCCAGCATCGCCAAGGCGATTGCGGCCCACGAGCCGCTCAACATGCTGGTGCGCGAAGAAGACCATGACGTTGCGGCGCGACTGTGCGGCCCGTCGGTCAACCTCGTGGTTCAACCGATCGACGATCTGTGGATGCGCGATACCGGAGCTGTCTTCGTCAAAGGGCAGTCGGGCCAGCTCGGGGCGGTGGGCTTCAATTTCAACGGTTGGGGCAACAAGCAGGAGCACGCACAGGACGCGGAAGTCGCAGGGTTTATCGCGCGTAAAGCCGGTGCGCAATTTATCGAAACGCATCTGGTGCTGGAAGGCGGTGGCATCGAGGTAGACGGCGAGGGTACGGCCATCATCACCGAGAGCTGTGTGCTGAACGCCAATCGCAATCCTGGTGTTGGTAAAGCGCAGTGCGAAGCTGAATTGCGTCGCCTGCTCGGGGTACAAAAGATCATCTGGTTGCCAGGCATCAAGGGCAAGGACATCACTGACGGACACACCGATTTTTATGCGCGCTTTGCGAGCCCCGGTGTCGTCGTTGCCGGGCTGGATCAGGATCCCTCGTCTTATGACTATGCGGTGACGAGACGTCATCTGGACATCTTGCGCAAGGCCACCGACGCCAAAGGTCGCAAGCTGAAAGTCGTGGTGCTGGAGGGACCGTCGACGGTACGCAAGGAGTATGAGAGCGATGACTTTGCGGCCGGGTACATCAACTTTTACGTGTGCAACCGCGCGGTCATCGCGCCGCAGTTCGGCGACAGGAAGGCGGATCGCAATACGCGCGATGTTCTCGTGGACCTGTTCCCGGGGCGCGATGTCATTCAGTTGAACATCGACGGTGTTGCTGCCGGCGGTGGAGGAATCCACTGTACGACCCAGCAGCAACCCGGCTGATTCACTGCTTAAGCGGGGACTTCCCGGGTGACGCAATGTATCCCGCCACCGCCTGCTGCAATACCCAGAATATCGACCTGAACAATCGCACGCGAGCCGGCGTAAGGTTGAATCGCCGCGATTGCAGCAGCGTCCGCCACTGAGTCGTTGAATTTCGGCACGATGATGGCGTTGTTGCAGGTGTAGAAGTTGACGTAGCCGGCTGCAAAATTACTTAACTGACTGTTGTTCAATGTCGTGCCGTTGGAGGTTCCGTAGTATTCGGGTGTCGTTAGTTCGATTAATTGCAGCGTTCTTCCGGTTGCATCCGTTTGATTGTGCAGGTGCTGCCAGTTCGCTTCGGTCAACGCTCGCTCACCGGTCGAATTCGATGCGTCGTATGCGTAGGCCACGACGCCAGGCGCCAGGAATCTCGCGTAAAAATCGACGTGTCCATTCGTGATGTCGGTTTCGTCCGCTGGCCTGGTAGCACCGTGGCCTCCACCCGATCCGCTGTTTGCGGGGTAGATAACGGTCCCGGGAATCCAGATGATCTTTTGCACGCCAAGCGTGCGCTGCAATTCCGCGAGTACGGTGCTTTTGGCGGTAGGCAGCAGCGTTGCATTTGCAATTACGCCGCCAGGAATGTTGAACAGCTGCGGGTTGCGGTTGACGTGCAGCACCGACGATTCAGTCAGGATGGCCGTGCTCACTCCGTCGAATTCGATGGCTCCGCCCTCAAGTGTCAGCGTGCTCTGAACGACGTTTGCGTTATTCGCATTCGCCATCCGGCCCGCTACCGTGTGATCGTGCGAGAACGGCTGGAAAAATCTGCCGGCCTTCGACTTGTTGCTGCTTGCCGCCACCGATGGCGGCACGGTCATCCCCGCGTTGAGATTGAGACCATCCGTATTGGCATTACCCCAGCCGTTGAAGTTGAAATTCACGGCACACTGCGCATTGCCGTTCGCCGTGTCTTTCACGAACAGGCAACCCGTATCGCGGGTCCAGATATCGTCGAACCCGTCGACTACAGCAGTCAACGTGACACCGCCCACGCCGGCAACTCGGGCGACGTAGCCCGCATGAATATCCGGATTCGCACCGCTTGGCGCGCTCAGCAAGCTCTGGGCAAAGTTTAGATCGACAGGTAGAACCAGCATGATGACCGGTTCATAGGTGCCAATGGCTTTAGCGACATCGATCAGATCGGCACGGATGCGGTCGATACCGGCGTCGGTACTCTGTGGGGTAACGGGTGTCCAGATACCTTCAGAGCCCGAGGCAAACGCCATATAAGTCGCTGCGTGTGGCCCATCTTCGCCCGGAAGCAGATACGACGATTGATTCGCAAGCGGACGCGGGGTTGCGCGAGCCACTGCGGAATTACCGGGGGAATCGCCTCCGCCGCAGGCAGACAGGGTACCCACGAGCGACAGTCCAAACAGCGTCGCCGATCCTTTGATAAAACTGCGACGCGTCACCTGCGCGTGGCCAGAAGCCACCGCATTCAGTGTTCTCTTGCTTTGATCTTTCATCGTATCTCCGACGGCCAGGCAGAGCGGGAGTCGATGTGACAGCTGGGAAACGCTAGTGAGGCCACCACATCGCTGTGTGCGGAACCATCGGTCTTCTTGGCGATGGGTGGCTCATTGTGGGTCGAACGGTACGGGGTGAAAACTGATGTTTCTTGCTGGAACCGGCCAGGTTGTCTCATACCTGTGCTTCTAGTTCTTCCGTTTCTTTGCCTTAGTTGTGGGAAAGAACTCAAGCCCATGCGGCGACAGAATGTCCTGCAAACGACGCAACTGACCGAGGCTCGTCGCACCGCGCCGTAACGTCACGCCGACGATCAGGATGTCGATGATCGCAAGATGAGCGAGACACGCGTCGCTACCGACATAGACGTTCACCGACGGCGGCAGCGAAAAGGTCAGCGCGATGTCGGACGCGTCCGCGAGCGGCGTGCCGGGCTCGCAGATACCGATCACGATCGCACCGCGCTCTTTGGCCACCGCGACGGCTTCCAGAAGAAACGGCATGCGGCCAAAGTGCGAGATCGCGATGACGACGTCGCTGGGACCGAGCGTAGCCGCCGAAAAGAGCTGCATGTTGGCATCGGTATAAGCCTGCGCATGCAGACCCATACGGACTAGCCGCGATTGCGCATCCGTCGCGATGAAGCCGGAGGTGGTGCCTACACCATAGCAGTCGACTCGCGCGGTATTCACGAGCGCGGCAATGGCACGTTCGATGCGTTCAAGCGGCAACTGCCGTTCTACATCGAGCAGACTGTCGGCCGAGCTGCGCAACACCTTCGAAACGATCTTGCCTACCGAATCTTTAGCCGTCACCGTGCGATGCAGCGCGGCGCTACCGCGCGCGATCTGCTGCGCGACCTGCAATTTGAACTCCCGCAAACCCTCGTATCCGACAGCGCGGCAGAAGCGTCCGACTGTCGGATCGCTTACGCCGGCGCGCGCCGCGATATCGGAAACGTGGGCCTGCATGGCCCATTCGGGATCGTCGAGAAACACCCGGGCAACGCTGCGCTGTGCATCGGCGAGCTCGGGAAGGCGCGCGCGGATAAGCGCAAAGAGATCGGAGTCCGGTTCCTGTTTTGCCATGGTCGAATGATCGGTGTTGTCGATGTAAATAATATACGTGAATGATCAATTTAAACTCAAAGATCACATGCGGGTCATACAGTACAAACCCTGGAATTAACGCTGTTTACGCATAATTTTCCACCAACAAGGCTTGGCACGGATGACAGTCAAAATTTAACGATGTAATGTATTTACACATACCGACCGGCAACCGGCAAGCGACGAACCCGCCGGAAGCCACGCCTGATCTGTCTGATTTCCGTCTCCCACCTGCTCGTATCGGTATGTAACCCGAACATAAAAAGCGGTCCGCCGTTTGTGACGTAGCGGACTTCTCAAATATTGAACCATTCAGAGGTGTCGCGATGTCGAGAATAGCTCTGGTTAGATTCGGTCTGGTGTTAGCGATGGTGCTCCGGTTGTTTTGTCTGGATGTGCATGCCCAGCAACAACCTGTGCCGCTCGCTCAGGTACCGCCCATGGGATTCAACGATTGGGCCCGTTTTCAATGCACACCGCAGGCACCGCTCAATGGTGGTAACCAGGCCACGTATTCGTTCCAGCAATTTATGGAAGACCAGGGGCAGGCGCTGTATGACTCCGGTTTGAGTGCCGTCGGTTACCGGACCGTCGTGGTGGACGACTGCTGGATGGTGCGCAATGCGGCGGGCTACCTGCACGGCGATCCCAAATGGGCCGGGTCTTCACAACCCGGTTTCGATTACGAACTGACTTCGTACATGAGCACGCTGCACAACCTCGGGCTGCTGGGTGGCGTGTACAACACGGCGGGCGCGACGACGTGTCAAGGCGCGCAAGCAGGTGCGCAAGGGCATCAGCAGGTCGATGCGAATTCCTACGCGTACTGGGGTGTCGATTTTCTCAAGCTCGATAACTGCGGCGCGACAGGCAATGTCGACGTAGGGACGCTCGACAAGCAGATGCAGGCGGCCCTGAAAAGCGAGAAACGTCCGATCCTCTTCGATCCGTCGCTGCCGGCCGGATACTCGCCTGACCAGCCCGAGAAGTACCCGGCTTTGGCGCTGGCCAAACAGCTTGGGCAAATGTGGCGGGTGTCGGCGGACATCATGACGACGAATCCGTCGAATCTCGTCGACCCCTGGGATTTCTACAACGCCAATGCATACGAAGAAGGGGTTTATCAGTCCTATGACGACACGATTGCGTTGTCGCGTTACATGGCACCGGGTAGCTGGAACGATGCCGATCAGCTCGTGATTGGCGATAACGGCCTGTCGACAGCGGAAGAAAGAAGCCAGCTTGGCCTCTGGTCGATCATGGGCGCACCGCTGATCCTCAGTACCGATGTCCGCAAACTGGTCCATCCTACGACGACACATCTGCGGAATTCGCTGGAGATCCTGAGCAACAAAAACGTGGTCGCCATCGATCAGGACCCGCTCGGCGCAGGCGGCTATCGTGTGATGCGCGACAACCCGGCTGCGAACGCGGGGTTCGATGTGATCGTCAAACCGCTCAAGGATGGTAGCTTGGCGGCACTCGTTCTGAACAAGGGCGGCAGCGAGCAATCCTACACGCTGAAGCTTGCGTCATTGGGTCTTTCCCCAGCGGCAAACGGTCGCTATTCGGTACGCGACCTGTGGAACGGTACGACGCAATCGTCGGTGACGTCGGTAACCCAGACGATCGGTTCGCACGACAACCTGATGTTGCGGATTGAGGGCGGCGGCAAGCTCGTTCCGACCGGTCAGATCCAAACGACTCAACCGGGGTTCGCGACACCTGCACTCTGCCTGTCTGTTTCTGGTGGAGCTGCGAAGAGCGGTGCGGGCGTTGTCGTCGATACCTGCTCGAACTCGGCGGCTCAACAATGGCAGCGCGAGGCTAACGGTACGATCGCGCTGGCTGGTACATCACTTTGTCTCTCGGCCAATGCAACGGCGGCGCCCGGTTCGATCAACCCTGCTTCCGGGCTGTGGGCCACGCTGAATTCGTGCAACGTACGCGACACGAAACAGGTTTTCTCCTACACGCTCACGGGCAATCTGAAGAATAGCCAGGGGTGTCTCGATGTTTTCGAAGGCACCGTATCGACTGCGGGAACGCCGGTCGACATCTATCAATGTGCGGCGGATGCATCGCCGCAGGTTAATCAGATCTGGTCGGCTCCGCACGGTTCGAAGCTATAGAACCTGCCTCCTGCTGGGACTGGCCTGCTTCGGCAGGCCAGTCCGATGACTGCAAACGCCACGCGGACTCACTTTACGTACAGATAACGCACAAGATGAAAGAACACCGGCGCCGCAAAACAGATCGAGTCGACCCGATCGAGCGCGCCACCGTGACCCGAGATCATCGACCCCCAATCTTTCGCACCGAGCGAGCGCTTGACGGCCGACAACACGAGACCGCCGACAAAACCCGACAACACGATCGCCAGTGACATAAAAAACGCCGCACCAAAACTGAACGGCGTCACGCGATAGAGCAACGCACCGCATAACGTCGCAAGCAGTCCACCGCCGATAAAACCTTCAACCGTTTTCGACGGACTCAACTGCGGCGCGATCTTGCGCTTGCCGAACAGCTTGCCGACGACATACTGGAACACATCGCTGATCTGCACGACGAGCAGGAAGAAGAACAGCAGCAGGGCGTTTTCGCCCTGGTAGTGTTCGATGTCGAGAATCAGCAGTGCGGGTGCGTAGCTAAGCCCGTAGACGCAAACCATCAACGCCCAGTGGATCTTCGCACTGCGGTTCAAAAACTCCTTCGTGTCCTGCGTCAGCGCGGATACCAGCGAGAGTGTGATGAACAGATGCACCGGCACGAAGATCGAGAACATCCCGTACCAGTTCACCCATAGCAGGATGTACTGCACGGGAATCGCGATGAAGAACGCGATAAACAGCGTGGTGTGATCGCTCGGCGATGTCGGCGTCAACGTAATGAACTCGCGCAACGTCAGGTACGAGGCGATCGCGAACACGATGTAGGTCGCGCCCGACCCGAGGCCAATCGCGATCGCCATGATCGCGATCATTCCCCACCATGCGCGGATACGTTGGTTCAGGTTGGCGATCGTCGTGCTCTTGCCGCCGTCGCGCCACGCGAGGATCGCACCGATGACCGACGCGATCGCCAGAAAGCCGGTTACGCCGGCTACGAGTTCCCAGAACACGGTTCGCATGATTTGTCTTGGTGGTTTAAGGGAAGCGGGGTGCCGGTCCGTCAGTGGGCCGGCGCGAGTTCGACGACGGCGTCGCGGGCACGCTGCAGGAAATCTGCCTTCGCTTCATCGGCGGCGAGCGACAGCGGCGCGCCGAAGTGCACCTTGCAGATCAGCGGCACGGGCCAGATCGCACCCTTCGGCATGATGCGCTGCAGGTTCTCGAGGTAGACGGGGCACAGCTCGATATCGGGGAATTCAGTGGCGAGCCGGTACAGGCCGCTCTTGAACGCTTGCGGCAGCGTCTCGGCACTGCGCGTGCCTTCGGGAAAGATGATGATCGAGTGGCCGAGGCGCAGCGCTTCGCGCACCGGGTCGAGCGGATCGCTGTCGCTTTCGTGCTTGCGATCGATCAGCACCACGTTCAGCAGATTGCGCGCGATGTGAATCTTGGTCTTGCTGGTCTGCCAGTAGTCGCGCGCGGCCACCGGCCTGATCTGCGAGCGCAGCTCGCGCGGCAGCGCGGTGAGAATGGCGAGCGTGTCGACGTGACTCGTGTGATTCGAAAAATAGATGCGCTGCGCCGCGCTCGGAGCGCCCTTGTGCCACACCGGATAGGCGCCCGCCACGAGATGGACGATTCCCAGTAAGCCATCGCGTTGCCATTCGTGCCAGATACTCATCGGATTCGCCTCTCGA
The DNA here is from genome assembly GCF_007556815.1 of Paraburkholderia megapolitana. NCBI lineage: Bacteria > Pseudomonadati > Pseudomonadota > Betaproteobacteria > Burkholderiales > Burkholderiaceae > Paraburkholderia > Paraburkholderia megapolitana. Next base: position 1,191,808 of record NZ_CP041743.1, read on the forward strand.
CGCCGCCGGTCGCAGCGTTGTTCATATCGGGGAGGGTTAACATTTTTTCTTCATATTCCCGTTTATCGCGACGCCAGAAGCGCTGCCTGAATATATCGAGGCGAACCCGTTAAACCGCGTCCGTCGGGATCGCGTGTTTCGCTCGACGGATTATGACGATTTTCCTCGGCGCGCACCATACATCGGCCGGCGATCGATAAATTGTGACGCAGATGCACAATCCGATACTGCCCGTGCTGTAAAAAAGGTTAACCGATGCGGTCCTTGACCTTTTCCGCGGATTAAATGACGATAACGCCACTTTGAATAATCGATAAAATCCGTTTCCGTGCCGGCTATATACGATTCCGACGCGCCATCCGCGTAAAGCGTATAACCGGCCGATAACGCGGCGATTGCGTCAAACCGGGCGAAAAATAGACCATGAGCGTATACGCACTGAAGCCGAAATTTCAGAACCTGTTGCGCCCGCTGGTGCGCGTGCTGGCCAAGTCCGGGGTGACTGCCAATCAGGTCACGGTTTTCGCGGCGGCGGGCTCGATTCTGGTCGGCCTGATTGCCGGGCTGGGCGCACATCGCGCCTGGTTTCTGCTGATCCCCGTGTGGCTGTTCTTGCGGATGGCGCTCAACGCGATCGACGGCATGCTGGCCCGCGAATTCGGCCAGAAAAGCGCGCTCGGCGCGTACTTCAACGAACTGGGCGACGTGGTGTCGGACATCGCGCTCGCACTGCCTTTTCTGGCCGTTCCCGTTTTCCTTCCTGCCCAGATCTGGGCGTTTGCGCTCGCGGCTGCGGTCGTCGAATGCGCGGGGCTGGTCGGGCCGCTCGCCGGGGCGAGCCGACGCTACGACGGGCCGCTCGGCAAGAGCGACCGGGCCGTGGCAGTTGGTGCGTTCGGTCTGTGGATCGGCCTCGGGTTGCCGCTCGCACCGGTCGCGGGGTGGATCTGGTGGGCACTCGTCGTGCTGGCTGCGATCACGACGATCAAGCGCGTGCGCAACGGTGTAGCCGAAGTGCGTTAGGTGCCGGTGACGGGGGAACCCGACGCCAGGTTCGGGGCGCCGCTGCACGACGCGCCTTTCCAATGTTTCAGGACATTCCGATGACAGCGCGTATTGCCGAAGAACACACGTTTGCCACGCATGACGGCGAGGCCCTGTTCTATCGCTACTGGCCGGCCACCGGCGCGCGATGTAGAGGCGCCGTGATCCTGTTTCATCGCGGGCACGAGCATTCTGCGCGCATGGCGCACCTCGTCGACGAACTCGATCTGCCCGAGCACGCCTTCTTCGCATGGGACGCCCGCGGTCACGGCCGCTCGCCGGGCCAGCGCGGCTACAGTCCGAATGCGGCCACGTCCGTGCGCGATATCCAGACGTTCGTCGATCACATCGGCACGATCTACGGCATTGCCGTCGAAGACATCGCGGTGATCGCACAGAGCGTCGGCGCCGTGCTCGCCGCGACGTGGGTGCACGACTATGCACCGCCCGTCCGCTGCCTCGTGGTCGCGTCGCCGGCCTTCAGCATCAAGCTCTACGTGCCGCTCGCGATACCGGGCCTGCGGTTGATGTACCGGCTACGCGGGCTCTTCTTCGTGAATAGCTACGTGAAGCCGAAGCTGCTCACACATGACCCCGAACGTATCGAGAGCTACAGCAAGGACCCGCTCATCACGCGTCCGATCGCCGTCAACATGCTGCTCGATCTGCACGATACGGCGAAGCGCGTGGTGGCAGATGCGGCCGCGATCAAGGTGCCTACGCAGTTGCTGATTTCCGGCGACGACTGGGTCGTGCGCCGCGAACCACAGGACGAATTTTTCGAGCGTCTCAGTTCCACGCGCAAAGAGCGGATCGTGCTCGACAATTTTCATCACGACACGCTCGGCGAACTTGAGCGTGGCACCGCCGTCGCGCAGATTCGCACCTTCGTGCTGCGCGAGTACGATGCGCCGGGCGCAGCGGTCTCGCTGGTCGAAGCCGATTTGCGCGGGCCGTTCCACGACGAATTTGCGAAGCTGAAGCAGCCACCCGCATCGTTGCCGATGCGTCTTTACTGGGCGATGGTGCGTGGTGGCTTGCGTGTGACGAGCCTGTTTTCGGCAGGTGTCGCGCTTGGCTTCAAACGTGGCTTCGATTCGGGGTCCGCGCTCGACTACGTGTATCGCAATCGCGCGGAAGGGCGCTTCGGTATCGGCAGGCTGATCGATCGTAACTATCTCGACGCGATTGGCTGGCGCGGCATCCGGCAACGCAAGGTGAACATCGAGGAGCTGATCGCCGAGGCGATCCAGCGCCTGCAGCAGGCCGGCGAACCGGTGCGGATCGTCGATATCGCGGCGGGCCATGGGCGCTATGTGCTCGATGCGATCGCGAATGCCGCGCGTGGGCGATCGTCGGTTGAAAACATCCTGTTGCGCGATTACAGCGCGCCGAACGTCGAAGCCGGCCGCGCGCTGATCGTCGAGAAGGGCTTCGGTCCGATCGCCCGTTTCGAACAGGGCGATGCGTTCGATGCAGAGTCGCTAGCAAAGCTCGCACCGCAACCGACGCTCGCGATCGTCTCGGGCCTGTACGAACTCTTTAGCGACAACGCGCCGATCGGCGCTTCGCTCGGCGGGCTCGCGCAGTCGGTTCCAGCGGGCGGCTATCTGGTGTACACCGGTCAGCCGTGGCACCCGCAGCTTGAATTCATCGCGCGTACGTTGAAGAACCATCGCGGTGAACCTGCATGGGTGATGCGGCGACGCTCACAGGCCGAACTCGACGAACTCGTTGCGCGGGCAGGTTTTCGCAAGCTCGAACAGCGTATCGACGACTGGGGCATTTTCACCGTCAGTCTCGCGCAGCGGGTGGCGACGCAATGAGCGAGATCCGCAGACAGGTGCCGGTGTACGGCGACGCATTGCCCACTTCCACGCCGCAGCGCAATGCGACATTTGCGCTGAAAGTGTTGCTGCTTGCCGGATTGGGCGCGGTGTTCTTCGTGACTTACGGGCTTTCGAACTGGCTCGCGGGGCAACACGCGCATGTGCCTTCGTTTGCGTTTGCATGGGAGCGGCACATCCCCTTCTGGCCATGGACGATCGTGCCGTACTGGTCGATCGATTTCCTGTATGCAGCGTCGTTTTTCCTGTGGACGCAGCGCGATGAACTGCTCGGCCACGCCAAACGCCTGCTGACGACGCAGTGTATTTCCTTCGTGTGTTTCGTCGTGTGGCCGTTGCGCTTCGGTTTCGACCGTCCGCCGGTGAGCGGCGTTTCGGGCGCGCTGTTCACACTGCTCGCGGGTTTCGACAAACCGTTCAATCAGGCGCCATCGCTGCATATCGGTCTGCTCGTCGTGCTGTGGGTGCTCTACGCGACCCGGTTGCACGGCTTCTGGCGCGGTGTCGTGCATGTCTGGTTCGCGATGATCGGCCTGTCGGTGTTCACGACGTACCAGCATCACATGATCGACGTTCCGACTGGAGCAGCGGTCGGCTGTTTTGCGTTGTTCCTGTTTCCGATGCCTGGCGTTCGCACATCGGCCGTCGATGCAGCCGCGTATCGCCAGGCGCAGCGACTCGCCTGGCGATACGCGATGGGCGCAGCCATAGGAATTGCGGCCGCCTGCTTCACGATTCCCGTTGCGCCGGCCTGGTCGCTGCTGCTCGGCTGGATTGCGCTGGCACTGCTGTGTGTCGCGATTGTTTACTGGCGCACCGATCCGGCGCTATTCCAGAAGGATCGGCACGGCAACATGCCGTGGCCTGCGCTCATGCTGTTTGCGCCCACGATCTTCGGGATGTTCGTCAATTCGCGTCTGTGGACGTGGCGCCATCCTGCGCTGACACTGATTCGCGACGACGTGTTCGTCGGTCGCATACCGACCTCGCACGCGCTGCGGCATGCAGGGATCACCGCGGTCGTCGATCTCGCCGCGGAAATGCCGCGTTGGGTCAGACTACGCCCGACGCTCGCCTATGTCTGCGTGCCGCAGCTCGACCTCGTGCTGCCGACGCTCGCACAGATCCGCCAGACCGTCGCCGCCATCGATACGCTGCGTGCGAGCGGCCACCGTGTGCTGGTCTGCTGTGCGCTCGGTTATTCGCGCAGTGCGTTGAGCACGTGCTGCTGGCTCGCCGACCATCTGCGGCTCGACGATGCACAGGAGGCGGTCGCACTGCTGCGCGCCGCGCGACCGCAGATCGTGCTGTCCACGCAAGGCGTGGCACCGATCCAGCATTACATCGCGCAGCGCGCGATCGTTACTGCTGATGCTGCGCGAGCGGAGTCGAACCGTCATGCGTGAAGCGGGCGACCCGGTGCGCTTCAAGATCGCGGCGGCGCGCGGCATGCTCGACGCCGCGTTGATCGCCTCGCTATGGACCCAGCTCGCCGCGTGGCTGACGTTCGGACTGGCGGCCGGGCTCGCGTGGGGATCGTGGGCTGGTGTGGCGGCGGCGTGCGTGAGCGCTGCGGTTAGCTTGAGCGCGCTCTGGCTGCTGATTCGCGTCGCGATCGACCGGCGTCTCTTTGCCGCGCTTGCGGACCTACCCGCTGAGTTACGCGCCGAGTTCAGCGCACTGCAAACGCTCGATCAGGCGTTGCTCGAACTCGGCTGGATCGATGCGACGAAAGCGGGCCGCTCCATCGAGCTACGCGTACGCGGTGTCGCGGGGTTGCTGCGCAAGACAGTCGTGCTGTCGTCGTTGCAGACGTTGGTCTTGATCGCCGTCGCGGTGTATCGCGCGCTCTGAGCGGCGGTGCGCGTGCGAGCCGCCGGTCTCGAACTATCCACTGCGAGCGACGATAGACACTACTGCGCAGCACACCCGTGCGTATGGTCCAGCACCGCGCGTCCCGATGCGGTCCTGTCGGTCACGAGCGTGCCCGCGACCGGCCGCGCCGCGCAGGCGAGCGCCCGCGCATTGTCACTGCGGCCATAGCGGTCCTGATACCGGATTACCTCCACGACCTGCGCGAGCGCGTTCTCCATCAAGCCATTGTTCAGATCGGGACGCCCGTGAACCTGCTGCAGATCATGCAATGCGACGCGACCCGCTTCGCGCGGTTCGTCGAGTTGTAGCAGCGCGTGAATCCGGTTCTCCTGCGTATCGATCTGCGTATGCGGAACACTCGACTGCGATGGGTCGTCGATCGAGAGATCGGGTATCGCATCGGAGTATTTGCGCCCGAGCATCCGGTGGTGCGCGCGCTGCGTATCGTCGTTGCTGGTCTCGTATGACTGCACGGCGACGAGCAGTAACGGCGATGGCCAGTCGGTGGCGAGCACGCCGTCGAGCATCGCGGGGTCGTGCTCGACGAGTCGATAGATCCGCGTCGGATTGCCGGCGTTGCGTTCCGCGGCGAGCAACGCCTGAGCGCGTGCAGCACCGGTGGGTGCGCGTTGTGCGAGTTGCAGTTCGATCTGGCGTTGCAGGGCGGCTTCGCCCGATGCGCCGTCCAGCGCACTGGATGTAAAGGCGCGATTATCGACGGGCTTCGGCAGCAGTAAAGCGTCGAGCGCCTGCGTATCGCCGGCGATGCCGGCGAGCGCGGCCGGATCGTCGGGTAGCGTGGGCAGCGCAATGTGCGTTGCGTGCCACGCACGATTCTGCACATCCCACCACTGCTCGACGCCGATACCCGCTTGCGGCAACGCCGCCAGCAACTGCGAGGCGGCGTCCGTTGCAAACGGCCAGTCCGACATCCGTTCGCCGACAAAGAGCCTGAGCTTCAGGTCGGCGCTGCGGAACTCTTCATCGGTGACATAGGGCGACGCTGGGTGAGTGGACAGCAGGCCACTCAACTCGCTGTCTGTCGAACCAGGTGCGGCCGGCGCCGCGCGCCGGTCGAGCAGCGCCGGCCAGGGCGGCGGCAACTGCGTGCGCCACGGTTCGATTTCAGCGGGCGCGCGAACAAACCACAAACGACACGCGTAATCGAGCACAGTCGGGTCGAGCGTGCCGTCCGCCTGCTCGATCGTGCGCAGACCATTCGATGCATCGCGGTCGCGGTTCATCGCGAGCCACAGACGCACGTTCAGGTAGCGCAAGCGGGCCTGCTCGGCGGGGGGCAGGCTGTCGTGCCGCTGCTGAAGCGGCGCGAGCATGTCCTGTGCGGCAACGAGATTGCCGGTCTGTTCGAAATAGAATTGCGCCGCGATCCGGTAGGGATCGAATGGCGCGGTTGCGGCGAGCGGGCCGAGCCATGTCAGCCACTGCGCGTTGCGCATCGCGACGCGGGCAGGCGCGGCATCGTGATACCACTCCGGCGGCAACTGGTCTGCATCGCGATAACCGTTGATGCGGGAGTTTGCCTGCAGGCTCAACAGATAGCTGTCGGTGCATGTGGTGCGCACCGGCCCGTTACCCATCGGACAATCGAGCGACAACACCGCGAGCGCGGCGACGGGCGATCCATCCGGTTTCGCGAGCAGTGCGCGGGCGGCATCGGTCGGCACGAGCGGCGTGCTGCCCGCCGATGTGTCGGTGCCGGTATCGGCATCCGCGTACGCGGTCGATGCCAGCACGCCCACCAGCACCACCACCGTCAGCGCCGACACAGCGCCCGCGAGCATCGCGGCGCGGGCCGGTCGCCGTGTCTGGCCAGAACGACGATCGAGTGAATGGAGCATCGGCGGCGGGGACCCCGAAAAGGCGTGCGTCCAGGCAGGAACCGGCGAATGCACGCGCAGGTGTTTGTTATTCAACGGCGGAGTTTACCTGTCTTCTCGAACCATGCGACGGGTTTTCTACAGACAGCACAGGCTGGTAAATCGCGCTCACTGCCATTTAATTTGTCCGCGGCGCTGATCCTTGCGGCATTTGGATTATGGCGGTACTGGCTGATCTGGATCATGCTGCAACTCGATCACGGCATTGCCTTGGCCTGGCAGCTGGTGCTGGCGGGCCCGTCGAAGTGGGCGGATTTCATCAACTGGCTCGCGCAGAACTATCACGTCGCGATATCCGCTCATCCCGGCAGTCACGGTGCTGAAGCGTCGACGCAGAACATGCTGTGGATCTGGTTCGGGGAAGCCGTCATCATCTTCGCGGTCGCGCTACTGGTGGCATGGGTCGGGAGCAGGCGGATCTATTCCGAGCGCGCCGGCAAGTGGGCCGAAACGACGCTCAAGGTCGATGTCGCAGCCGTCGATGCGACATCCGATGCATTGCGCGCCGCGTTCGAGCGCTCACGCGGATCGCCCCCGAAGCCTATCGCTCCCAACCCACCTAGAAGAGTCTTGTACTCGAACTGGTCGCGGTGCCTGCTGACCCGAGCCTGCGTGCGATCAGCATTACCACGGTAGACAACCGCTGGGACCGCAAAGGCAAGCGCAAGCGACGCGGGACGGAGCTGGTGAAGAATCTACTGCTGCCGTCCGCGGAATATACCGCGCTGTTCGACCGTCTCGGTACGGAAGTGCCTGCTGCCGCAGAATAAACGGACCGATTGTGCGCGCGATGCCCTCGATGGCTCTTCATTTCGTCGCAAGGTGAGTCTTTTCGGGAGCACTGTGCTGCCGGTTCGAATCGACACTCAGGCGGCGTGATCTCTGTGCTCTTCGCACCACGAGGCGTCATATCGATTGAAGCCAAACATGGCGTTGTGGTGGCGTTATCGCGCGCGTTGTCCGCAATTCGGGGAACGCAAAGTGTTCCCCTTCGGATCGAAGTGCTAGCTCACCGACCCCGGTGCTGGAGGGGCGGGGCTACAGTCGATGGTTACCGTTGCAGATGCTACTGGGGCGCGAGTAGACGATTGCACGCTTGGCGACCCACTAAACGCCGTAAGAGTCCCCACTTGATTGGTTAAACATTGGACAGTGACCGACGTACTGTTCAGGTTGGTTATGGACACATTCTGCCCTTGCCAGATAAAACTGAGGGTGCTGGCAGGGTTGTTCAGCGGAACTGTACTCGCGGTCGCAGTGCAGGTGCCGCCGGAGGGCGTCGAACATTGTAGAACGATTGTGGAGCCGCTGGCGAACGCAGAAAAGCTCGCTGCGATTAGCGAAACGCCTGTGATCATTTTGACAATCGATTTCATACTTTCCCCTTGACGACATTAAGTATTAGAAAAATGGGCTCGGCATATAACGCCCTGGGACCTGCGTGAAAATTATGCTGTCGTAGGTTACGGCCGGTCAATGCACCACACATTGTTTAACGAATGGTGAGTATGGGGAGGCGAACTCTTCCCGCGAGGTGAGGCTCTCCGGGAGCATCAGGCTGCCCTGTTCGAAATCGACTGAATTCAGGTAAACGATAGGGTGCTTTCGTCTAAGATGTACTAGTAATATAACAACATCATCACGAGCAAATTTGGACGTGCGACGCTTGCGTACGCCCAGGCCCGGAGACACGCCATGCGCTACACCGCTGCCCAGCGGCTCGACAGATTGCCCGAAGGCGCATTCCACCGCCGGCTCGCCGCGATGATCGCCGCAGGCATCTTCTTCGACACCTTCGATCTCTATCTGGCCGGCGGCGTGATGGTCGCGATGGTGCGTAGCGGCTGGTCGACGATGGCGCAGAACGCGCACTTCGTTTCCGCAGGTTTTCTCGGCATGCTGATCGGCGCAATCGTGGCCGGCGTGACGGGCGACCGGTTCGGGCGCCGCTTCAGTTTGCAGTTCAACCTGCTGCTGTTCGGTTTTGCATCGCTGGCGGCAGCCGCTGCGCCCGACATTCACTGGCTGATCGGTCTGCGCTTCCTGATGGGGCTCGGGCTCGGTGCCGAAGTGATCGTCGGCTACGGCATGCTCGGCGAATTCATTCCGCCCGCGCGGCGCGGCAGGTGGGCCGCGATACTCACGCTTGCCGCGAACTCGTCCCTGCTTGCTGCGACAGTCGCCGGTTACCTGATCATCCCCGCGTTCGGCTGGCGCTGGATGTTCGTGATTGTCGGCGTCGGCGCGCTCGCTACCTGGTTCGCGCGCAAGAAACTGCCGGAATCGCCGCGCTGGCTCGAATCGGTCGGTCGATACGATGAGGCCGATGCGATCGTGGCGCAGATCGAAGCCGAAGTGGCGCGCGGGGCGGCGCTACCTGAGCCGGCCGTCGCCATCGAGAGCCCGCGGCGCGACTTTCGTGTGTCCGATCTGTTCAGCCGCCGGTTGCTGCGTGCAACGCTGCTCGGCATGACGGTCAACGTCGTGGGCTTTAGCGCGCTGTTCGGTTTCATCATCTGGATGCCGACGTTTCTCGTCGACAGAGGGCTGACGCTGTCGTCGTCGCTTGGTTATGCATCGCTGATGGCGACCGGCGCGCTGCTCGGCGCGGGGCTGGCGGTACTGCTCTCGGATCGCTGGGGCAGGAAGCGGGGCATCGCCGGCATGTCGTTCGTCGCGGCGGTGCTGGGCCTGCTTTATCCGCACGCGCATTCGCTGGTCGTGGCGACCGTGCTCGGATTGCTGCTGTTCGCTGCGTTGTACTTTTGCGGCGCGTTGGCCTTTTCGACCTACGTGCCCGAACTGTTTCCTACTGAGTTGCGCCTGCGCGGCACGGCGATGTCGAACGTGGCGGGGCGGCTCGCATCGATGCTCGCGCCCCAGGTCGTCGTGGCGATTTTCCTGAACGGCGGTGGAGTCAACCGGGTGACCGCGATTCTTGCAGCGCTGCTGGTCGTGCAAGGCCTGGTCGTTGGGTTGTTTGGCATCGAGACGCGTAACCGGCCACTCGACAGCCAGGCCGATTCGATTGCGCTCGGTGCGACCGGCAGTCCGCGTAGCGCCGCGAACGCAAGCCGTTCATGAGCGAGAGCGTCACGCTACATCAACCACGACTCGGAGGAGTACATCATGCTGGTCACGAGACATCCCGAACTGCTTGCCGTGCCATGCACGATCATGCGCGCGGGTACGAGCAAGGGTTTGTTCTTTCACGATCGCGATCTTCCCGAGCCTGGCGCGCAGCGCGACGCCGTTCTGATGGCTGCGCTGGGTAGTAGCGATCTGCTGCAGATCGACGGGCTTGGCGGCTCGCGTCTCGTCACCTCGAAGATCGCCATCGTCAAACCGTCGACGCGCCCCGACGCCGATGTCGACTACACCTATGCGATCGTGCCGCCGGCGCGCGGCATCGTCGTCTACACGAGCAACTGCGGCAACATCTCGTCGGGTGTCGGACCGTTTGCAATCGATACGGGCCTCGTCGATGCAACAGGGCCGATCACCACGATGCGCATTTTCAACACCAACACGAAGAAGATTCTTGTGGCGCATGTTCCGGTAAGCGACGGCGTGGCAAGCGTAACCGGCGACTTTGCGATTCCCGGCGTACCGGGCACGGGCGCGGAAATCTTCATGGACTACACGCACACGATCGGAGCGAAAACCGGCCACGTGCTACCGACCGGTCGTGCGGTAGACACGATCGCACTAGAAGACGGCCGCACGCTCGAAGTCACGCTCGGCGATGTCGCGAATCCCTGCGTGTTCCTGCGCGCGAGCGACGTCGGTGTGAGCGGCAGCGAGCTTCCCGATCAGATCGACACCATGCGCGCGTTGCTCGACACGCTACGCGAAGCGCGCGGCAAGGCCGCCCAGCGGATTGGCCTGTGCGAGCACTGGACGCAAGCCGAACGCGATTCGCCGGCATTGCCGCTGGTGGTGCTGATTGCGCCCCCGGCCACCTATGCCGATGCGAAAGGTGAAACGGTTGACGCAGCGACGATGGATCTGCGCGCGCGTCTGATCTTCTACAACCGCTGCCACGAGAGCATGGCGGGTACCGGTTCGATGTGCACGGCTGCGATGTCGCGCGTACCGGGGTCCATCGTGCATCAGGCCGTGCCTGACGCAACGGGAGGCACGTTGCGTATCGGTCATCCGCTTGGCGTGATGGCGGTCGCTGTGCAAGCGCATAGCGCCGGCGCCGCGAACGAGATCGTGTACACACGGCTTGGTTTCAGTCGCACCGCGCGTCGCCTGATGGAGGGCGTCGTGTATGTGCCTCGCGCCGCCATTGCGAGTGCTGTTACAGCGACTCCCGTAGAGGCTCACCTATGAGCCCATTCCGCCGAACTGCAAGCATGAAGATCGCTACGTTCGCCAACGGGTTCGACCCGGCGCGTATCGACGGCGACCACTATCGGCTCTGTGCGCGTTCGTTTGCCGACACCTTCGCGTGTGCCGTGGCCGGACGCAACGAACCTGCCTCACGTGCCGCGTTGCGCTATCTGGAGCACGCCGGGCTTGTCGATGTCGATGTGTCGTCGATGCAAGGCAGTCGTGCGCACCTGTGGGGACAGCCAGCAACCGCGAGCGCGGAAGCGGCGGCGTTCTACAACGGCGTCGCTGGTCACGTACTCGATTACGACGACGTTACTGTGCCGCTACGTGGACACCCGAGCGTCGTGCTCTGGCCCGCGCTGATGGCACTTGCCGAGGCGGAGGATCTGTCGGGCGAACGCCTCGCGTCCGCCTACGCGGTCGGCTTCGAAGCACTGTGCAGGCTGGCGCGTGTGATCGCGGCCGCACAGTACGAGAAGGGTTGGCATTGCACCGCGACGCTAGGCGCAGTTGCTGCCACGGTGGCGTGCGGACATCTGCTGCGTCTGGACGAGGCGCAGATCGTGCACGCGATCGGGCTCGCCGTTGCGCAGTCGTCGGGTGTGCGCGCGAACGTCGGTTCCGATGCGAAGTCGTTTCAGGCCGGCCAGGCGAGTGCGGCGGCGGTACGCGCAGCGCTGCTCGCACAGGCAGGCTTTTGTGCTTCGGCCGATGCGCTGGATGGCCCACACGGCTACGCGAACCTGTATGCGCACGGCGAGGACATTGGCGCCGCGTTGCATGCGCTCGGCCCGGATGCGCGGGAACTGGAGCGCAGCGGTCTCGACGTCAAACAGTATCCGATGTGCTATGCGACTCATCGTGTGCTCGACGGGTTGCTCGCGTTTCGACGCGAGCGCGGCGTCACGCTCGCCGACGTCGAACGCGTGTCGATCTACACGAGTCGCGCTGCGCTGATACCGCTCACGCACCATCGACCGAAAACCGGGCTCGAAGGCAAGTTCAGCCTCGAATATGCAGTGGCCGCAGCACTGGCCGATGGACACATCCGTCTTGCCACATTCACTGATGAAGCCGTCAACCGCCCGCATATCCAGCAGTTTTTCGAGTGCGTCGATGCATCCGACGGTGACACCCCCATGCTGCCGCGTCGCGCGGACATCACGCTCACACTGCGCAACGGAACCTGCGAACGACGCTCTATCGAGACCTTGCACGGCTCGACGCAGGACCCGTTAACCGATGACGAACTGACGGCCAAGCTTGCCGATTGTCTCGACTGGGCGGGCAGCCACATCGATCCACAACGACTTTTTAGTCTCGCGCTCGACCTGCGGTCGCTGCGCACACGCGACCTGTTCAACGCTTTCGAATCACCGACGCATTGAAGGAGAAAACCCCATGAAACAAGCAATGAAATTGCGCGAGCAGCTTGCCACTGGCGAACTGCTGGTCGCACCCGGTGTATACGACGGGCTGACCGCGCGCATCGCCGAGCAGGCCGGTTTCGGCACGCTATACATGACTGGCGCAGGTACGGCGGCGGCGCGCGGCTACCCCGACTACGGTTTGCTGACGATGACCGAGATGGTCGAGAACGCCGGCGTGATTGCACGTAGCGCGAGTGTGCCGGTGATTGCCGACGCGGATACCGGCTTCGGTAACGAACTGAACGTGACGCGTACGGTGCGCGAATACGAACTGCGCGGCGTCGCGGGCATCCATATCGAAGATCAGCTCGCGCCGAAAAAATGCGGTCATCTGGATGGCAAGGAACTGGTGTCGCGCGCGGAATTCATCGCGAAGATCCGTGCAGCGGTCGCAGCGCGCACGAGCCCGGACTTCGTGTTGATCGCGCGAACCGATGCGCGTGCCGTGATCGGTTTCGACGAAGCCATATGGCGCGCGAACGCGGCGCTCGATGCCGGCGCCGACATCGCATTCGTCGAAGCGGCGCAGGGGCTCGACGAAGTAGCGGCGGTGCCGCGTGCCGTACACGGGCCGTGTCTGCTCAATATCGTGCGTGGTGGCAAAACGCCGGACATCGGCTTGCGCGACGTTGCCGAAATGGGTTACCGGATCGCAATCCTGCCGAGCCTGCTACTTGGGGCCGTGATCGAGAGTTGCGACCGCACATTGAGCGCATTGCGCGAAACGCGCGTGCCGCCGGCGTCGGCGGGGCATGCGTCGGTGCGCGAGCGTTTCAGGCGCCTCGGCGCCGACGAATGGGATGCGATCCGCACGCGCTTTCGTGATCCTGAGCCCGAAGTAGATGGCGAACCGGCGGTGCAAGGGAACGCGCGATGAAACCGTCCGTCATGTTCGACAAGGTATGGGACAGCCATGTCGTTGCGCAGGCTGGCGACGACATCGCGCTGCTGCACATCGACCGGTTGTTGCTGCACGACCTGTCGGGCACGGCCGCGCTGCACGCACTCCACGAACGGGGACTGCCCATACACAGCCCCGATCTCGCGTTCGCGACGCCGGATCACGCGGTGTCCACGATGCCGGGCCGCACCGGCACGACGTTCGCAGGCGGCGCGCGCTTGTGGGCCGGGCTCAAGGCGCTGTCGTCGCAAGGCGGGGTCCGCTTCTTCGATCTCGGCGAACCGGGCCAGGGGATCGTTCACGTGATGGCACCCGAACTCGGCCTCGTGCAACCGGGTGCGACGCTCGTTTGCGGCGATAGCCACACCTGTACGAACGGCGGGGTCGGTGCGCTTGCGTTTGGCATCGGTTCGTCCGAAGTCACGCACGTGCTCGCAACGCAGACACTGTGGCAACGCAAGCCGAAGACGCTGCGCATCCGTTTCGACGGCCGGTTGCAGGACGGTGTGTTCGCGAAGGACCTGGTGCTGTATCTGATCGGCCGTCTCGGCGCGCACGCCGCGACGGGTCATGCGGTCGAATACGCAGGCGAAGCGATCCGCGCGCTCGACGTCGAAGCGCGCCTGACGTTATGCAATCTGTCGATCGAATTCGGCGCGAAGGTCGGCATGGTCGCCCCCGACGACACGACATATGCGTACCTCGAAGGCCGCGCGTATGCGCCGCGCGGCGAGCTGTTCGCACGTGCCGTCGACTACTGGCGCACATTGCCGTCCGACGAGCTTGCGCGCTTCGATCGCGAAGTATCGTTCGACGCAGGCACCGTACCGCCGATGATGACCTGGGGCACGAGCCCGGAACAGGTGATCGCCATCGACGGGCGCATTCCCGACCCCGATGCCGCGCCCGATGCCGCGCACCGCGACGCGTGGCGCAACGCACTCGACTACATGGGCCTGAAGCCCGGCGACGCGCTCGAAGGGACGCCGGTCGACTGGGTGTTTATCGGCTCGTGCACGAACTCGCGGCTCTCGGATCTGCGCGAAGCGGCGCGCCTCGCACGCGGGCGGCACGTCGCACCCGGTGTGCGGGCGTGGGTCGTACCGGGTTCGGAGCAGGTGCGGCGCGATGCGCAGGCCGAAGGGCTCGATCGCATCTTTCTCGAAGCAGGTTTCGAATGGCGCGAGCCGGGTTGCAGCATGTGCGTAGCGGCGAACGGCGAGACCGTACCGAGCGGCGCCCGCGCCGTGTCGACGTCGAACCGCAACTTCGTCGGCCGCCAGGGGCCGGGCGCGCGCACACATCTGGCGAGTCCGCAAAGCGCGGTGGCGGCCGCGGTCACCGGAGTCATCGCCGACAGCCGGAGGCTTGCACATGAATAAAGTCGACATTGTCACGGGTGCCGCTGCGCCGCTACTGCGCGCGAACCTCGATACGGACACGGTGATTCGCATCGAGCGTTTGACGCAGCAGCCGCGCCACGCGCTGGGTCAGTACGCGTTCGAAGCGTTGCGGCGTCGCGCGGACGGCAGCGAAGACCCCGACTTCGTGTTGAACCGGCAAGCGTATCGTGCCGCGCCGATCCTGTTGACTGGTGCGAACTTCGGCTGTGGCTCGTCGCGTGAAGGAGCGGTCTGGGCGCTGTTCGAAGCGGGCATCCGCTGCGTGATCGCCGAGAGTTTCGGCGAGATTTTCTATGGCAACTGTTTCCAGAACGGCATGCTGCCCGTGCGTCTCGATGCTAGCCAGATCGCTGAGCTTGCGGCTTTGTCGGAAGCTGGCGAGCCGGTGACGGTGAGTCTGGTCGACTGCACAGTTAGCGCGGGGAGCACACGTTTCGCGTTCGAGATCGATCCGCTCCGGCGCGATGCGCTGATGGCAGGTCTCGACGAGATCACGCAAACCTTCGCGTACCGCGAGCAGATCTCGGACTGGCAGATGGCCGATCGCGAACGACGTCCGTGGATCTGGATTCCGCTCGAACGGCAGCCAGCCCAGAGCGGTAGTTAACCGTTGCGATCAATCGTGTGCGCCGCCGGCGTGCGCGGATTTTCATGAGGGAGCATCCATGAGCAGTATCACTGCGGTACCTACGACGGACCGACGCGGGGCATCGGGTGCGGTGCCCACCGATCCCGACGGCCCAACCGGCCGGCTCGCGAGCTGGCTCGCCGAATTGCAGATCGGCGATATCGCGGAGCGTGCTTTGGAGCGCGGCAAGTATCTGACGCTCGACGGTCTCGGCTGTGCACTGGTCGGCGCACGCTTGCCATGGTCGAGCAAGGCCACCGAACTGGTCTGCGCGCTAGAAAGCGGAGAACGCGCGACCTTGATCGGTTCGGGCAGAAAAACTAGCGTGCCGGCAGCTGCGTTGCTGAACAGCACGTTCATCCAGAGCTTCGAACTCGACGATTTCCATCCGCTTGCCCCGTTGCACAGCGCATCGGTGGTGCTGCCTTCGCTGCTGGCTAGCGCCGAGCTGCTAGGCCGCGTGAACGGCGAGCGTTTCCTGCTCGCCGCGATGTGCGGCTATGAAGTCGGCCCGCGCGTCGGACTGGCGCTACACGGCTCGCAGATGCTGTCGCGCGGCTGGCACTCGGGCGCGGTGTTCGGCACGCATGCGAGTGCGGCAGCCGCGGGCAAGCTGCACGGGCTCGATGCCGCGCAATTCGAAGACGCGCTGGGACTCGCGGGCACGCAATCGGGCGGCTTGATGGCGGCGCAATTCGAAGCGATGTCGAAGCGCATGCATCACGGCTTCGCGTCGCGCAGCGGTCTCTACGCCGCAGTGCTTGCGGCGGGCGGTTACACGGGCATCAAGCGCGTGTTCGAACGCGAATACGGCGGCTTTCTGTCGACCTTCGGCGAAGGGCACGCGCCTGACGCCACACAGATCGCGGCAAATCTAGGTAGCGTGTGGGAGGTCGAGAAGAACATCATCAAGCCGTACCCGGCGATGGGTGCGCTGCTTGCACCGATCGAGGCGGTGCTCGAGATACGCGCGCAGCGACCGTTCAATGTGGACGACATAGAACGCATCGAACTCGATCTCGCAAGCGCTGCGTTTCATCACGGCGGCTGGCAGGCTGCGCGGCCGCTCACGCCGATCGGCGCACAGATGAATCTCGCCTATGCAGTGGCGGTCACCGCGATAGACGGCGAAGCGCGCATGAAGCAGTTCAGCCCCGCACGCATCGATGCGGACGACGTATGGACGCTGATGCAACGCATCACCGTGCGTCACGAAACCTCGTACGACGAGGACGGCCCGCTCGCGCGCGGCGCGACGCGCCTGCGGATGTTCTTCACCGACGGCCGTTGCGAAGACATGCTGTTGCGCCATCCGCGGGGACGACCGCTCGTGCAGATGACGAATGACGAGATCGTTGCAAAGTTTCGTTCGCTGACAGGTGACGTGATCGATACGGCGCGGCAGCAGCGCATCGAAGAACTGGTGCTGCACATCGAACGGCTCGATGACGTCGGGGAGTTGATCGAGGCGCTGGCGCCGGTTGTCGCCAATCCGTTTGCCTGACACGTAGCGTGAACGACTTTCGTGGGGAGCGTTATGTCATCGCCAGGTAAGGTTATCGGTGCTGCTGAAGTGCGTACGACCGAGGCTGTTAGCACTTATGCCGTGACCGGCACCATCGGTGCGCGGCTCGACCGGTTACCCGCGAGCCGTACGGTGTGGATGCTTGTAGTCCTGATTTCGCTCGGTGGCTTCTTCGAGTTTTACGAGCTGTTCTCGACCGCGTATCTTGCGCCGGGCATCATCCGTTCGGGCATTCTCACCGAGACGACGAAGACGTTTTTCGGCATGACGGGTCTCGCGAGTTTCATCGCGGCGGCATTCGCAGGGTTGCTGGTCGGTACGCTGATGTTCGGCGTCGTCGCGGACCGGCTGGGCCGCCGTTCGGTGTTTACGTTCGCGTTGCTGTGGTACACCGTGTCGGCTGCGGTGATGGCGTTCCAGACAGACGCGGGCGGACTGAACTTCTGGCGCTTCATGGTGGGTGTCGGTCTCGGCGTCGAACTCGTCACGATCGACACTTACTTGAGCGAACTGGTGCCGCGCCACGTTCGAGGTCGCGCGTTCGCGCTCAATCAGGTGATTACGTATCTGTCGGTGCCGACCATCGCGCTGCTCGCGTGGCAACTGGTGCCGCTTGCACCGCTTGGTTTCGATGGATGGCGCTGGGTTGTTCTGGTGGGATCGGTGGCGGCGGTGTTGATCTGGGTGATTCGCACGCGGATTCCGGAGAGTCCGCGCTGGTTGGCTTCCCACGGTGAGCAGGCACGCGCCGAAGCGGTCGTTGCCGCGCTCGAGGCGCGTGTCGAAAGAGACACCGGTAGAGCACTGCCGCCGTTCGAACGGCTTCAATCGCCCGAGCCACACGTTGCCGACAGTGCCGAAACCGGGCAGCTGCGCGAGGTGTTCAGCCGCCGGTATCTGTCGCGCACCGTGATGCTGTGTACGTTTCACGTGTTCCAGACCATCGGCCTGTACGGCTTCTCGAACTGGGTGCCGACGTTTCTCGTCCGGCAGGGCATCGACGTGACCGCGAGTCTCGGCTACACGCTCGGCATTACGCTCGTGATGCCTTGTGGGCCGCTGGTTGCGATGCTGTACGCGGACCGCTTCGAGCGGAAGTGGCAGATCGTCGCGTCGGCGCTGCTGGTCGCAGCGGCAGGTCTCGCGTTTGCCCAGGTGCGTCAACCGGTGTGGATCGTGCTGACCGGCGGGCTCGTCACACTGGGTGCGACCACTCTGTCGTACAACTTTCACGCCTATCAGGCAGAGCTTTATCCGACGCGTATCCGTGCCCGCGCGGTCGGATTCGTCTATGCGTGGAGCCGCCTGTCGGGCGTGTTCAGCGGCTTTCTCGTGTCCTGGGCATTGAGCCGGGCGGGAGTGTCAGGGGCGCTGCTGCTGATCGCTGCGAGCATGGGCATCGTCGCGCTGTCGATTGCGACGCTCGGACCGCGCACCAATGGGCGCTCGCTGGAGTCATTGACTGGCTAGCGGTGGTTGTTACTGCGCTTGCCGCTAAACGCCGCGACGCTTGCTCCGTTTCAGTTCTTCCGGCTGCACGTCGTGCACGATCTGACCGGTGCCGAGCGTATTGATCTTGTCGACCGGCAGGTCGGTGACGATCCGGCTATGTTCCGGCGAAACAGTCAACGTCAGATGCTGTACCGGTTCGAGCGAGACGTCGTAGACGATCCGCGTGACTCTCAGCAACGGCATACCGACGTCGGTACCGAGCCAGTGTGCGAACGTCGGATCGGCGGCCACCGCGGTGACTTCCTGAATGACACGACCGAATTCGACACCCTGGTTCATCAGGATTTCGTACAACGCTTCTTTCTTGAGCCGGCTGGCGGTTACCTGTTTGCTGAAGCGCGCTGGAACCCATGCGTCCGACACCATGAGCGTGACATTGCCGGTCTTGCGCAGACGCAGCGCGTGGACAGCGGGTTCGTCCGGCGCCAGTTGTAGTTGTGCGGCAATCGAGGCCGGCACGTTCTCGATATGGACGCCGAGCACTTCGACTTTCGTGTCGGTGGCGCTCTTGTGCAGGGCGTCGACAAAACTGAGCGTCGCGGCCGCGCGCGCGACCGGCAGGTCTTCGCGCACGAACGTGCCGATGCCCTGGCGGCGCTGCACGAAGCCCTGTGCCTCGAGATCGGCGAGCGCGCGCCGCGCGGTGATGCGCGAGACGCCGAAGTGCTCGCACAGATCCTCTTCGCGTGGCAGGACGGCGCCGGCCGCATAGCGGCCCGTGACGATCCGTTCGCGCAACACGACGAAGATCTGCCGATGCAGCGCAGTACCGCGGGAACGGGGGAGCGTGGGCATCGCGGAGGGCGTGGTCGACATGCTTGAGGGTGCGGAAGAGACGGGTGGGTGCGTGTGCACAAGTTGTTATAACTTGATCACATTATAAGGGAGGACTTGTGCGGGGAGAGGCGGTATGGCGATCGCCGCTGGAAGAACCGCCAACGCCGCTGGCGGCTTGCGACGTTACGGATTCGCGGTCCCGTCCGTCGCTGCGTTCGTATCATCCTGGCCCACCGCTTCAAGACGATATCCGTAGCCATAAATCGGCGTAAGCCGAAAGCCGTTTTCCGGACGCAGGCCGAGCTTCGTGCGAACCATCGCGATGTGGGTATCTAGCGTACGCGACGGAATATCGGTGGTCTGTTTCCACACGGCGTCGAGAATGTGCGCGCGCGACAGCGGCCGGCTCAGATGCTGGAACAGCAGCAGCGCAAGATCGAATTCCTTTTGCGTGACGCTGACCGGATTGCCGTCGACCGATACCTGCCGAACCTTCAGATCGAATTCGAGGTTGCCGAAGGTTTCTTTCGTGGAGGCCGGGTTCATCGGATACGAACGGCGCAACAGCGACGCAACGCGCGCAGTAAGCACACCGGGCGAGACGGGTTTGACGACGTAATCGTCGGCGCCGGCATTGAGCATCGTCACGATGTCGGACTCGCGCGCGCGGCTGCTGACGAACAGTACCGGCAAGCGCTCGGACAGATTCTGTCTGACCCATTCGAGGATCTCCGCGCCCGACAGATCAGGCACGTTCCAGTCGAGCACCAGCAAGTCGAAGCTCTCGCGCCGCAACTGACGCAGAAGCAGTTGACCTTGCTCGAACGTATGGCAGGTGTGGCCGGCGGTTGTTAGCGTGTCGTTCGTCAGTGCTGCCTGGTCCGCGTCGTCGTCAAGTATTGCAATTCTCATGGTGCCCTCGTTCCACGGCTGAAGCTCCGGAGAGTCTATGGCATTTTGGGGTGCCATCCACGGCTTTTATGCATTTTAATGACGCTTCGGGGCGTTGGCCCCGTACATCGCGATTAGCCGATCGCGATTGCGGCGGCGAACTTCGTCTGTGGCCGTGCGATGTGGTAGCCCTGCGCATACACTTCGGCACGCCGGCTCAGCCAGCGCAACTGCGCCTCGGTTTCCACACCTTCGATCACCACCGTGACCGCGAGCTTGTCGAGCATGTCGAGTACGCACGACATTACGGTGCAGGCCCGGTGCGAGGTCGGCACTCTGGCCATGAATTCGCGTGCAAGTTTGATCGTATCGATCTGCGTGGAGCTCAGGATGGCGAGCGACGCGTAGCCAGATCCGAAACCGTCGATCGCGATGCGTACGCCGAGTTGCCGCAGCGAGTCGGTGATCTCGCTGATGGCCAGCAGCTTCGAGGCGTCGGCAGTTTCGACGAGTTCGAGTTCCAGGTGCGACGGATCGATGCCGTAGCGCTCCGTCGTTGCCCGAATCGTCGTGATCAGTTCATCGTCGGCGAGTTGCGACGGCTGGATGTTGATCGATACGCGCGGCAACGGATGACCTTCGCGCTGCATCGTACGCAGTTGCTCGCAGGCCGATTCGAGAACGAAGTAGCTTGCTTCGCGCGCGGCGCGTGCATCCTCGAACGCCTCGACGAAACTACCGGGCAGCAGCAGGCCGTAATCGGGATGCTGCCAGCGCAGCAGACATTCGATACTGGACAGCCGGGAAGTCTGCGCATGGATGATCGGCTGGAACGCGACGCGGAATTCGCCGTCGTGCAGACCTCTGCGCACGCGCGCGGCGAGCGCACCGTCGCTTCGTCGGGACGTTTCGCCGGCATCCATCGCGCGGCTGGGTGGCGCGCTCAATCCACTACCGATGTTCTTCACGTTGGATTCCTCTGGGAGTCCCGCTGCGGTCGGACATCTTTGCGTTCCGCAACTGACGGGAAAGGCGGCGCCGTTTGCAAGGCTGCCGCCTGTGGAGGCGGGCGCGGCCGACGGCGATCGGTCGAATGAATGTTTGAAGCGGTTGCCGCCTCGCGCACGCGGGCGCGTGGTGCCCGGTCCGTCCGGCCAAATAACAAGATAACGCCGTTTGACGGATCCAACCGTTAAGAAAGGTCAAACGCAGCGATATTAGCCGGCGCGTTGGATTACCGACCGTCCGGTAGCCGACAAATGCCAGCGGTTAGCCCGGGTTTCCACCAGGGTTACGTGAACTAAACAGAACATTTTCGACGGTCGATTGCGGAGAATTTCTCATGAAAGAGATATTTTATTCTACGTGAATAATGTCAATAATTTTACTGATGAATATTTAATTTAAAATCCTCAGCGCTTGAAGTTAGTTTATTGTCTAGACAAATGCAAAACTGTGTGGCCGCCCGCTCTGCCAGGTAAAAAGGGGCTTCGTAGGATGTGCAATATGTAGATTTGACATTTCTTTACGTTTCGTACATGACGATCTTTCATTATTTGACAATTGAAAAAAATACACGAAGATACAATCCGCTCACTTAAATCTGAGCGCGCAGCCCTTTGCATTTGTCGACAGATTGATTTCCATCAAGCGTTTGAAAATTCTGCTGCCGCGCACAGGCGCTACCGGAGAGGGGATTCGAAATGAATAAAACATATAGATCTATCTGGAATGAAGCTCTGGGTGCCTGGGTTGCGGCTTCCGAGCTTGCGTCTGCGCGCGGCAAACCGAGTAAATCGGCGGTAGCGAAGGCGATTGCGGCACTGGTTGTCGCGGGCGCGGGGGTTCATGGCAACGTCGCGCATGCGCAGTACACGGGGGGCAGCGGTGGTTCGGCGACGGGTTCGCAGTCGATCGCGATCGCCGGCGGCACCTCAGGCTCGACGACGGCGTCTGGTACCACCTCGATTGCCATCGGTGCCAACGCGACGGCGAGCGGCAACTATTCGCAGGCTTTCGGACAGAACAGCACGGCCAACTCGCCCAGCGCGATCGCGATGGGTTCGGGCTCGAAGGCGACCAGCACCGGCGCAACGGCGATCGGCAACGATACGACGGCGTCGGGCTCGAGCGCGGTTGCGATCGGCGGCGGCAATAACACGGGTACCGGCGGTGCGGCTGCGCTTGGCGCGCAGGGCATCGCTATCGGCCGCTCCTCGAGCGTGGTGCTGGCGGCGACGAACGGGCTTGCCGTTGGTGTGGGTGCGACGTCGAGTGCGTCGAACGCGGTTGCGCTGGGCGTTTCGTCCACGGCGAGCGGGGCTTCTGCAGTTGCGCTCGGTACGTCGACTGCTAGCGGGACGAACTCGCTTGGGTTTGGCACATCGGCGTCGTCATCGGGAGTCGGTTCTATTGCGATAGGGCAAAACGCCACTGGCTCGGCGCAGCAAGCGATAGCCATTGGCAGCAATTCTACGGCGTCGACGTTGACGGCCACTGCGGTAGGACAAGGGAGTGTAGCGGGCAACGCCAGCGGCACCGCTCAGCAGGCTTCGGCGTTCGGTACTCTTGCGACGGCCTCGGCGAGCGCTGCGACCGCGTTTGGTTCGAGCGCTACTGCGAGCGGTGCCAGTTCGGTTGCCATGGGGCCGATTGCGATAGCGTCGGGGAACGCAGCGATTGCCGTGGGCACTTTCTCGACCGCGAGCGGCAGCAGCGCGGCCGCGCTCGGCGTTGGCGCGACGGCGTCCAACTTCCAGGCTATGGCGGTTGGCGTTAACGCGAATGCCGCTGGGACGAATTCGCTGGCGTTGGGTACCTCGGCTACTGCGGCCTACACGAACAGCGTGGCGCTTGGGGCCAACAGCGTTACGGGCGCGGCTCCGCCGACAGGCACCGGTTACCTGACGGGACAGGCAGCGCCGCTGTCGGAAGTGTCGGTGGGCAGCTCGACGGCGTTGCGCCGGATTACCAATGTGGCTGATGGCTCCGCACCGCAGGATGCCGTGACCGTGTCGCAGTTGAGCACCGGCATGAGCACGACGACGAGCAGCCTTTCGAGCTTGTCGACTTCGGCTTCGACGGGGATCACTTCGTTGTCGACCGGCGTGAATTCGCTGTCGACCGGTCTCAGCACGACGAACAGCAATCTCACGAGCCTGTCGAGTTCGACGTCGAGCGGCATCACGTCGTTATCGACTGGCCTGAGCACGACCAACAGTAACGTGACGAGCCTGTCGAGCTCGACGTCGACGGGGCTGAGCACCGCGGTGAGTCGCGACGCGAGCCTGTCTACCGGTCTGAGCACCACCAACAGCAATGTGACGAGCCTGTCGAGCTCTGCGTCCACGGGCATTAGCTCGTTGTCCACGGGTCTGAGCACGGCCGGCGCCAGCGTGGCGAGTCTGTCGACGGGTATCAGTTCCTTGTCCACGTCGGCTTCGACGGGCATCACCGGCCTGTCGACTGGTCTGAGCACGACGAACAGCAATGTGACGAGCCTGTCGAGTTCGACGTCCACGGGCATCGGCTCGCTGTCGACGTCCGCTTCGACTGGCATCGCGTCGTTGTCTACGTCGACCTCGACGGGTATCACCAGCCTGTCGACCGGGCTGAGCACGACGAACAGCAATGTAACGAGCCTGTCGAGCTCCGCATCCACGGGCATCAGCTCGCTGTCGACGTCCGCTTCGACCGGCATCGCGTCGTTGTCCACGTCGACGTCGACGGGTATCACCAGCCTGTCGACCGGGCTGAGCACGACCAACAGCAATGTGACGAGCCTGTCGAGCTCGACGTCTACGGGCATCGGCTCGCTGTCGACGTCCGCCTCGACCGGCATCGCATCGTTGTCCACTTCGACCTCGACGGGCATCACCAGCCTGTCGACCGGGTTGAGTACGACCAACAGCAATGTAACGAGCCTGTCGAGCTCGACGTCCACGGGCATCGGCTCGCTGTCGACGTCCGCTTCGACCGGCATCGCATCGTTGTCAACGTCGACGTCGACGGGTATCACCAGCCTGTCGACCGGGTTGAGTACGACCAACAGCAATGTAACGAGCCTGTCGAGCTCGACGTCCACGGGCATCGGCTCGCTGTCGACGTCTGCTTCGACCGGCATCGCATCGTTGTCCACGTCGACGTCGACGGGTATCACCAGCCTGTCGACCGGATTGAGCACGACCAACAGCAACGTAACGAGCCTGTCGACCGGGTTGAGTACGACCAACAGCAATGTAACGAGCCTGTCGAGCTCCACGTCGACGGGTATCGGCTCGCTTTCTACGTCGGCTTCGACGGGCATCACCAGCCTGTCGACCGGGTTGAGTACGACTAACAGCAATGTAACGAGCCTGTCGAGCTCGACATCCACTGGCATCGGCTCGCTGTCGACGTCGGCTTCGACCGGTATCACCAGCCTGTCGACTGGTTTGAGTACGACCAATAGCAACGTCAGCAGTCTGTCGACCGGCCTGAGCACGACGAGCAGCGGTATCGTCAGTCTCTCGAGCTCGACTTCGAGCGGTATCGGCTCGTTGTCGACCGGTCTGAACACGTTGTCCACGTCGACTTCGACGGGCATCACGTCGCTGTCGACGGGCCTGAGCACGACGGGCAGCAGCGTGTCGAGCTTGTCCACCGTTGTGTCGGCCACGCGCTCGCACTACTACAGCGTCAACGACAACGGCGTACAGCAGGGCAACTACAACAACAACGGTGCGACCGGGGTGAACGCGATGGCGTTGGGCCCGAATGCGAGCGCATCGGCGTCCAATGGCGTCGCGATCGGCAACGGCGCGGTGGCCAGCAGCGCGGGCAGCGTGGCGCTGGGTGCGGGCAGTACCACGAGTGCGACTGCGCCGACGGGTACGGGCTATCTGACCGGACAGGCAGCGCCGCAGTCGGAAGTGTCGGTGGGTAACTCGACGGCGTTGCGCCGGATTACCAATGTGGCCGATGGCTCCGCGCCGCAGGATGCCGTGACCGTGTCGCAGCTGAGCACCGGCATGAGCACGACGACGAGCAGCATTTCGAGCTTGTCGACTTCGGCTTCGACGGGGATCACTTCGCTGTCGACCGGTTTGAGCACGACGAACAGCAATGTAACGAGTCTGTCGAGTTCGACGTCGAGCGGCATCAGCTCGCTGTCGACGGGTCTCAGTACGACCAATAGCAATGTGACGAGTTTGTCGACTTCGGCATCGACGGGGATCACTTCGCTGTCGACTGGGCTGAGCACGACAAACAGCAATGTAACGAGCCTGTCGAGCTCGACGTCGAGCGGCATTAGCTCGCTGTCGACTGGACTGAGCACGACGAATAGCAATGTGACGAGTTTGTCGACTTCAGCTTCGACGGGGATCACTTCGCTGTCGACTGGGCTGAGCACGACAAACAGCAATGTGACGAGCCTGTCGAGTTCGACGTCGAGCGGTATTAGCTCGCTGTCGACGGGTCTCAGTACGACCAATAGCAACGTGACGAGCCTGTCGAGCTCGACGTCCACCGGCATCAGCTCGCTGTCAACCGGTGTGAATTCGTTGTCGACGTCCACATCGACCGGCATCTCGTCGCTGTCCACTTCGACTTCGACTGGCATTAACAGCCTGTCGACGGGTCTGAGCACGACGAACAGCAATGTGACGAGCCTGTCGAGCTCGACGTCCACCGGCATCAGCTCGCTGTCAACCGGTGTGAATTCGTTGTCGACGTCCACATCGACCGGCATCTCGTCGCTGTCCACTTCGACTTCGACTGGCATTAACAGCCTGTCGACGGGGTTGAGCACGACTAACAGCAATGTGACGAGCCTGTCGAGCTCCGCATCCACGGGCATCAGCTCACTGTCGACTGGCGTGAACTCGCTGTCCACGTCGACCTCGACAGGCATCAGTAGCCTGTCGACGGGTCTGAGCACGACCAACAGCAACGTAACGAGTCTCTCGAGCTCAACGTCCACGGGTATCAGTTCACTGTCGACCGGCGTGAACTCGCTGTCCACGTCGACGTCGACGGGTATCAGCAGCCTGTCGACTGGCCTGAGCACGACTAACAGCAACCTGACGAGCCTGTCGAGCTCGACGTCCACGGGCATCAGTTCGTTGTCGACGG
The DNA here is from genome assembly GCF_007556815.1 of Paraburkholderia megapolitana. NCBI lineage: Bacteria > Pseudomonadati > Pseudomonadota > Betaproteobacteria > Burkholderiales > Burkholderiaceae > Paraburkholderia > Paraburkholderia megapolitana. The sequence goes on from NZ_CP041743.1 coordinate 1,217,994, forward strand.
GTGTGAGCTCGTTGTCCACGTCGACTTCGACGGGTATCAGCAGCCTGTCGACGGGCCTGAGCACGACCAACAGCAACGTGACGAGTCTTTCGAGCTCGACATCGACGGGCATCAGCTCGTTGTCGACTGGAGTGAGCTCCTTGTCCACGTCGACCTCGACCGGCATCACCAGCCTGTCGACGGGCCTGAGCACGACCAACAGCAACGTAACGAGCCTGTCGAGCTCGACGTCCACGGGCATCAGTTCGTTGTCGACGGGTGTGAATTCGTTGTCCACGTCCACTTCGACTGGCATCAGCAGTCTGTCGACTGGTTTGAGCACGACCAACAGCAATGTAACGAGCCTGTCGAGCTCGACGTCCACCGGCATCAGTTCGTTGTCGACTGGCGTGAACTCGCTGTCGACGTCCACATCGACCGGCATCAGCAGCCTGTCGACCGGCCTGAGCACGACGAACAGCAACGTAACAAGCCTGTCGAGCTCGACGTCCACCGGCATCAGTTCGCTGTCGACCGGTGTGAACTCGCTGTCCACGTCCACCTCAACCGGCATCAGTAGCCTGTCGACGGGTCTGAGCACGACCAACAGCAATGTGACGAGCCTGTCGAGTTCCGCGTCAACGGGTATCAGCTCGTTGTCGACCGGCGTGAACTCGCTGTCCACATCGACCTCGACTGGCATCAGCAGTCTGTCGACTGGCCTGAGCACGACCAACAGCAACGTAACGAGTCTGTCGAGTTCGACGTCCACGGGCATCAGCTCGTTGTCGACTGGCGTGAGCTCGTTGTCCACGTCGACCTCGACTGGCATCAGCAGTCTGTCGACTGGCCTGAGCACGACCAACAGCAACGTAACGAGCCTGTCGAGCTCGACGTCGAGCGGCATCAGCTCGCTGTCGACTGGCGTGAACTCGCTGTCCACATCCACTTCGACCGGCATCACGAGTCTGTCGACTGGCCTGAGCACGACGAACAGCAACGTAACGAGCCTGTCGAGTTCCACGTCCACGGGCATCAGCTCGCTGTCGACAGGAGTGAACTCGCTGTCCACGTCGACTTCGACCGGCATCAGCTCACTGTCGACTGGCGTGAACTCGCTGTCCACGTCCACCTCGACCGGCATCACCAGTTTGTCGACTGGCCTGAGCACGACGAACAGCAACGTAACAAGCCTGTCGAGTTCGACGTCTACGGGCATCAGCTCGCTGTCGACCGGTGTGAATTCGCTGTCCACGTCTACATCGACTGGCATCACCAGCCTGTCGACTGGCCTGAGCACGACGAACAGCAACGTAACAAGCCTGTCGAGTTCGACGTCTACGGGCATCAGCTCGCTGTCGACCGGTGTGAATTCGCTGTCCACGTCTACATCGACTGGCATCACCAGCCTGTCGACCGGCCTGAGCACGACGAACAGCAACGTAACAAGCCTGTCGAGCTCGACGTCCACGGGCATCAACTCGCTATCGACGGGCTTGAGCACGACCAATAGCAATGTGACGAGTTTGTCGACTTCAGCTTCGACGGGGATCACTTCGCTGTCGACTGGCCTGAGCACAACCAACAGCAACGTAACAAGCCTGTCGAGCTCGACGTCCACCGGCATCAGCTCACTGTCGACCGGCGTGAACTCGCTGTCCACGTCGACCTCGACCGGCATCACGAGCCTGTCAACCGGCCTAAGCACGACCAACAGCAACGTAACGAGCCTGTCGAGCTCGACGTCGAGCGGCATCAGCTCGCTGTCGACTGGCGTGAACTCGCTGTCCACATCGACCTCAACCGGCATCACGAGCCTGTCGACCGGCCTGAGCACGACGAACAGCAACGTAACAAGCCTGTCGAGCTCGACGTCCACCGGTATCAGCTCACTGTCGACCGGCGTGAACTCGCTGTCCACGTCGACCTCGACCGGCATCACGAGCCTGTCAACCGGCCTGAGCACGACCAACAGCAACGTAACAAGCCTGTCGAGCTCAACGTCGAGCGGCATCAGCTCGCTGTCGACCGGCGTGAACTCGCTGTCCACGTCGACCTCGACTGGAATCACCAGCCTGTCGACTGGCCTGAGCACGACCAACAGCAACGTAACGAGCCTGTCGAGCTCGACATCCAGCGGCATCAGCTCGTTGTCGACCGGTGTGAGCTCGCTGTCCACATCGACCTCAACCGGCATCACCAGCCTGTCGACCGGCCTGAGCACAACGAACAGCAACGTAACGAGCCTGTCGAGTTCAACATCCACAGGTATCAGCTCGCTGTCGACCGGCCTGAGCACAACCAACAGCAACGTAACGAGCCTGTCGAGCTCGACGTCGAGCGGCATCAGCTCACTGTCGACCGGCGTGAACTCGCTGTCCACATCGACCTCGACCGGCATCACCAGCCTGTCGACCGGCCTGAGCACAACCAACAGCAACGTAACAAGCCTATCGAGCTCGACATCGAGCAGCATCGGCTCGCTGTCGACTGGCGTGAACTCGTTGTCCACGTCGACTTCGACCGGCTTCACGTCGCTGTCGACTGGCTTAAGCTCGACCAACAGCAACCTGTCGAGTCTGTCCACCACGACATCGACGGGCCTCACATCGCTGTCGACCGGTTTGAGCACGACCAACAGCAACGTGTCCAGCCTCTCGACCGGTCTCTCGAGCCTGTCGACTACCCTGAGCACCTCCGGTAGCGGCATCTCGAGCCTGTCCACGGTTGTTTCGGCGACGCGTACGCACTACTACAGCGTCAACGACGGCGGCACAGCGACGGGCAACTACAACAACGACGGCGCAACCGGCCTCAACGCGCTGGCAGCTGGCACGAACGCGCTCGCGTCGGGTACCAGCAGCGCGGCGGTGGGCAACGGCGCGACCGCCTCGGGCAGCGGCTCGGTAGCGCTCGGCAACGGTGCGACAGCGTCGATTGCCAACTCGGTCGCCCTTGGCTCGGGTTCAATCACGGCCGGCGCGGTAGCAACAGCAACTGCAACGATCGGCTCGCTGCAACTCGGACCGTTCGCCGGTACGTCACCGGTGGGCGTGGTGAGCGTCGGCTCGCCGGGCTTCGAACGGCAGATCACCAACGTCGCAGCAGGCCAGGTCACGGCAAGCAGCACCGACGCGATCAACGGCAGCCAGCTGTTCACCGTAGCCAGCCAGCTCAGCGCATCGCTCGGTCAGATCTCGTCGCTGTCGACGGGCCTCTCCACGACCAACAGCAACCTGAACAGCCTGTCGACTTCGACCGGTAGCCTGAGTACCTCGCTGTCCACAGGTCTCTCCACGACGATCTCGACGATCGGCGCAGGCGGGTCGAGCGGTAACGGCAGCGGTACGGGCACGAGGACGACGCAAGGCCGCACGTTCGACAACACGTCGACGTCGACGGTGAACGCAGCGACTTGCGGTTCGGCCAACGGCGCCGATACGACGGCAGTCGGCACCTGTGCGCAGGCCGGCACGGTGGCCGGGGTGAACGGAGCGACCGTTACGACGGTTGCCAACGGCGCCACGGCGATGGGTTCGCAGTCGCTTGCCCAGGACACGAACACGACGGCGATCGGCTTCCGTGCAACCGCACAGGGTCAAGGTTCGTCGGCGGTGGGCTTCCAGTCGCAGGCAACCGGCACGCAGTCGACCGCGATCGGTTCGAACGCGGTGGCAAGCGGGGCGAACTCGGTGGCGCTCGGTGCAGGGTCGGTGGCCAGCCAGTCGAACTCGGTGTCGGTGGGCTCGCCGGGCAACGAACGCACGATCACGAACGTCGCAGCGGGTGTGAATCCGACCGATGCCGTGAATTTGCAACAGTTGCAGAGCGTGCAGAGCAACGTCAACACGGTCGCGAAATATGCGTATTCGGGTGTTGCGATGGCCGGTGCGCTGGCCGGGTTGCCGCAGGTCGAGCCGGGCAAGACCTTCATGCTCGGCGCAGGGTTGGGCAACTACGGCGGCTACACGGCCCTCGCGGTGGGCGGAAGTGCACGGGTCACGCAGAACACGATCGTCAAGTTCGGCGTGAGCACGGTGAGCGGCGAGCGCATGATGTTCAACGCAGGCGTTGGATACTCGTGGTAAGCCCGCAAATGTAGCGTCGGCGCAGCTCTGACGCTATTATTGCCGTACCCCCTGGCGGACCGCTGTCATTGACAGCGGTCCGCTCCACTTCTGCTTTACGGCAACATGCGCATCGGAATCTCCGTTATCAGCCACCAGGGCCAGAATATCTGGCAGAACGGTCTGGGCCAGAACATCATCTTTCTGGCTCGCCTGTTCCAGCGGTTGCCGTTCGTGCGCGGCGTCACGCTGATCGACGTCGGCGACCAGGGCGTGATGCCGGAACAGGTCGACACGGCCACGCTCGGTCTGACCGTGATGTCGCAACGCGAGGCCAGCGACCAGGTCGACGTGATCATCGAAATGGCCGGTGCGCTCGACACCCAGTGGCTCGCCCTGATGCGCGCGCGCGGCAAGAAAGCGGTCTATTACTGCTGCGGCCATCCGTTTGCCGGTCTTGCGGAACCCGCCGTTTTCGAGAAACCCAGTCACTTTTCGCGGGCCGACCGCTGCGACGAAATCTGGTCGCTGCCCGAGTACCGGCTATTCGCCAGTTTTCAGCGCACACTACATCGCTGCCCGGTGTTCACGGTGCCTTACCTCTGGCATCCGCAGTTTGTCCGGCAACGCATTGCCGAAGTGGAAACGCAGGGCTATCGCTTCGGCTGGGAAGCAGCGCGTGCAAAGAGCACAGCAGGTGGCGCGCACAAGGGCTTGAGCGTCGCTATTTTCGAACCGAACATTTCGGTGGCGAAGACTTCGACGATCTCCATGCTTGCCTGCGACGAAGCGTATCGCGCCGATCGTTCGAGCATTGAAGCGATGCATGTGCTCAATACGCTGCACATGGCCAACCATCCCACCATGCTGCACCTCGCCAATTCGCTTGATCTTGTACGTGAGCACAAATCCACGTTCCATGGCCGGCACGACATCGTCGGGTTCATGGTGCAGCACGCGGACACGGTCGTTTCGCATCAATGGACGAACGACCAGAACTACAGCTATCTCGACGCACTGAGCGGCGATTACCCGCTCATCCACAATTCCGAATGGCTGAAGGAATTCGGCGCGGGCTACTACTATCCGGAGTTCGATGCGGTGCAAGGCGGCGCGCAACTGCGGCACGCGTTGGCCCATCACGACGCAGGGCTCGTCGACTATCACAGCGCTTCACAGCGCGTATTCGATGCAGTCGATCCATTCGCCGCGCATAACCTGCAGGGTTACGCGGACCGTTTGCTCGATTTGTGCCGCGATACGGACTTCGTCGACGGGCGGCATTGAACATGACTACACCCACGCCCCTTCAGAAAGGTACCGGCCGGCTCAACGTCGGCGTGACGATTCATGTGCGCAAGGGTACGCAGTCGTTGTGGGAAAACGGCATCTTCCAGAACTGCCTGTTTCTCGTACTGCTGCTCACGCGCGTGCCGCGCATCGACAAGGTGTTTCTCGTCGCCGGCGGCGATGGCAGCACTGAAGATGCACGCAATTTTCTCGGCGACTCTCCTGCACCCGTGATCGATATGAACACGGCGATGGAAACCCTCGATCTGATGATCGAGATGAGCGCGCAACTCGGTCGCGAATGGATCGTTGCGTTTCGCGAGCGCGGCGGCAAGGTCGCGACGATGCGCGTGGGCAACGACTATGTGATCGACGCCGAGCGGATGGTGTTCGACAAGCAACACGGGCTCCTCATTTCCGGCGCGCCGTACGACGAGATCTGGACGCTGCCGCAGTACGAGAAAACGGCTGCTCCGTACTATCGCAGCGCGATGCGCGCCGAAGTGCGCATCGTGCCGCATCTGTGGAGCTCCGCGGTGCTCGAGCGCGAGGTCGCGGCGCTGCCGGCCGGTACGAGCTTTGGCTATCAGCCCGGCCGCAGGCGCTGGCGCGCAGGGATCTTCGAGCCGAACATCTGCATGGTCAAAACAGGTTTCATCCCGATGCTGTGCTGCGAGGTCGCGCATCGCGCCGACCCCGACATGCTCGAGCGCGTCTGGGCGTACAACACGTTCCACCTGAAAGAGCATGTGACCTTCAACGGTTTTGCGCACAGCCTGAACATCGTGCAACACGGTCTTTCGTCGTTCGAGGGGCGTTTCCCGTTCGTGCAGATCGTGTCCGCCAACGTCGATGTCGTAGTCTCCCATCACTGGGAAAACGCGCAGAACTATGTCTATTACGAAGCGCTCTACGGCGGCTATCCGTTGATCCACAATTCGCACCTGCTCGGCGATTGCGGGTATCGCTATCACGATTTCGACTGTGAAGAAGGTGGCGCCGCATTGCGTCGGGCGTTCGCGGAGCACGATACGAATCTCGCATCGTACCGGCAGACGGCAAAGACCTACCTGCGCCGGCTCGATCCGGAAAACGAAGTCAACGTGCGGGCATATGCCGATGCAATCGATGCACTCTACGTGAACCGTCAGCCATGATCTCCGCTCTTTCCCGTCTTGCAGCGTATTTCCGCAGCGGTGCATGCGCGACCGCTGCCGCGTGTTGTGCCGTGTCGATGACGATGTTCGTACCCGCTGCGTCCGCACAGAGCGTGCTGAGCGCACCGACGCCGTCCGGCCCGTTGAACTCGATGGCCGCAGCCGTCAACAACGTCGGCATCAAGCAATGCCGTCCGCAGCTCACTTCGCTGTCGACGCTCGGCGTGCAGGGCACGGCCAGCAACGACCTGTTGCTCGACTGGGATCACAAACGCGTGAACAGCAGCCCGGTGTTTTCGCTGATCGGGCTCGACTACGGCTCGAATGCGGCGGCGATGTCGATCACCGCGGTGCCGGAAGCGGATGGCTCGTGCTCGGTGCTGGCGGAGCGGATTTCGGCGGCACCGGTCGCGTGCAAGACGATCGCGACCCAGGAGCTGCATGGCTATCGCGCGACACCGCTGCTGAACCAGATGACCGTCTACACCGACGGCAAGGACCCCGGCTCGTCGGTGTCGCTGATCGACTCGCCGCCGGGCTGTCTGGTGATTCGCCGCTACGTGGCGTTTTCGAAAGCGGCAAGCGCCCACTGATCACGGCCATGACCCGCGTTTCGCGGGATGACTGCAAACGAGGAGAGAACGGATGAAACACAGGTTCACGAAGCTGGCAGCCACCACGCTGCTGATGTCTTTCGCAGCGGGCGCGATGGCCGCCGGCACCTCGGCCGACGAACTGCTGCACGATGCGGACGCGGTGCTGCAACAAATCGATGCGTCGCATGGTGGCGCGCTGTGGGACAACGCCGCGCCGTTCGTCAAGACGAAGTTCGAGCGAGCGCAGTTCATCACGCAGTTACAGCAGCAGCGGCAGTCGTATGGTGCCGTCAGTTCGCGCGGCTGGGCGTCCGTGACGCGACTGCAATACACGAACAGTCACGACGTCCCAGACGGCCTGTACGCAAACGTCGACTACGCATCGCACACCACCGATGGCCAGACCGTATTCGAGCTGGTCAGCTTCCGGCTGGAATCCGATGGTCAATGGCGACTGGTCGGCTACAACGCGCGCCGGAACCAGGAGCGCAATGCGACGGTCCAGCCCGCCGCGCCGAAGCCATGAACGCATTGCGTGTCGGCATCACGATCGGCTTGCACCACGAGGCGGAAACGCTCTGGAACAACGGGATCAAGCAGAACGCGGTGTTCCTCGCCGAGGCGTTGCGGCAATGCCCGAACGTCGCGGCGACGGTGCTCGTCAATACGACGCAGACTGCGATTACCGACAAGCTACCGTGGGACCAGACACGCTGGCCGACCCGCACCTTCGACGATGCGAAAGACACACTCGATGTGCTGATCGAACTCGGCGGTCAGATCGACGCGGCGCAAACGGAGTACCTGAAGCAGCGCGGCGTGCGACTCGTGTCCTACTGCTGCGGCTTCGAATACGTGCATGCGATGGAATCGGTGCTGTTTCGACGGCCGCTATGGGGCGAGAACCTGTTCGTCAACCAGCGCTACGACGACATCTGGATGATTCCGCAGGTCGACAACATCAGCCGGTCGTACTTCGAGGTATTGCGGCGTTTGCCCGCACGTGTCGCGCCGTTCATCTGGAGCCCGATGTTCGTCGAGGAACGCAGCAAGGATCTGCCCGAGAGCGGTCGATACCGGCCGGGCAGCGGTCCGAAGCGGCTCTCGGTGATCGAGCCGAACCACAATGTCGTCAAGTTCTGCCTGTACCCGGCACTGATCGCCGAACTGGTCTATCGCGAGCGGCCCGACAGCATCGCGATACTGCAGGTCACCAACGCCGAGCAGATCGCTCGCGAAAGCCACGAGTTCATCGCGCTGATGAACCAGCTCGATATCGTCAGGAACCACAAGGCGGTCTTTCTCGGGCGGCACGACACACCGGAATTTCTGGCGCGCAATACCGATATCGTCATTTCGCATCAGCTGGAAAATCCGCTGAACTACATTTATCTGGAAGTGTGCTGGCAGGGCTATGCGCTCGTGCACAACGCGTCGCTGTGTCCGGAACTCGGCTACTACTACCCGGCGAACGATGCGGCGAAAGGGGCGCAGCAGGTGCTTAGCGCGCTCGATCAGCACGACGCGCACGCGTCCTGGTATCGCGAGCGGCAGCGCACGATGATCGGCCGTTTTCTGCCGGACAATCCGCAACTGGTCGCAACCTACAGCGCACTGCTAGACGACCTCGTTCGCAAACCGATTCGTTAGGACGCGGGTTCGGTGCGGTTGCCGCATCGGTGCAACAGCGGTAGTCAAAAGTAACTTCGGGCAGCACTTCGACGGGTGGATTCGATCATGTTGTTTGGGCGCATTGCGGGGCTCATCGAGGCTGGCGATCTGGTGGACGCCGCACACGAAATTGCGCACTGGCGCAGCGCGCAGCCGGACGATGCCGGCGCGCTAACGCTGGCTGCCCGCGTGATGCGCCTGTGCGGCCGTTACGGCGAAGCGACGACGACGCTCGGTCATGCGCTTGGGGTCGTGCCCGGCTACGTACCGGCTCTCGTCGAGATGGCGCGTACGGCGCGCACGCAAGGGCAGGCCGGGCCGGCTGCCGAATGGTTCGCGCGCGCCTGGCAAGCCCAGCAAGCGACGCACGGTGAATATGGCGACCACGACTGGCCCGCCGAATGGATGGAACTGCTCTCGCAATCCGGACGCAATCAGGAAGGGCGCGATATTGCAGCGGTATGGTGCGAGCGCGACGGTAAGCGCGCGGCGCCGTGGTTCACGCTGGGTCTCGCGTGCCAGCGCGACGGCGAACTGAACGCTGCCTTCGATGCGTACAGCCGCGCTATGCAGATCGACCCCGATCTGCCGATGCTGCGCAGCAATCTCGCTGCGTTATACAACCAGTTGAAGGACGCGCAGACGGCGCGACGGCTCGCGCTGGATGTCATCCGCGGCGACCCGGACAATTCGCTCGCGTGGGTCAACCTGTCGAGTGCTTACCTGGCGCTGCGCCAGCCCGAGAACGCTCTGATCGCCGCCGATCGGGCGTGCGTGCTCGCGCCTTCCTACAATGAGGCGCTCGGCGGCCGGATCAGTGCACTTAAGGAACTGCAGCGCTGGGACGAGGCGCTGGCTACAGCGATCCACCTTGCACAACTCGCGCCGAACAACCGGCGGGTGCAATGGACGGTCGCCATGCTGCAACTGGTTCGTGGCGACTACGCAAACGGTCTCATCAATCATGAGGCGCGCTGGCAAGGCTCGGGCGAACTGGCCAAGGTGCCGGTATTCCGCCCGGAGCACCGCTGGCAGGGCGAGGATCTCGCGGGCAAGACGTTGTTCGTGTGGGGCGAGCAGGGCTTTGGCGATGCGCTCCAGTTCGTGCGCTTCGTTCCGTTGATCGCGGAACGTGTGAAGGCGGCAGGCGGCACGCTTGCCTATAACTGCTTTGCCGGGGTACTGCCTTTGTTCCAGCGCAGTCTTGCGCGCTATGGAATCGAACCGGTTGCGCACAACGCCGGTAACCTGGCCGCGTTCGACTTTCATGTGCCGATCGGCAGTCTGCCGCTGATGTTCGGTATGACCGCCGAGACAATACCTCTGCCCGAAGGTTATCTGCTGGCGGACGCGAACAGGGTTGCGCAGTGGCGCGGCAAGCTAGGCGGCCCGGAGAAGCTGCGTGTCGGTCTGGTCTGGAGCGGTAGCCGTGGACATCAGCGCAATCCGCTACGCTCGATCGATCCCATGAAGTATGCGCAGACGTTCGCCGGTGTGGCGGGCGTCGAATTCTACAGCCTGCAGGTCGACGACCGCGACAGTGTGGTCCGGATGCGCGACGCAGGTCTGCCGGTGAGCGATCCGACGCCGGAGCTTGCGTCGTTCGACGACACTGCTGCGCTGATGAGCAGCCTCGATCTGGTGATCACTGTGTGCACGTCGGTTGCGCACCTGGGCGGCGCGCTCGGTGTGCCGACGTGGTTGCTGCTCGACGTCAATCCGCATTGGGTGTGGATGCTCGAGCGTAGCGATAGTCCGTGGTACAGCAGCCTGAAGTTGTTTCGACAGTCTGCTTACGGGGACTGGTCGCCGGTTCTCGACGCGTTGCAGACGGCATTGCGGGAACGCACGGAACAACACGCGCGGCAGCACACCGGCTGACACTACCAGATTGCCGCCCTCGCTTCGGTTTGCGCGCGAAATCAATCGACGCTCCGGAACCGCGGCCTGAACGCAGTAACATCAGGTAACCGGACGAACCGAGGGCGCCATGTCGTTAGCCAATATGCAAGTCGTGCCGCAGCAGACGCTATGCAAATGCTGCGGTCAGAGCAGTCGCCTGTGCGGCGTAGTCGATTTCTCGCGTTGCGGTGCCGATCAACACGCGGGCAAGAAAGTCGACCCCTATGTCGGCGTACCCATCTATTACTACCGTTGCGACGAGTGCCATTTCGTTTTCACGCAGGCGATGGACGCGTGGACCAATCAGGACTTCGCAACGTGTATTTACAACGACGATTATGATCGGCACGACCCCGACTATCTGGGCAAACGGCCACGGGACAATGCAGAGATAATTGCCGGAAATTTTCCGGAGATGGCACAGGCCAACCTGCTCGATTTCGGTTCGGGCCTCGGGTTGCTCGAGAAGGAACTGAGAGCGCGCGGTTTTACGCAGATCGATTCATACGATCCCTACACAAGTGGCGAAACGGGGCGTACCGGTCTCGCGGCGAAATACCGTACTGTGGTGGCGTTTGAAGTATTCGAGCATCATCCGCAGCCGCGTGAGTTGATGGCCGATCTCGCCGCGCTTCTCGACGATGATGGCGCGATTTTTTTCAGCACGCTGCTGGTGAGCGACGAGATCGCCAGCGAAGGCATCGATAAATGGTGGTACTGCGCTCCACGTAACGGCCATATTTCATTTTTTACGCCGCAGTCGTTAAGCCGGATCGGCGCGGAACACGGTCTCAAGCTGGGCTCGTTCAACGAGGGATTTCATTTCTTTTTCAGGCAGCAGCCTCCAGCATGGGCTGTGAAATTCTCTCATCAGGCCTGGAGCTGAGGCACCCGGCAAGACTCAGGAAACCAGGATGCAACAGTCAATCGATGAAGAGGCGTTGGTCAGCGCCTACACGACCTATCTCAGCAAGGGGGACTTTGCATCCGCGATGTCGTGGTGTCGTGCGCTGCGTTTGAGCGGTCGTGCTGGCGAGGCACAGGACCTGTGCACCAGATGGATCGATAAGGTGGACGGCCCTTATGAATGCGCTCAACTCGGCATCGACATGATTTATCTGGGTATGTTTGCCCAGGGCGAGGCGCAATTGACGGCTGCCATGGGAGCCTTCCCGTATGGTACGAACCGGCATCTGGCCATGTCGGAGCTCGCCATTGCCAAATACCAGCTTGGCAAGTATTACGAAGCGCACGAGATTTTCAGGTCACTCAGAGACAAGGGAGAAAGCGCCAATCTGGTGCGGCTGCTGTATCCAGATGCCGGCGAAGATACGTGGCGGCATTTTCAGCAGAAATTTCTCGCATTGTCCGATTCGATAGCGGGCAGACGGGTCGGCATTGTCCAGGAAGGCGGCATGGGCGATCTGATCATGTATTCGCGCTACGTGGACATGCTTCTCCAGGAAGGCGCGAGTTCGGTTTGCATTCAAACCCCACCGGCGCTTCGCAGTTGCATCAAGCCAGATCCGCGCATCACGCTGGTAGAGCAACTGGATGCTGAACTGCTTGAATGTGACTTCATCACCACGATGTTCAGCCTCTTCGCGCGCTATCAAAGCAACCCGTATTTTCCGAACGCGCCCTCATCGATCATTGCGTTGCCGCCGCTCCATGCATTCTCCGGTTCACCGGCAACGCTCATCGACGAGGGCACAACGGAACGCAAGGTTGGATTGATCTGGCGCAGTACTTCGGGCGTACGTCACGAGCCCTATCGCTCAATCGATCTGCGCAAGCTGCTCCCCTTGCTGGAGAACCAGTCATGCCGGTTCTTCTCGTTGCAGGTGGGTGAATTGAGCGCCGACGAGAAAACGTTGATGAGCGAGCACGGCATTGTCGATCTCGGTCCGCATCTGGCTACGTTTGCCGATGCCGCGGCCATCATGCGGAAGCTCGACCTGCTGATATCGATCGATACAGGCCCCGCGCATCTCGCGGGTACGCTGGGTTGCCCTGTCTGGTTGCTGCTGTCGCAGGCTTGCGACAGCCGGTGGTACGACGATCCGCGTTTTACACCCTGGTATGCCTCAATGCGCCTTTATCGCCAGCGTAAGCTCGGCGACTGGACTGAGCCGCTGGACGAGGCGAAAGTCGCGCTGGCACTTCCGGCTATCGGTTGAGCATTCTCTCGACGATCGACAATCGACTGACGCAGCAAAACGCCGCGCACCGGTCACGGTGCGCGGCGATACAAACCTTCAGTCCAGCGGTCAGCGCGCGCTAACGGTCACGCGACGGTTCTTCGCGCGTCCTTCCCGCGTGGCATTCGATGCGACCGGATTGTCCGGACCGAAGCCATGCGCTTCGAACGCCGCCGATTTCAAACCGTGCTCTTTCAGATAGCTCAGCACGCTCTCGGCACGACGACGGGAGAGCCCTTCGTTATGCGCACGCGAACCGGTCGAATCGGTATAACCGTTCACGGTCACGTTGGCGAACGTCGCATCCTTGCTGTCCGAGATCAGTTTATCGAGCTTCGCAGTCGCGGCCGGCGTGAGGTCTGCCCGGTCGGTAACGAAGTTCGCTTCACCGCTCAGCTCGAGCGTTTGCGGCGCGGCGGCCGGAACGGGCGCGGGCGGCGGCGGAGCGGCTGCCACTTCCGGCGCGCCGCACTGGAACGTGAGGGTGCGCGGATTGGCGGCGGAGCCGTCGGTGCGAAGCGCGTCGATCGACTGAATGACCTGCACGGGTTGATCGCCGCAAATATGCTGTGCGGTTTTCATGCAGTTATTCGAGCTTTCGAAGATACCGCCGCATTCGACGCGATAAGCCTTCGGGTGTCCCGGCATATCGATTGAATAAGCGGTGTACGTCGGTCCGGACGACGCTGTGCAACCCGTCAGGGCGGCAGCGAGAGCGAACCAGCAAAGGGCGATCTTTTTCATGTTGGTGTTTGAATAATGAAGTTCGACTGGCGGCTGGTCATTGCCGGACCCGGCGCGCACTGTTGCCCATTAGAAAGCGGCACAGCCGCTTGACCGATGTCGACTATAGCTTAGTGCATTTCTCCGGTTTGCCAAGAAATGTCAGATCAAATATCGGCTTATAGCCGCATTGGTGCATCCCGCATAAATTCACTACCCGCCGCCGATAAAAGCCGCTTGCCCAGACCTGAAACGGACGTTTCGATGATTCTGAAAGATATGCATCCCGCCGGGAGAAAGACCGGTATCAGACCGGTATCGGCTTCTGTAATGTGCCAATACCCGGCCAGGTGAGCCCCGGATTTTTCATTGTTTGACAGTTTTTGTTTGGGGCTTCCAGGAGAATACCTCTAGTACAGCAGGTTGCGCCGCGTAGGCTTGGCACAGTTTCTCGATCGCCCGGTAACTCTCATCTAATAAAAGAATCGCGATCGTGGTGTCTTACGGGGAGCGTCACAAACGGCGAAACATCGCCGCTTTTGTCGCGCGGCGCAGCAGACCATGAGTATTACGACAGTAGGCCAGCTACCAGGACCGGTATCAGCATGAGAGTTTGTATTCTTGATAGCGACATCCAGATCCTCGATATGATCAGCCGCGTCCTGGAAGGCGCGGGTCATGTCTGCCACCAGTTTACTGAAGGCCGCATGCTGATCAAGCACCTCCAGCGGCAATCGCTCGATCTTGTGATACTCGAATGGAATCTGCCCGACATTTCAGGCGGCGAGGTACTGAGCTGGGTTCGCAAGCATCTACCGCCTGGCGTCCTGGTGATGTTTCTGACCAACCGGCGGCGCGATACCGATATCGTGTCCATCTTCAACGGCGGTGCGGACGACTGCGTGGCCAAGCCAGTGTCTCCGAGCGTGCTGGCGGCGCGTATCGAATCGCTACTGCGTCGCAAACACACAACTGCGTCTGTTGCGGATTCCGTCTCGTACGGCCCTTACACGTTCCACGGCGGCGGCACGGTCACGATGAACGACAACGTGTTGCCGTTGACACGCAAGGAGCGCGATCTCGCATTGATGCTGTTCCAGCATGTTAACCAGCCGGTGTCGCGTGACCATCTGCTCGAGGTGGTGTGGAAGTCGGACGTGCGATTCGAGTCGAGAACGGTCGACACGCACATTTCCGTATTGAGAAAAAAGATGCAGCTGCATCCGGGCACAGGATTCAGGATCACGACGATCTATGGATACGGCTACCGTCTTGAAGCGGTCGGCACGTAGGGCGCTTGAGCATATCGCAGCCAGGGTCGTACCGATGTGTCCGGATCATTCGTCCCAGAGGCGAACACGTGCGCCTACTGATGGCAATGCCGTGGTCCGTTCGCTCTCGCTGCTAGGCGGACGCTCCTGCGCTTGCCGGTCCAGCGTTGAAGCGGGTGCCGCCATCCGGCTGCCCGCATACATCGCGCTCTCTGCGCGACGCTCGCCGAGCTGTGACGCTGTCTTAAACCGCGCATGCTTTTTCATAGGCACCCGTCAGGTCGGTCGCCGTGTGTGCGCATGATCGACGTCAGGGCGACGTAGGAGCACACAGCGTGGAATCGAGTCTAGCCTGGTCGCCAGTGGCAGACCTTTAACTATTGTCAAAACCCCGCAAATTGAGTTGTGCCAAACCAGGTAATTAAATAATGTCCTGATCGAAGTGATCGGCCGGCCCCATAACAGGCTGCGGTCGTACTCGGCACAAGCACTACAAATGCAAACCACGAGACACACCCTGGTCCTCACAGCCGGGCAATCGTCCGGATGGGTGCGCGACCTCGGGTGTCAGGCGTGGTCGATTGCCACGGCGTTGCCCACGCACGAACTGAGACGCACGCTGGATGCGAACGTCCTGACGTGCGTTGTCGTCGACTTCACGCACGGCTTCAATAGCGATGCACATGCGGCGCTTGAACGGCTGCTCGCGTTGCCGAACGTCGGGGCCGTCGGCCTCGTCGCTGCGGGCCAGCTCGAAGACCCGCTGGTGCGCCACCTCGCAGTCGACCACTGCCTCGATGTGCTTTCAACACCCGCTTCGCCGGCACAGCTGACGCTGTCGATTGCCTATGCGTTCGATATGCTCGAGTCGCGTATGCACGAGCGCGATATCGACGGCAACCTGCTGCTGCGCGCGGGGCTCAAGGGCGGTCACCAGGTGCATGCGGAAGGCAGCATGATCGGTTCATGCGAAGCGATGGTCGCGCTGTTCCGCTCGATCCGTAAGGTGGCGAGGACCGATGCGCCCGTGTTTATTTCGGGCGAATCCGGTACTGGCAAAGAGCTGACAGCGCACGAAATCCACGAGCGCTCGGCGCGCCGCGACCGGCCGTTTGTCGTGATCAATTGCGGCGCGATTCCGCCGCATCTGCTGCAATCGGAGCTGTTTGGATACGAGCGCGGTGCGTTCACCGGTGCGAACCAGCGCAAGATCGGCCGCGTCGAAGCGGCCACGGGCGGTACGCTGTTTCTCGACGAGATCGGCGATCTGCCGTTCGAAAGCCAGGCGAGCCTGCTGCGTTTCCTGCAGGAGAAGAAGCTTGAGCGGATCGGTGGGAATCAGTTGCACGATATCGACGTGCGGATCATCGCGGCGACGCACATCGACATGCCGGCTGCTATCGAAAGCGGTCGCTTCCGGGCCGATCTGTTTCATCGTCTGTGCGTGCTGCGCATCGACGAGCCGCCGCTGCGCGCACGCGGTACGGATATTGAGTTGCTCGCGCGACGCATGCTTGATCGCTACCGTTCGGATTCGCAGCGCACGGTGCGCGGTTTCGCGCCGGACGCGATTGCCGCGCTCTATACCTACCCGTGGCCGGGTAATGTTCGCGAGCTGATCAATCGGGTGCGGCGCGCGATCGTCATGTCGGAGCGGCCGTTCATCACGGCGGACGATCTCGATCTCGGCGACTATGCGGATCGCAGTACGGTGTCGCTTGCCGAAGCGCGCGAAGAAGCGGATCGCGACGTGATCCAGATGGCGCTGCTGAGAAATCGCGGCAGCCTGAGCAAGGCAGCAATCGATCTGAGGATTTCACGCGTCACGCTAACGCGATTGCTGCGCGCGCGAGGGATGAGTGCCGCGAACTTCAGGTCGTCGCGCAGCGCGCGTTGACCGTTGGCACGGCGACAAAAGGTGCGGAGAGCGGGCGCCTAGCGGCGCGCTGGCCAGTCGACGGTGAGCGTTTCCAGAGGCCGGGCCTGTACGACCATTCTGCGGCTGCGCAAACCGTAGTCGGCGCAGATCGCGTCGGAGCCGAACAGCTCAGTGGCGATGACGGACAGCACACCGTTCTCGTGCCAGCGCTGAAAATGGCGATGGCAGGTTTGATGCACCGGGTACGTGTTGGGCAGCGCGCTCCACGGCTTGCGATGATGGAGCACCCAGAAGATACCGTTGACGACCTGACGGATATCCGCATGCGGGCGGCCACGACGCGGCGCGCTCGTCTTCATTTCCGGCAGCAGCTGCGCGACGCGCAACCACTCGTCTTCCGTGAGTTCGCGGAACGGCTTTTCGGGCAGCGTAGGGCTCAGTAGTAATGGATTCGACGACATTCGCAGGCTGAAAAAGGCAGACGGAAAAACGCGCTCCAAACCGGCGGCGTGAGTGCGAAGGAATTGAATGCCGAGGCTCACGGTGAAGCGCACGACATGCGGTTCTAGGCTACCGCGAATGCCTGCGAGCAACTGTTAACGATTGACAAATACGCGCTAGCTCGCATTAGTCCGTCGCACTCAATGCCTCTTTCAGCTTCACGAGAAACCGCTCGACGATAGCCGGCAGACGACGATCCTTCATCGTCGTCAACTGCATCTGGCGTTGCTGCAGCAACGGCTCGTCGATGTCCTTCGCGAGCAGCGATGCATCATTACGCATACCGCGTAGCGCAATGCGGCTGCCCAGTGTGATGACGCCGGTCAGTGCGGCAAAGTGATGCATCGCGCTGGAGTTATTGCCGGTCAGCAGCGGTTCGAGATGTCGGCCGCGCGCCGAGCAACACCAGTCGAGCAACTGACGCACCGTCGTACCGCGTTCGAGCACCGCGACCGGGTGCGCAAGCAGATCGTCGAGCGTGAGCCGGTCTTTGTGCGCGAGAGGATGCGTAGGGGGAAGCAGTGCGCAGACCGGAGCGCTCTGCGTGAATTCAACGCTGACCGCCGTCGATGTCGCCGTCGAGAAACCAAGGCCAAGATCGACATCGCCGATCTCCACCCAATGCTCGACCTGGGCCGGTGTGCCCGAGCGTAGGACGAAGCGGGTCAGCGGGTGCTCGACATGGAACGCGGCGAGTACCGACGGCAGGAAATAGCGCGTGAAGCCCTCGGTGCAACCGACGCGCACGATACCTCCGCCGAGCGCGTGCGCCGCGGAAATATCGGCGAGCACGGCGTCCGCGTCCATCAGCGCGCGCCGCGCATGTTGGGCGAGCAACTCGCCCGATTCGGTTAGCACCATGCCGCGCGGCAGACGCTCGAAGAGCGGAGTGCCGACTTCCTGTTCGAGCTTGGCGATCTGCCGGCTGAGTGCCGACACCGCGACGTGCAGATTCTCCGATGCCGCGGCCAGCGAGCCCGTGCGGGCGACTTCGACGAAATAGCGCAACGCGATGCCGTGCAGCATGGAGTCCCCCGTCTGTGCGTTGCCGTTTCGGCAATGCTATCCGCAAAGATTGAAATTGTGGCGAATTATTGGCCTTCCTAGACTGCTTCGCAACCCTGCAACCAGGCTGGAGAAGCGCACTGTGACCACAAGCCAGAACACCCGCACAGCAGCAGTCGATGCGGCTTTTCGCACGTTCGATTCGGGCGCCTTGCTCGAACAACTGGCGCGCCGCGTTGCGTGCCGGACCGAGAGTCAGAATCCATCGCGGGCGGAGACGCTGCACGCGTATCTGACCGACGAGATCGCGCCTGCGCTTCAGCAACTCGGCTTCACGAGCCGGGTCGTGACGAACCCCGAACCGCACGGCGGCCCACTGCTGATCGCCGAACGCCATGAAGGCGCCGAACTGCCCACGGTCCTCACCTACGGCCACGGCGACGTCGTGCGCGGCTACGACGACCAGTGGCGCGCCGGACTTAAACCATGGGACATCGTCGTCGAGGGCGACCGCTGGTACGGCCGCGGCACCGCCGACAACAAAGGCCAGCACTCGATCAACTTCGCCGCACTCGCCGCCGTGCTGGACGCACGCGGTGGCCGGCTCGGCTACAACGTAAAGGTGCTCTTCGAAACCGGCGAGGAAGTCAGCTCGCCGGGTCTGTATGCGGTCTGCGAAGCGAACAAGACCGCGCTTGCCGCCGATCTATTCCTCGCCAGCGACGGCCCACGCGTGTCCGCCGAACGCCCGACGCTGTTTCTCGGTTCGCGCGGCGCGGTGTTGTTCGAGCTGTCGGTCGATCTGCGCGACGGCGGCCATCATTCGGGCAACTGGGGCGGCGTGTTGCGCAATCCGGCGGTGGTGCTTGCGCACGCGATCGCGAGTCTTGTCGATCGTCATGGGCGCATCGCGGTGGAAGGGCTGCGGCCGCCGCCCGTTTCTTCGGCAGTACGCCGCGCGCTTGCCGATATCGAACTCGGCCGCGACGAGCAGTCGCCGGCGATCGACCCGACGTGGGGCGAACCGGGGCTGACGCCGACCGAGCGTGTGATTGCGTGGAATGCGCTCGAGGTGCTCGCGTTCAAGTCGGGCAATGCGGATGCGCCGGTCAACGCGATACCGCCGTCAGCGAAAGCGGTGTGCCAGTTGCGCTTTGTCGTCGGCACGGATTGGGAGCGGACCGCGCACCATCTCGAGACGCACTTCGCGCGGCATGGCTTCGACGAGGTTCGCGTGAAGGTGTCGACGGGCAGTGCCGCGACGCGGCTCGATCTCGAGGACCCGTGGGTGAACTGGGCGCTCGCTTCGATGCGCGCGACCACCGGCAAGGAACCGGCGCTGTTGCCGAATCTCGGCGGCACCGTGCCGAACGATGCGTTTGCCGGCACGCTGAACCTGCCTACGTTGTGGGTGCCGCATTCGTATCCCGCGTGCTCGCAGCATGCGCCGAACGAGCATCTGCTTGGCTCGGTCGCACGCGAAGCGCTCGGTGTGATGGCCGGGTTGTGGTGGGATCTCGGCGATTCGGCGGCGAGCGTCGTGGCGGCGCGCGCGGCGATGAGTGCATCGGCGAGCGCACCAACAAGCGCAGCATCGCGCGAATAGGCGGCATCATGCAAAAGCAACCCCTCAGCCTGACGAAGATCGTGCTTGCGACCTCGGTCGGCAATGCGCTCGAATGGTTCGACATCGCGATCTACGGCTTCTTCGCCGTCTATATCGCGAAGCACTTCTTCCCGACGGCCAACGACACTGCGTCGATGCTGCTCACGTTCGGCTCATTCGGCGCGTCATATCTGGTGCGACCGCTTGGGGGCATGGTGCTCGGCGCGTATGCGGACCAGCGCGGACGCAAGGCCGCGCTCGTGCTGAGCGTCACGCTGATGATGGCCGGCACCGCGATCATCGCGGTGATTCCGACCTACGCGACGATCGGTCTTGCGGCGCCGCTCGGTGTGTTCGCCGCGCGGTTGATTCAGGGGTTTTCGGCGGGCGGGGAATTCGGTGCATCGACGGCGATGTTGATCGAACATGCGCCACATCGGCGCGGTTTTATCGCGAGCTGGCAGTTCGCGACGCAGGGTTGCGCGATCCTGCTCGCGTCCGGCTGGGGCTACGTGCTCGCGAAACTGCTGTCGCCATCCGAACTGGATGCGTGGGGCTGGCGTGTGCCGTTCTTCTTCGGCTTGCTGATCGGGCCGGTCGGGTTGTATCTGCGGCGCTTTCTCGAAGACGCGCCGGATTTCAGCGAAGCAACGCGTACCGCAACGCCGGTACGCGACGTGTTCACGACGCAAAAGTGGATGCTGCTCGCAGCGATCGGCGCGCTGACGGTATCGACGTCGATGAACTATCTGCTGCAATACGTGCCGACTTTCACGATTCGCGAACTGCATCTCGACACATCGACCGGTTTTGCTGCGAGTACCTTCGCCGGTCTCGTGCTCACCGTCGTCACGCCGCTTGCCGGCCATCTGTCCGATCGCATTGGTCGGTTGAAGCAGATGGCGGTCACCGCGGTGCTGTGTCTCGTCACGGCGTATCCGGCGTTTTCGTATGCGGTCGGCCATGTGTCGGTCGTCTCGTTGTTCGTGCTGGTCGGCTGGCTCGCGCTGCTCAAATCGATCTATTTCGGCGCGCTGCCGGCATTGATGGCCGAACTGTTTCCGGTCGCGACGCGCGCGACGGGCATGTCGATCGGCTACAACATCGGCGTCACGGTTTTCGGCGGCTTTACGCCGATGATCACCGTGTGGCTGCTGAGCGCCACCGGCAATCGCAGTGCGCCAGGCTTTTACCTGATGTTCACGGCCACTGTGAGCCTTGTTGCGCTCGCGGGTGTGGCGCGCAGTCAATCGCGGCGCGTCGGCAACATGCGCGGCGGCGCGTCCGCTGCGTTTCGCACGGATCACACCGCGGAGGCTGGCATTGTTGCCGACACGCAAGGGGGCGCCGCGAGGTAGGGCTTCCGGATTCGGATTTGTCGACACCGTTTCGTAAGTGTGCCGCGCGAACGTGGCGTTCTGGATAGAGTGCCACGAGGCATCTGGACACAATGCTGCACAGATGCGGGTGAATCTGGACACATTGCCGTACCTCTTACGAATGGTGAACTCATGCGTATCGATCCCTCGTCGCCTAACGACGCTCGAAGTCAGTCGCCGGTTACCACACATGCCGGAGAACCCACGCGCGAGCCCGCGTCTGAAACGCCTCAGGCGGGCGGCGCAGGGATCAACGGGTTGCGTGATCTGCGTTCGTCCGGCTCGTCAAACAAGAGTGGTGGCAATGTCGGGTCGCGGGTGAAGGACTTCTTCAATCCCAGGCGCGCGGTCGTTCGTGACATGCGCATGTCGACGCTGATGAATTGCGCCGAGACATATGACGGCGGGATCGGGAACGCGGCGAAAAAGGAAATAGCGAAGCGTGCCGCGCGCGCAGACGGCGCGCAGCGCGGAGATGGTGGCGCAGAAATGGCTGGCAAAGCGACGCCAGGCGCTCCACTTCAGGAGCCTGCCACGTCAAAGATGTCTGCCCTGTCTGCGAAATTGAATCCGTTCGCATCGAAAGGATCATCTTCGAGCGAACCCATTAGCAAGATGTCAGACGCTGACTACAACGCCTTGCTGGACCTCGGTCGCGCCTATAAAGAAAACCCGACCGGGATGAAGCCGCAGTCCCGCATCACGTTTCTTCTGGTTGGGTGTCGCTACGCGTCAAAGGAGGCGCGAATCGACGAAGCGCTCACCGAGATCGAAAGCGTGTTGCCGGATCTCGTCCGAAATCCGCCCACGCGACCAGAACTGGACACGCTCCGCGCCAGAGCAGCTTCGATCAAACCGAATCTGAAGAGCGAAGGAGCGAAAAACAAGCTGAAGGAAATGCTCCGTCAGATTGACGGGTGCATGAGCTCGGCCGCACCGGCTCGCACGGGCTCCGCTTGGGATTGATGCAGATTGCGTGATATCGAGTGGACAGTCCGGTTGCTTCAGATTTGCCGCCATTTCTTCGTATGAATACCAGCGACCATAGGTCGACATTCATATGATCGGGGTGTGCCACTTTCCGACCCCGAGGAGCGTTATGCCCCGCATCGCAGATTCGCAACCCAGTCACGGCTCGCCGGCTTTTCACGGTACTTCGAGTGCGCCGGCGTCGCCAACGCGGTCCCCGGCAACGCCACGACCCCCGGCAGGGGGTGCGCAGTTCGGCGCTCTGCAGAATTCGCGAGCACCGACACTGCAGAACCCGGGCGCTATGAGACGGAATTCCGCTCCGCCGGCATTGCCGCCGAAGACTCCGCTGGATTCGACGGGAAGCGGGGCTGCGCAGCCGGACCCCGCTGCGATGTTCAAGCAGATGTTCTGGGGACCAACGCCCGATCGCCGTCATTCGATGCCGGACCTCGGTGGCGCTCAGGCGGGTTCACGGCCGCCGGTGCCGCCGAAGACGCCGGAACTGCCGCCGAAGGTGCCATTGCCACCGCTGAAGGTGCCGTTGCAGTCGACGAACAACATGACGGGCGCCCATGGGGGGCCTGCGATGCCGTCACAGCACACCCGACCCTCAAGCCCCACCGGGAGCATGCTGAGCGGTTCCACGTTGTATAGCCAGTCGGCGAATAGCAGTACGACAACGCTGCACAATACGTCGACGCATGGATCTTCTGCCGGTGGCGGAAAGCCGCTGCAATCGACCGGAGCCGGCGTCAAGCCGCAGAACTCGTTCAGGGCAACGCTCTCTTCGTGGGGAAGAAAGTTCGCCGCGTTCGCGCGTGGTAACGGGGACTACACAGAGCAGACGTCCGGGCCGAAACCGCAGTACGTGTCCGCGGCGCAATCACGTAGGAACTCGCGCCTGGAAAGATACGACACCGGTAACAGCGAGACGCTGACCGGAGGTTATGGCGATGGGAAATACGATCGCAAGTGATACACGACATGTGCACCGCTTGATTGTTGTCCATCGTTGACAATGCCGTGCTCGACTGGACGAGGAATGCCCAAGCCGGCATTCCTCGCTCTATCCATGCGCCAACGTCCGCAACCGCCAGAAAATCCCCGTTGACGCGAGCGTCACCGCACCGATGCAAACGAAGCTCAGCTGAAAACCCAGCGCAGGCGACCCCGTGTGCGCACCGAACACACTCGCCAGCGCGCCGCCAAGCGATGCGCCGAGCCCCATCGCAAGCATCTGCACCATCGAAAAGAGGCTGTTGCCGCTACCGGCGTCGCGATGCGACAGGTCCTTCAGCGTGACGCTGTTCATGGCGGCGAACTGCATCGAATTGGCGGCGCCGAAAATGGCGAGCAACACGATCTCGACGAACAGCGGTGTAGCTGGGGTAATCAGGCCAAACGTGACAATCGTGATGCCGACCACGAGCGTGTTGATACGCAGGAACACGCTGTAGCCGAAGCGGCGTACAAGCGGTGTAATCCAGCGTTTCGCGAACGTGCCGGCGACAGCGGCAGGCAACAGCATCAGCCCCGAGCGCAACGGCGAATAGCCAAGCTCGAGTTGCATCAAAAGCGGCAACAAGAACGGTGTGGCCGTCGTGCCGATCCGGCAGATCAGGTTACCGGCGAGGCCCACCGCAAAATTGGGCTCGGCAAAGAGACCGAGCCGAAACAGCGGATTGGCATGTTTGCGTGCATAGGCCACATACGCGAGCACTGCGAAGATCGCGACCGTCAAGGCACCGAGCGTCCACATGCCGCGCGATCCACCCGTTGGGATATCGACGGCGAGCGAAGCGGTGATCATCGCGAGTGAGAGAAGCGCATAGCCCATGTAGTCGAACGGCGGCGGATCGATCAGCGAATCGCGCGGCAGGTAGCGATAACCCGCGGCAAGGCCGATCGCGCCGATCGGTACGTTGATCAGGAAGATCCAGTACCAGGACGCGGATTCGATCAACCAGCCGCCGACTGTCGGCCCGACAATCGGCCCGACCTGGCTCGCGATCGAAATGAACGCGATAGCGGACACGTAGTCTTTGCCCGACACACTGCGCAGCACGGCGAGCCTGCCGACCGGCAGCAACATCGAACCGCCGACGCCTTGCAGCACCCGCGCCGCAACCAGTTGCGTCGCGCTATGTGCGGCCGCGCAACATAGCGAGCCGGCTACGAACACAAGAATGGCGCTGAAGTAGACGCGTCGTGTGCCGAAGCGATCCGCGAGCCAGCCTGACGCGGGCGTGAGCGTTGCCATCGTCAGCGTGTAGGCGACTACGACGTTGCTCATCGCGAGCGCATCTTCGCCGAAGGCGCGGGCGATTGACGGCAGGGCGGTGTTGACGATGGTCGTGTCGAGCGACTGCATGAAGAAGCCGGCGGCTACAGTCCAAAGCAGTGCGGTATGAGAGGAAGTCCTGGACATCGGAGCGAAGAAAATGACAGCGTGTGAGAGGGCGCGCAGGGCAGGTCGTGCTGCGTCTGGCTTCTGGCGAGAGGGGAGAAGCGCTGTCTGTGTAACCTCGCGACGGCTCGCCACTCCCCTGTTTCAACGCACGTCAGCCGGATTCAGGCTGCATCCATCTCCAGGTCTTCGATCTCTTCGCGCACGCCGTACCACTCGGCCCGATCGATGATCCTGGTCGCCCATTGGTAGTGCGTAGCCGGCTCGCACATCGCGTCGTCGAACTTGAATACCGCCGGCGCGTCGTTCGTCACGATGAGCCGTGCGCAGTCCAGGTCTTCCCTCCGAACTCTGAAAGCCTCGTTGATGAGCGGGATCTGCGCCGGATGAATCGCTGTTTTCCCCACGAGCCCATGAGAGATATCGAGCGCCAGTTCTTTCTTGAGTAATTCGGGCGCGGAAAACTGCTCGAACACGGGCGCGGTGAGCGAAAAACCTTGTGCGCCCATGATGCCGCCGAGCATCGGAATAACGTAGGCCATGGGCGTGCTGTACAGCGTCTCCAGCGGGTTTCTGCGTAACCCCATGGAGCCGAGCAGATCGTTTGCCCCGATACGTAGCGCGACCACCCTGTCGCCGAAGCTGGCCTTGAGTCCTTCGCCCAGCTCGACCATCGCGCCGGGGCTGAATACCTCCGATGTCTCCAGCGTCGGCATCACCGCGAGCGCAGGGTTGCTGACGGCTGTGTCCCACTCATGCAGGTTTCTCAGGGAGATTTTGGGCAATACGAACCCATCCACGTGTCCGATTAGCGGCCAGTTGTTCAGGGTCGCCGCCATACCGGCGTTACGAGGCCGGACAAACAACAGCGGGCCATTCCCGGCGCACCCTCCTCGCGAGTCGATCTGCTCGAGCAACGCCTGCAGATTGCTCAATGCATAGTCGACTTGCGAAGCACTGACCGAGTCCTCGAGGCAGACGACCAGAGAGCGCAACTCGGGCAATTTCTCCCGGAAAACCACGTCGAGGATGTCAGTGCGCGTCGCAGGCATGTACAGCGTCCCGCCCAGTCTGAAAGGCGAAATCTTTTTCATTCGATACTCCCGATAAATTGAATTCGGAACGACTATTCAATCAGGAGCAAATAATGCATATTCCCGGTTTCGCTAAACCTGATGAGCGATAGGTATCCCCGCAGGTACACATCTACGTGTATCTGCGATGAAAAGTGGGAATTCCGATTAATTGCCTGATTCGGAATTAACGACGTTCGGAATTGATGAAATGAGCAAGAAAATTTAAGGGTGAATCAAACATGCATGAATGCATTACGCTAATTCGCATAATGGAATCACATGTCGCTGGAATCCCCTCCGACCTGCATCTCTCCGCTAACTGCCGGCTTTGTTTTTTTCAATGCTACGACATGCTGAAAGGAATTTCAAAGAATTTTAGTGGAGAAATGTAATTTATGCGGTTTAACGTGACAACTCGCATAACCTGAATGAGAGTGAATGTAATACCCCCTTGTGCCGCTTTGTCACTTTGTCACTCGATCGAAATAAGATTCGAAATAATGCCATTGCCAGATTCAATTTCAGGCAGTGAATCAGCAAGAATAACGGCGAATAAAAGCCCCAGCCGTGGGTCGATGTTCTGCAGGCGCATCGTGCGCGGCGATCGCCGCATTAACGAATCCCGAAGCCCCGATTCGGGATTCGCGACTTCGCGGCGAACGCGGTTCGGGTCCATAGTTGAGGCTGACGACCACCGCCAACGGGAGACCCCAACGTGTCCGATTCCACCGCGAAGCTCGATGCATGGCTCGACAGGACCGAGACTTGTCGCGATACCGTGACCGCATTTCCGCTCGCGGCGTTGTCCGCGACGCTGGATTATCCGCAGACGGCTCAGCCCACGCAGGATGTACCGCCGCTGTGGCACTGGCTGTACTTTCTGCCAGTCTCGCCGCTCGCTACTGCGGGTGCGGACGGCCACCCGGAGCGCGGCGAGTTTCTGCCGCCCGTGCCGCTGCCGCGCAGAATGTGGGCTGGTGGCCGGGTCACGTTCCATGCACCGCTGCAGCCTGGCGACGTTGCGCAGCGCACGTCGACCATCGTCAATATCGAGGACAAGACCGGGCGTACGGGCCGGCTCGTGTTCGTGACCGTGCGGCACGAGATCGAGGTGAACGGCGAGCCGAGAATCGACGAAGAGCATGACCTCGTGTACCGCGAGGCGCCTTCCGCCACGGCCGACGAGCCGCGGAAAGAACCCGCCCGTGCGCCATCCGACGATACGTTCTCGCGCGTCATCCACCCCGATCCGGTGCTGCTGTTCCGCTATTCGGCGCTGACGTTCAACAGTCACCGCATTCACTACGACTATCCCTACGTCACGCAGGAAGAGGGCTATCCTGGCCTCATCGTGCACGGCCCGCTGATTGCCACACTGCTCGTCGACCTCGTGCGCGGCGAGCTGCCCGACGCAACGCTGTCGACGTTTTCGTACCGCGCGCTGCGCCCGACCTTTGCGCCGCAGCCGTTCAGCGTGTGCGGCAAGCCGTCGGCCGATGGCCGCGGCGTCGAGCTGTGGGCGAAAGACCACGACGGCTATCTGACGATGCGTGCGTCGGCGACGCTTGCCTGAATTCCCTCCGAACCCGCCATGCAAACCACTCACTCCGACCAGTTCCAGGACGTCCGCGAAGCGGTACGCGATCTCTGTCTGCAATTCTCCGGCGAATATTTTCGCAAGATCGACGAGGCGCGCGGTTATCCGGAAGCATTTGTCGATGCGCTGACGAAAGCCGGCTGGCTCGCTGCGCTGATACCGCAGGACTACGGCGGCTCCGGCCTCGGCTTGCTCGAGGCGTCGATCATCATGGAGGAGATCAATCGCGCGGGCGGTAACTCGGGTGCGTGCCACGGCCAGATGTACAACATGGGCACGCTGCTGCGCCATGGTTCGGCCGAACAGAAGCAGCGCTATCTGCCGAAAATCGCGAACGGTGAACTGCGCCTGCAGTCGATGGGCGTGACCGAACCGACCACCGGCACCGACACGACGAAGATCAAGACCACCGCCGAGCGTCGTGGCGACCGTTATGTGATCAATGGACAGAAGGTGTGGATCTCGCGCGTCCAGCATTCGGACCTGATGATCCTGCTCGCGCGTACGACACCGCTTGCCGATGTCACACGGAAATCGGAAGGCATGTCGATCTTCCTCGTCGATCTGCGCGAAGCGATCGGCCACGGAATGACCGTGCAACCGATCCTGAACATGGTCAATCACGAGACCAATGAACTGTTCTTCGACAACCTCGAGATTCCTGCGGAAAACCTGATCGGCGAAGAGGGGCAGGGCTTCAAATACATACTCGACGGACTCAATGCGGAACGCACGCTGATTGCCGCCGAGTGTATCGGCGACGGTTACTGGTTCATCGACAAGGTCAGCGCTTACGCGAAAGAGCGCATCGTGTTCGGTCGGCCGATCGGACAGAACCAGGGCGTGCAGTTTCCGATTGCGCGCGCGTTCGTCAACGTCGAGGCTGCGAGCCTGATGCGCTTCGAGGCCGCGCGCCGTTTCGATGCGCACGAACCATGCGGCGCCCAGGCGAACATGGCGAAGCTGCTTGCCGCGGATGCATCATGGGAAGCCGCCAACGCCTGCCTGCAATTTCACGGCGGCTTTGGCTTTGCGTGCGAGTACGACGTCGAGCGCAAGTTTCGCGAGACGCGGCTGTATCAGGTCGCGCCGATCTCGACGAACCTGATTCTCTCGTACGTCGCCGAGCATATTCTCGGCTTGCCGCGTTCGTTCTGAGGGCCGACGACATGACGAGACCGCTCGACGGCATCAAGGTCATCACGCTCGAACATGCGATCGCCGCGCCGTTCTGCACGCGGCAACTCGCCGACATGGGCGCGCGCGTCATCAAGGTGGAGCGCCCCGGCTCGGGCGATTTCGCACGCGGTTACGACGAGCGCGTGCACGGACTCGCGTCGCATTTCGTGTGGGTGAATCGTTCGAAGGAAAGTCTCACGCTCGATGTGAAGCATGAAGACGCCAGTCACATTCTCGATGCGCTCGTCGCCGATGCGGACGTGCTCGTGCAGAACCTCGCGCCCGGCGCGGCGGAGCGGCTCGGGCTTAGCTACGCCGCGCTCAGCGAGCGCTACCCGAAGCTCATCGTGTGCGATATCTCGGGCTATGGCGCGGACGGTCCGTACCGCGACAAGAAAGCCTACGACCTGTTGATTCAGAGCGAGTCGGGTTTTCTGTCGATCACCGGGTCGCCCGGTGCGCCCGCCAAGGCGGGTTGCTCGATCGCCGACATCGCAGCGGGCATGCACGCGTACGCGAGCATCCTCAATGCGCTGCTGCTGCGCGGACGTACCGGCAAGGGTTGCCGGATCGACGTGTCGATGCTCGAGAGCATGGTGGAATGGATGGGCTATCCGCTGTACTACGCGATCGATGGACAGAGCCCGCCTGCGCTGTCGGGCGCTGCGCACGCGACGATCTATCCGTACGGCCCATTTCCAGCCGGTGACGGCAAGACGGTGATGCTCGGATTGCAAAACGAGCGCGAATGGAAGCTCTTTTGCGAGCAGGTGCTCGAAGCCGCAACGCTTGCCGATGATCCGCGCTTCGACACGAACTCGAAGCGCTCCGCCGCACGCGAAGAACTACACGCCGTGATCGTGGCAGCATTCTCGACACTGAATACCGCAGACGTAATCGCGCGGCTCGATCATGCCGGTATCGCCAATGCACAGATGAACACGCTCAACGATGTATGGGCGCATCCGCAATTACAGGCACGCGAACGCTGGCGCACCGTCGGTACGTCGGCCGGCGACATGCCCGCACTGCTGCCACCCGGTGTGCCCAACACCGTCGACCCGCGCATGGACGCGGTGCCGGCGCTCGGCGAACATACCGACGCGATACTCGGCGAACTCGGCTATACGTCCGCGCAGATCGACGCGTTGCGCACGGCCGGCGCCATCTGAACTTTCTGGAGATCAAGACATGAGCGATCATCCGAGCCGCACGCTCGCAACCTTTGTCGCACAACTGCGCTTCGACGCGATTCCGCACGAGGTTGTGGAGCGCACGGTGAACCTGTATGTGGACTGGCTCGGCTCGGCGCTCGCGGGCAAGGGCGCGCGACCGGTCGAGAGCGTTGCGCGGTTCGCGCGTGCGGCGGGTACTTGCGCGGGTGAGCATGCAGGTACGGCAGAAGTATTGATCGACCGCACGCGCACGACACCTTATTTCGCCGCGATGATCAACGCGGCCGCCTCGCATTTCGTCGAGCAGGACGACGTGCACAACGGGTCGGTGTTCCATCCGGCGGCGGTTGTGTTTCCGGTTGCGCTCGCGCTTGCGCAGGCATCGAACGCGTCGGGCCGCGAGTTTATCGCGGCAGTCGTGGCGGGCTACGAAACAGGCATCCGGATCGGCGAATTTCTCGGGCGCTCGCACTACAAGATTTTCCACACGACCGGCACGGCAGGCACAGTGGCCGCCGCGGCGACCGCCGGGCGGTTGCTCGGGCTTACGCCGGAACAGATGCTCGATGCGTTCGGTTCTGCCGGCACACAGGCAAGCGGTCTATGGGAATTCCTGCGCGACGCCGCCGATTCGAAGCAGCTGCACACCGCGATGGCGGCCGCGAACGGCGTGATGGCGGCGACGCTCGCGGCCGACGGTTTCAAGGGCGCCACGCATATCCTGGAGGGCGCGCAAGGGATGGCCGCGGGGATGTCGACGGATGCGGACCCAGCGCGTCTTACCGACCGTCTCGGCGAGCGCTGGGCCACCATCGAGACATCGTTCAAGTACCACGCCGCATGCCGGCATACGCACCCGGCCGCCGACGCGCTGCTTGCGGTGATCGACGAACACGGGCTCGAACCGGACGACATCGTTCAGGTGACGGCGCATGTGCATCAGGGCGCGCTCGATGTGCTTGGTCCGGTGCACTCACCGGTCACAGTCCACCAGGCGAAGTTCAACATGGGCACCGTGCTCGGGCTCGTTGCGTATCGCGGCCAGGCCGGCGTGAACGATTTCGAGCGCGATTTCTCGGCCGGCGATATCGTCGCGTTTCGCGACAAGGTGCGCATGGCGCTCGACGACGAAGTCGATCGCGCCTATCCGGCTCGCTGGATCGGCAAGGTCAGCGTGCTTATGCGCGACGGTCGGACACTGCGAGGGCGTGTCGACGAACCGAAAGGCGATCCGGGCAATACGTTGTCGCGTGGCGAGATCGACGCGAAGTTTCGCCAGCTCGCGGCGTTCTCCGGCGCTGCGACAGACGCTGAAGCGGCGCAGTTGCTTGCTGCCGCGTGGAACGTGGCTACGGCGCCGCATGTCGGCATGTTGTTCGGTGGCGCTCCGCAGGTCGCAGTGTCGATCCCGGCCGCGGCATGAGCGCGCGTTCCTATCTGTTCGTGCCCGGCAATCGTCCGGAGCGTTTCGAGAAGGCACGCGCGGCAGGTGCTGATGCAGTGATCCTGGACCTCGAAGATGCCGTGCCGCCGGACCAGAAATCCGCCGCACGCGACACTGTGCTCGCGCACCTGGATCCTGTGCGGCCCGCGTTCGTGCGGATCAATGCGGCAGATACGCCATGGTTTGCCGATGACCTCGCCGCGCTAGCCGATCATCCGGGCGTCGCGGGGATCGTGCTGCCGAAAGCGGAAACGCGCGAACAGATCGACGCTGTCCTGGCGCATGCGCGTCCTTCGGTCGCCGTACTACCGATTCTCGAAACCGCGCACGGACTAGCCGGCGTCACAGTGCTGTGCGAAGCGCCGAAGGTACAACGCGTGCTATTCGGCACACTCGATTTCCAGATCGACATGAATATCGAAGGCGACGGCGACGAGCTGTTGTTTTTTCGTTCGCAGATCGTGCTCGCGTCGCGGCTTGCGGGTATCGAGACGCCTGTCGACGGCCCGTCGACCGTACTCGACGATCCTGCTGCCATCGAAGCCGATGCGCGGCGCGCCCGGCGTCTCGGTTTCGGCGGCAAGCTGTGCATCCATCCGAAGCAGATCGACGCGGTGCATCGCGCGTATGCGTGGAGCGACGACGAAAAAGCGTGGGCGGCGCGTGTGCTGCAAGCGGTGCAGGCAAGCGGCGGCTCGGCCGTCGCAGTCGACGGCAAGATGGTCGATCTGCCGGTGATCCTGAAGGCGCAGCGCATCGCAGGAAGCAGCGGGTAGAGCGGGCAGGCATGAAAGACACGGGCCGCCACGCTCAACGCGTGCGGCCCCGGCAGAAGGGCGCATTTCCCAACGTATAGCGCACACTCGGTTAATATCGATGTCCATCGTTTCGATGCCGCCTTTATCTACCGACATGCACGTCGATTTCGTCGACCTGAATCTGATCGTCACCCTCGCCGACACGAAGAACCTCGCGCGCGCGGCCGAACGTTGCCATCTGTCGCCGCCGGCCGCGAGTACCCGCGTAAAGAATCTCGAAGAGGACCTGGGGTTTCGTCTGCTGTATCGCACGAGCCAGGGCATGACGCTGACGCCGGCCGGCGAATCGTTCGTGCGGCATGCACGGCTCGTGCTGGAGCGCGTCGAACATCTCGCGGCCGACATGCAGGACTTCGGCGAAGGCATCAAGGGGCACGTGCGCATCTGGGCGAATACGACCGCGATCAGCGAGTTTCTTCCCGCGGTGTTGAGCCAGTTCCTGCGCGATCATCACGACGTCAACATCGAGCTACGTGAGGTGCTGAGCGGCGAGATCGTCAAAGGCGTTGCGGATGGTGCCACCGATATCGGCATCGTCGCCGGCAACGTCGATGCCGGTCATCTGGAGATGCTGCCGTATCGCGACGACAGGCTGGTGCTCGTCGCAGCGCCTAGTCATCCGCTCGCGCAACGCACGTCCGTCGATTTCTCGGAGACGCTGGACGACGACTTCATCAGCCTGCCGACATCGAGTGCGATTCACTCGTTCATCACGATCGCCGCGGATGCGCTTGGGCGGCGTATCAAGCTGCGCATCCAGGTTGGTAATTTCGAAGCGGCGTGCCGGATGATCGCCGCGGGTGTCGGGATCGGCATCGTGCCCGAATCGGTCGCGCTGCGACACGCGACGACGATGCGAATCGCGATTGTCCGGCTCAACGATGCATGGGCCGAACGCAAGCTCAAGATCTGCGTGCGCAGCCTGAACGACCTGCCGCAATTTTCCCGCAAGCTGATCGATATGCTGTTGAGCAGCGATAGCTGACACACGTGCTGGACCTACCGTTCGATGCGGGAAAACCCGTGCTTCGATGACCCGATCGCGCGTCTGAACGCATCCGATCGCGGCTGTTCGCAGTGCCTGAACGAGCCGTTCCAAAAAAGCAAATTCCGCTGGCGTTTCGGCGGGCGCAAGCTCCCACTGCAGATCAACCCAGTTCGACGCCGCCCAGTTCGCCCCGAAGTGCATCGCGAGAAAGCACGGGTCCGCTACGTTGCCGTCGATAGAACCAATCGGAGACACATTTGGCTATCGTCAATTCGGGCGCCCGGCTCGACCGGCTGCCTGTCAGCCGCTTTCACTGGAAAATTCTCGGCCTGATCGGTGCGGGCGCTTTCCTCGACGCATTCGACATCTACCTCGCCAACGGCTCGCTGGCTGCGATGGTGAAAAGCGGTTTCACCGACCTGCGGCTCGGCTCGTTCTTCATTTCAGCGACCTTCCTCGGCATGATGATCGGCGCGGGGCTGTCGGGTTATCTCGGCGATCGCTTCGGCAGGCGTTATTCGTACCAGGCGAATCTCGCGATCTTCGGTCTTGCGTCGCTTGCAGCGTGTTTTGCGCCGGACATCTACTGGCTGATCGTGCTGCGCTTCGTGATGGGCGTCGGACTCGGCGCGGAACTGGTCGTTGCAGCGGGTACGCTGTGCGAGTTCGTGCCGCCAGCCTCGCGCGGACGCTGGACTTCGCTGCTTGCGCTGATCATCAACTCGGGGCTGCTCGGTGCGACTGCGATCGGTTACTGGGTGATTCCGCATCTCGGCTGGCGCTATATGTTCGCGATCGCGGGCATTGGTGCGTTGATCGTCTGGGTGCTGCGGCACCGGATGCCGGAATCGCCGCGCTGGCTCGAAACCGTCGGCCGGCTGGACGAGGCGGAAGCGACCGTGACGGCGATCGAACGCGAAGTCGCGGCGCAGGTCGGCGTGCTGCCGCCGGTGGCGCACGTGATGAGCCACGCGGCGCCGCATGCGCCGATCTCGGCGCTGTTCGCGCGCGGCATGCTCGGTCGCACGCTGGTCGCGGCGCTGACTTGCATGGCGATCAATATGTCGTTGTACGGTTTCGTCGCGTGGCTGCCGACGTTCTTCGTGAAGGAAGGGCTGACGATCGTGCAGTCGCTGGGCTTCGTGCTGCTGATGTCGTTTGGCGCGCCAGCGGGTGCCGTGGTCGGCTACTTTGCCGCGGACCGGATCGGTCGGCGTAATGGGCTCGTGCTGTTCTCGGCCGTGACCGTCGCGCTCAGCTACCTGTATGTGCAGATGCGCGAGCCGGCGGCGATTTCGATTGTGGGCTTTACGCTGGTGACGGCCATCTATACGGTCTGCACGCTCGGCCTGTTTGGCTACATTCCTGAACTCTTTCCTACTACGCACCGGCTGCGTGGCACCGGTATTGCCGGCACCTGCGGACGTGCGGCGTCGATGTCGACGCCGTATGTTGCGATCGTGCTCTATACGCACTTCGGGGTGACCGGTGTGGTGACGATGGTGAGCGGTGCGCTGGTGCTGTTGAGCATCGCGATCCTCGCGCTGAGGATCGAGACGAGCCAGTTGACGCTTGAGGCGATTTCGCCGGGGTTGGGCGAACGCACAGACGAATCCGGGGATGCGCTAACGACCCGCGCACCGACCGGCGCGCATTGACGTTGAATGAAACAACCCCGCACGCGAACGGACAGTCCGAGTCGAGTCAAAGGTTATCCAGGGACGACTTGCGGACAAAGTTGTTGCTGATTGTACGTTTTTTTAACGTGTACGTTTTTAGCGTACATCGTTTAATAACGTACATAAATCTGTCGTCGAGCTATATTTCCCAATAAGTATGGCATCTCCTGCATTTTTGTACGTTATTTGCATCTTGTATGCTTTTATCATACACTGGACAATAAACGTACAGGAGAGTTGCACGTGATCCTCTCGGACCGCATCGCCAGTAGTGACCAGCGCGCGCTGACGTTGGCTTGCGAAGCATTTTCAGATGCGACGCAGCTCTACCAGGCGACACCCCTCAGCGCGTCAGGCAGAAAAGGGCAAGCTGACGCGCGGACGTCGACAAACGACGGCCCGGACGCCTGGATCCGCTTCGACGTCGCGGGAAAGCACCTCGTCATGCCTGTGGTTATCGAGGCCAGCACCAGTTCGCCCGGCGCGGGAGTCATCGTCAACCGCATGCACTCTCGCGCCACGCCTGAAGACGATCGCCCTTTGATGTTTGTCACGCAGCATGTCACGCCAAGGCTGGCGGACGAGCTGATCACCAAACGTATTCCGTTCCTCGACACGGCGGGCAACGTCTTCCTCCAGACACCGGAGGCGACGATCATGATCGTCGGCCGCGGCAAGCCCACGCTGCAGCGTCTGGATCAAACGTCGCGCTCGACCACACCAAAAGGCATGCGCGTGACCTTCGCGCTGCTGACCCTGCCCGGTCTCGTGGGGGAACCCTATCGCACGATCGCCGACCTCTCGGGCGTTGCCCTGAACACGGTGAATCTGGCGATGGACGACCTGATGGATCGCGGTCTGGTGGTGGTCAAGGGCAAGAACAGAGTGATCGTCGACCACCGCCGCTTGGT
Source organism: Paraburkholderia megapolitana (assembly GCF_007556815.1). NCBI lineage: Bacteria > Pseudomonadati > Pseudomonadota > Betaproteobacteria > Burkholderiales > Burkholderiaceae > Paraburkholderia > Paraburkholderia megapolitana. Next base: position 1,253,467 of record NZ_CP041743.1, read on the forward strand.
CGACGACTGGGTAAGCCTCTTTCCGACGCGGCTTCGCCCGAAGCTCAGCCCGCGGCGCTTTACCAGTTGGACGAAGGACAAGGATTGGTGGCGCAACCCGGAGGCGCTCGACCCTCAAGCCCGTCTTGGTGGCGAAGTGGCGGCCGACATCCTCACCCGAAAGATCAAACCCGCGACCGTGACGGTCTACGCACCAGGTGGGCTTGCGCCGAAGATGATGTCGAAAGCCATGCTGAGGCCAGACGAGCGCGGTGATGTCGAGGTACTTGAGGCATTCTGGCCCGTGGAGGCAGAAGACCGATGGGACTTGCCCGATCGGGGAGTCGTTCACCCTCTGCTGGTCTACGCGGATCTGATCATGTCGGGCGACGACCGGAATCGCGAAGTGGCCCAAGCGATCTACGCACGCTACGTGGCGAACGAGAATGCTTAAAGTCCCCGTCGAACGTCCGGTCGAGCCGCTCACGATTGCCTTGCTACGAGACGTTAGAGATGCGTGCGCGCAACTCGGTACGCAATTCGTGCTCGCGGGCGCGACGGCGCGTGACATTCTCACGTGGCATCTTCACGACATTAAGGCACCTGTCGCCACGCGTGACGTCGATGTGGCGGTCTGCGCGGTGAGCTGGGCGTTCCACGACATGCTGATCGACCGGCTATTGCAAACGCGGCGCTTCAGACGTCACCAGAAACAGCAGCAGAAGTTCTTGTTCAAGCGTAGCCCGGACGACTACGAGATCGAGCTGGACGTGGTTCCTTTCGGGCAAATTGAAGGACCGCGCGGCGAGATCCACTGGCCACCGGGCGGCGATATTGTGATGACGGTTCTTGGATTTCAGGAAGCGGTCGATACGGCAGAACCGGTGGACATCGGCGAGGACCTCGTGGTGCCCGTGGTGACGCTTCCCGCCTTCGTCCTGCTCAAGCTCTTCGCGTGGAAAGACCGTCGACTGCAAAAAAACACCGACGCTGGGGACATCCTTTTCGTCCTGCGCAACTACTTCCAGGCAGGCAATATCGAACGGACCTTTGAGAAGGCTGCGGATCTTCTGGGAGCGATGGATTCCGATCCGGTGCTGGCAGCGGCTGGGCTGCTCGGGCGCGATGTACGCAAGCTTGCGTATCCGGGACGCAGGCAGCGCTACACGCGTTGCTCCAGGCGCCAGAGGACGCCGGAAGGCTGCGGGCGGACCTTGAGGCACGCGCCACCACGCTGCTGGGTGGCTTCGTCGATGATTCCGACACCCTGCTCGCGACCTTCACAAAGGAGCTTTTGTCGACGGGCGGAGGAAATGAGGATCGCGCGGACGTGGAGCCTGAAGGGCCGGTGGCCGGCGCTTGAGAGAGCGCCAAGCCTTGAATCCTCTCGGTTGACCCTGCAAGAGCGGCAGCTATAGCTGCCGCCCTCACACCTACCTCACTCAGAGCGCCGTACTAACCGGCGCAACCGCCGCCGGATCGCTAATACTCGGCCGGCCGTTCTCGACGTGACCCGCCACACGACGGATAAAGCTCGCATCGCTACTGCTAGTCACAGTCAGGTCATACCAGTGATGGCTCGACGCGAGAATCCACGGTTCCTCGATCTGCACGCCCGGCGGCAGCAGCACGGGGCGCGGCCATGCGCCGTACGCGTTGTCGACCACCGTCAGCCGCGCGAAGCCTTCGCTGTGATTCGCAAAGCGGATGAACACATTGCCGTTCGCGACGTCGTAATGCACCTTGATCTCGGGATGCGCCGGATGGTTGTGACCATGGCCTTGTGTCTGCTGCGCCGACACATCGCCGCCGAACTGGCGCACGAAGCCGTTCGGGCCGTACACGATGAACGCGTAGGCGCCGTTTGTCGTGCTGAGGTCGAACGTTTCGCTGAGCGACTTGCCGGCTTCGACCGTGTAGCGCCACGGGCCGTCGGTACGGTTCGTCGAGTACACGTAGAAGTGCGCGCCTTGTTTGCCGGTGTTGCCGAACTCGATCACGAAGCTGTTCGCGCGCGTGTCGACGTGGCCGTTCACATGCAGTTCGTACGGAATCGCACGGGCGAAGCGGATGCCCGGTTCCTGCGGATCGATCGGGCCCGGTGTAGCCGGCACGGTCGGCGGCGGCAACGACGAGCACTGGTTGTTGGCTTCGTTGATGTAGTTGCTCGTGTCGGGCAGCGGCGGCAACTTTGCATCGGGTGTGCGGAAGTCGAACGCGGTAGTCAGATCGCCGCACACTGCACGACGCCACGGCGAGATGTTCGGTTCTTCCACGCCGAAACGCTGCTCGATGAAGCGGATCACCGACGTATGGTCGAACACCTGCGAGCAGACGAAGCCGCCCTTGGTCCACGGCGATACGACCGTCATCGGCACGCGCGGTCCGAGACCGAACGGCAGGTTGTCGACGGTGTAGGTGCCTCCGCGTCCCGACGGGTTGATGACGTTGTGGATTTCGCCGTCGACGGTCACCGTCGACTTGCCTTGCGTGCTATTCGACGGTGCTTGCGGTGGCACGATGTGATCGAAGAAACCGTCGTTCTCGTCGTACATGATGAACAGCACGGTCTTGCTCCAGACCTCGGGGTTCGACGTCAGCGCATCGAGGATCTGCGACGTGTATTCGGCGCCATAGAGCGGCGTGTACTTCGGGTGTTCGGAGAACGCGGCCGGCGGGCACAGCCAGGACACCTGCGGCAGATTGTTGGCGAGCACGTCGGACTTCAGATCGGCGATCGTGCGCACGGTCTGCGCGCGCTCATACAGCGGCGTGCCGGGCTGCGCGTTGATGAATTGCGCGAAGTTCTGCAGGACGTTCGTGCCGTAGTTGCCGTTGATCGGATCGTCACCGGTCAGGCCCTGCTGATACACCTGCCACGAAATGCCCGCGGCCTGCAGGCGTTCCGGGTACGTCGTCCACGACAGCAGTTGATACTTCGGCGGCGCATCGCCATCGACGAAGTCGTTGTTGTCGAGCAGAGGGCCACCGTGCGTGCCGGTCGGATCGATCATGCCGGTCATCAGATACGAGCGGTTCGGGTGCGTCGGACCTGCCAGCGAGCAGAAGTAGTTGTCGCAGACAGTGAATGCATCGGCGAGCGCGTAATGAAACGGAATGTCGCTGCGCAGGTGATACCCCATCGTCATGTCGGTCTTGTACTGCGGCCACTGGTTGTACGCGCCGTTATTGATCGCGGAATGCGTGGGGTACCAGTTGTGGTCGAGGTCGCCGATACACTGCGCGCTCGTGGTCTGCGTGTTCAGGTGGAACGGCAGCACCGGCTGGGCGGGATTTTCCTTCGACGGCTGATACCACACCGGCTTGCCGCCCGGCAGCGGAATCGGGAAGCGGTCGTTGTAACCACGTACGCCGCGCATATGGCCGAAGTAGTGGTCGAACGAACGGTTCTCCTGCATGAACACGACGATGTGTTCGATATCGTTGATCGTGCCGGTGCGCGACGCGGCGGGAATGGCAAGCGCGTTGCGGATCGACTCGGGCAACGCGGTCATCGCGGCAGCGGCACCCGCCGACGATGCCACGGTTTGAAGGAAACGGCGGCGGCTATTCGAGGTCATTGCTTATCACCTTCTTCTCGGGGGAAAGGATAGCGCGTGGGGCGCGCTACTGATCAATTGCTGTTGTCGCCAGGCGCGAAGTGCATGACGGGGGTTACTTGCTTGCTGTCTGCGGCGAGGCTCGCTTGCGCGCTGAGGATCGCGCTGGGCGTGTCGTTGCTGGAACTGTTGCTGGGTGGTGCGTCGAGTGCTGTGGACCAGCTTGGCGGGGCAGCGGGGGTTGCGGCTGCGGCGGCTACCACGGGTGTTTGCTGCGTATCGCTTCTGGCAGGTGTGGGCCGTGGTGCTGCGTTAGTAGCCGCGTTGACCGGCGTATTGCCCGACGCACTGCCGGCGTCGTCGGGGCTGCAGGCGGTCAGCGCGACGGCCGCGAAGAGCGCGAGCGCAACCGGGGTTGCGCGCGAAAGAGCGTCTCCGTTCATCTGGGCATCCTTGTGATTGAAGCAGTCAGGCGGTGTGCGCATGCAGTCTCCAATGCATTGAAGAAAAAATTGTGAAACGTTTGCGAGTGATTCGTAACTACTCGTAACGTCTGTTTTTCGAAAGTAATAAGAAAGCTTTTGGGAAGAATGAGTTGTGGCTGCATGATCGCCACCGCGAGGCTGGTTTGCGGCATGAGCCTCGGCTATGCTGACCCGTCGCAGCCGGAGAACGGTCTCGTCAGCACACGCGAACCGGTCGACGGCTTCGTCCATTTCCTGAGCGGTGCAGACAACCTTCCGGCCAACCCCAATCCATGATCCAGTTCACCTCGCCTTTCGACGCACACCACCTGCAGGACGAATGGCTCGAAGCGGATAGCCTCGGCGGCTTCGCATCGGGCACGGTCGGTATCGCGCGTACGCGCCGCTATCAGGCACTGCTGCTCGCGGCACGCGACGCCGCGCAGGCGCCATCCGGCCGCGTGGTGCTGGTGAACGGAGTCGAAGCGTGGCTCGAGGTGAACGGACAGCGTCATCCGCTGACGATGCAGCGCTACGGCTCCGACGTGGTCTATCCGGACATCGCAGCGAATCTGCTCGGTTTCGATACGCAACCGTGGCCGACGTGGCGTATCCGTATCGACGACAGCACGACGCTCGTGGCCGAGGTATTCGTCGCGAAAGCGACCTGCGAGACCGTGCTGCGCTGGCGGCTCGAATCCACCAATGCTGCATTAACGCCAGGTGCGCTACGGCTCGAAGTCAGGCCGCTGCTGTCGGGCCGCGACTATCACGCACTGCACCATGAGAACCCCGCGTTCAATTTTGCGGCGCACGTAGAAGGCGAGCAGGTGGCCTGGCAGCCCTACGGCGATCTGCCGGTAATCGTCGCGTCGAGCAACGGCACCTACGCGCACGCACCGGACTGGTACCGCAATTTCTGTTATCTGCGCGAACAGGAGCGTGGGCTCGACTTCAGCGAAGACCTGGCGACGCCGGGCGTGTTCTCGTTCGATCTCGCTGCGGGCCCGGCGGTGATGATCCTGCGGGCCGCGCCCGCTGCGAATGCTTTGCCGCTCACGCAAACCGCGCAAACCGCAGCGCAGCATGCCGATACTCTTGCCACCACCGAACAGCAACGCCGTACTGCCGCCAGCTCCCGTCTGCAACGATCCGCCGATGCCTACGTGGTCGCCCGTAACACCGGCCGCACGATCGTCGCCGGGTTCCCGTGGTTCACCGACTGGGGCCGCGACACGTTCATCTCGATGCGCGGCCTGCTGCTTGCCACCGACCGCTACCAGGAAGCGGAATCGATCCTGCTCGAATGGGTCGGCACGCTGTCCGAAGGCATGTTGCCGAACCGCTTCCCCGACTACGGCAGCGCGCCGGAGTACAACGCCGTCGATGCCTCGCTGTGGTTCGTCGTCGCGGTACACGACTATCTTGCGATCGGCGTTGCATCGGCGGCGACGCGCCAGCGTCTGCAGGACACCGTGGACGCGATCCTCACCGGCTACGCACGCGGCACGCGCTTCAACATAGCCGCCGATCGCGACGGCCTGTTGCGCGCCGGCGTGCCCGGCGTGCAGCTCACGTGGATGGATGCGAAGGTCGGCGACTGGGTCGTCACGCCGCGCATTGGTAAGCCGGTTGAAGTGCAGGCGCTGTGGATCAACGCGTTGCGCATTGCAACAGCGTGGAATCCGCAGTGGCAGTCGCTGCTTGCGAGCGCAACGGCTGCGTTTGCGCAGCGCTTCGTCGATCCCTCGAGCGGCGCGCTGTTCGATGTCGTCGACGTCGATCACGTGCCCGGCACCGTCGACCGCTCGTTGCGGCCGAACCAGATTTTTGCGGTAGGCGGCCTGCCTTTTGCGCTGCTCGAAGGCGCGTCGGCGCGCGCGGTCGTCGACCAGGTCGCGGCGCATCTGCTGACGCCGCTCGGTCTGCGCACGCTCGCGCCAACCGATCCTGCCTATCGCGGCCGCTATGCCGGCGATCCACTCGCACGCGACAGCGCCTACCATCAGGGCACGGTGTGGCCGTGGCTGATCGGGCCGTTCGTCGAGGCGTGGCTGCGCGTGCACGGCGTCACCGACGTGAGCCGCGCCGAGGCGTACGCCGGCTTTGTTGCACCGCTGCATGCGCATCTCGACGAGGCGGGCCTCGATCATGTGTCGGAGGTCGCCGACGGCGATGCGCCGCATACGCCTGGTGGCACACCGTTCCAGGCGTGGTCGATGGGCGAGCTGCTGCGGCTCGAAAAATTGCTGGGGCCCGCATAGGGGCTGGGGACTGGCATTGGCGCCCAGTAAAAACGCGGTCTCCGGCAAACCGCGCTACGATGTGGATCCCGATGTCCGGGCCTAGCACGAGGATATCCATGCCACCGTTGCGCGCCGCCAATCTGCTCGACACTATCGAAGGCTCCCGCCTGCATTCGCACGACTGTCCGCGCTGGCAACGCTGGGGCCCGTATCTGAGCGAACGCCAGTGGGGCACGGTGCGCGAGGACTACAGCGAGAACGGCACCGCCTGGGATTACTTTCCACACGATCACGCCCGTAGCCGCGCCTACCGCTGGGGCGAGGACGGCCTCGCCGGTTTCGGCGACGACACGCTCAGCTGGTGCGTTTCACTTGCACTGTGGAACCGCCATGATCCGATTCTCAAGGAGCGCCTATACGGCCTCACGAATGCGCAGGGCAATCACGGCGAGGACGTGAAGGAGCTGTACTTCTACCTCGACGGCACACCGACGCATTCGTACATGCGCATGCTCTACAAGTACCCGCACGCGGCATTTCCCTACGACGACCTGATTCAGGAAAACGCGCGCCGCGGCGCCGACATGCCCGAATACGAAATCCTCGACACCGGCGTGTTCGACGACGAGCGTTATTTCGACGTGCAGGTCGAGTACGCGAAACACACCCCCGAGGACATCGTGATGCGCGTGACGGTCGAGAACCGCGCGGACCAGGCGGCCTCGATCGATCTGTTGCCGCAGATCTGGGCGCGCAACAAGTGGTCGTGGAAAGGACTGCAGGACAAACCGTCGCTGGTAAAGAGCGTGACGGCGCAGGGCAACGTGCAGGTGACGGGTCGCCAGCAGGGGCACGATACGATCGTCGTCACCGCATGGACGAAGGACGCGGACGGCGCGGTACCCGACTGGCGCTTCTGCGAGAACGAGACCAATGTGAAGCGCCTGTTCGGCACGGATGGCACAGGGCCGTTCAAGGACGGTTTCAACGACTGGATCGTGCAGGGCGACACGCATGCGGTACGTAACGATTCGGGCACGCGCGCTGCGGCGCATGTGCCGCTCGAACTCGGGCCGCACGGTCGCGCGGTCGTGTTCATGCGCTGGCGGCCGGAGTCGGCGCCGGATGACGCGCCGCTCGACGTCGATGCGTTGTTCACGCAACGCCTCGCTGAGGCCGACGCGTTCTACGCAGCGTTGCAACATGAAATTGCCGATGCCGACGCACGGCTCGTGCAACGCCAGGCGCTCGCGGGGATGCTATGGTCGAAGCAGTACTACCAGTTCGACGTGCAGCGCTGGCTCGAGGGCGACCCTGGGCAGCCCGCGCCGCCTGCCGGCCGCAAGCACGGACGCAATACGGACTGGCGCCATCTGTGCAACGCCGACATCGTCTCGATGCCGGACAAATGGGAGTACCCGTGGTACGCGTCGTGGGATCTCGCGTTTCACGCGGCGGCGTTTGCGCTGATCGATCCCGCGTTTGCGAAGCGCCAGTTGCTGCTGCTCGTCAAAGACCGCTACCAGCATCCCAACGGACAGCTCCCCGCTTACGAGTGGGCTTTCGGCGACGCGAATCCGCCGGTACATGCGTGGGCGGCGTGGCGCGTGTATGAAATCGACCGTGCGCTGACCGGCAAGGCGGACCGCGATTTTCTCGAGCTGGTGTTCCACAAGCTGCTGCTGAATTTCTCGTGGTGGGTGAACCGCAAGGACGCCGACGGCCGCAATATTTTTCAGGGCGGTTTTCTCGGCCTCGATAACGTCGGTATCTTCGACCGCTCCGCGCCGCTGCCGACCGGTGGTCATCTCGATCAGGCCGATGGCACCGCCTGGATGGCGGCCTACGCGCTCGACCTGATGCGTATCGCGCTCGAACTGGCCGTAGCGAATCACGTGTTCGTCGATATCGGTGTGAAGTTCTTCGAGCACTTCCTGTACATCGCCGAGGCCGTCAGCTGCGAGGACGACTCCGAGACGGGTCTGTGGGACAGCGCCGACGAATTCTTCTACGACAAGCTGCGGCTGACCGATGGCACGAGCATTCCGCTGCGCATCCGCTCGATTGTCGGGCTAATTCCGCTGTTCGCGGTGCACGTGCTGGAACAACGACTACACGGCGATCTGCCTGGCTTGCGCGCGCGGCTCGTGTGGTTCCTCGAACACCGGCCCGATCTTGCGCGGCTCGTCTCGCGCTGGGATCAGCCCGGCAAGAGCAACAGCCTGCTGCTGTCGCTGCTGCGTGGCCACCGCATGAAGGCACTGCTGCGTCGTACGCTCGATGAAACCGAATTCCTGTCCGATCACGGCGTGCGTGCGCTGTCGCGTGTGCATCGCGACGCGCCGTTCGAGTTCAAGTACGGCGGCCAGAGCTTCGGTGCGAAGTATCTACCGGCCGAATCGGATTCGCGCGTGTTTGGCGGTAATTCCAACTGGCGCGGGCCGGTGTGGATGCCGGTCAACTATCTGCTGATCGAATCGCTGTACGAATTCCATCGCTATTACGGCGACGATTTTCGTGTCGAGTATCCGACCGGTTCGGGCGAGAAGTTCTCGCTGAGCGAGATCGCCGATGAACTTGCGCGCCGTATCACGACGCTGTTCCTGCGCAACAAGGACGGCCGGCGCCCCGTGATGGGCGCGTACCCGCTGCTCGAAGCCGATCCGCGTTCGCAGGACCTTGTGCTGTTCCACGAATACTTTCACGGCGACAACGGCCGCGGCGTGGGCGCATCGCATCAGACCGGCTGGAGCGGGCTGGTCGCGTTATTGCTACAACCACGCGCAGCGGCTGCGTCGGGCAGTTTGCCGGTGATGTCCGGCGCCGATGTGGCTGTGGCAATGAAATGAAGTAGGCACGCGCCTGGCGGCGATGCGACAGCACGCTGACGCCGGCACGTTTTGCGGATTGTTTTGAACTGTGCGGGTCCGGGTGTTGTCTTTCCTGTGCTGCCCGTCCGACTCTTCTTCAGGCGCTTCCCATGACGACCACTCCGAACACATCCGCTTCTTCCTCCACTGACGCAGTGACGCCACCCGCCGCGGCGGGCCGACGCCCCGCGCCGTCCTGCACGCTGGTCATCTTCGGCGCGGGCGGCGATCTGACCAAACGGCTGTTGATGCCGGCGTTGTACAACCTCGCGGTGGATGGCCTGCTCGATGCCGGGATGAAGATTGTCGGGGTGAATCACGGCGAAATGGAAACGGCGGCGTGGTCGAAAGACCTGAAGCAGTCGCTCGACCAGTTCGCCGCAGACAAGGCCAGCACTTTCCACGCAGGCAAGCTCGACGATGCCGCGTGGAACTGGATCGCGCAGCGGCTGCAATACATGGCCGGCGAGTTCGAATCCGACGACGTGTTCAACACGCTCAAACAGCAGATCGACAGTGCGGGTGGCGGCAATGTGATTTTCTATCTCGCCGTCAGCTCGCGCTTTTTCAAACCGATCGTCGAACGGCTCGGCAAGGCCGGTTTGCTGAAGGAAGGCGACAACGTGTTCCGGCGTGTCGTCATCGAGAAGCCGTTTGGCACCGATCTCGCCTCGGCGCGCGATCTCAACGCGCACATCCTCACGTATGCGCAGGAATCGCAGATCTATCGCATCGATCACTTTCTCGGCAAGGACACTGTGCAGAGCATCCTCGCGGTGCGTTTCGCGAATGCGCTGTTCGAGCCGATCTGGCGGCGCGAGTATATCGATCAGGTGCAGATCACCGCGGCGGAAACGATCGGCGTCGAAGCGCGCGGCCAGTTCTACGAGCAGACCGGCGCGTTTCGCGACATGCTGCCCAATCACCTGTTCCAGCTGCTTGGCATGGTCGCGATGGAGCCGCCCAATTCCTTCGATGCCGAAAGCGTGCGCAACAAGAAGGCCGATATCTTCGATGCGATGAAACCGCTGCATCCCGACGACGTCGTGTTCGGCCAGTACGAAAAAGGTCCGGCGGGCGTGGGGTACCGCGAAGAGCAGGACGTCGCGCCGAACAGCACGACCGAAACCTACGCAGCCGCGCGCGTCTTCATCGACAACTGGCGCTGGGCCGGCGTGCCGTTCTATCTGCGCACGGGCAAGCGCCTCAAGCTACGTCGCACGGAAATCTCCGTGCAGCTCAAAGCGGTGCCGTATCGCCTGTTTCGTGACACACCGGTCGATCAACTCGTGCCGAACGTGCTGACGCTGCGCATCGACCCCGCGCACGGCACCAGCTTCGACTTCAACGTAAAAGTGCCGGGCCCGGTGATGCAGCTCGGCGCGGTGCAATCGTCGTTCGATTACAGCAACTTCTTTGCGGAACGCGCGAACGTTGGTTACGAAACGCTGCTGTACGACTGCATGCTCGGCGACGAGACGCTGTTCCAGCGTGCGGATAGCATCGAGACTAGCTGGGCCGTGGTGGAGGACGTGTTGCATCCGAAGGGCGGCGCAGTGCCCGTGCATGGCTATGCGGCGGGCAGCGAAGGACCGGCGGAAAGCGATGCGATGCTCGCACGCGATGGCCATACATGGCGGCCGCTCGTGTAGGCATGACCCGCAAACTCAACCGAAGAGGTGAAACGCTCGGATCGATTAGAGCAGGCGAACCCACTCAACTGACAGGGGAAACAGCGTGACGACTCGCAAGGCAAAGACCACCACGACAAAAGCGAAGCCCGCTTCCAGCGCGAAACCGCGCGCGGCGCGCAAGACGGCTGCGGTAAAGCGCGGCAAGAAAACCGAGCAGATTCTCTCGATCGACATCGGCGGGACCGGGCTCAAGGCGTCGATCCTCGATGCGCACGGCAAGATGCTGACCGAACGTGTGCGCGTCGCGACGCCGCATCCGTGCACACCGGGGCAACTCGTCGATGCACTCGTGGCGCTGGTCGCACCGATCGTCGCCCAGCATCCGCCGACGCAGATCTCGATCGGTTTTCCGGGTTTCGTGCGTAACAACCGCATCCTGACGGCACCGCATTTCGGCGTGGAAGGCTGGCATGACATTCCGCTTGCCAGTGCTCTCTCGTCGCGTCTCGGTGACCTGCCGGTGCGGATGATCAACGATGCGGAGGTGCAGGGATTCGCCGCGATCGAGGGTCACGGCATCGAGCTTGTTCTGACGCTCGGCACCGGCGCGGGCACGGCGTTCTTTCGCGATGGCGAACTGATGCCGCATCTCGAGCTCTCGCAACACCCGGTCAGCAAGGGTCGTACTTACGACGAGTACATCGGCGACGCGGCGCGCAAGAAGGCCGGCAACAAGGAATGGAACAAGCGGGTGCAGCGGATCATTCGCATCCTCGCGGTGGTCGTGAACTACGACAAGCTGTGGATTGGCGGTGGCAACGCCGCGCGGCTCAAGTTCACGTTGCCGTCGAACGTGGCTATTGTTTCCAACGATGCGGGTATCGAGGGTGGTGCAAAGCTCTGGCATCCGCGCTCGCTGCGCGAATCGCGGCAACTGCCGGAAGCGAATCAGCGCACCGGCGCGTTTAGCTAGGCGTTCCGTTTCGAATCATCAACCCGCCAGCCGCTCGATCAATGCGATCGCAGCGGCCGGGTTGCTCGCCTTATAGCCGCTGATCACATACAGGTACACGTCACGCGCCGTTTGTGCAGCCGGTTTCTTGCCGAACGTGTCGAGCCCATCCGGCGTGTCGCCTTTCGACCACGTACGCGCACGCGAAGCCCATAGGTCGAGTGCGCGTGCATCGTAACCTTGTGGATGCGCTTCGGTCGTGCCCATGATCCGCGCGTAGACGAACGGTGCGCTGACATCGGCGATCTGCGGATAATCCGAATCGCCCGCGATCACGATTGCAACGCCGTGCCGGCGGGCGAGCGCGACAAAGGCATCGCACCGAAAGCTCTCGTGACGGACTTCGACTGCATGACGTAGCGTGCGACCTTCGGCGCGTTTCGGCAGCAATTGCAGGAAGGCGTCGAAATCTTCGGCGTCGAACTGCTTGGTCGTGGGGAATTGCCAGTTCACCGCGCCGAGTTTGTCCTGCAGTTCGAGTATGCCGCTGGCAATGAAACGCTCGACCGATTCACCCGCTTCCGCCAGTACCCGACGATGCGTCGCGTAACGCGGCGCCTTTAACGAAAACACGAAGTTATCCGGCGTTTCGTCGCGCCATTTGGCGAACGTCGATGGTTTTTGCGAACCATAAAACGTGCCGTTGATCTCGATCGACGTTAGCTTGCGGCTCGCATATTCGAGTTCGCGTTTCTGCGTGAGTCCTTCCGGATAGAACGTGCCGCCGCGCCATGGTTCGAACGTCCAGCCGCCGATGCCGGTGAGGATGCGCGCTTGCTTGGTTGCCATGAGTGACGTCTCCGGGTGGGTTCGGTGCTCTGGCAAGTTTAGCGAATTGGTGGACAGAGTTAGCGACGCTCGAAAGAATGTCAGCTAGGCGGTCTGTCCAAACCGAGCGACAGCGAAGTCCAGAAAGCTGCGCAGTTTAGGTGTCACGCGCCGATCGGGGGCATACAGAATGTGAAGAGGACGCGGAGCGATCCGGTACTCCGGTAACACGACGACGAGCTCTCCCCGGCTCAGCGCACCTCTTACCAGTTCCAGCGGTTGAAGCATGATGCCAAGCCCTGCAACCGCCGCAGAGAGCAACGGTTCTCCATGATCGGTCATGAAGCGCCCGGACACGGGCACTGATACACGCCCCTCCGGTCCTTCAAATGTCCAGCTGTGTCTGAGGGATGTCGCGGAAAAACCGAGGCACTCGTGTTGCCGCAGGTCGGCCGGTGTTCGCAGCGGAGAATGAGAAGCGAGGTACGACGGCGCTGCACACGCGATCAACGGATACGGCGCAAGCGCACGGGCAATCAAGCCGCTATCCGACAGATCGCCGACCCGAAACACTGCGTCATAACCTTCTTCGATCACATCGACTACGCGATTCGACAGCGTCAGATCGACGGACACCTCCGGAAATGCCTGCATATAGTCGGGAAGCTCGGGTGCAAGCGTATGCATGCCGAAACTGACAGGCGCGTTGATGCGCAGGCGCCCGCGCGGCACGGCACGCGTTTCGGCCGCAAGGCTCTCTGCCGCCTCCACTTCCGCGAGGATGATCTTGGTCCGCTCGTAAAAGGCGCGCCCGATATCGGTGAGACTTTGCCGGCGTGTGGTTCGATTCAGGAGTCGCACACCGAGGTGATGCTCCAGCGTCTGCACGTGTTTGCCTACCAGTTGGGACGAGATTTGCAGCGCGTCGGCGGCTGCCGAAAACGACCCGAGATCGACGGCTTTGACAAAGACACGCATGCTGGCAAGTTGATCCATTCCACACGTCCTGTTTGGAATGTGAAAACATATCACGGATTTATCTCGTTCTGTTTGCAGTTCAAAGTGGTGACTCCTGCAACGAACTGGAGACATCCATGAAAGTAGCGATTATCGGTAGCGGCAACATGGGCGCGGGTTTGGCTCGTGCATTGACAGCCGCGAACATTCCACTCGTCATCGGCCACCACGATCCTGCGAAAGCGGCGGCGCTAGCCGGCGATCTCGGCTCTCAGGTTCAGGGAGGAGGGATAGCCGCGGCGGTCAAGCTGGCGGACGTCGTCATCCTGGCGTTGCCGTATCAGGCGATAGCCGAAGTGCTTGGAGTGGCAGGAGATCTGTCGGGCAAGATCCTGGTGGATATCAGCAACCCGATCAGTGCCGACTTCAAGAGTCTGGTCGTAGGCCACACCACGTCGGCCGCCGAGCAGATCCAGTCAATCGCTCCGCAGGCGCGGGTCGTTAAAGCGTTCAACACGATTTTTGCGGGGCTTCTGGCGGCCGACGCGCGTAAGGGCAAGACTCTGCAGGTGTTCGTGGCAAGTGACGACGACACTGCGAAGCGCGAGGTCTCGCAACTGGCGAACGCAATTGGTTTTGAGCCCGTGGACGCAGGCCCGTTGAGCAACAGCCGGTTCATCGAGCCGATCGGTGAAATGAATATCCACTTCGGCTTCTTTCTTGGCTGGGGTCCGGTCACCGCACCTGTCTGGATCAAGGTCTGAGTGGTTGGGGCAGTGCTCCGTTCCGCCTGTCATGCAGCGCCGGCTGGTGCCGGTGCGGCGTCGACAGGTGGAATTTTTAGCACTGTGTCATGCAGTGTCACGCAGTGGCATTCAGTTCGTACTTCATGATCGCGCCGTGCCGCCCATGAATATCGCGTTCGACGCCATACACGTCGCCGTCGATCGTCGAACTTTGCGCCAGCACCTGCGCAATCGCTGCCCGATCCTGCGCGTCGAGTTCGACCGCCATGACCTTCAGATGCTCCGGCAGATGGTCCCCGCGACGCACACCGACAATCGCGCCCGCCACCTGTTCCTGATCGAGCACCCAGCGCGTCGCGATAGTGGCAATCGATACACCATGTCTGGACGCGATCTTGTCGAGCGTCTGCAGCAGCGCCTGGAAAATATCCCAGCCGCCGAAATCGTCGATGATCAGCTTGTACTTGATGAGCGAGCGATTGGGTATGTCGCGCCCCGGCTCGGTCGCGCCGAGCCATCGCCCGGAAAGAAAGCCGCCGGCTACCGTGCCGTAGCAAAACAGATGAATGCCGTGCTCGCGCGCATAGGCGCTCAGTTGCTGCGCGGGACGTCGATCTAGCAGCGAGTACTGCACCTGCATGCTCGTCAGTTCAACACCCGATTCGACGAGTTCCCTCGTACGCTGAGTATCGAAGTTGGTGCCGCTCACCCGGTCGATCTTGCCCGCCTGCTGCAACTCCCGCAGCCAGTGTGCAACCTCGAGATAACGCGGCACCGAATAATCCCACCAGTGGAACTGCACAAGGTCCAGCCGTTCGACGCGCAGCCGCGATAGCGAGCGGTCGATAGTTTGCTCGACGAGTGCCCGGCCGATCGTCTTCAGCGACGACAGATCGGGGACGAACTTCGTGTGGATCTTCAATTGGGCGAGGCTATCTGCGCCCCGGCGATTCCGGTAATCGTCGCGGAACTCGCCGATCATTTCTTCGACACCGGTGTAGATGTCGGCACAATCGAATGCGGTAATGCCTGCGTCGTAGTACGCGCCCATGTCCGCGATTGCAGCCGCACGATCCACACTTCCGTGGTCACCAGCCAGTTGCCAGCCGCCTTTAAAAATGCGTGAAACCGAATAGCCGGGCGCCAGTTCGACCCGCTCCATCTGTGTCATTCAGGGTCCTTATCAGCGAGTTTGACCGCGGTGGTATCCGCATGCCGGAAGCGGCGTTTGCCGAGCCGCGTAATGCGAAAGCGCGAGGGGCAATTGGGATCGGGGCATGCCACTTCGGCATCCGTCGACATCCAGTCGTGCGGATCGGTTGCGCGCTGCTTGGCCGGCAGAAGCGGCAGCAGTGCCGCCAGCGAGTAAATCGAAAACGCCTGCCCGGGAGGCAGATGCAGCATTTCGCCGCGTAGTTCGAAGTAGTCACCGACGTTTGCGCCGCAATAGAGCTTCGCGCCTTCAGGAGCGACGACTTCGACGCGCAGGTCGTAGAGCTCGAACGAGTGCTCGTCGTGGGTATCGGAAGTCATGGGCTTAGGGGTTCGGTGGCGTGACCGACAGGATGATTTCGGTGGGGGCGGTGGAGCCGTTGCGATACCGGTGCGGCAAGCGCGAGTCGAATGAAATGCTTTCGCCGGCTGCCACCGGGTATTCGATGCCGTCTATCTGTGCAATCAACTCACCCGCGATGACATACACGCACTCCGAGGACGCATGGCTGCGCGGCTCATCTGCTGAGATCTCGCCCGGCTGCAACACGGCACGTAGTACCTCGAGTTGCCCGTTGCCGGCAGTCAGCCGTTCGTAACCGACGCGTCCCTTCGGTGCGATCAACCGCGAGCGATTGCCCGGCCGGCTGATCCATACCGAAGACGTCACGGTTCCGGCAAATAGCGAGGCCACCGATTCTCCGAATACCCCCGCGAGACGCCGCATCGTTTCGAGACTCGGGTCGGTGACCGACCGCTCGATCTGGCTCAGCAGGGTAGGCGAAACGTCCGCGAGACTTGCCAGTTGGCGCAACGACATGCCGCGCGCGGTGCGTAATTCCTTGAGTCGTTCACCGATCAATTTTTAACCTCGGCTTGTACAGCTGCATCGAACATTGATGTGCAGTATAGGCGCACAGAAATGCACCGTCAATGTCGCGGAGCGGAGGCGCCTGCGTGTTGGTGGCAATCCCTATATTTCATGAGATACCGCGATATTCCAGGGTTTTCCTTATTCATATCGACTCGAAGTTATTTTTGACTGGCTTGAAATGTTGTGCAATCCGGGTGCACACTTCGCGTCGAGTAGTGCAGTGTAACTTCACAAGGAGAAGGCGCTGTGGCACAAGATCCTGCGACGGGCGGCACCGGCCGTCATACGTATCGATGGTTGCTGGTCGTGCCTTTTATCTGGCAGGCCGGTCTCGCGCCCGTCGTCAACGGTGTGTCGTGGTCGCCGTTCGGCTTGCCGTTTCCGATGCTGTGGCAGCTCGCGGGGATTGTGTTGACCAGTGTGTTGATCGCGGTGGTGTTCCGGCTCGATTGGGCGCACGGTGTCGAGCGCGAGGAGGAGGCCTTTATTGCCGCGACGCAGGTTTCCTCGAGAGGAGAACCACGATGAAGCTTGTCATCGTCGTTGTGATTCTGCTCGGGACGGTAGCCGGAGCAGTGAGCTATGGTCGGCGTACGCGCAAGGGACACACGTTTTCGGACTGGGCGGTCGGCGGTCGCAGTCTCGGTGCGCTGATCTTCTGGTTCATGAATGCAGGTGAGGTCTACACGACCTTCGCCGTGCTCGGCATTTCCGGTTACGCGTGGGCGTTGGGCGCACCGGCTTACCTGGCGTTCTGTTCGGTGTCGATGAGCTACGCGATCGGTTACTGGCTGATGCCGAAAATCTGGCGCGCGGGCCGCACGCGGCAACTCGTTACGCAGGCGGACTTCTTTGCTGCGCGTTACGACGCGACCTGGCTTGGTGTGCTGACCGGTGTGATCGGCATTGCTTCGCTGATCGTCTACGTACAGATTCAACTGGTCAGTCTCGGTTTGATCGTTCAACTGACGCTCGACGATCTGATCTCCATCCAGGCCGCTACGCTGATTGCGGGCTTGCTGATGATCGCGTTCGTGTTTGTCGCAGGGATTCGCTCCGCGGCGTTTGCAGCGGGTGTCAAGGATGTACTGATGATCGTGGTCGTCGTGCTGCTCAGTGCGACGGTGGCGGGCAAAGTCGGTGCCGCGTCGATGCTCGATATTTTTCACATGGCAGAAGTGCAGCATCCGGGCATCGGCAGATTTCCGGGCCTGGATCCTTCGTCGCCTACGACGGCGATCTGGTTGATGACGTCGTCGATCAACATTGCGCTCGGAAACTGGGTGTTTCCGCATCTGTTCCAGATGTCGTACACGGCGCAAAGCGCGACCGCGATCCGGCGCAATGCGATCTGGCAACCGCTCTATTCGCTGGCGTACTTCTTCATCGTCCTGCTTGGTTTTGCGGCGCTGCTCGCGGGTACGCACCCTCCTGGAAACAATCTGAACGCGGCGTTGCTGCAATTCATTTCGGAGCGTTATTCAGCGCCTGTCGTGGGGCTTGTGGCCGGAACCGGATTTCTGCTGGCGCTCGCGCCGGGTGCACTGCTTCTGCTGACTGCTGGCTCGATCTTCAGCCGCAACGTCGTCGCGCCGTTTCTTCCCGGTCTCAAGGACCGCACTTCATTGCTGATATCGCGCGGATCGTTGATCGTGTTTGCGGCGATTGCCGTGTGGTTGTCGATCAGCCAGAAGGGTTCGCTCGTCAAGATTCTGCTCGATGCGTATTCGGCCATCGGCATGCTTGCGCCCGCTGTTTTCCTCGGCTTTTTGTGGAAGCGGACGACCGCAATCGGTGTGCTTGCGGGGCTCGTCGCCGGTTTCGTTGCGCTGCTTGCGCCGTTTGCCGCGCACTACTGGGCCGCGCTTGCACCTCAGTGCGAACCGGGGCTGATTGCGATGGCGATCAACGCTGCGACGGTGGTGCTCGTCAGTCTGGCTACGCCGCGGCCGACGCCGCATGCGGTGTCGCTTGGGGTGGCGGCTGAAGCGCTTGCCGCGAGCAAATAAGTACGCGAATAGTCCTGCCCACAATCTGGAGATCCCGATGAAAAAGAGCAGCCTCTGCGTTGCTGCGCTTCTGGCGCTGCCTGCGTTAGCCGAAGCCCAGAGCAGCGTGACGCTATATGGGCTTGTCGACGCGGGCATTACCGTCGTCAACAATACCGGCAAAGGTCGCGTTGTCGAATCGGACACGTGCGGACCGCCGAGCTGCAACCTGTGGGGACTCAAGGGCAAAGAGGACCTCGGTGGCGGTACTTCTGCGATCTTCACGCTCGAGAACGGTTTCAACATCCAGAGCGGCAGACTCGGGCAAGGCGGCACCGAGTTCGGCAGACAGGCGTTCGTGGGTCTGAGCAACGACCGGTGGGGCGCAGTAACGCTGGGACGTCAGTACGATCCGCCTTCGTTGACAGTCGGCTACTTCCCTTCGAGCAACAACTTCGCGACCGGCTACGGGTCGCATTTCGGCGACCTCGACAATCTGAATCAGTCGATACGGATCAACAACGCCGTCAAGTATGTGAGTCCGACCTTGGGCGGCCTGCATGTGGAAGGGATGTTCAGCTTCGGCGGTGTGGCGGGCGATTTCTCGACGAATCGCGTGTGGTCGCTGGCGGCCGCCTATACACGCGGGCCGTTCTCGGTGGCGGCCGGGTATCTGGACATTCAGAATCCCGCTACGAATGCGGGCGGCACGGGCGGCGTGTACGCGTCGAACGGCAACTATGTGGGCTCATTGAACAACTACGTCGGACTGCAGGATGCCAATGCGATGAAGGTGTTCACGGTGGGCGGTTCGTACGCGCTCGGCCCCGCAACCTTCGCACTGAACTATTCGCACACCGACCTCGAGAACAGTCAGTACTTTGTCGTCAATGGTTTCGCGGGCGCGGGCAACGGTAACGACTTCAAGATGGACGCGTATGAAGCCAGTGCGACCTTCAGGGTGACTCCAGAGTTACTGCTGGGCGCCGCATACATTTACAACGCAGGAAAGGCCGACTATCAGAACCTGAAGCCCGACTTCCAGCAAATCAATCTGGGCGTGAACTATGCGCTGTCGAAGCGTACGAGTCTGTACGCGATTGCGATCTTCCAGAAGGCGGGCGGTGACGGCATTGCACCGGTGCTCGGCGCAAACGGCGCTGTAACCGGGCGTGCTGCGATTGCTGAGATTGCGGGCGCCGGTTACGACTCCAGCAGCTCGAAACAACTGTTGATGTCCGTGGGGATGTATCACGCGTTCTAACGCGATGCGTGCAACGGGCTCAAGTTGCAACGCCCGATGCGAGATGTTATTTTGAGCGCCTTACGGGTACCGCTATCCATTCCCGCTCGCTGAACGTTCGGTATAAACGTTCGGCTCGCGAGGACTGGAAATGCTTACCACGCAGATCGCCTGGGCTCTTCTTGCTGCAAGCGTTGCCGCCGAATCGTTGGGTACCGCGGCGCTCAATCTCTCTTCCGGCTTTACGCGCTTACTTCCTTCGATATTGACGGTCGCGTGCTATGCGACCGCAGTCTGGCTCATGGCGCTAGCAACAAAGCGAATCGAAATGGGCATGGCGTATGCGGCCTGGGCGGGCAGTAGTGCTGCGTTGACCGCGGCGATCGGGATTATCTGGTTCGGCGAGGCCCTGAGCCTTGTCAAGACAATCGGAATCGGCACCGCGATATGCGGGATCGTTTTGCTCAATCTCAGCGGCAACGGTTCCTGAAGATCAGATCGATTTGACTTCTCCACCGTCCATTCTCAATGTCGACCCGGTCATCCAGCGCGCCGCGGGCGACACGATGAACGCCATCAACTCCGCGATTTCCTCCGGCGTGCCGTATCGCGAGATGCCTGCTTCAACCGGGAACCTGGCGGTCGCTTCTTCGACCGTCATGTTGTGCAGCGGCGCCCAATGCTCGAGATACGATTGCCGCCGACCAGTCATCACAGGGCCGGGCAATACGCTGTTGACCTGCACGCCGTCGGCAATACCGCGATCCGAGAACGCTTTGGCCAGCGCCACGATCGCCGCGTTGATCGTGCCTACAGCGGCATACGGCGCCTTCGGAAACAACGCCGAATTACCCGACATCAACACGACCGACCCTGACGATTCCTTCAACGACGGCCACGCTGCGATCGTCAACCGGCGCGCGCCGTGGAGTTTCAGTGCGAGCCCCTTGTCCCACTGTTCGTCGGTCATATCGAACACATCGATTTGCGGTACCGCACCCGCAATGTTGAGCAACGCGTCGATCCGCCCAAATGCGGCGAGCGTTTGATTGACCACGTCCTGTGCAACTTCGGGCTCAGAGAGGTCAGCGTCGATTAAAAGCGGCGTAGCCCCCGCTTTGGTTACTTCCGCGGCGGTCTGCTCGAGGTTCTCGCGATTACGCGCAACCAGCACGATCGACGTGAAGTCGCGCGCCAGCCTGATTGCAGTCGAGCGCCCGATACCCTGGCTCGCACCTGTGACGATGGCTACTTTCGTGGACATTTCGTTTCTCCTTGGCTCAATGATGAATGGGTGGGCGACGACTACTGCATTGGCGCACTTACAACGAACCGCTAACGAGTTAGTGCGCCGATACGGACTGGACTGCTTCGCCGATGATGTCGGTTACCGCATCGGGCGCCGTGACGCTCGGCGTATGGTCGACCTCAAGTGAACGCACGTTTGCGTTCATACGGCTCGCCATGAAATGTTGCGTGTCCGGGTTGATCATCCGGTCCTGCCCGGCTACGAGGAACCATGACGGCAGGTCTTTCCACAGCGGACGCGCAACAGCCTTGCCAATCGATGCAACCGCAATGGGCCGCTGAACGGCGGCGAGCACCGTCAGCTCCTGCGGGCTCGCATGCTGTGCAAACGCCTGTGCGAATGCGTCTTGCGGTAGCCAGATCAAACCGTGACGGTCCGGTGCAATTTTCGGTGCCTGCGGGTGCGCTTCACCGCGATTGAACACGTCGCCAACCGTCTCGCCTTCATCCGGCGCAAGCGCGGCAACATAGACCAAAGCCCTGACATTCACGGCGCGTGCCGAACCGATGACCGCCCCGGCATACGCATGCCCCACCAGCACCACCGGACCTTCGATCCGTTCGAGCGTTCTTTCAAGAGCGGCCACGTCGTCATCGAGCGACGTGAGCGGCAGCGGTGCCGCGATCGCATGAATACCGCGTGCCGCCAGACGATCGATCACCTTGCTCCAGCTCGAGCCGTCTGCCCACGCGCCGTGTACCAGTACCGCGCTCACATTGTCAGAACTCATTTCTTCGCTCCTTTGAAAGACGGGATTGTTTTGCGTCTGTAACCTTATTGATGTTGTTTTAGAGGTTACAAAATGGAGATGTAACTTGTCAAGAAGTATTTTGATGGTTACGATGTGTAATCATCACTTCACACTCGTCCGAGATATGAACTACCGACAGATTCCCGCGATATTCGTGGCCGATGCGCCCGGGCTCGATTTCCTCAATTCGGTTGCTACGCCGGTGGATGAAGAAGTCGACTGGATCAGCGACGGGGAGGGTTTGCTGGCGTGGCTGGAGCAGGCGGGGATGGTGTCGCGCACGGTGCTCGAAACGATGCGGGTTCAATCGACGGCCATTGAGCTCGACGAGATCGCAGCGCAGGCGCGGGGCCTGCGCGAGTGGTTCAGAGAGTTCGTACAGAAACGCAAAGGCAAGCCGTTGAGCGCGAAAAACCTGCGCGAGCTCGAACCGCTAAACCAGTTGCTTGAGCGCGACGAGCGATATAGCGAAATCGTCGCCAGCGAACGTGATGACGAGACCGTGTTCGAGTTTCGCGAAACGCGCCGGTGGCATTCGGCGCAGTCGCTGCTGCTGCCGCTCGCCGAAGCCATGGCCAAGCTTGTCTGTGACGAAGACTTCACCCAGGTCAAGGCGTGCGAAGGTCCGAGATGCACGTTGATGTTTGCCGATCACACGCGTGGCCACGCGCGCCGCTGGTGCAGCATGGCGATCTGCGGCAACCGTGCGAAGGTGGCGGCGCATCGGCGGCGGCTCAAGGAGCAGGCGGCCAGTTGAAGCGTGGCTGACGAGTAATCAAGGAGGCGTGAGATGAAGCACATTCGTGCGATTGCATTTGATCTGTACGGGACGTTGTTCGATGTCCATTCGGTTGCCGAGCAGTGCAATGAGCGGTTTCCAGGTCGTGGACGCGAGATCAGCGCGTTGTGGCGGCAGAAGCAACTCGAATACACGTGGTTGCGCAGCTTGATGAACCGCTACGTGACGTTCGAGCAGGCAACGGAAGATGCACTGCGTTATACGTGCAGGCATCTAGGGCTTGCACTCGACGACACTACCCGCGATGCGCTGTGCGAAGCCTATCTGCGGTTAAAGCCGTTCGCCGAGGTCCCCGATGCACTGCGCGAACTCCGGCGTCGTGGCCTGAAGCTCGCGGTGCTGTCGAATGGTTCGCCGCATTCGATCGGCGCAGTGGTCGACCATGCCGGACTGCGTGACGCATTCGATCATCTGCTTAGTGTCGATCCACTCCGCATCTACAAACCGGACGACCGCGTTTACACCCTGGCGGAACAGGCTTTCGGTGTTAACCGCACCGCCATTCTGTTTGTATCGTCGAATGCCTGGGATGCCACCGGGGCGCGTTACTTCGGCTTCCCGACCTGCTGGATCAATCGCGCCGACAACGTCTTCGAAGAGATGGGGCAGAGGCCGGACTGGGAGGTGGGTGGGGTGGATGAGATCGTGCGGTTGTTCGATGCGGCCAACGCAGCCACTTGAGATTCGTAGCCGCCTTGCGCCAACCGGATTTAAAACCTATTCCGCCTGCCCCCGCTCACGCAATAAATCCGCGAGACTGCGCGCCGCTGGCTTGAGCGGCATCCGATGCTGGGTCCAACCCATTTGCTTTGCCGGCGTCAACGCACGCAACCGCGTAGCAGCCCAGCGAAACACCCGGTACACACGCGGATGCGCAAACGCGCCACTCCAGAAACGCCAGACGATATGCTCGCGGCGACTGAAGTTCGCTCCCTGACCGCGCAGTGGATGCGCCACCGCTTCATCCGGTGAGCGATTCGCTTCGGTACGCAGACGGATCAGCAACTGCGGAATCGGAATGCGCACCGGACACACTTCCCCACAGGCACCGCACAGGCTCGATGCAGTGGGTAGATCGGCGGTTGCGTCGAGGCCGAGTAGATGCGGCGAAATGATCTTGCCGATCGGCCCCGGGTAGGTCGTGCCGTACGCATGTCCACCGATCCGCGTGTACACCGGGCAGTGGTTCATGCACGCACCGCAGCGAATGCATTGCAACGTCGCGCGCAGTTGCGTGTCGGCATACGCCTGGGTGCGGCCGTTGTCGAGCAGCACGACGTGCATTTCGCGTGGACCGTCCAGTTCGCCTGCGCGGCGCGGGCCTGAGATCAGGTTGAAGTAGGTGGTGATCGCCTGGCCGGTCGCCGAGCGTGTCAGCAGGCTCGAAAGCGGCACGATGTGCTCGAGCTTCGCGACCACTTTCTCCATGCCCATGATTGCTATATGCACGTCGGGCACCGTCGTCGATAAGCGGCCGTTGCCCTCGTTCTCGACGAGCCACAGCGTGCCGGTGTCGGCGGCGGCGAAGTTTACTCCCGATAACCCGATGTCGGCATCGACGAACGCATGTCGCAGCGCGCGCCGGCCGGTCTGGATCAGCTCGTCGACATCTTCGGTGTAGGGGGTGTCGGGGATGTGCTGCTCGAATAGCGCGGCGATGTCGCCGCGGGTTTTGTGGATCGCGGGCATCACGATATGCGACGGTTTTTCGCCGGCAAGCTGGACGATGTACTCGCCCATATCCGACTCGATGCATTCGATACCGCGCTCAGCCAGGTAATGGTTGAGTTCGATCTCCTCGCTCGCCATCGACTTACCCTTGATCACGCGCCGCGCCTCACGCGACTGCGCGATGCGATGCACGATCGCGTTCGCTTCTTCGGCGGTTTCGGCCCAGTGGACGTGAGCACCGGCCGCGGTGAGTTTCTCTTCGAGCTGGACCAGTAGTTCGGGCAGTCGTGAGAGCGCGTGCTGACGCACCGCTTCACCGAGATCGCGCAGTGTGTCGAGTTCGGCGTCGTCGGGAAACTGGACTGCGCGTTTCTGTTGCAGGAAATCCATGGCGCCGCGGAAGCTGTTGCGCAACTTCGGGTCATCGAGTGCGGCGCGGGCGCGGGTTTTGAAATCGGCGGAGGGGACGAAGTGCAGCGGCTGAGTGCTCATCGGTTGGCTCCGTCGTTGGTGTCGTCCGTCACGATGATGACCCACACGCGGCGTGGGCCGTGTGCGCCGTATGCAAGTGTCTGCTGGATGTCGGAGGTTTTCGACGGGCCGGAGATCAGCACCAGATTCGTCGGCATGCCGTCGCGCCAGCGCTCGGCCTTAGCCGCTGCATGCAGATCTGCGTGCAACGTATGCGCGTAGACGAGCGCGATATGGAGCGGCGGCGCGAGCGAGACGGTGCGCGGTGTGCCGGCATCGGGTGCCAGCACCAGCGTGCCGGTTGCCGCAAGTCCCGAGCGCGCGACGGTGAAGCCGGCGTCGACGGTGTCGAACAGTTCGGCTTTCCAGGTTTCGATCGGTTGCGTATAGGCGCGTGCTGCAACGGACGGCGGCAACGCACGCGTCAGGGCAGCACCTTCGCGTGTGTTGGGATCGAGTAGCAGTTGGTGCACGCCGTTGGCAGCGAGCCGATCGGCGAGCTGGGGCGCCCACGACGCAGCATCCGCACACCACACTTCGGCGTGCGCCGCCGTCAGCGCCGCCTGCATCGACTCGATCCGCGCCTGCGCGGAGTGCGGATCGCGAGCATGTCGGGCGGCGTAGTGCGCGTCGATGCGCTGGTCGAGATCGTCGATTGCTACTGCAGCCGCAGGCGGCGCAGCGCGCAACCGGCCCAACATCCGTTCGCGCGCGTTCATGCGGACTCTCCTTCGCTCACGCGATCGCCACCGGTGCGTCGCCACAGAAACGTCGCGAGATGCTCGACCGGCAATGGCGCCTGCTGATGAGCCGCAGCGTGCCCGATGTTCAGCAGACAACCGCAATCCGCCGAAACGAGCCGGTCGCACCCAGTCGCACACGCGGAAGCGACCTTGTCGCGCACCATCGCACCGGAGATGTCCGGATGCTTCAGCGAGAACGTGCCACCAAAGCCGCAGCATTCCGACTCGCGCACGTGTTCGATTCGCGTCACGCCGGGCAACGCGTCGACCAGTTCGACGCCATGCACACGCGTACCCATTTCGCGGCGCGCAGCGCAGGACGTATGCAGCACCACGTTTTCCGTGGGCAACGCAGCCGCAGCGGTGGTTACGCGATCGAACCGCACGTTCAATACGCGCAACAGGAATTCGCTCAGTTCGTAAACACGGCCGGCCAGTGCCTGAGCTTTCTTCTGCGCATCGGCGTCGTGCTCGAACAGCAGCGGCCAGTGATGGCGCATCATGCCTGCGCACGAACCCGACGGCACGACTATCGGCCACGGTTCGCCAAACAGGTCGAGTTGCGCGCGCGCAACCGCTTGCGCCTGCTCTGGATTCCCGCTGCTGTACGCCGGTTGCCCGCAGCAACTTTGCGCACGCGGGAAGTGGACCGTCAGCCCCTCGCGTTCGAGCAGCTTCACCGCATCGAGCCCGGCTTGCGGCACGAACATATCCACGAGGCAGGTCGCGAACAGATAGACGTGGTCGGGCCGCGTCGAGGGATAGTGCCGGTCGTGCATGGGGAACGCTCCGTATTACATGCGGCGGTGCCGTATTCGTACTGGCCGCAGCATCGATCGGCGCATAATCCCAGCTTCCTCGCGTGGGTTCAAATTGGTTGGACCACTACGCACAAACACACGAGATGGAGAGGTAGCGATGAAAGCGCCAGGCACGCCCACGCGGGGCCGCGTCGAAGCGGTGATGCGCCGGCTCGAAACCGCGTTGCTGGACGGCACGTGGAGCGTCGGCATGCGACTACCCGCTGAGCGTGTGCTGGCCGAGCAATACGACGTGTCGCGCAACACGGTGCGCGAGGCGATCCAGCGGCTGGCGGCGCGCGGCCTGCTGCAGAGCAGGCGCGGCGCGGGCGTGTTCGTCACGGACAAACTACGCACCGGCATCGCGTCGCCATGGGGCCAACTGGTAGCGGATCACCCGGCATTGCGCGACGACATCCTCGAATTCCGGCGCGTGCTGGAAGGCGCGACCGCTTACTTTGCGGCACAACGCGCGGATGCGGCGGACCTGAAGCGCATCGGTGCGCAGATGCGCGAGCTGGAGCGCGCAAGGCGCACCGACGATAAATCCGCCGAGGCCATCGCCGACGCCCAACTTCACGAAGCGATTGCCCACGCATCGCACAACACGATGTTCCTGCATCTGCATGCCAGCGTGATCGGCATGCTGCGCGAACACATTGCGATCAGTGGCACGGGTTTGCGCGAGCGCGACGAAGAGGCATCGACGCTGCTGCTGTTGCAGCATCGCACGCTGTGCGAGGCGATTCGCGCGCGACGCCCCGAAGAGGCGCGCACGGCAATGCAGGCGCACATCGACTATGTGCGCAGCAGGACGGAAGAGGACGACGAGTAAGCGCTAACCCGCGCAGCGCTCAGGCCTGCAACGACGAGCCCGCTGCATTCTCACTGGACTGAAGTTGCAGCACCGCATCGCGCTTGTCGAGCAGATGCTGGCGCAGGATCGCAGCAAGCCGCTTGCCGTCGCGCGCTTCGAGCGCCTTCAGCATTTCGTCGTGGTCATGAATCGCGCGGTCCCATTTGGGAATCTGGTAGTTCGAGCGAAACCGCAGTGCCTGCAGGCGCCGGTTCACGGCGATATACGTCTGCCGCAGCGCGGTGTTGCGCGCTGCCTCGTTGATCTTTTCGTGGATCGCCTGGTTGCGGCTGTAGTAGCCCGGCAGATCGTTCTGCGCGCGACACGCGAGCATTGCGTAGTGCAACGCCTTGATCTCCGCGAGCTCGGCGGCCGTGATGCGCTCGCACGCAAGTTCGCCCGAGAATGCTTCGAGCCCGCTCATCAGTTCGAAGGTTTCGCGCAGTTCCGCTTCCGACATCTTCGATACCGACGCGCCGCGATTCGGTTCGATATCGATCAGGCCTTCGGCGGCGAGCACCTTCAACGCTTCGCGCAACGGCGTGCGCGAAATGCCAAGCGTTTCGCACAGCTCGCGCTCGTTGAGCTTCTTGCCCGGCTCCAGCACACCCTCGACGATAAAACGGCGGATGTGCTCGACGACCGTGTCGTGGAGCCGCTGGCGCTCCACCTTCGGCATCCGCGTCGCACCGGCAAATTGCGCGTCAAAGTCCGAATTTTGCATACAAAAATCTCCAACCTAGGTTTCGCGTCATTTTAGCGAAAGGCGTGGAAATAAGTAAGCATGAGCAATGACAGGCGTATACCCTGGCGATTTTGACCTTGGGTGCGAGCACATTCGTTTGATATAGTTTTTTGCATGCAAAATTCAACTCAAGGAAATCGCATGCTGAAACTGGACTTCCACCCCGCCGGCCGCCACTTTCTGCAAATTCCAGGGCCGAGCCCGGTGCCCGACCGGATTCTGCGGGCGATGAGCTATCCGACCATCGACCACCGCGGCCCGGAGTTCGGCGCGCTCGGTCTGAAGGTGCTGGACGGCATCAAACAGATCTTCAAGACGCAGCAGCCGGTCGTGATCTACCCGGCGTCGGGCACCGGCGCATGGGAGGCCGCGCTGTCGAACACGCTGAGCCTTGGCGACGCCGTGCTGATGTTCGAGACCGGGCACTTCGCGACGCTGTGGAAGAAGATGGCCGAAAGCCTGGGGCTGAAGCCGGAGTTCATCGGTTTGCCGGGCATCGAAGGCTGGCGGCGCGGCGTGCAGCCGCAGATGATCGAAGCGCGGCTGCGCGAAGACACACAGCATGCAATCAAGGCGGTCTGCGTCGTGCACAACGAAACCTCGACGGGCGTGACATCGGACATCGCGGCTGTGCGTCGCGCCATCGATGCGGCCGGTCATCCGGCGCTGCTGCTCGTCGATACGATCTCAGGTCTCGCGTGCGCCGACTATCGCCATGACGAATGGGGCGTCGACGTCACCGTGTCGGGCTCGCAGAAGGGTTTGATGCTGCCGCCGGGTATCAGCTTCAATGCGCTCTCGCCGAAAGCCATCGCCGCGAGCCGCGAGGCGAAGTTGCCACGCAGCTTCTGGGACTGGACCGAGATCGTCGAGATGAACAAGACGGGCTACTGGCCGTACACGCCGAACACGAACCTGCTGTACGGGTTGTCCGAAGCGCTCGACATGATTCTCGACGAAGGGCTCGACAACGTATTCGCCCGTCATGCGCGGCTTGCCGAAGCGTGTCGCCGTGCGGTTCGTGCGTGGGGCCTCGAGATCCAGTGCGCGGACCCTGCGGTGTACAGCCCGGTGCTCACGGGCGTGATGATGCCCGACGGCATCGACGCGGATGCGGTGCGCAAGCTCATCTACGAGCGCTTCGACATGTCGCTGGGCACGGGGCTCGGCAAGATGAAAGGCCGCATGTTCCGCATTGGCCATCTTGGCGACTGCAACGACCTCACGTTGCTGGCGACGCTTGCCGGTTGCGAGATGGGATTGCAGCTCGCCGGTGTGCCGCTGGCCGCGAGTGGTTTGCCCGAGGCGATGGCGTGGCTGACCGGGCAAGCGCATGCGGCGGGTTTGAAAGCCGCGGCTTGAGGTGTCGCAGGGCGCTCGGCGTCGGATCGAGCAAACCCCGCAAACCCGGCAGGCATCACGGGCAGGTATCACATTAGCGAGCGGCGAGCCGGACTGCGCGACCTGAACGCAGCCGTTCACCCCATGCGGGCACCGGACCCACACCGGCGCGCCGTCGACCAGCAACGGAGACAAACGATGAAGCGGTTTCGCGTGACCAGTCCGACCAGTATCGTTCTCATCATGCTGTGCATCATGTACTTCATCACGTACCTCGACCGCGTCAACGTCAGTACTGCGGCGGCCGGGTTCGGCAAGGAGTTTCAGCTGTCGCATACCGAAGTCGGGCTGGTGTTCTCGGCGTTCGCGTATCCGTATCTCGTGTTCCAGATTGTCGGCGGCTGGGTAAGCGATCGCTTTGGCGCAAAACGCACGCTGATTGCGTGCGGTGCGATCTGGGCACTGGCCACGCTGCTGACGGGTTTTGCCGGTGGTCTTACGTCGCTGCTCGCCGCGCGCCTTTTGCTCGGCTTCGGTGAAGGCGCCACGTTTCCGGCGGCCACCGCCGCGATGTCGCGCTGGGTTGCGAAAGAACGGCGCGGTTTCGCGCAGGGCATCACGCATGCCGCGGCGCGCATCGGCAACGCCATCGCGCCCGGTGCGATCGTGCTCGTGATGGCGACGTGGGGCTGGCGCGAATCGTTCTATATCTGCGGCGCGATCAGTCTGTTGTGGGTGATTGTGTGGGCGGTGACGTTCACCGAATATCCGAAGGATCATCCGCGTATCACGACGGACGAACTCGACGTGTTGCCCGCGCCGAAACCGAAAGCCGCCGACGTGCCGTGGCGGCGTCTCTTCAAGCGTATGACGCCGGTCACGATTGTGTACTTCTGCTACGGCTGGACGTTGTGGCTGTT
Organism: Paraburkholderia megapolitana; assembly: GCF_007556815.1. NCBI lineage: Bacteria > Pseudomonadati > Pseudomonadota > Betaproteobacteria > Burkholderiales > Burkholderiaceae > Paraburkholderia > Paraburkholderia megapolitana. The sequence goes on from NZ_CP041743.1 coordinate 1,283,426, forward strand.
TCTGAGCTGGATTCCGCAGTACTTCTTGCATAGCTATCAGCTCGATCTGAAGAAGTCGGCGGTGTTTGCTTCGGCGGTGTTTTTCGCGGGGGTGCTGGGCGATACGCTCGGCGGCGTGGTGACCGATCGTCTGTTCGAGCGCACGCGCAGCCTGAAGCGGGCGCGTAGCTGGATGGTGTCGATCTGCATGCTGCTTACTCTGCTTTCGCTGGTGCCGTTGATGTTCGTGCACAACCTGTATGTCTCGATGGTGTGTCTCGCGGGCGGTTTCTTTTTCGCGGAAATGACGATCGGTCCGATGTGGGCGATCCCGATGGACATCGCGCCGCAGTACTCGGGCACCGCGAGCGGCATGATGAATACCGGCTCGGCGCTAGCCGCGATCATCTCGCCGGTGTTTTCGGGTTTCCTGATCGATACGTTCGGTAGCTGGGAGCTGCCGTTTGCCGGCAGCATGCTGTTGATGGCGATTGGCGTCGTGCTCGCGTTCCGCATGCAGCCCGACAGCCGTTTCGAACTGGACGTGCCCCCAGGCGCACATCCGCCGGTAACAGGAGTCGGAGCATGAGCTCGTTCGCCGGGCGCCTGGATGCGCCACTTCATGCATTGAGCGAGATGCTCGCGAGTGCCCGCGCGGCGCGTACGCGGCTCGACGCACCCGCACCGGACCTCGTGCCTGCAGACGCCGATGCCGCGTATGCGATCCAGCACGAGACGCTGTGGCTTGCCGATGCGCGCATCGGCGGCTGGAAGGTCGGCGCGAAATCGCCGGTAGCGGCGGTGCAGGGCGCACCGTTGCCGGCTGCCGGCATCCACGCGAGCGGTGCGCGCCTGACGCGCAGCGAGTACGTGCCGGCGGGTCTCGAGCTGGAGATCGCGTTTCGTTTTGCGCGCCGCTTCGAACCATCGAATGAGCCGTACAGCGATGCCGAAGTACTCGCAGGTATCGATGGGATCGCTGCCGCCGTCGAGATCGTGGCGAGTCGCTACACGGGTTGGCCCGAAATCGACCGGCTTGCGCAGCTCGCCGATTTGCAGAATCACGGGGCGCTGATTGTCGGCGAGTTCACGCGTTATCGCGCGGACTTTCCGTTCGTCGCACCGGCGTTGCAGCTTCACTTTGAAGGCCGCGACGTGTTGCACAGCGCACCGTCGAATCCAGCGGGCGACCCGCGGCGGTTGCTGCCATGGCTCGTCAATCATTGCACGCGGAAACTGCGTATCGCAGTGACGCCCGAATGGGTGATCACGACTGGCTCGTACACCGGCATGTTCTTCCCGGAAACCGCGGGCGAACTGAGCGGGCATATCGATGGCCTCGCTCCGGTGAATCTCGCGCTGCGTTGAACGTAGCGTGTAGCCCATCTCCCCGATCGACGACCTCATGACGAATCCCACTGCTTCACTGCTCGCGCAACCGATTCATCTGGTGCCGACGGCGTCGCGCATGTTGACGCCGCTCGCAAGCCGCCTGCGCAGTGCGCTGCAAGGAGACGTGCTGTTCGATGCAGCCAGCCGCGGCCGCTATGCAACCGACGCATCGATCTATCAGATCACGCCGCTCGGTGTCGTCGTGCCGCGCGATCAGGACGATCTGCGCATCGCGCTCGAGGTCGCGCGCAGCGAAAAAGTGCCGGTGCTCGCGCGCGGCGCGGGCACGAGCCAGTGCGGACAGACGGTAGGCGAAGCGCTGGTGATCGATACGAGCAAATGGCTGAACAACATCGTCGCGTTCGACGCAGCCGCGCGCACAGTTACCGTCGAACCCGGCGTCGTGCTCGATCATCTGAACGCGTGGCTCAAGCCGCATGGCCTGTGGTTTCCGGTGGACGTATCGACGGCTGCGCAGTGCACGATCGGCGGAATGGCCGGCAACAACTCGTGCGGCTCGCGCTCGATCGAATACGGCAACATGGTGCACAACGTCGACGCGATCGACGCCGTGCTTGCGGACGGTACAAACGCGCGCTTTGGGTCGTTGCATACGGCGCCGGACGGTGCGCGGATGCAGCAGATCGTCGATGGATTGAAACGCATCGCGTTGCGCGAACGCGATGAGATCGTCGAACGCGTGCCGAAAGTTTTGCGTCGTGTGGGCGGCTACAACATCGACCTGTTCGACTGCCAGAACCCGCGCGCCTATACCGACGATGGTTCGGCGAACCTCGCGCATCTGCTGGTCGGCTCGGAAGGCACGCTCGCGTTCAGCCGGCAACTGACGCTGAAGCTCGCGCCATTGCCGGCACACAAGGCACTCGGCGTCGTGAACTTCCCGACCTTCCGGCAAGCGATGGAACTCACGCAACACATCGTCAAGCTGCATCCGGTTGCAGTCGAACTGGTCGATCGCACGATGATCGATCTCGCGATCGGCAACCCGGCGTTTCGTCCGGTGATCGAGCAGGCGCTGGTCGGCGCGCCCGAAGCGATCCTGCTGGTCGAGTTCGCCGGCGATGCGCGCGATGTGCAGCTCGCCGCGCTCGGCCAACTGACCGAGTTGATGGGCGATCTCGGCTTGCCCGGCTCGGTCGTGCAGATGCCGGATGCGAACGCGCAAAAGGCGTTGTGGGAAGTGCGCAAGGCCGGTCTGAACATCATGATGAGCATGAAGGGCGACGGTAAGCCGGTGTCGTTTATCGAAGATTGCGCGGTGCCGCTCGAACATCTCGCCGACTACACGAGTCGCCTGACCGAGGTGTTTCATCGTCACGGCACCGAAGGCACGTGGTACGCGCACGCGAGCGTCGGCACGCTACATGTGCGGCCGATTCTCGACATGCGTCGCGACGGCGCGCACAAGATGCGCGCCGTCGCAGATGAAGCGGCGGCGCTCGTGCGCGAATACAAGGGCGCGTATTCGGGCGAGCACGGCGATGGGCTGTGTCGCGGCGAATGGATCGCGTGGCAGTACGGTCCGCGTTTGAACCGGGCATTCGGCGAGATCAAACAGCTGCTCGATCCCGACAACCGCTTCAATCCGGACAAGATCGTGCGGCCACCGGCGATGGATGACGCACGTCATTTCCGCTTCGCGCCTGGGTATCGCGAGCGCGCGCTGACTCCCGCGCTCGACTGGTCCGCATGGAACGTCGAACGCGATCCGTTGACCGGCGCCGAAACACCGGCCGGTAGCGGCGGCGATCTGACCGGCGGGCTCGCGAAAGCGGTCGAGATGTGCAACAACAACGGCCATTGCCGCAAGTTCGATGCGGGCACGATGTGCCCGAGCTATCGCGTGACGAAGGACGAGCAACATGTCACGCGTGGTCGTGCGAATACGCTGCGCCTCGCGCTGTCGGGACAGCTCGGCGATGCCGGGCTGGCTAGCGTCGAAGTGAAGGATGCGCTCGACCTGTGTGTGTCGTGCAAGGGCTGCAAGCGCGATTGCCCGACCGGCGTCGATATGGCGAAGCTGAAGATCGAAGCGCGTGCGGCCTGGGCTGGCCGCCATGGTGTGCGGATGCGCGAGAAGCTGGTCGCGTACCTGCCGCGGTATGCGCCGTTTGCGAGTCGTATGCCTCGACTCGTCGCGCTGGCGAACAATGTACCGGTGTTGTCCGCATGGACGCGGCGCATGCTCGGCTTCGCGGCGCAGCGCGCGTTGCCGCGTTTCAGCAAGTCGTTTCTGTCGACGGTACCGCCGCTTGTTGCGCCAGTGTCGAACGCAGTCGCGCAGAAAGAGGTGTTGCTGTTCGTCGATACGTTCAACAACCATATCGAACCCGACAACGCGCGTGCAGCGCAACGCGTGCTGGAAGCGGCGGGTTATACGGTGCATTTCAATACGGTGCCAGGCGAGCGGCCGTTGTGTTGCGGCCGCACGTTTCTTGCGGCCGGGCTCGTCGATGAAGCGAAGCGGGAAGCGCGCCGGATGCTCGATGCGTTGCGACCGTTCGTCGCGCGCGGTGTGCCGGTGGTCGGCCTCGAACCGTCGTGCCTACTTACTTTGCGCGATGAATTCCTGCACTACGGCTTCGGTGACGATGCCGTGAAGCTGTCGAAGCTTGCGTTCCTGTTTGAAGAATTTCTCGTTCGCGAGGCGGAGGCGGGACGGATGCAGCTCGATCTGCAGCCGTTGGCGAGTACGTCACAGGCGCTCGTGCATGGGCATTGTCATCAGAAAGCGTTTGCTGCGTTCACCCCGGTGCAGACCGTGCTGGGATGGATTCCGCAGCTGAAGGTGTCGACGGTGGAGTCGTCGTGCTGTGGGATGGCCGGTAGCTTCGGGTATGAGGCCGAGCACTACGATGCGTCGCTCGCGATGGCGGAGTTGTCGCTGCTGCCGACTGTGCGGCGCGCGGGTGCGGATACGGTGACGGTGGCCGACGGTACGAGTTGCCGGCATCAGATTCATGACGGCGCGGGTGTCGATGCGCTGCATGTTGCGCGGGTGCTGGAGCGGGCGCTTGTCACACGATGAGGTAATAGCCTTTCCTATACCAGGCTGTGCTCCCACGGATTCAAAAGTGGGACACCGGTAGCCTTGAAATCATCGGTATTACGCGTAACGACAGTCATGCCGTGTACAAGCGCAGTCGCCGCGATTACTGCGTCACGCTCGGCCTGCGGATCAGGAACATGCAGCCTCGCACACCGCAGGGCGACCGCCTGGTCGAATGCCAGCACCCGGCCCGCGAACTGAGGCAAAACCTGACCGTCGAACCAGGCACGCAAGACCGCCCCTTGGGCGGCATCTTTGCGTTCTTTTTTTGACACGCCGAGTTCGAGTTCGAAAACCGTGATGGCGGAAAGAAACTGCGCGGCGACTGGCTGGGAAGATGCCCAGGCGAGAACGTTTATGTTCGCTCGCTTCGGCACGCGCAGTTCGGAGATAACGTTGGTGTCGAGCAGGAACATCAGGAAAGATCCGCCTCGCGAAAGAGACCACCGGCACGCGGCACCTCGAATTCGACCTCAACCTCGCCGCGTTGTGCGAGCGCATCGGCAAGGGTCGTGATGCCGCCTGCAAGCCTCCGGTATTCCTCGATACTCAAGAGTACATGTGAAGGCTTACCGCGATCCGTAATGAACACCGGACCGCTCAACGACGCCTTCTTTGCCTCACTAGCCGACTGGTTGAACTCGCGGCTGGTCATAGTCAGAACGCTCACGGGACACCTCTACTCTATAATGTAGGGATGTTACTACATTGATGCTGACTGTGCAAGAAAGGCTACCTTTCCTGAACGTGGTTGACCCTTGTGGTGCTTCGAGTCAACGGTGCTGCTGAGGTCTACGCGACTGCATTTCCAGTAGCTAATCGATCTCATGTTCACGAGCGTCGACTTCGAACGGTGCATCGTAATAACCCACCGTAACGAGCTGCTGGAAATACACGGGCAGGAAAGCGGCTATCGAGCCGGCAGTCTCGTACTGATGGACATGCCTGCACTCATGCGTTAACAGTTGTCGCGATTCGTGCCCCTCGACGATGAAAATCGTGTGACCTAGTGTCAGTCCGATTGCGTCTGGTCCCAGTAGCCCTGTGTCGAGTGCGATGGCTCGTAGCGCAGCGTCGTCCGGTAGCGGCATGTGGGGAACAACTAGCACACGGATTCGCTCGGGTTGGGCTACGCCGACCGCTTTCGCATCGGCGACGCCCGATTCCGTCAATGGCGCGCCAGTATTTAAAACTAGCTGGGATTGCGCTTCCGCCCACGCGATCGCTGCAGGAAGATTGGCTGAAAGGACTGTCGCAAGGTCGACCATGTTCTTCACCCCGGATGAATTTGTCTCGATAGAAAGTGTTCGCTACAGCAAACCTTTATTTGACCGCCGCGACGAACTTGTCGAGCATGATGTTACGCCCGCATAGAACGACCGCGACTGCCTTGCCGCGATAGGCAGCAGCACTTCGCAGCATGCTCGCGAGCGCGACGCCGGCCGCGCCTTCGACCATCCAGCGATCGGTCTGCGCAAGGCGTTTCATCGCAGCCTTGATCTCGTCTTCCGAAACCAGCACCGTCCTGTCGATCAAACGCTGCGCAAGCGCGAACGTGATCGCACCAGGCTCGACACCGCCCGCCGTGCCGTCCGAGATCGTATCGGTCTCGTCGACGTCGATCACCTTGCCGGCCTCCAGGCATCGATAGAGCGCCGGTGCGTTGGTTGGCCAGCAACCGACGATATCGGTAGCCGGGCTCGCCTGTTCGAGCGCGGCGCCGATGCCCGAGATCATTCCGCCGCCGCCCACCGATGCGAACACCGCCGCAAGCTGTGAATGTTGCTCCGCGAGTTCGATACCGATCGTGCCTTGTCCGGCGATCACATCGATGTCGTTGTACGGCGGCACGAACGGCAGGCCATCGCGTTGCGCGCGACGCGCGGCTTCGAGTTCGACTTCGAGTGTCGAGGCATCGATTGTCACGACGTTCGCGCCGAGCGCCCGCATTGCTTCGAGCTTTACAGGCGATGCAGCAACCGATGCGTACACAGTGACCGGCACACCGGCGAGCTTGCCGGCCAGTGCCACACCCTGACCGTGATTACCGGTCGACACAGCGGCGATGCCGTTACGACGCAACACGGGATCGAGCAGGCGCAGCTTGTTCGTCGCGCCACGGAACTTGAACGAGCCCGTGTGCTGCAGATGTTCACACTTGAGGTACACGTCGCAGCCGGTCGCGGCGGACAGCAGCGGACTATGCGTGAGCGGCGTCACTGCAACCTGCGGCCGGATCGCGCGATGGGCTTCGACGATGCGCTCGTACAGTTGATCCATGGTCGCTTACCTCGATGCGGCGTACGTCGTCAAAAATTCGGAGACGCGTGCGAGTCCCGCTTCGAGCACCGCACGGCTGTTGGTATAACCGATGCGCACGTAGCCTTCCATATCGAGCGCGCTACCGGGCGTGAACATCACGCCAGTCTTCTCCAGCAACGCAACGCAGAAGTCACGCGACGAAACCGGCAGATCGACGCGCACCAGCGCCGTCGTTCCGGACTTCGGTTTCACATACGAGAGCACGGGTTCTTTAGCGATCCACGCATCGAGCACCGCGAGGTTGGTGCGCAGAATCTCGTGATTACGCTTCAGCAGGGCGGCGCGATTTTCCAGCGCAATCGACGCGAACAGATCGTTGAGCATGCCGACGCTGATCGTGTTGTAGTCGCGGTGAATCTGCACGCGGCCGATCAGTTCGACCGGCGCGACGATCCAGCCTACCCGCAGGCCCGCCAGCGACCACGTCTTCGACATGCTGCCGGTGCTGATGCCCTTTTCGTACAGGTCCGCAACCGATGCGGTGAAGCCGTCACCATGCTGATCGGTGCCGCGATAGACCTCATCGCACAGAATGTACGCGCCGCAGGACCGCGCAATCGCGACGAGCGCTTCGAGGAACGGCCGCTCCATTAGCGAGCCGGTGGGGTTGTTCGGATTGTTGATCGCGATGAGCCGCGTGTCGGGCCGGATCATGCGCTTGAGTTCGTCGAGGTCGGGCAGGAAACCGTTCTCGGGACGCAGTCGCAGAATCTCCACCTGCGCGCCATAGCTCTCCGGAATCGAATAGTGCTGCTGGTACGTGGGCAACACCGAGATGACGTGATCGCCGGGTTCGACGAGCGTTTCGTAGACCAGCGCGTTCGCGCTGATCGCACCGTGTGTGATCAGCACGTTCGGCACGGCTTGCTTCTCATACAACGACGCGACGTTTGAACGGAGCCGCTCGGTACCGTCGATGGCTCCGTAGGTCAGCCTCATCGGCAACACGTCGGCGAGGATCGCATCCTTCTTGCCAGCGAGATCGAGCAGCTCTTCGACAGTCAGCGATTCCACACAGGTTTCGGCCAGATTCAGCTCGCAGTGGTTTTCGTACTGATCCATCCAGCGCTCGACACCGAATTCCCTGATCTTCATGACTTCTGCCTCACCGGTTGGGTACGCGTTTCGTTGCTTGCATATGCCGTCGTACGTAGCTCGCGACGTATAAGCGAACGAGTATAGACGAAAAGTCTCAAATGGACGAATTAGAATAAATCGTGTCGAAGCGGTCGTGGACGGGCCGCGGCAACAGGCACCGGGCAGAAAAGACGGAAGAAGTGCGTAGTCGAACCCGGCGAATTTTCAAGCGAACAGCCACACAGGCCACTCGTATCAAGCCGCCTGCACAGCCTGCCGAAAAACCACCGGCGCAACCCCAAACGCCTCGCGAAACCGGTGACTAAAGTGGCTGGCATTCGCATACCCACACTCCGCAGCAACCTGCACTAGCGGAAGCGCGGTCGTACGCAACAGCGTACGTGCACGTTCCAGACGCTGCTGCGCAATCCACGCATGCGGTGGCAAACCGAACGATGTGCGAAACATCCGCGCAAAGTGAAATTCCGACAAACCGGCCACACCGGCAAGCTCACCGAGCGTAATCGGTTGCGTCAAATGACTATCGATGTAGTCACGCAGCCTGCGGCGTATCGCCACCGACAACCCGCCCTTCAATGCCGCGCCGATCCGGCGCACCCCCTGCGAACGCAGCAACAAACTCAATACTTCGTGTGCTGTTTCGTTGGTCCGCAGCCGCCCGTCCGGATCATCCCACTGCTCGAACACCAGCGACTGACACAAGCTGGCGATACGCGCATCCTCAAAGTAAGTGCGATCGGCAAGCGTCATTTCGCGCGGCTCGCGATCCAGTTCCTGAACGGCGCGCTGCGTGAAATGCTCGGGCAGGAAGTACAGATGGATGAAGTGCATATGGCCGCGCACCCACCAGCGCGATTCGTGATCGCCGGGCAGCGCGCACAGACGGCTCGGCGCGCCGAAGCGGCCCGGCAGCTTCTGGCGCTCGGTGCGGTAGCCGCCGTCCAGATAGCACGACAGCGTGTGATGGCCAGGCTGTTCGTAGACGGTTTCCGCTTCCTCGGTGAGGCGTGTCCATTCGGCGACGGCCAGGTGGTCGCCGAGCCATGCAAAACGTTCGAGCGTTGCGTTGGCGTCGCGCAGCGTATGACATACCGATTGCAGGCCGAACGGGGTATCGGCGGAACCGGCTTGCGGAATGGGCGCTCCGGCAGGCAGCAAAACGGCGTCGGGAGCGGGAGGCGATGAGCGGCGGGACATGATGGGTGAAGTATAGAGCGTGAGCTGTCAGCACTGCCCGCGTCGACGAAAAAGTGCGCAATCCTGGACAAGCGGCCCGACCGCGTGCGGCGCATAGTCGTACTCCGGGATTGTCCGGGGCCTTTTACCGCAAGCCGTCATGAATCTTTCGCTCTACGCGCTGACCGTCCTGATCTGGGGCACCACCTGGATTGCCATCAAGTGGCAGCTTGGCGTCGTGGCGCCGCCGGTGTCGATTGCGTGGCGCTTCTGGCTCGCCGCGGCAGTGCTGTTCGCGCTGCTGCGTGTGATGCGTCGGCCTGTGCTCCCGCCGCGCGAGGCATGGCGCTTTCTCGTCGCGCAGGGCCTCGCGTTGTTCTGCGTGAATTTCCTGTGCTTCTACTACGCGGAGCAGGTCGTGCCGAGCGGTCTCGTAGCGGTCGTGTTTTCCACGGCGCCGCTGTTGAATTCGCTCAATGGCCGGTTGTTCATGGGGCGGCCGCTGCAACCGGCGGCGATCGTCGGCGCGTTGCTCGGCCTTGCCGGTATCGTGTGCCTGTTCCTGCAACAGATGGCCGGCCACATCGGCGACCACGCTACGTGGCTCGGCCTTGGCATCGCGTTTCTCGGCACGCTGTGCTTTTCGGCGGGCAATCTGCTGTCGAGCCGGATGCAGTCGATGGGGTTGCATCCGCTCGTCACCAATAGCTGGGCAATGCTGATCGGTGCCGTCGTGCTGACCGTTGGCAGTGCGCTTGCGGGTCTGCCGTTCACGGTCGAGCCGACTGCGCGCTATCTGGGCGCGCTTGCATATCTCGCGGTGCCGGGTTCGGTGATTGGTTTCACTGCGTATCTGACGCTCGTCGGGCGGATCGGGCCGGAGCGCGCGGCATACTGCACCGTGTTGTTTCCGATCGTTGCGCTTGCGGTATCGACGGTATTCGAGGGCTACCAGTGGTCGGCGCTCGCCGTGCTCGGTCTCGTGCTCGTCGTTGCCGGCAACCTCGTTGCATTTAATCTGACGCGGCGGTTCTTTGCGCGGCCGGCTGTGTCACGGTAGATCGCAGGCCACGTGAATCTGCGCGCAGTAGCGTGGCCGGACGCCAAAGGTGAGAAGGTTCGGGAGTTGTGCGTATGGAGGTCTAGCTACGGATCTCCGCGCGCAAGCTCACGCGATTACCGCGCGGCATTCCGCTTGCTCGCCGTAGTCGCCGTAGCCGTGCCGGCCACCATCGCAGCGATCGCATAGGTCGTAAAACCCACCGCGCCCACCACCCACAACGCCACCGAAAGATGCGGCGCGAGAATCGTCGCAGCCCCCGCGATCGCGACGCCGAACAGACTGCCCGACTGACGCAACGCGTTGAGCAGACCCGACGCCACACCGGCCAGTTCAGCGGGCACCTGTTCGAGTACGGTCGAGATCATCGGTGCAACTGACAGCGCCGTGCCCATACCGAAGGCGACCATCGTGCCGTACACCAGCAGCCACGGCGCGTGCGCCTCGAGCAGTGCGGCCATCGCGGGGACAGCACACGCGGCGAGTCCAAGGCCGCTCGCCATCAGTTGAGTCGCGCTGAAACGACCATGCAGCTTGCCCGACAGCAGGTTGCCGAGCGACAGGCTTGCTGCGAGCGGCAGCAACGTAAGCCCGGTCTGCCGCGCATTGAGCCCGAGCTCGCCATGCAGATACAGACTCAGCACGAACAGCAACCCGAAGTAGCCGATATAGACGAGCGTGCCGGCCAGGTTCATCGCGACGAACACGCGATTGCGGAACCAGCGCACCGGCACCATGGGATCGTGCGCGCGCCGTTCGACGGCGATCAGCGTCAGTGCGGCAAGCCCCGCGACGAGTGCCGCCACCCAGACTTCGCGTGACGCGGGGCCGCGGGTCGGCAGCTCGATGGCGGCGTAGCAGAGTGCACCGAGCGCGACCATGCTCGCGAGCTGACCGCCCCAGTCGAAGCGTCGCGCGCGGCTGCGTGTGGCACTTCGCACGACGATCCACGCGCCCGCAAGCGCGGCGAGGCCGGTCGGTACATTGATCAGAAACGCGCTGCGCCAGCCGAAGCCGTCCACCAGCACGCCACCCGCGACCGGTCCAATCGACGCCGCCACCGATGCAATGCCGGCCCACATCGCAATCGCGCGGGCCCGTTCGCGTGGGTCTTCGAACGTGCTGCGCACGATTGCCAGCGATGCCGGCAGGAACAGCGCGGCGCCCATGCCTTGCACGAAGCGCGCGACGATCAGCGGGCCGACCGTCGGCGCCAGTCCGCACGCCGCGGATGCTCCGACGAACAGCGCCAGGCCCCACAGGTAGACGGTTTTCGCGCCGAAGCGATCGGAGGCGAGACCGCCGGCGAGGATCAGCGCGGCAAAGCTCAGCGTGTACGCATCGACGATCCACGCGAGCCCGCCGACGCTCGCGTGCAGATCGGCGCGCAGTGCGGGCAGTGCGACGTTGACGATTGTCGTGTCGAGCACCGCCATGAACATGCCGCTCGCGACGAGTGCGAGCGTCAGGCGGCGCTGGTTGGCGATGCGGCGTGCCGCGGCGTCGTCGGTCGACGTCGTAGCAGGAGACAGCGGGGCAAGTGCGCAATCGGCCATGGCGGGTTCCTGATTCATAGCCTGCAGTCTACAAACGTTCTGCGATGCAATAAAGCAGTGATTTCGCAGGTATATGATGCAGAATTGCATCATCGGGCGAGGGTACGTCGGGACGTGCAAGACCCCGCGCAAGGAGGCGGAAGACGATGAACTGGGACAACGCACGCTATTTTCTGGCCGTAGCGCGGGTGGGCACGCTGCGCGGCGCGGCGGCGCGCCTGAGCGTCGATCAGGCGACGGTCGGCAGGCGCATTGCCGCGCTCGAAGAAACGCTGGCCGCGCGGCTCTTCCTGCGCACGCCGACGTTATACGTGCTGACGCCGGCGGGCGAGGCGTTGCTGGAACCGGCCGAATCGATGGAGCAGGCTGCGTTGCAGATCGAGCGTCGCGTCGCGGGGCTCGACGACCAGCTGTCCGGCACGATCCGCGTCGCGACGACCGATTCGCTGGCGAAGCGCTTCGTCATTCCCGCCATCGCGCGGGTACGCAAGGAGCATCCAGGCATCGACATCGTCTGTCTGACTTCGCCGGCCATCGCCAACCTGACGCGACGCGAGGCCGATCTCGCGATCCGCACGCTGCGGCCCGACGCGCCGGACCTGATCGCGCGGCGGCTGGCCCAGCTCGAAGCGGGTCTCTACGCGTCGCATTCGTATGTGGCGGCGCGTGGCGAGCCGCGTGAAGGCGAAGCGTTCGAAGGACACGACCTCGTGATGTACGAGCAGCCAGTCGTGCCGTCGATGTGGGACGCGCTATGCGGCGAGCCGACGACGCGGGGGCGCGTGGTGTTTCAGACCTCGTCGACGATGATGCTGTTCGAGGCCGCCTGCGCCGGGCTCGGTGTGACCGAGTTGCCGTGCTTTCGTGCCGACCACGAGCCGCAGCTGGTGCGCGTGATGCCGCAGCGCACCGATCGCTTCGATGCGTGGCTCGTCGCGCATGCCGACCTGTATAAGACCGCGCGGATGCAGGCGTTGATCGCGGCCGTGACCGACGAGTTTGCTTCGCTCGCGCATTGAGTGCGGACGGTGTGCGTTCTGCGTCAACGCGAGGCGATCTTGAGCGGACCCGGTCGATCTCCGCGCATATCGCTAACGGGCCATTGCGGGACGGTGTATTGAGCGTTTCGCTTTAACGGCTGCCAGGGTGACGCGCTTGCGCAGCAAGCACATCGTCCGCGCTACGGCCGACGAGTTCGCGATAAAGAGTCGGCGCGGTTGCTCCTTCGGTGTTGATCAGCAACACACGTGAAGCTGCATCGAGTGCCGCACGTTCGCGCCACTCGACGTGATTCGCAAGCGCGATCAGGCCCGCGAGTCCCGCCACGCCCGATTCACCGCCGACAATCGGTACATCCCGCGGCCCGCCTGCAGCGATGAGCCGCATCGCATCGATGGCTTCGTCGTCATCGACTGTCATGAATCCGTCCACCGACGGCGCCAGAAAACGCCACGCCAACGGCGAAGTCGCACCGCACGCAAGCCCGGCCATCACCGAATCGACCGAACCGGTCGCGAGCGCCGCGCGCTGCGCGAGCGCGCTTTGCAGCAGGCAGTCGGCTTGCTGCGGCTCGACGACGATAAACGTCGGTCGCTGCGCGCCCCACATCTCCGCAAAATAACTGACGATGCCGGCGGCGAGCCCACCCACGCCACCTTGCAACAGTACGTGCGTAAACGGACAGACGGTTGCGTGCGACGCGCCGCCGGCCTGTTCGATCGCTTCGGCGGCGATCGTGCCGTAGCCCTGCATCACATCGCGTGGAATCTCTTCGTAGCCGTCCCACGACGTGTCCGACACGACATGCCAGCCATGTTCCTCGGCAAGACGCGCAGCCTCGACCACCGACGCATCGTAATTGCCGTCGATGCGAATCACGCGTGCACCGAACGCCGCAATCGATGCAGCCCGCTCGTCGCTCACGTGCCGATGAATCACGATCACGCACCGGCAGCCGATGCTTTGCGCAGCGGCAGCCAGCGCGCGGCCATGATTGCCGTCGGTGGCGCTGACGACAGTGAAGCTGCTGAGCGCCTCCGCGTGGCGCCCGGCGAACAGATCCGCCGCTTTCCATCCCTGTGCGGCAAACTGCCTGATGATCAACCGCACCAGTGCGATCGGTGCGCCGAGCACCTTGAAGCTGCCAGCCGACGCGCGCTTCGATTCATCCTTGAGCGCAAGCTGCGCGATGCCGAGGCGCGCGGCGAGATCGGGTAGCGACCACAGCGGAGTCGGTCCGGACGCAAGCATCGGCCAGTGCGCGAGCCAGCGACGGCTTTCTTCGGCGCGCTCGATACTCATGATCTGCCGCAGCGCTGCGTCATAGGTGTCGCGCACGGCTTGCGGGTTGGTGATGAACGTCGTCATATCGTCTTGTACAGGTGGTTTCGATTTACTGTGCGAGGCGCGGCAATCGCAGGCGCGCAATTTCCGCGAAGTAGCGCGCGCCGGTTACCAGCACATCGTCGTTGAAGTCGTAGTGCGCGTTGTGCAGCGGCGTGCTACCGCGGCCATCGCCACTACCATCGCCGTTGCCGATAAACGCAAAGGCACCCGGCACGACACGCAGGAAGGCGCCGAAGTCTTCGGAGATCATCATCGGCTGGATGTTCGCCTCGACACGCTCCGCTCCGACGATGCGTGTCGCCGCTTCGACGACGGTCGGCACACAGCTTTCCCAGTTCACCGTCGGCGCGAACTCGTGCGTGTACTCGAACGTGCATTGCGCGCCGTTTAACGCGCACAATCCCTCGCTGATTTCACGCATGCGTTTTTCGAGCAGCGCCTGCACCTCCGGCGTATAGCTGCGCGTATCGCCCTTGATGATCACGTTGCCCGGAATCGCATTGCGGATGCCGTCGGTGAGAATCTCGGTGCACGAGATCACGGCGGGCACGCCTGGGTCGAGCGTGCGCGACACGATGGTTTGCAACGCGAGCACGATCTGCGCGGCAATCACGATCGGATCGACACCCATGTGCGGCCGCGCCGCGTGCGTGCCGCGCCCCTTCACGTGGATCGTGAAGTTGTCTTCGCTGGCCATGATGCCGCCCACGCGCGTGGCGATGTGTCCTGCCGGCATGCCAGGCATGTTGTGCACGCCGTAGATCTCGTCGACGGGAAAACGCTCGAACAGGCCATCGTCGATCATTGCTTTCGCGCCGCGGCCATGTTCTTCCGCCGGCTGGAAGATGAAGCGCACGGTGCCGTCGAAGTCGCGCCGCTCGCACAGCAGTTGTGCGGCGCCGAGAATCATCGTCATGTGACCGTCGTGTCCGCACGCGTGCGACTTACCGGCGATCTGCGATGCGTAGGGGCGGGCGGTTGCATCCTCGGCGATGTTCAGCGCGTCCATCTCGGCACGCAAACCGATTACGCCGCGGCCGCTACCGAGTGTCAGACTCGCGACCAGCCCTGTTTTACCGATGCCGCGATGCACTTCCATGCCGAGTTCGCTTAACACCTGCGTGACGAAGTCCGACGTGTGCGCTTCCTCGAAGCCGGTTTCCGGATGACGGTGCAGGCCGTGACGCCATTGCGTCAGTTGCTGCTCGAACGAGGTTGCAGTGCTCATGACGACGACTCCGGAAAAGGAATGGTGCAACGAGTATAAAAGCGGTCCATGAGACGTTTTCCCAGCAAATACCAGCTCAATGAGAAAACTTTGCACAGTTGCATGCGACGATGGAAAATCCGCTCATCGGATTACACGGACTAGAGGCTGCGATGACGCTCGATCGTCTCGATGTGCAGATACTGAACCTGCTGCAGGAGGACGCATCGATGCCGCTGCGCGCGCTGGCGGAGCGTGTGCATAGCTCGGTGGCGACATGCCAGCGGCGTATCAACCAGTTGAAGGCAGACGGCGTACTGATCCGGCAGGTCGCGATCGTCGACCGCATGCGCGTGGGCCGTGCGCTAACCGCGTTTGTCTCCGTCGAACTCGATCGGCAGAACAACGCACTGCTGCGCGCATTCGAAAAGAGAATGGCCGCGGAAGCCGACGTGATGGCCTGCTACGAAGTATCCGGAGAATTCGATTTCATGCTGATCGTCAATTCGACATCGATGGATGCTTATCACGCGTTTACGCGACGCGTTTTCTCGTCGAACAACAACGTGCGCAATTTCAAAAGCAACTTTGCGATGAACTGCTCGAAATTCGAAACGAAGATCGCACTCGACGAACCGTCCGACTAATGCGCCGAATGGACGACTACCCGCGATCGGTATATAACACCATCACGTATCCATTCAACGCAGCCTGGAAGGAGAGCCGTACCATCATGACGCGCGATGTCCCAGACAAGCAGGAAGCGGGCGAACGTCCCGATCTCGAACATCTCGATGCGGCAGTCACTCATATCGACAAACTGGTTTCGTCCGGCAGCATCGCGACGAGCGCCGCGAAGGGTCTTCTGTATGGCCTGATCGAAAGCCTGGGCACGCTGGTCGGCGACCCCGACCTGCCCGAGCATGCACGCTCCGGTTACGAAGATCTGCTCGAATCCGCACGCGAACTGCGCACGAAGCTTTAACGCCGGAGCTTCATGCAGGCGGTGCGTAGACCGCCTGCTATCAGCGACGACGCAGCAGCTTACTCGCTCTCGTCGTCGGCGAGCAGCGCTGCCTTTAGCGCCGCCGGCGCAGACGTGATCTGCAATTGCGGCGTGCCGTGCCATTGCGCGCAGCGCTGCAATGCGCGTTTGAGATCTGCTATCAAGCGACC
This sequence comes from Paraburkholderia megapolitana, assembly GCF_007556815.1. Lineage (NCBI taxonomy): Bacteria > Pseudomonadati > Pseudomonadota > Betaproteobacteria > Burkholderiales > Burkholderiaceae > Paraburkholderia > Paraburkholderia megapolitana. The sequence goes on from NZ_CP041743.1 coordinate 1,299,808, forward strand.
GCTTTCACGCACGCCTTCCTCGAGATGCACCGACTTCAGTTCGAACACGCCGCTCGCGCGATGCGCCTTCGCATCGACCCGCCCGACCAGCTTGCCGCGGCTTAGCAGCGGCAGCACGAAATAACCGTACTTGCGCTTCTCAGCAGGCGTATAGCACTCGATCACATAGTCGAAATCGAACAACGCGGCCGCCCGCTTGCGGTCCCACACAACCGGATCGAATGGCGACAGCACGGTCGTCACCGTCGACGCGAGGCGCCCACTAGTTGCGTCGTCGATGAGCGGCGCCAGCTCGCGATGTACGAACGTATCCTGCTTCCATCCGTCGACGCGCACCGGCAGCAACTCGCCCGCATCCGCGAGCGCGTGCAGCGCATCGGTGTACGGACGACGCGGCAAGCGGTAGTAATCGGCGACCCAGTCGGCGCGAACCACGCCCAGCGAGCGACAACTGCGGTTCAGCAGTGTTTGCTCGACGACGTCGACGGGCTGAAGATGGAGTGCGTCGTCCCAGCCAGGCAGCACACGCTCGGTGAGGTCGTAGACGCGCTGGAAATTGCGCCGCTCCGCGACCATCAGGTGGCCGATCGCGAACAGCACTTCGAGATGCCGCTTCTCGGGCTTCCAGTCCCACCAGCCGCTGCCTGTGCCGCCCTCGCGCGCGAAATCGGCGGAACGTACCGGGCCAGTTGCGCGGATGTGCTCAAGCAGCTTGGCGATATCGCGCCGATACTTCTTGTGCCAGTCAGCGGCGTATTTCCAGCCCATCCCGGACGGATCGAGCATCCGGTGACGTAGCAGACCGTAGTCCTCGATCGGCACGAAACACGCTTCATGCGACCAGTATTCGAACAGGCTGCCTTCAGCGAGATGTTCGTCGAGCCACTGCGGCAGATACGGCCCGAGCCGGCTGAACAGCACGAGGTAGGGGCTGCGCGCGACGACGTGAATCGTGTCGATCTGCAGTTGCGCCATCTGCCGGATCGCGGCGAGTACGTCGGGCTTGGTCGCCTTGCGGCGCGGCGGCGTTAGCAGGCCCTGGGCGGCGAGATGTAGCGTGCGGGCGGCGGAGAGAGGAAGAGTGTTCACGCGGGCGATCGGTGGTTGACGGATGCGGCGGCGCCGGCGGTGGGCCGGTTGCCGTGCGGGACAAGCGTTACTTTAGCGTGAACGGCGCGTATGCGATGGGCCACGTGCGACTGGATCGCCACGCGTTCGCGCAGACGTCGTGCTCACGAACGAAGGTCCCGCATCAATTGCTCGGCGAGGAAATCGCAGGGCGGGCGTGCCGACCGCGCGCTCCGCGCAAGGACGATTTCGACATCCTCCAGAGGCGGCAAACCTTCGGCTTCGCCCAGATGAAGCAGGTGCGGCGGCACGCTGCATTTGGGGAGCGGAGCAATGGCGAGCCCGGCTTCGACCACCGAGAGCAGTCCGAGCAGACTCGGACTCTCCGACGACATCCAGTACTCGATGCGCGCTTTCTCGAGCGCGCGAATGGCATGCGCGCGTGCCGTGCTGCCGTGCTCGAACACGGCCAGCGGAAGCGGGCGGTCCGTCCACACCGAGCGAAAACCGCGGGCCGCGGCCCACACCATCGGTTCATTGCGGATCTTCTCGCACACGATGCCTTTCGGTCGTGTGAAGCATGCGAGGTCAAGTGTGTTGTCCTTCAGCAAGGGCACGAGCGCGGTGGTTTGCATCCCGATCACGCGAATCTCCACGCGCGGATGCGCCACCGCGAAGCGACGCAGCACCGGCGGCAGCAATGACGAAGCGTAGTCGTCGGGTACGCCGATCGTCACGCTGCCGCGCACCTCCGGCCGCACCACCGTCGCCCATGCTTCCGCACGCATCGCAAGCATCTTGCGGCCGTATTCGACCAGCACGCTGCCGTCGTGCGTGAGCGTGACGTTGCGCGTGGTTCGCGTGAAGATCGGCTTACCCAATGCGTCTTCGAGCGTTTTGACCTGCTGGCTGACAGCCGAGGACGAACGATGGATGAGCTCGGCAGCGCGGGCAAACGAGCCCACGTCGGCGACTGTCACCACCATCTCCAGCACGTCGAGATCGAGTTTCTTCATGTTAAAAAGAAAATCTTAATAATTTGTTAAGTTTATCCCGTTTTGCTAACTCTTCAAGCTGTTGGATACTGAGGTCTCGCGGAGGCGCGCGCGAAGATACGAAGACACGAGGAACGACGCAGATGGGCAACTTGCAGGGCAGCTTCACTAGCGAGTCTGGACGTAGCGAGCTCACGCCAACGGGTGTGCTGCGTGTCGGCGTGGTGTATGCGCCCGAGCCGTCGGCATTCTTCGCGCTTCGAACCGTGGACGGCGCTCTGCATGGCGTGACGGTCGACCTGGCAAACGAGTTCGCGAGGAGGCTGAACGTACCGGGCGAAGTGCTCGGTTTCTCCGGTTCCGGCCAGCTCGTCGATGCCCTCGAGCAAGGGCAACTCGACGTCGCATTTATGCCGGTCGACGATGAGCGCAGGAAGCACGTGAATTTTGGACCGGAATACTACGTCGTCGAGAGCACCTGCCTCGTGCGCGATGCAGCCGTCGTGCCCGACTTCGCGGCGCTCGACGATGCCCGGATGACGGTTGTCGGCCTCGCTGAAACCACCACCATCCGGGCCGCGCAAAAGGCGTTGCCCGCGGCGCAGTTCAAGGCAGTGAGTTCGGTCAGCGCGGCCCTCGAGTTGTTGAAGGCGGGCGACGCCGACGCCGTTGCTCTCTCACGCGATGTGCTCGAGCGCTACCAGACACGCTTTCCAGGTTCCAGGGTGCTCGATGGTGCTTTCCATGCGATCAAGGTAGCCATCGCTGTGCCGAAAGGGAAGCCTGTCGCGCTGGACGCAGCCAGCCATTTCCTCGAGCAGGCGAAGTCGTCCGGGTTTGTAGAGGCCGCATTCAGGCGCGCCGGAGTATAAGCACCGATATTCGACGGTTGCGGCACGACCTCATCGCCGTCGAAGCAAGCGCTGCATCCAGATTTTCGATAAACCGATAAACATCAAACACTCGTAACAAGCGGAGTCAGACATGCCGAGCATCGCTAACAGGGTCAACGAAATCCGTCCGTCACCGACGATCGCAATGAACGTGCGAGCCGCCGAACTCACGCGCGCCGGACGAGACATCGTGCCTTTTAGCCTCGGCGAGCCCGACTTCCACACCGCTGAAAACATCAAGGCTGCCGGTATCGCGGCCATCAACGGCAACTTCACGAAGTACACGGCAGCGGATGGCTTCGGTCCGCTGAAGAAAGCGGTGGCGAACAAGCTGCTGCGCGAGAACCACGCGCAGTACGAGCCGGGTCAGATCGTCATCGGTTCCGGTGCCAAGGTCATCTTGCTGGCCGCCATCATGTGCACCGTCAACCCCGGCGACGAAGTCATCATCCCCGCGCCGTACTGGGTCACCTATCCGGACCATGTGCAGATCGCCGGTGGTACGCCTGTCTTTGTAGCGTCCGACGCGGCATCGGGCTTCAAGCTCACGCCCGAAAAACTCGCGGCCGCGCTGACCAGACGTACCCGCGCGCTCATCTTCAACTCGCCGACGAATCCGAGCGGCGCGATCTACACACGCGAGGAAATTCAGGCGCTCGGTGCGGTGCTGAAGGACTATCCGGACGTCTGGATCATCACGGACGAACTGTACGAGCATCTCTACTACGACGAGCAGCGCACAGTCACTTTTGTCGAAGCCATGCCGAAACTCGCGGGGCAGATCATCACGATCAATGGTTTCTCGAAAGGCTATGCGATGACAGGCTGGCGCCTGGGATTCGCGGCCGGGCCGCAGCAGGTGATGAAGTCGATTGGCGATCTTTTGAGCACGATAACCGGCTCGCCCAACAGCGTGGCCCAGGCGGCGGCCATCGAAGCGCTCGAAGGCGATCAGTCGCACATCGAGCGCAACCGCAAGACGTTCCAGGAGCGCCGCGACTTCGCGTTGCAACGCCTCGCGCAGATCCCCGGTCTGAAGGCGATCAAGCCTGCCGGTACGTTCTATGTGCTGGTCGATTGCGCAGGATGGATCGGGAGGGTAACGCGTGGCGGCCGTGTGTTGACGAGCGACGTGGCGGTCGTCGAGGCACTGCTCGAAGAGGCCGATGTCGCTACGGTGCCGGGTGAGGTATTCGGAGCGGGGCCCTTCATCCGCATGTCCATCGCGCTTGGACACGAGACAATCGGCAAGGGAATGGACCGCATTGCCGATTTCGCGGAACGGCTGAAGTAAAGTTGTTGCTGCACACCGACCGGCCCTCGCATCGTCGTGCGAGGCCGGCTGGTGTGCCAGGCTACCAAAGCGCTGTTATGCGCCGAGGGCAACCGCCTCGCCGGAAGTGGCGGCGAGCATCTGGTGAATCTGCGACACGACCGCAGCACCTTCGCCGACAGCCGCTGCCACGCGTTTGGTCGATCCAGCACGCGCATCGCCAATCGCGAACACGCCCTCGACGCTAGTACCGAGCCCGCACACCGGATTGACACCGTCGATGCCGGTCAGCACAAAACCTTTCTGATCGAGCTGCACGCCGCAGGTGCGTAGCCAGTCGGTATTCGGATCGGCGCCGGTGAAGAGGAACAGATGCCGCGTGTCGAAATGGTCGGTGCCGTCCGCGAGCGGCTTCTTGAGCCCCACCGTCGTCATACCGCTGTCGTCGCCGTCGATCCGCGCGATTTCCGAATGCGGATGAACGATCACGTTCGGCAGCGACTTGATGCGATCGATCAGATAGCGCGACATCGTCGCTTCGAACCCGCTGCGGCGAATCAGCACGTGCACGCGTGCCGCGTGCGTCGCGAGATAGACGATTGCCTGCCCCGCCGAGTTGCCGCCGCCCACCAGCACGATCTCCTCGTGCTTGCACAGCTTCGCTTCAACCGGCGATGCCCAGTAGTACACCCCGCGTCCATCAAAACGCTCGAGCCCTTCGATCTCGGGCCGCCGGTAAACCGCGCCGCTCGCAATCACGATCGCATGCGCGGTGATGCTGCCGCCGCACTTCAGCTCGAGACGATGCGGCATTTCCTCGCAATGCAGCGTCTTCACTCTGACCGGAATCGCGACGTGCGCGCCGAACTTCTGCGCCTGCACGAACGCACGGCCCGCGAGCGCCTGACCTGTGATGCCAGTCGGAAAGCCGAGGTAGTTTTCGATCCGCGAACTGGCGCCGGCCTGGCCGCCAGGTGCGCGGCTATCGAGCACGATCACCGACAGTCCTTCCGAGGCTGCATAAACGGCTGTCGCGAGCCCGGCAGGTCCAGCGCCGACAATCGCGACATCGTACACATGCGAGTTGTCGAGATCGGGCAGCAGGCCGAGGCATGTCGCGAGTTCGGGATCGCTCGGTCGACGCAGCACCGAGCCATCCGGGCAGATGACGAGCGGCAGGTCTTCAAGGCGCGCTGCGTACTGTTCGATCAGACCCAGCGCGTCTTCGTCGCTTTCGTCGATGACCGAATGCGGATGACCGTTGCGCGACAGGAAGCCTTGCAGCGCGACGAGCCGCGAGTCGTTGCGCTTGCCGACCAGAATCGGGCCGCCCGCGCCTTTTTCGATCAGCGACACGCGGCGCAGGATCAGCGCGCGCATGATGCGCTCGCCCAGGTCGGCCTCGGCGATGATCAGTGCGCGCAGCCGCTCCGGTGCGATCAACAGGCAATCGACCGGTTCGAGCGCAACGCCGTTGACGAGCGCCGGCCGCCCGGACAACTGGCCGACTTCGGCCATGAAGTCGCCGCGAGTGTGCTCGGTGATGATGTGCTCGCGCCCGAGCCCATCGCGCTGATAAACCTTGACCGCGCCTGACAGCATCACGAACATGCCGGGACCGGGCAAACCGGTTTCGAACAGCAGGTCGCCCGACTGCCAGTGATGCAGTTCGCCGAAGCGGCGCATGCGCTCGATCTCTTCGGCGGTGAGCTTCGGGAACATCTGGTGACGCCGCGTGGACAGCGTCGAGAACGGCGCGTCGGCGACGACGTCCGGTTGCACTTCTACTGCCTGAATCGACCCCATCGAATGACTCCTTCACCTTCCGCGCGCCGTGAGGGACGGCCGCGGCAGTAGTACTAGACCGCGTTCGGCGCGATATGCGCCTCGACGTGATGCTGCGCTTCCTCAACGATCGCTTCGAGTTCGCAGCCCGCGTCGCGCCAGGCGTCGAGACCGCCCGCCAGCGGGACCACGTCGCTGAAACCTGCTTCGGTAAGCTGCTTGGCCATCCACGCCGCAGAAATTTCGTTCGGACACGAGCAATAGATGACGAGCTTCTGGTCGTGCGGATACTTCGCGACGATCTCGTCGAGTTGCCGTTCGTCCGCGTAAAGCGAGCCCGGAATCACGAACGGATCGAGCTTGCGCTTTTCGTGCGAACGGATATCGAACACCACGATGGGTGGCGCCTTCGCGAGCATCAACTGATACAGCTCGTCGACGCCGATGCGCGCAGTGGCGAGTTTCTTGATCAGTTGCCGGCGGCGATACCAGCGATAACTCGCATAGAGCAGCAGCAGAACGACGACCACCGCCGCGGTCATCCGGCCGAGGCGGCTCGCGCCTGCGAACAGCATGTCGATCTGCGGCGCGAACAGCACGCCGATCACGAGACCGACGCCGGCCCATAGCGCAGCACCGATGCCGTCATAACCGAGAAACGCACGGTAGGACGTGCCCATCGCGCCGGCCATCGGAATCGATACGATCGACAGGCCCGGCACGAACTTCGCCACGGCGAGCACGCGCACGCCCCAGCGGCCGAAAAAGCGCTCGGTTTTCTTCACGCAGGTATCGCGCGACAGCGACAGTTTGCAGATGGTTTTCAGCGTATTGCCGCCGTACACGCGCCCGGCGAAAAACCAGACGCTGTCGCCGATCAATGTCGCGAACACCGACAGCACGAGCACCGGTCCTAACTGCGTACCGATGGAACCGGGATGAAGCGCCGCCATCGCCCCGAACAGGACGATGGTGGGGAGGGCGGGCACGGGTAATCCGAGCGAAGCGGCGAGCACATTGGCGAACACCAGTGCAGGTCCGTATTGCTCAACGAGGTCATGTAGCATCGGCTTACTTGGCGGCCTTGCAGGCTGCGATCTGACGGTAACCCAACGATTATGGACGCATTTTAGAGACGTGCAAGCCTTCTGGAATGCGCGCTGTGATGGCAACTGCGAAGACGACTGAGATATGCGGGCGGCTGCGCGCGCCGCCTGGTGTCGCGCGGCCCGGATAGCCGGTCAAGCGTCCGGCTGGGCGCACTACGAATCGCGGGAAAGACAGCAGCGAGGGAATCGGATACGGCGGCGATACGGCACCGGCCGCACGCTGCCGCTTATCGTGTCACTGACGGTGGTTGTGCTGTTCGCCAGGCAATTCGGCGCCGTGGGCGCGGATCGCGGCGATCAGTTCCGCGGGTGTAATTTCGTAGCGCACTTCGCGATGAATGCCGGGCTTGCGCTCGTCGACTTCGACCAGAAGAATGCCTTTACCGTCCTCTGTCGATTCGAGACGCAGCGAACGAAGTTCGCGCGCCGTCGCATCGTCGAATTCGGTGAGCAGGGCCATGGACCCGGAAGACCCGGTAGTGCGCATCGAGTGTCCTCGTTTCATTGTTGGATCGAACCATTTTACGGGCTGGTGCACGCGCTGTTTGTCGCGTGGCGCTCATACCGGCGTACGTATCCGGCGATTTGCGCCACTGCGCGCCTGACCTGCCGCAGAGTAGTGGGAGCCAGTTTAACGCGACTCGCCATTTCGACGACTGCCTTTTTACGTGCCCTGGCGCGGTGCATTGCGCGGGCCGCCGGTGTCATGCCTGTGTCGTACCCGTGTATTAAGGCTGAGCGGGAAAGTGCGCAGTGCTCGTGTGCCAAAGTGTTAGCGGACAGAAAGAATTCGTAGGGAACGGGCACGATCGCGATGTCGCGGCGCGCCGACTACGAAGACCGTCTGCGCGCGACGGCGCAACTGTCAGAGGAAACGCTGCGAACGCGGCGTGTCCAGCGCGCAAACCCTCCGGCTTCGAGCACCGCTGCATGCTCATGTCCGATTCCGGCCAGAGTTTGGCGGCGGCCTGCGCTAGAGTAGTGCCATGACTTTCGATCGCGATTCCTGTTATGAAGCCGTGCTGGCGCGCGACCGGCGCTTCGACGGCTGGTTCTTCGTGGCGGTGACATCGACGGGTATTTACTGCCGGCCGGTTTGTCCGGTGCGTTCGCCGAAGCTCGCGAATTGCCGTTTCTATGCGAACGCCGCTGCGGCGGAACAGGCCGGTTTCCGGCCCTGCTTGCGCTGTCGCCCGGAACTCGCGCCCGGCCACGGGCTGCTCGATGTTTCGCGTCGGCTGGCCCAGGCCGCGGCCGCGCTGATCGGCGCGGGTTTTCTCAACGATGCGAATCTTTCCGCGCTAGCGGCACGTGTCGGCGTCAGCACGCGGCATTTGCGGCGCATCTTCGAAGCGGAATTCGGTGTGTCGCCGATCGACTACGCACAAACGCAGCGTCTGTTGATGGCCAAGCGTCTGCTGGCGGACACGACCTTGCCTGCTGCGCAGGTCGCCTTGACGGCGGGGTTTGGCAGCGTGCGGCGCTTTAACGATCTGTTTAGCCGTCGCTACGGTTTCACCCCGGCTCGCGTGCGCAAACATGCCACCGACGCCGCGCGCGCCGCCACTGCCGATACGCTCACGCTCGACTTGCCGTACCGGCCGCCGTTTGCGTGGGACGCGCTCCTGTATTCCCTCACCAGTCAGGCGATTAGCGGTGTCGAGCGCGTGACGCACGACAGCTATACGCGTGCGATCGCGGTGCCGCACGACGGGACGCGCGTAACCGGCTGGCTGCGCGCGGACCATCTGCCGCAGCGGCTCGCGCTGCGCATTACGCTGTCGTCGTCGCTGACGCCGGTCGTGCCGTCGCTGCTTGCGCAGGTGCGGCGATTCTTCGATCTCGATTGCCGGCCGGATCTGATCGATGCGCGCCTCGGTGCATTGGCCGCGGCGCTGCCCGGCATGCGCGTGCCGGGTGCCTTCGACGGTTTCGAAACCGCTGTGCGCGCGATTGCGCTGCGCCACTGGCCGCGCGCCGACGCACATGCCTGGCTGCAACGTATCGCGGATGCGTTCGGCACACCGGTTGCGCAGGCGCCCGATGGATTGCGCACGGCGTTTCCGTCGGCGCATGCGTTGGCCAGTGTGTCGGCGCAGACGCTGCGTGCGACGGGTTTGCCGTTGCGCGGTGTGACGTGTCTCTTGAAGCTAGCCGACGAGGTCGTACAGCAACGCGTGTTTCTCGAACCTTTTACGCCACTCGACGAAACGCTCGCGCATTTGCGCGACGTGATCGGTCTCGACGAATGGTCGGTTCAATATGTGGCGATGCGCGCGCTCGGTTGGCCTAACGCCTATCCGCTCGGCGATCCGTTGATCGCACAGATGGCACCCGACGACGGCGCATGCTGGGCGCCGTGGCGCGCCTATGCGGCTCAACATTTTGCGTATGCAGCGGGACAGGAGGCGAGCGCCGCATGAAGTACTGCACACTGATACCGGGCCCGCTCGGCGAGATTCTGCTGCGCGCCGAAGACGACGCGCTGACCGGTGTCTTCTTCGTCGGCCAGAAATATTTCCCTTCCGCCGATGCATCCGCGCATTGCTATCCGATTGCCGATGCGCCGCGTGTTCTGCGCGAAGCCCAGCAACAACTCGACGAATATTTCGCAGGCGAGCGCGAACGTTTCACGCTGCGTCTACGTCCTGTCGGGACCGCGTTTCAACGCAGCGTGTGGGATCAGCTCGTGAAGATTCCGTTTGGTGAAATCGACAGTTATGGGCGTATTGCGCAGCGTCTCGGCCTCGCGGCGGGCAGTGCGCGCGCAGTCGGTGCCGCAAATGGACGTAACCCGATTTCGATTGTCGTGCCGTGTCATCGCGTGGTGTCGAGTGCGGGCGATCTCACGGGCTATGCGGGCGGTCTGCATCGGAAGGAAGCGTTGCTTGCGTTAGAACGGCCACGTTCGACGCTGCCGCGGCAGATGGAATTGCTCGATCTGGGTGGCGTGTAATCGACAGCTTTCCAACGCCGCAACACAAGCTTCTACTTCGAACGATGCGCATGCAGCGCTTCGATCATCACGACACCCGCATCGGTGATGTGTTCTTTCGTCAGACGTTTGGCGAGACGTCGATCCTTCGCTTCGACCGCTGCGAGAATCCGCGTGTGCTCCGCAAACGACGTGTCCTGATACGCGGCCAGTTGCCAGACCAGCCGCAGATAGCGATCGGCCTTCTGCCACAACGATTCCAGCGCTTCCATCAAATGCCGTTTGTCACTCGGGGCATAGATCGCGCGATGAAACGCCCAGTTGTCCTTTGACCATTGGTCCACCTCGGTGGCGTGCGCGTCCTGATCGAGCGCCGCGCGGGCCGTCGCGACATCGGCGGCAGTGAACGCGTCGAGCGCGGCGTCGAGCGCGAGCAGTTCGAGCGCGACGCGCATGGCCTGCAACTCCTCCGCTTCGTCGCGGGTCATCGACGAAACGAACGCGCCGCGATTCGGCACGATCGTGACGAAGCCGCGGGCTTCGAGCTGGATGAACGCTTCGCGTACCGGGATGTGGCTCGTGCCGAATTCCTCGGCGATCCGGTCCTGACGCAACTGTGTGCCGGGCGCCAGTTCGCCGCGCAGGATGCGCTCGCGCAAACGGTCGGACAGCGACTCGGAGAAAACTTTTGCGTCGGCTGACTTCTTCATCTTAATATATTAAAACAAGTGAGGAGGTTGTTATGACGGTATCTAGATTGAGAAATATTCCCGGTATCGGTGTCGACAAGATGGGCGATGCAGCCGATGCGACGAACAATCACAACATTCTAAGGCTCGAGAATCTCGACACCGACCTGCGGCCGCCCGCCGACGCGATCCGGCGCACGCACGAGGCCGTCGAGGACGACGACGCAAACAGTTATCTGCCGTTCATCGGTCAGCGGGCGCTGCGCGAGGCGGTCGTCGCGCGGATCGCACGCAGTGCCGGCGTCGAGTATGACGCCGGACGCGAATGCGTGATTTCCGCTGGCGGTATGTCTGGCGTTCTCAACGTGCTGCTGTCCATTCTCGAGCCCGGCGACGAGGTCGTGCTGACCGATCCGACTTATGCCGGGCTGATCAATCGTGTACGGCTTGCCGGCGGCGAGCCGCGTTTCGCACGACTCATTCCGGGCGCCGACGGCTGGCGGCTCGACCTCGAGAGCCTCGCCGCAGCGGTCGGTCCGCGCACCCGCGCGCTGCTCGTGATGTCGCCGTCGATGCCGACCGGCTTCGTCGCCAATCGTGCCGAGTGGGACGCGATCGCCCAGCACTGCCGGCGCACGAATGCATGGCTCATCTACGACGCCGCGATGGAGCGCATCGTCTTCGATGGGCGCGCAATCATTCATCCGGCGTCGTTGCCGGAGATGCGCGAGCGGACCATCACGGTCGGCTCGGTATCGAAGGAATACCGGATGATCGGCTGGCGGGTCGGCTGGATCGTCGGGCCGGAAGCGATCATGGCCGATGTTCGCCTGACGAGTCTTTGCAACGTCGTGTGCCAGGTCGGCATCGGTATGCCAGGTGCGACGGCTGCATTGACGGCGGCGGATGACGGCGTTGCGCAGGCGGTGGCCGAGTGGCAGGCGAGGCGCGACTTCCTGTTGCGTGAACTGCACGACCTGCCGCTCGTGCGACCCGACGGCGGCTGGTCGCTGTTGATCGACACGGAGCAACTGGGCTTCACCTCGCCCGAAGCATCGCGGCGGCTGTTCGAGTTCGGTGAAGTGGCGGCCACGCCGATGACGCACTGGGGACCCGACGCCGGCCGCTATCTGCGCTTCGTGTTTGCCAACGAACCGGTGTCGCGGCTTGGCGATATTCGTAGCCGTGTGCGCGCTGCGTGGGGTGTCTGATGGGTTTGCTTTGCTGCTCTATATAGTACGCAGCGGTCGTGTTGCGGCATTGAAAGAGCTTGTCCGAATCGTTCGCACACATGCGGAAAGAATAATTTGCAGTTGCGAATGGTTCTCATTATCGATATCATCCGCCCCGTCGAAAGCTAATCGTATGGCTACGGGGTGTGAAGATGAAAGGCTGTCAGCGGCGCAGCGGGCGTCGAGGGATTGTTTTGGGGTCGTTGATCCTGTCGCACGGGTTGCTCGTGGCGGGCGTGTGCGAAGCGGTCGAGCAGGACAGCGCGATAGATACCGTCGCCAGCGACCGGGGCACGCTGCCGGCGGTCACCGTCAACGCCACGAAGCCAATCGATGAAGTGGGCTACCAGCCGCGCCGTGCATCGGTTGCGACGCGCACCGATACGCCGTTGATCGACGTGCCGCAGGCCGTCAACGTCGTGACCCAGCAATCGATCAGCGATCGCGCGCCCGACAGTCTCGCCGACGCGTTATCGGCGGTACCCGGTGTCCGCATGGGCAATACGCTGGCCGGCTCACTCGATGCGATCGTCAAGCGCGGCTTCGGCGACAACCGCGACAATTCGATTCTGCGCGACGGCATGCAATCCGTTCAGCCGCGCAATTTCACACCGACCACCGAGCGCATCGAAGTACTCAAGGGTCCGGCATCGATGCTGTACGGCATCCAGGATCCCGGCGGCATCATCAACGTCGTGACGAAAAAACCGCAGCTCGAGGCTGCGCGTTCTGTCACAGGATCCGGCAGCAGCTACGGTGGCGGCGGCGCGCAGATCGATCTGACCGGCCCGATCGGTTCGTCGGGTCTCGCGTATCGCTTCATTGCCGACCATCGCCGCACCGACTATTGGCGCGACTTCGGCGAGACGCGCCAGGACGTGATTGCACCGTCAGTCGCCTGGTACGGTCGCGACACCACCGTGCTGCTCGCGTATGAACACATGAGCTACGCGGTGCCGTTCGATCGCGGCACGATCATCGACACACGTACCGGCAACCCGGTTGCGATACCGAACGAGGAACGTCTCGACGAGCGCTACAACGTGTCGGCCGGTCGTTCGGATGCGCTCAATCTGCGTATCGATCACAAACTGGACGGCAACTGGACAGTGCATGCCGGGTACGGTTTCAATCGAACGTACTACAACGACTGGCAGGCGCGTGTAATGAGCGCGAACTTCAACACCGGGGTGTTGACCCGGCGTGTGGACGCGACGCAGAACGGTACGCAGACCACGCACAATCTGACCTTGAACCTCGAGGGCAAGGTGCAGATTGCGGGCCTGCAGAACGATGTGCTCGCGGGCGTCGACTATATGCGCAACTATCGCGTGCTGGGCGATCTGTACCGCGGCAGGAACAATTCGGGTTTCAACCTGTACGCGCCGGTATACGGTTTGCTGCCGCAGATCAGCACGCTCTCGCCGGCCGATAGCGACCAGACCGACAAGCTCATTTCGCGCGGCGCGTTCATTCAGGATGCGATACACCTGAGTGACCGCTGGATCGTGCTGGGCGGCCTGCGCTACGAGTCGTTTAGCGAAATGACCGGCAAGGGGCGGCCGTTCGTCGTGGGCACCTACGTTAATGCGAGCAAGGTGGTTCCGCGCGCGGGCGTCGTCTTCAAGATCGATCCGCAGTGGTCGCTGTATGCCAGCTATAGCGAATCGTTCCGCCCGAATACATCGATCGCGCAACCGATCGGCGAATTGCCGCCCGAGCAGGCCAAAGCCTGGGAGATCGGTTCGAAGTACGTGGCGCACAATCTGACCGCGACGCTTGCGCTGTTCGATATTCGTAAGCGCAACATCCAGACTACCGAAACCATCGGTGGAATCAACTACACGCGCAACGCGGGTCGCGCCCATTCGCGTGGCGTCGAACTCGAAGTGAACGGAAAGCTAAGCGATACGTGGAGCGCGATCGGTAGCTATGCCTATACGGAAGGTCGCTATCAGGACGATCCGAAACTCGCGGGTAACCCTTTGCCCAATGCGCCGAAGCACGAAGCAGCGTTGTATCTGACGCACGATTTCGGCGTGATCGGCGCGGCGCCGGTGAGCGGCAGGCTGCGCGCCGGTGCGGGCGGCCGGGTATTCAGCACGCTGCCGGTCGGCGACGGCACCGGCAAGGTCTATCACATGCCTTGGGGGCGCGTCGCCGATGCGTTTATCGCGTGGGATTCGCGAATCGTCGGTCAGAACATTGCCTGGCAGTTCAACGCAAAGAACGTCTTCAATTCGACCTACTACACGTCGAGCTGCTGTACTGGCACGCCGTTCGTCACGATTGGCCCATCGCGTGAGTTCATCCTGAGCGCGCGGGTCGATTTCTGATGCATGCCGGGTTTTAGTCGTCGCTAAAGCTAAAAACAGGATCGAATGTCGCGCGCTACGTTATATGCGTTTTGCAGGACGAATGGATCTCCAGATCATCGTGGCTAAGGTATGCACTGGATTCAATGGTGCGCCTATCCTAGTGAAGATCTACTGTTGCAAAGCAGGCTGGTTAATTGCTCAAAGTCTAGCTTTGGTTTTGCCATTCATGGCATAGTGCCCCTACATAACTCACTGGGAGGTCCATATGGCTACGCTCGAACAGATTCAGGCGCGTATGAAAAAGCTACAGGCGCAAGCAGAAAAGATCCTTGCGAAGCGCGCGCAAGCTGCAGTCGATCAGATCCGCACGTTGATGATCAAGCATGGTTTGACCACCGAAGATATCGAAGCTCGCGCAAAGGCGCGACGCGAAGATACCCGCAAAGCGGCAAATGCCGCAAAAGGCGTAACGGGAAAACGCGTCAAGGTTGCCGCCAAAAAGGGAAAACTCCCGCCGAAATATTTGAATCCGAAGACCGGCGAAACATGGAGCGGCCACGCCCGCCCGCCGGCATGGATCAAGGACGTTAAGGATCGTTCGAAGTTTCTGATCGCAGGCGCGGTGGATAGCGCGGCGAGCACGGTTAAGGCGGCCGTAAAAGGTGCCCGCGGAGCGAAGAAAGCAGGCAGGAAGGCCGCGGCTAAAAAGGCAGTAAGCGCCAAAACTGCGCCGGTCAAAAAGGCGGCGAAGAAGGCAACCAGAAAGACGGCTGGCAGAAAAGCGGCAGCGAAGAAGGCACCGGTAGCGTCATCGGCTGCGGCGTAACGCGTAAATACGCGAGAGGGCTGCACCGATGCGCTACCGCGCACGGAGCGCCCTCTCATCTGAGTGTTGCCAGTAACGTGTCGCTCACACGCTACTCGATCATCCTGCATCAAACCCCGCTGCAAATCCCTCCATCGGTTGCAAACATTCCGTGCAGTCATCGCATTGCATCTCGTCCGGATCAAGACGTGTCTGAACAGACGTTAATCCGGATCGAGCGCGCATTCGCCCAACGTGTCGAACCCATTGCAAGGTCTTTCATCGTATGACGGCGCGTCACAACTGGACGCAAAGTCAATCCGATGGCTTGCGCGCCGAACGAATCGGTTCCTCCCGCCCGGCTTGCCGCAAACACAAGCCCGTTAAGGCGTGCGTGTTCCCGTCTCCATTGCCGCGCTAAATCCCACGCAAAACCGCTCGTATTACGCACCGAGGCGAATGCAACGCGTGGTAAGTGCGCCTGTGGTCTGTTGCCAACAGATGACCGTACACGCTGTGACCTAATGGCGACATCCGGCCGATGTTGGCCAGTCGACCGACCGGATATCAAAGCAAAGCGATGCGCGCATGCGCCGACGAATCCGCTTCGTAGCCGATTCGTCGGCAAGCGCGCCGCGCGTTATTCAACAGTATCTTTGGAGAGTCCGGAATGAAAAAGTCCGCCATTACCCTGGCGCTGCTGGGAGCCACAATCGGAGTGGCTCACGCGCAGAACAGCGTCACTCTGTACGGCGTAATCGACGAGTCGATTCAGTACACCCATAACGCCACGCCAACCGGCACGAACCAGGTCGGGCTCTACTCGGGCAATCTGTCGGGGAGCCGCTGGGGTCTCAAGGGCTCGGAGGACTTAGGCGGCGGCCTGAAAGCGATCTTCCAGCTGGAAGACGGTTTCAACGTCAACAACGGCAAGATGGGCAGCTATAACGGCACCACGTCGGAGTTCGGCCGTCAGGCGTACGTCGGATTGCAGAGCGATCGATACGGTACGTTCACGCTAGGTCGCCAGTACGATCCGCTCGTCGACCTGGTCCAGGGCATCACGGCGGACAACTACTTCGGCAGCACGTTTGCGACTGCCGGCGACGTCGACAACTACGACAACAGCTCGCGTACCAACAATGCAGTCAAGTACGTGTCGCCGCTGTTCGGCGGATTGCAGGTCGAAGGCATGTACGCGTTGGGCGGTGTTGCCGGCCAGACTGGCTCCGGGCAGACATGGTCGCTGGCGGCGGCCTATGCCAACGGTCCGATCGCGGTGTCGGCCGGCTACTACGTCGCCGACAACGCCAGCACCACGGCGGCGCTACGCACAGGCTGGTCGTCGACCTCGGATGGTACGTTCGACGGGCCGGTCAATACGGGCTATGCCACGGCGAAGTCGATCAATATCGCGCGCGTCGCCGCGCAATATGTTGCCGGCCCCTACACGATCGGCGCGAGCTACAGCAATTCGCAATACAAGGCGGATGCCCAGTCGGCCTTCGCTGCGACGGAGAAGTTCAACACCGGGCAAGCGTTCCTGAATTACCAGGCAACGCCAGCGCTGCTCTTAGGGCTCGGTTACAGCTACACGAAGGCAAGCGGCGATACGGCGGCGACCTACAACCAGATTTCACTGGGCACCGACTACAACCTGTCGAAGCGTACCGACGTCTATCTGGTGGGCGCATGGCAGCACGCGAGCGGCAACCAGTTGAACGCGGACGGCACGGTGAGCAGTGCCGAGGCGTCGATAGGATCGTATGGGGTCGCGGGGACCTCTACGCAGGAAATCATCAGTCTGGGTATTCGTCACAAGTTCTAGGCAAGCGCGTGGATGGCAGTGTGGCTAAACCACGCTGCCGTCTGTGTATTTGTGGCGTAAGCGAAGGTAATGAACCCGGTAACTTAAATAATCCGCTGGAGATCTACACTACGTCGCTTTAGCGGACAGGTCCCCGTCTCTCATCTGAGCATCCTTTTCCTACCGTCAGGCGCTTCAGGCAATGCGTCCAACTTGCTCGCCCGCATGAACCCACTGTTGCCGCATCCCACAGACGCAGATGGACCGAGGCGCTTCGCCATCGTCATGTCGAACGCAATTGGCGACACCCTGATCCTGATGGTCATCGTCCGCAATCTTTTGCGAAACGGGATCGACGTCGATGTCTTTGGGCGTCCGGCTTATGCGCTTCGGCACTGGTTTCCCGACGTCGCGATCAGGCCGTTACCGGAGGCAACGGATAGCAACGCATGGCTCGCACCGTACGAGATCGTCGTGCAAATGCATCGACATAAACCGGTGGCGAATCTCGCGGACCTCCATCCTCGCGTCTATGATCTGCATGAAGTCTCATACAGCGATCCACCAGGCTGCATGGCCGAGCGCTTCGCCGATTTCTGCCGGCAGGAGCTTGGGCTCACCGATGTCGGCCTGACCAACGGCATCACGCCGCCATCCTCGTTACGGCATCGCCAGTATGTGCGCCGCATTGCGATTCATCCCGAGGCCAGTACCGACGACAAGCGCTGGCCGCGTCGAAGCTTCGTGAAGCTGGCGCAGTGCCTGCGCAAACGTGGCTACGACGTACAGTTCGTGATCGCGCCGCACGAACGCGAGCACTGGAGCGAACGCGAGAGAGGCGGAATTCCCGCACCGGTTTTCGACAATTTGCACGAACTCGCGTGCTGGCTTTACGAGTCCGGCTGGTTTATCGGCAACGACTCCGGCGTCGGCCATCTTGCGTCGAATCTCGGCATTCCGACGACCAGTCTGTTCCGCCGACGAGGTGTCTCGGAGCGTTGGCGTCCGGCATGGGGGACGGTGACAGTTGTGTTGCCCTGGCAATGGATTCCCACCGCGAGGCTTAAAGAAAAATTCTGGCGCGAGACACTGACATGCACGCGAGTTTTGCGGGTGTTCCAGCGCATGGTTCGGGAGCATCAGCCCGAAGACGAACGCCCCGTCGACCTATACGCGAAAAGCAGCGAACCCGCCTAAGCGGGTTCGCTAACTGCCCGCCTTGGCAGTTGTCCGTGGCGACTGCGTCAAACCAGTCCAGTCGTGTAATACACCGTGATCACGAAAAACACGGCCAGCGTCTTGATGATCGTCACCGCGAAAATGTCGCGATACGACTCGCGGTGCGTGAGCCCCGTCACGGCAAGCAGTGTAATGACGGCGCCGTTGTGCGGCAGCGTGTCCATGCCGCCGCTCGCCATGGCGACGACCCGGTGCAGCACTTCCATTGGAATATGGGCGGCGTCCGCGGCCTTGATAAAAGTATCGGACATGGCAGCGAGCGCGATGCTCATGCCGCCTGAAGCCGACCCGGTGATACCCGCCAGCGAGCTGACCGACACCGCAGCGTTGACGAGCGGATTCGGAATGCTCTTCAGCGCATCGCTAACGACGAGAAAGCCGGGCAACGCCGCGATCACGCCACCGAAGCCGTACTCCGACGCGGTATTCACCGACGCAAGCAGCGCACCGGCGACGGCTGCCTTGGTACCGGTCGCGAACCGTTCGCGTACGCGGCCAAACGCGGTCAGCACGACCAGCACGATGCCGAGCAGCAGCGCGCCTTCCACCGACCAGATCGCGACCACGGTCTTGATCGGCGTCGTGATGGGCGCATGTATGCCGGGCAACACGTCCGGCGCGACGGTATACGAGGCGCCGTACCAGTCGGGAATCAGCCGCGTCAGCGCGAAGTTGGCGACGCCGACAAGAATGAGCGGTGCGACGGCGAGCAGCGGATGCGGCAGATGCGAGGACTCGACGCGCTCCGGCTCGTTGACGAGCGACGTGCCGTAGCCTTCGCCTTTAGCCATCGCGGCGCGGCGGCGCCATTCCAGATACGTCAGGCCCACGACGACGATGAAGAGCGACCCCGCTACGCCAAGCACCGGCGCGGCCCACGACGTCGTTTTGAAGAAGGTGGTCGGGATGATGTTCTGGATTTGCGGTGTGCCCGGCAGCGAATCCATCGTGAACGAGAACGCACCGAGCGCAATGGCGCCCGGCATCAGACGTTTCGGAATATTGCTCTGCCGATAGAGTTCGGCGGCGAATGGATAGACCGCGAAGACGACCACGAACAACGATACGCCGCCGTAAGTCAGCAGCGCGCAGACCGCGACGATTACCGCATTGGCGCGCGAGCGGCCGATATAGCGAATGGCGGCGGCCACGATCGATTCGGAGAATCCCGACAGTTCGATTACCTTGCCGAATACCGCGCCAAGCAGAAATACCGGAAAGTAAAGCTTCACGAAGCCGACCATCTTGTCCATGAAGATGCCGGAGAACACCGGCGCGACCGCGGATGGTTCGGTCAACAATACGGCGCCGAGTGCCGCGATTGGCGCAACGAGAATCACGCTGTAGCCGCGATAGGCCGCAAACATCAGAAACACTAGCGCGGCGAGGACGATCACAAATGACATTGGGTCTCCGTATTGAGTGCGTTTAATGCAGGCATCGATAATGCCGGCTGGTTATTGATTCATACAGGATAAATGTTTCTATTGTTTGCGGGCAATCGTCGGCCAGGTTTATTGCGTGTCATCGCTGAACAACGACGACGACACGAATAACGCTTTGCAAGCTACGCATGGCACAATCGCTATCGTCGAAAAACAAGACGCCGATCGGGGTTCTCCATGGAACACAGCCGTCAATCATTTCAGGTAGCTGTCGTGCGCTCGCTAGCCGGGTTGGCCGCGCTCGCAGCGTTAGCCGGACTCGCGGGCTGCGGCAGCAGCGCGCCGCTGTTTCTGTCCGATGGCCGTCCGACCACCCAGGTGCAATGCCCGGACAGCCAGACCTCGTGCGAACAGCAGGCGCGTGCCGCGTGCGGCGGCGCGTTCGATACCGTGCGCCAGTCGACCGACGACGGCCAGCGTACCTTGCTGTACGCCTGCAAGGCGAAGTAACGCGAAGCAATACGAATAGCACGAACGAACATCGCCTCAGACAATCGCGCCTGGCAGATGCAACAGCAGCCGGATCAGATCCGGCTGGCGGTTCGTCGATGTCTTCTGGTAGATCGATTGCAACTGCTTGCGTACGGTGTCGTGCTGCACGCCGAGACGCAGCGCAATGTCCTTTAGCGAGAGTCCTTCCGCGAGGCAGTATGCGACCCGGCATTCGGCTGGCGTCAGATTGAATGCCGCCGCGAGCAGATCGGTGTCGACCACCGGCGACGATTGCGGATCGAAAAATATCAGCATGGCAATCGCACGCAGGCCGAATCTCGCCGACACCTCGCCGGGCACGATCAGGTTGTAGAACACATAGAGCGCGGTCTTCTCGCTGTCGTCGCCGGCGATGCGCAGTACCCGGTACTGTGCGGCGCTCGCCTGGGTGGCGTGATCGGGCACGCGCAACTGCCCTTCGGTCTGCGCGCAGTCATCGAGAAAGCGGCTCATGAAGGGCGGCGGCAGCATCAGCGTGCGACCGGTTATACGCACCAGCGCGGTCGATTGCAGCAGACGTTCGGCGGCTCCGTTCACGTGCAGCACTTCGCCGCCGGTCGTCGCGAGTATCACGGGCTGCCCCCAGCGGCTCACGAACGCATGGCCGACCAGCGCATCCGTCGAGTACACGTAGCGCTGCATCTGCTGCGTCATCGCGCGCGCCAGATGCGGTGTCAGGCGCTGTAAAAACGCAATCGCGTCCGCGGTCATCGGCCCCTGGCTATCGTTGCGCGTGCAGGCGAACACGACCGTGAGGCGTGCCTCGTCGATCAGCTTGCAGCCCGATACATAACGATGCCCCATCGGCAGCAGGAACTCCTGGTAAAAACGGTTCTCGCTGACGAACGCGTCGTCGAAATGCTCGTGGCAATGCATCCAGTGCAGCACCGGCTGCGTCCATAACAGCGCGAGACGCGGATCGACGCGATGGTAGTGCTGGATATAGCCGAGTTCGGCGGCCACCGGGAGATTGAAACCGTCACTGAAGGACAGCGTGTCGTGATGCTTGTCGAAGGCGAGCACATGAATCGTGCTGGCCCCGGTCAGTGCGGCGAGGTCCGCATATAACGCCTGCCATCCCGCGGCTTCGCCGACGGTGTCATAAATGCGGTGCACAAGCCGGTCATATTGTTGTTCATCTGATTCCACGCGACCTCGATTTTTTCCATAAACACTGCACGTACTCGATCTACCAGGTTGGACTTATGTCTTCCACAAACGGGGAATATACAGTCCGAATAGCTGACGTTAATCTTCCGTTTCTTACGCTGGATTATCTTCTGACGAGACGCCGGGTTCGGTGCGGCGCCTAACGGAAGAGCACTCGCCGCAGTTCTAGAGTCGATTCAGGACCGGTAATCGAATATTCGCCGTAAATTTTTCCAGAGGCGTCTGAAAAAGGCAGACGAATCGGTAGTTACTCCCGTTTTTACTCGACGGTATACGGCACAGTTAATGCTTGTAGTGGATTTAGACTGGCATTCCGGGGAAAGGCAATGAACCACCAGCAACTCGAAAAAGATATTGAACATCTCGAACACGTGATGCCGCGCATTTCAGCCGGCGACCGCATCCCGTTGTCCTACTGGCGCAACCGGGTCAATTCGGTTCTGGCTGCGATTCTCGTTCCATCGCAGGCGAGCCGCGTGAAGCGGCTCAACGAAGCGCTTCTCGTCCTTGAGGGGCTCCAAAAATGATGCCGGCAGTACTGGCCGATTGCACATCTTTCTGTTTACAGTAGAAGAACGACCGAGCTTGCAGGGACCGCGATGCAGAGAGCAGGTTTTTCTCCCGACCGGCTCGCACGCTTGACTGAGGCCATGCAGGCCTATGTCGAGCGCGGCGACGTGGCGGGTGTCGTGACGCTGGCGTGGCGTCGCGACGAGATTGCGCAATTCGATGCGCTTGGTCTGCGAGACGAAGCGGACCGGCTGCCGATGGAGCGCGACACGCTGTTCCGGATCGCCTCGATGACGAAACCGGTCACGAGCGCCGCAGCGATGATGCTGATCGAAGCGGACCAGCTGGCGCTCGACGCGCCCGTGAGCCGGTGGCTACCGGAACTCGCGACACTGCGCGTGCTGCGCGATCCAGCAGGCTCCCTCGATACCACCGACCCGTTGCGTGAGCCCATCACGGTGCTCGATCTGCTGACGCATCGTGCGGGTTTCGCGTATCACTTCACTTCGACGGGACCGCTTGCCGAGGCCTATGCCAAAGCGTTCAACGGAGTCGACTCGGGGGCCGGCTCCAACGGATGGCTCGCGCGCGTCGCGTCGTTGCCGCTGATGTTTCAGCCCGGTACGCGCTGGCACTACAGCGTCGCTACCGACGTACTCGGCGTCCTCGTCGAGCGCGTGAGCGGTCTGTCGCTCGGTGACTTCTTCCGCACGCGCATCTTCGAGCCGTTAGGCATGCGCGATACCGCGTTCTCGATTGCGGGCACGCAGCTCGAGCGGCTCAGCACAGCATGGCGCTTCGATTCGCCGAGCCGGCGCCGCGTCGTCGAAGAGCGCGCGGCGGGTAGTCGCTGGGCCAATGCAGCGCGTTTCCAGAGCGGCGGTGGTGGGCTCGTCTCGACGGCCCACGACTATCTACAGTTTGCCCGGCTGCTGCTCGGACGCGGGCGCGTCGACGATACGCGGCTGTTGTCGCACCGCTCGGTCGACCTGATGCGCAGCAACTTCCTGACCCGCGAACAGCGGCGCATGCCGGCCATCGGTCCGATTACGTGGGCGGGGCAGGGCTTCGGGCTCGGCTTGTCGGTGGTCGACGATCCGGCGCAACAGTTGCCGCTCGGCTACCGGTCGACGGGTTCGTTTGGCTGGCCTGGCGCATTCGGCACGAGCTGGTTTGCCGATCCCGTGGAGCAGATGATCGGCATCATGCTGATCCAGCTTCGTACCGACGGACCATTTCCGATGGCGAACGAATACGAGCGCCGCCTGTACGACGCAATCGACGATTGAATGTGCAGTGATGTGGTGTGGTGTGGCGTTACGGGGACACTGGCACGTAACGCACGACTGACTGACCTTTAGCACTTGGGGCGAAACCGGACCTATCCGGCACTTTTTCGATCTGTTAGGGTCACACTCCCCGTTGCCCTAACACCAATTGGAGACTGCTGTCATGGCCACCTATAAGCAACTGACTGCTCAACTCGAAAAGCTTCATAAGGAGGTGGCCGTCGCGCGCGATAAAGAAGTGGCACAGGCGATCGCCGACATCAGACAGCAGATCGCCGAATACGGGATCACGGCGGAAGAACTCGGCTTCTCGAGCAAACGCGCTCCCGGTGCACGCAAGGCGCCACTGCCGCCGCGCTATCGCAACCCCAAGACTGATGAAACATGGAGCGGTCGCGGCCGCACCCCAGGCTGGCTCGTGGGCAAGAACCGCGATCGCTTCCTGATCGAAGACTGAAGCGGGCGGCGTTTTCGCCGCACGACAGAAGCGTCCGACGGCCGATGCATCCACGCGATGCATCGGCCGTCTGCTTTGCGCAGCGATAGCGCGCTGCGTGATGACGATGTCGCGGTGACGCGTCACGTGTCGTTTTTCGCACCGTTGAGCAATTCCCGAAAACGCTCACCTTTGACCGATCTCGCGTGGGTGATGGAGTGGTTCGGCGGAGGGTGCCCGCGCGCGAGGGCGCCGAGTCGAGGCGATGTCGATTCGGACATCCATTCGATGCGGATGAGTGCTCGAACCTCGTAGTGAAGTCACTTGCGTCGTCTAGGTAGATCGGCTGGACAGCCTTATCTGACAAGGCTTTGCGGCGCTCAAGGAAGCTCGCATAAACGATTCGCAAACATACCGGACGCGCTGCATACGCATGCGGACGCGGCTATCAAAGCACGTGCCACGCACGCTGCGTACGGTGCAAACCAAAGACGATCTCCGCTCACGTCTAACGTGTGAACAGCACCAGAATTCGCCCCTCCTGAAAACGCTCACCTTTGGGCCGATCGAGACCTGCAGCACGCGCCTGGGACAAACCCGGAAATGAGCGCGCCTCATACCCCGCATCAAAAAACATCGATTCACCGCCGTTCGTCGCGGCCCGCACAATCGCGCCATTCACTCAACCGCTGACGGAACGACCATGAGCGCCACGACGGACAAACAACTTTATATCGGCGAAGGATTCGAAGGACCGGGCGTCAATCTCGCCCACATCAACGTGCTGGTCGGCCCGCGCAACGGCCCGGCAGGCCAGGCGTTCGCGACCGCGCTCGCGACACCGAGCACGGGCCACGCGCCGTTCGTCGTGATCGCGCGCCCCGGCATCCCGACCAAGCCGCTGACGCTGTATGTGAACAAGGCGCAGATCGATGGCGAGTTCCACGGCAATGCGACGTGGGGTGCATCGCAGGCCGGGATCGCGAAGGCCGTGGCCGAGTCGCTGGAGAACGGCACGCTGCCGCCCGAGGCGGAGAACGACTGGGTGGTGGTGTCGGCGAACTGGGTCAACCCGAAGACCGACGATCTCGATGCCGTGTTCGAAAACAACTACCGCGCCTGCAAGAACGCAATCGTGGCGGCGATGAAGGGCTTGCCGCATCGCGACGAAGTGTTTGCCGCCGCGCGCGAGGTATCGAATCCGTTCTATACGCCGAAGCAACGCTGAGCGTAGCGCTCCACTCGGCGCCGCTAAAAAAATCTGGAGACAGTTTCATGGAATACACCCGCCTCGGCCAGTCCGGCCTGAAAGTTTCGCGTCTGTGCCTCGGCACGATGAACATGGGCACGCCGCAATGGAAGCCGTGGATCTTCGATGAAGCGCAAAGCGAACCCATCGTGCGTCACGCGCTGGATGCCGGCGTGAACTTCATCGATCTCGCCGATTTCTATTCGACCGGTGTCGGCGAGGAAGTCGTCGGTCGGATTCTGAAGCGCGCTACGCGTCGCGAAGAGATCGTCGTGGCGACCAAGGTCGGCTACGACATGGGCAGCTACCAGAACGCGGGCGGCCATTCGCGCAAGCACATCATGGACGGCATCGACGGGTCGTTGAAACGCCTCGACATGGACTACGTCGATATCTTCATGCTGCATTTCTTCGACGTGAATACGCCAGTCGAAGAAACGATGGGCGCGCTAAACGACATCGTGCGTGCAGGCAAGGCGCGCTACCTCGGCGTGTCGACGATGTACACGTGGCAGTTCGCAAAGATCATGCAGGTCTGCGAACGCAACGGCTGGCATAAGCCGATCAATATGCAATTGCAGCTGAACCTCGCCTACCGCGAGGAAGAGCGCGAAATGATTCCGTACTGCAAAGACCAGGGGGTGGGCGTCTCGGTGTTCAGTCCGCTCGCACGCGGTTTTCTGACCAGCGATCCGACTTCGACACGCAACCAGACCGACTTCTTCACTGCGCAGATGTACGGCGACGCAACGACGCGCGAGATTGCCGCATCGGTGGCACGCGTCGCGGCGCGCCGTGGCGTGACGCCCGCGCAGATTGCGCAGGCGTGGGTACTCAACCACGGCGGCGTATCGAGCATGCTGGTTGGCGCGGATTCGGCTGCGCAGTTCGATAGCGCGCTGGCCGCGCTCGAGACGAAGCTCGACGCCGACGAACTGTTCGAACTCGAACGCAACTACACCCCGTGCGATCTGATCAACGATTACACGGCCGGCCGGCGCATCGCACGCGAACCGCGGGCCGCCGAGGGCGTGTTCGCCGAAACATTCGGCAAGGCAGCGTGAGGCACACATGAGCGAATTTCTCCGGACAGGGCATTACATCGGCGGCGAGTGGTATCAAAGCGAAAGCACGTATGCGGTGCTCAACCCGGCAACCGGCGATGTGATCGCGCAGGTCGCGAAGGCAGGTGCCGACGAAACCGCGCAGGCGATTACCGCAGCCGAGCGGGCATTTCCCGCCTGGCGCGCGCTGACCGCGAAAGAGCGCAGTGCACGCGTGAAACGCTGGGGCGAACTGATGCTCGAGCATCGCGAAGCGCTTGCCGAACTGCTGACACGCGAACAAGGCAAACCGCTCGCCGAAGCGCGCGGCGAAGTTGCGTACGCGGCGAGCTTCTTCGAATGGTTTGCGGAAGAAGCGAAGCGCAGCTACGGCGACGTGATTCCGAGCCCGAAGCCTGGCTCGAAGATCATCGTGACGCGCGAGCCGGTCGGTGTCGTGGCAGCGATCACGCCGTGGAACTTCCCGCTCGCGATGATCACGCGCAAGGCCGGTCCCGCGCTTGCCGCAGGTTGCACGATGGTGCTCAAGCCGTCCGAAGAAACGCCGCTCTCCGCGCTCGCGCTGGCTGTGCTGGCGGAACAGGCCGGCATTCCGGCTGGCGTGTTCAACATCGTCTCCGGCGATGCGGTTGCGATCGGCAACGTGCTGACGGCTTCGCCGGTCGTGCGCAAGCTGTCGTTCACCGGTTCGACGCGGGTCGGCAAGCTGCTCGCGAAGCAATCGGCGGACACGCTGAAGAAGCTGTCGCTCGAACTCGGCGGCAATGCGCCGTTTATCGTGTTCGACGACGCCGATCTCGATGCGGCCGTGCAAGGTGCGATTGCCTCGAAGTTTCGCAACACCGGGCAGACCTGTGTGTGCGTGAACCGCTTCTATGTGCAGGACGGTATCTACGACGCGTTCACCGAAGCGTTGACGCGGGCTGTGCGGACGATGCGCGTCGGTAATGCGCTCGAAGGCGACGTCGAGCAGGGGCCGCTCATCAACGAGGCAGCGCTGCGTAAAGTCGAGAGCCACGTCGCCGATGCCTTGCAGAAAGGCGCGACCGCGTTGACCGGCGGCAAGCGTCATGCGCTCGGCGGTACGTTCTATGAGCCTACGGTGTTGAGCGGCGCGACGCGCGCGATGCAGATCGCCGAAGAAGAAACCTTCGGGCCGGTCGCCGCGTGCTTCCGCTTCAAGACCGAAACCGAAGCGATCGCCGCAGCCAACGACACGCCATTCGGTCTGTCCGCCTATTTCTACACACGCGATCTCGGCCGCGCCTGGCGCGTCGCGGACGCGCTCGAAAGCGGCATGGTCGGCATCAACGAAGGGATCATCTCGACCGAGGTGGCGCCGTTCGGCGGTGTCAAGCAGTCGGGTCTCGGCCGCGAAGGATCGAAGTACGGCCTCGATGAATACGTCGAACTGAAGTACATGATGATGGCGGGCCTTGGCGGTTGAATCGCGCAGTACCAGGCAGCAGGGGCAGTAAGGGCAGCACCACTACTAGAAGACAGGAGACAGCGTGAGCATCCATCACGACATGCAGGCCGCGCCGCTCGGGCGCACGCCCGGTGCAGCGCGCACAGCGTCAGGAATGGCACCAGCGGCGCCGAGCGCTGCACGCGCTAGCGTCCCGCTCGACGACGTGCCGCTCAACCGGTTTCACGTGAAGATCGCGGGCCTGACGTTCGGCGCGCACTTCACCGAGGGCTACGCGCTTGGCACGATCGGCTATGCGCTCGCCTCGCTGAACCGGCAGATGCCGCTCGACGCGTTCTGGATGGGCATGATCGGCAGCTCGGCGCTGATGGGGATTTTTCTCGGCAGTCTCGTGTTCGGCTGGTTATCGGATCGCATGGGGCGGCAGAAGATTTTTCTGCTGAGCTTCCTGATCATCACGCTCGCGGCGTTCGGACAGTTCTATGTCAGCTCGCCGCTGATGTTGTGCGCGTTGCGTGTCGTCATCGGCTTCGGCATGGGCGGCGATTTTGCCGTCGGCCACGCGATCCTTGCGGAGTTCTCGCCGCGCAGGCATCGCGGCGCGTTGCTCGGTTCGTTCAGCGTGATCTGGACGGTCGGTTATGTCGCGGCGAACGTGCTGGGCATGTTGTACGGCGATGCCTCACCGGATGCGTGGCGCTGGCTGCTTGCGTCGGCGGGCGTGCCTGCACTGCTCGTCCTGGTGCTGCGAATCGGCACGCCCGAGTCGCCGCGCTGGTTGCTCGGCCAGGGGCGCGCAGCCGAAGCAAAGGCGATCGTGCTCAAGTACTTTGGACCGCACGTGACGCTCGAAGGCGGCGCGCACGATCACACAACACGCACGGCACGCGGCGGCTTCGCACGGCTCTTCACGCCGGAACTGATCCGTCGCACGTTCTTCAACTGCACGTTCTTCGTGTGCCTCGTGATCCCATACTTCGCGATCTACACGTTCCTGCCGACCATCCTCAAGGCGATCCACCTGAACGAAGGTTTCGGCGCCGATTTCCTGCTGAACGGTTTTCTCGTACTCGGCGCGGTGCTCGGCATCTGGCTCACGATCAAGCTGCCGCGCCGCGTGTTTCTGATCGGATCGTTCGCGGTGACCTGCCTGTCGCTGGTGGCACTGTCGTTGCTGCCCGACTCGGCGGCGCTCGCGATGATCTTTGCGTTCGCCGTGTTCACGCTGACGATGTCGGCGTTCTCGAACCTGGTCGGTGTGTTTCCGCCCGAGTGCTTTCCGACCGAGGTGCGGGCGTGCGGCGTGGGCCTGGCTATTGCCTGCAGCCGGCTCGGTTCCGCCGTCGGCACATTCCTGTTGCCGCTCGGCATTGCCCAGATCGGTTTTCACGCGACCATGTTCGCGCTCGCCGCGGTACTGCTCGTGGGTATGCTGGTGTCGATCGTCCTGGCACCGGAGACGCGCCACCTGACGCTGAACCAGGCGAGCGGCGAGTGAGGCTCTAAGGCTCCACGCAGCGGAAATTTTCCGCGCGATCGAGATTGCCGTGTCCGGTATAGCGCGGAAATGCGGGGTACCGGCACAGCGGCCGCGAGCGGCCGTTGGTGGCGCGGGCGAGATCGACGGCGACGAGCGTTTGCGGCGCGAGGCCGTGCGTGACCCAGTCGTCGAGCGCACCGAGCATATCGACCGATGGGATGAATACCCCGTTGCCGTGCTGGAAGCCGGGCACCATATAGAGACGCATGAACGAGTCGACCTGCGCGTCGCCGTAACGCGCGATCAATGCGCGATAGTACGCGATGGTCTGGTTCGGGCTGATGACTTCGTCGGCGAGACCCTGTAGCGTGATCAACTTGCCGCCATGCGCGATAAAGCGCGACATGTCCGGGTTCATCGCGCCGATCGTGCCCGACAGATCGACGAGCCGCGGCAGATAGCGCCCCGGGTGCTGGACATCGAACTGCATGGAACTGGCGGTGTCGTCGCGCGTGACGAAGTAGCGGATGTACGCGTCGCCCTGCGCGTAGAGATAGCCGTTCGAAAAGAACCCCGGCTCGGGCAGGCGTTCGGCTGAATGCGCGAGCCCGAGCATGCCGGTGAAGTGCGTCCCCTGGAACACGTTGTAGCCGCGATAGCGGGAGATGCCCCATGCGAGCGGGTAGGGCAACTGCAGCCCGTCGCGCAGTACCAGAAGCGTCTTGAGCTGCGCGTCGGTGAGACAGTTGTCGTCCTCGGCCTGGGCTTGTGGTGCGCAGCGTAGCGACTGGATCAGTTGCGGTTCGAGTGCGCGACAGGCGGCCACGTTGCTGACGATGCCGTCAGCGGCGCCGTCGAGCGCGTCGCATGCGGCCAGCGTGCGCCGATACATGAGATCGAGCAGCGCCGGCGGGATGAATCCACCTGGATTGCGATATTCGGCCTGGCCGACTTGCACGCCGAGCAGGCGCACACCGGAGAAATTCAGTGCCGGCGAGTTGGCGATCACGCCGTCGTAGTCGTCGGGAAAGCGCTGGATCACGGTGTAGCCTTCGCGGCCGCCCGTCGATCCACCGGCGAAGTACATCTTCTCGGGCAGCCGCCCGTAACTGCGTGCGATCAGCGCGAGTGCGACATCGTGGGTCTTCTTCAGATGCGCGTAGCCGAAATTGATGACCGCTTCGTCGACGAGGCCGAATGCGGCGAGGCCCGGATTGCCCACATGGCCCGAGTCGTCGCCGAAGGTCGCGTAGCCGCGCGCAAGCGGCGGTTGATCGGGCGAGAACGGCACAGTGCCGGTGCCGCTTACTACGACGCCGCTGTAGCCGCCGCCGCCAAACTGTAGCGCGCGGCCGTTCCAGCGGCGCGGCAGGTTCAGTTCGAAACGGATGTCGGGTGCGCTTGCCTTCAGCGGCTTGATGCTGCCTACTACGCGGCAGTATTCGCCATCGACATTGCCCGGCGCCGCGATTGCAATCATCGCCGCGCTGTCGATCTGCGCGCCGCGTGTCGGCAGGCCGATTTCGGAGGCGGGTAGCGCAAGCCCGGCGAGCTCGGTGCAACGCATCGGCACCGTGGGCGGCAGGCGCAACGGCGGGACCGGTGCTTTCTCCCCACCCGAACCAGGCGTGCCGCGGCCCATCGCGAGCGACGTCCACACGAGCGCGCCGACGGCGCAGGCGTTGCGGACCCGCGCCGTCATCCGATGCGTGCGCCTTGCACGGCCGCGCGCGTATGCGGACCGCGCCAGTCGCGCCAGGTTTTCGCGAGCGCGAGCATCGCGGCGATGGCGGCGAAATCGCCGGCGAGCGCCGCGAGGAAGCCCGCCAGACCGTGCCAGCCGTGCGGTGTGGCGGTATCGACGACAAGCGAAATCAGCGTGCCGCCGACAAAACACACGAGCCCCGTCCGGCCCACCGTGATCACGGCCGGCAGTCGCTGCGCGAGCCGTGCGACCGCGCCGCGCGCGACGCAGTACGCGGCGAGCCACGCGATGGCGCCGAAATTGAGGACCCTCACCAACGATAGATGCTGCTTCATGGCACCCGGCAACGGTTGAACGAGAACGAACAGCTTGACTACTGCGAAGGCAACGACGGCGGCGAATGCAATACGTGTGAGCCACTGGCCCGCAGGCGATGTCATCCGCACCGCTGAAACCGGATGCAGACGGCACACCATGCCGAGCACGAACATCAACTGCCAGGCAAACGGATTGAAAGCCCAGTCGCCGACGTCGTCCATGCTGAACGCCGACGCGAGCAGCGGCGCGAACCACCAGATGCCGATGCTGCACGCGAGCGCCGCGACCGCCGAACGGCGCGCGAGCGGTACCGCCAGCGGCACGAACAGCGCAAATATGACATACATCGGCAGCACGCTCGACAGATACGGCTGCCGGCGCAGCGTGAGGATATCGAATGCCGTGCGTATCGGATGCGCCGCGAACGGCTGCCAGCCGCTCAGATCGAGCATCGGGTGATTCAGGCGTAACAGCGCGAGAATCGCGCCTGACAGCAGCGTAAGAATCGCGGTGAGCAGGTACGCACGATAGATTTCCCAGCAGCGCCGGAAGAAGCGCGTTCGCGCAGCGGCTGCGCCACTGCGTTCAAGCACGGCCATATAAGCAGCCGCCGACGCGTAGCCGCCCAGAAACACGAACACTTCCGCCGAGTCGCACAGCGCGTACGCATGCAACATTACGTGCGACAACACGCTGCCCGGTATGTGATCCAGCACGATGACGATCAGCACGATACCGCGAAAGAAATCGACCTCGATTGAACGCCGTTGGCGTGATTCCATTGGATTCTCGCTGGCTGACAGGGAAGCAGAAATGCAGCGCGCTGGCCGTCGCGCATAACCGGTACGAACACCGTGCGCCGGGAATGTTCCCGTGCGCGAAATCATTGTGCGCTCCGACCCGAACCTGCTGCAGCGAGCGCGGCAGTTCGCATACGGTTGTGTAAGACAGCGTGTTTTCGCGCGGGCAAATCGCAGGCAAGGCTGTATATAAACGTAAGTGAGCGCGATTCCCGTCTCGGTGGGCACGGGTTGTAGGGTCTGTATCCACCGGGTGCATTTCGAGCCTCTCCCGTCCGCGACGTGTATCATTCGTCCCGGCGCTGTTCTGTGCTGGCGTTTCCAGCATTTCTTACCGCTCGTGCTATTTCCGTTACGACGCATCACGACCTGTCGGACGGTGTCGCGCATGACGCGGGCCGATCCGGACCCTTCCGCAGTCATCGCCGCCGCGCTCGCCACGTTTGCCCAATTCACCGCCGCACGTGGGTCCGGCCAGATTCCTGTTTGCGTTTTTGAACGCTTTTCGTCTCTTTTAGACGCGCAGCGCTATTCGATCCGCCGCCCGACCTCTCGTTAAGCCAGCTCCGATGCCAGTTTCAGAACTCAACCGTCGCCGCACCTTTGCGGTCATTTCCCACCCGGACGCGGGCAAGACCACGCTGACCGAAAAACTGCTGCTGTTCTCGGGCGCGATCCAGATCGCGGGCACCGTGAAGGGCCGCAAGAGTAGCCGCTATGCGACCTCCGACTGGATGGAGATCGAGAAGCAGCGCGGCATTTCGGTGGCGAGCTCGGTGATGCAGTTCGAATACGGCGACGCGGTGATCAACCTGCTCGATACGCCGGGCCACGAGGACTTTTCCGAAGACACGTACCGCGTGCTGACGGCAGTCGATGCGGCCGTGATGGTGATCGACGGTGCGAACGGTGTCGAAGCGCAGACGCTGAAGCTGCTCGAGGTGTGCCGCAGCCGCAAGACGCCGATCGTGACGTTCATCAACAAGCTCGACCGCGAAGTGCGCGAGCCGCTCGATCTGCTCGACGAAATCGAACAGCATCTCGGCGTGGCGGCGGTGCCGTTCACGTGGCCAATTGGCATGGGCAAGGAATTCCAGGGTGTCTACGACATCCAGCGCGACCAGGTGCGTTTGTTCCGCGCGGGGCAGGACAAGGCGGGCGGCGCTGTCGAAACGCTGCACGCGTTGAGCAACGCGGACGGCGAAGCGCGTTTCGGCCATTCGTGGATCAAGGCGAAGGAAGAGATCGATCTGATTACCGGCGCGACGCCGACCTTCGATCGCGCGGCGTTTCTCGCTGGCCAGCAGTCGCCGGTGCTGTTCGGCTCGGCGATCAACAACTTTGGCGTGAAAGAAATTCTCGATGCGCTCGTCGACCTCGCACCGCCGCCGTCCGCACGGATGGCCGTGCAGCGCGCAGTCGAACCCGACGAGCCGAAGTTCACCGGTGTCGTGTTCAAGGTGCAGGCGAATATGGATCTCGCGCACCGCGACCGCGTGGCGTTTATTCGTGTGTGCTCGGGGCACTTCGAGCGCGGTATGGCGCTGAAGGTGACGCGTTCGGGCAAAACGTTCCGCGCGAATAATGTGGTGAGCTTTCTGTCGCAGCGTCGCGAGACGGTGGCCGAAGCGTATCCGGGCGACATCATCGGTATTCCCAATCACGGCACGCTCAGTCTCGGCGATACGTTGACTGAAGGCGAAGACCTGCAGTTCGTCGGGCTACCGTTCTTTGCGCCGGAAATTTTCCAGACGATCGAAGTGGTCGACCCGATGCGCGCGAAGCAGCTTGGCGAAGCGCTGAAGCAGCTGGGCGAGGAAGGGGCGATCCAGGTGTTTCGTCCGGTGATGGGCGGCGCGATGATTCTTGGCGCGGTTGGGCAGCTCCAGTTCGAAGTGGTGTCGCACCGGTTGTCGACGGAATACAAGGTCGACGTGCGGATCATGCCCGCGCGCTACCGCATGTCGCGCTGGGTGACCTGCGACGATGCCGCAGAACTGCGGCGTTTCACCGATTCATACTCGGCGCGGATTGCGCTCGATGCATCGAATGCGCCGACCTATCTCGCGTCGCATATCTCCGAGATCGAAGTTGCGCAGAAGGCGTGGCCGAAGATCGTGTTCAACGAGCTGCGCGAGCATTCGGGGGCGCCGTTCAGGAAGGCGCTGTGAATACGCGGTGTGTGGCCTTGCAATAAGCCCACACACCCGCACTCAGTGCACTAGCGGCAGTTCAATTACCGCTGGTTCGTCCGGAAGTAGCCGGCTGCGCAGTCAACTCCGAGCCTTGTTCTTCATCGCCCGGGCGGTTTCTCGCGGTCCGCTCCGCGTGCACGTGTGCCGCAGCCGCGAAGGACGTGCCCCATCCGGCCCATGCGGTAAGGAGCGCGGGGTAATGCACAAGCGACGACGCAACATGGGCCGTGTTCGGATCGGAAATAGCATTCGCGGTGACGCCGGCGACCGTGCCTGGCACCGTCAGAACACCAGTGAGGGACGCTGTCGACGCGATAAGCGCCGGGTCGGTGACAGCACGTTTGAGGCCTTCCGGAAACTTCGTCACTGCATTCACCACGTGCGTACCTGCGCCGACCACAGCCTTGCCTGCGTAGGCGAGGTTGGACTGCTGCGCCGCGCGGACGCATTCCCCGAGGTTGTCCCGCGCGAGGAAATACGGCAACCCGGTACGGCCGAGCTGTTCGTCCAGCGAGTGACCGATGAAGGTTGCGGTGACGCCTGACGCGATGTTCGTCACGGGAGCCATGGCCGTCTCGATCGCGGCCGCCGCCTCTGCGCCCTTCGTATAGGTGACCGCCGCCATCACGCTGCCGCGCACCACATAGCCTGCGGCAAAGCCGCCGACCCAGGCCTTGTTGGTTTCGTTAATGGACTCGCCGAGGCTCGGCGGATTGAAGTTGCGCAGAAACTCCGGCAGATGGTCTGCTGCGGGACGCTTGTAGTAGGCGTCCTTGAACGTTGCTTCCTTGGCGGGTGTTGCGATCGCATCCGACGCTCCCGCGAGGAAGCCACTCGCCGCGCCTTGCAGCACATTGGTGTCTACCGCCGTGCCGACTGTCATCTCGGTTGACAGTGGGCCGTACGAAAACGCGAGACCTGGCCCGTTGAAATGCAAACCGCCTACGGTCCCCTGGGCGACGCGCATCAGATTGTCGGAGCGATTCACCGTGCGCATGAGGTTGATGAGGTCCCGCTTTCCGCGAATGCCGCATTCCTCGAGGACGGTACTCTGGTCGTTGACGAACGTTTCGAATGCGCCGCGGGATGGGAATTGCTCTCGCAGTGGCAGAAGCATGTGGCGCACGCCTCCACGCAGATCTTCCGGTAACGCGTTCTTCAGATAAGAGATATCGTTGACGTTACGGTGCATCTGTATCGTTTCTGCGTGCGTCGGTCCGGGAGATGCGGAGCGCTGGAGCGGCGACGAAGGGCGCGATGCGTCGTTGCGCGTGCCCGGCGCAGGCGCTTCGGAAGACGAGCTCGTAGCGCTGCCCCCGGCCACTTCCGCGGCGTCGGCGTCTCTTGCGACCTCATCGACAATTCCCGCAGCCACATCGTCCACGGCCTGCTGGATTTCGTTGACTGTCGCTTCCAACTGCTCCGGCGTAACGGGGTTTTCGACGGGCGCCACGCTGCCGGTCTCGTCGAGCGCGGCTGTTTTCCCGATCTTCTGGCTTCCGGCTACTGAACCGGCGCGCGATGCGCCACTGGCGGCGGAAGTCGAACCGGCTTTCGATGCCGGTTGTGGCGGCGAATCGGCGCGCGACCGACCTGTTCCTGGGCCGCCAAGCGGGCCGATCATGCGCTGCGGCCGCAATTGCGTGAGCAGCAGGTCGGCGGCGGGCAATGCGGTGTGATCGACCGGCGACGAGCGGCCTGATGCGTTGTCGGACGAACCGGGTTCGTCCCCGCGCTCGTCGTCGCCGAGCTGGCTCAGGCCTTCCTCGTCGGGAACGCCGACCGGCAGGTTCACGAGGTTGTTGATCGATGCGCGGCTGTCGGAAGACGACGATCTTGAACCGGTCTGTAGCACCCGCGTGGGCAGTGGCCGCGACGAAAAGTCCCTGTGCCTGAGCGTCGTGGATTGCGGATTCGTTGTGCTGCCAGTGGTGGTCGACTGATCGGGGCGTGGAGGCGGACTCATGTTCTCCAGCGGATGACCGGCGCGTGGGGATTGAGTCTCCGGCGCGGTGTCGTATTCGCTTGGCACCTGGACTTCTCGCGCTGACGTATAAGCGGAGTCCCCGCTGACCGGGCTTGAGCTTCGGGAGATATTGGTCATGATTCCATCTTCACAGGAAATTGAACGACATGACCCATCGTAGGTTTTTCCGCGAGCAACCGATAAAACCAGGCGAAGCAACCGCCCATAAAACGAATCCGACTCACCCCATCTTCAGCACCTCTTCCCGCATCCACCCCGCCAGCGCCTGTACATGTTCGAGCGTCGCATGCCGCGGCGCGATATCGAGCCAGTACCCATAGGGCCCCGTCACTTCAACGTCCGACATCCGCGCAAGACTGCCCTCCGCGAGTTCTTCGACGATCATGTTGCGGTCGACGACCGCCAGTCCCGCGCCCTTGCGCGCCGCGTGAATTGCCTGCTCGAGCGTCGAAAACTCGATGCCGTTCTCGGCATGATGCGCAGGCAGTCCAGCCGCGGCGAGCCAGCTCGGCCACAACTCGAGGCGCGCATCGTTGTGCAGCACATGCAGGGCGGGAAGACGCGCCAGCAGCGCGTCGAGCGATTCGCTCGCGAAACGCGGCGCACCGACCAGCGTGTGTCGTTCGATCATCAGCAGTTCGGATTGCGCGCCGGGCAGTGCCGCGTTGCCGAAGCGGATGTTGCAGTGGCAGTCGTCGCTCGGCCCCGTACGCACCGACAGTTCGACGTCCGGCAACTCGACGGCCAGCGAGCCTAAGCGCGGCGAAAACCATTGGGTCGCGAAGGTTGGCGGCACGGACAGCACGAGCCGTCGACGGCCCGTGGCGGAGGCGACCTGGCGCGCGCCGCGCTCGATCGTATCGAATGCATCGGTCACGCACGGCAGCAACTGCATGCCGGCAGCCGTCAGGCGAATGCCCTTGTGGTCGCGCTCGAACAGCTTGGCGCCCAGCGATTCCTCGAGAATCCTGATCTGGCGGCTCACTGCCCCCTGGGTCACGCACAGCGCCGCTGCGGCGCGGTTAAAGCTCATATGGCGAGCGGTCTCTTCGAAGAAACGCAACGCAATCAGCGATGGCAAGCGTCGCATACGGGGTCCTTCTGTCTCGATGGTTGTCGGGCGAGGGGCCGCCTCGCCGTTCGCAGTTTCTGCGGTTATTCATGTCGTTGGTCGCACGGCGCCGGTTCGCGTCTGCCGTATGGATGTGGCGCTCTTCACCGGACGCCATCCGGAAACCCGCCCATGCTCCGCCCGCATCTTACTGCGGTTAGAGGCGGCTTCGTGTGCCTTGCAGTATTGTCGGCGCGTTGAATTCGTCGCATCGGGCGGCGCGTTTCCACGCGACTTCGCCTATCCTGATGACGTGCGCGGCTGCCTGCCGCCCATCGCGCACCCACCCAACTGCGGAGCCCCCTGTGACCGTTCGCAATCTCGACGCGCTGTTTCGCCCGCAATCGGTTGCCGTGATCGGCGCGTCGCAGCGGCCCGGCAGCGTCGGCGCGATGGTCTGGACACGCTTGCTGCAAGGCGGCTTCAAGGGGCCGCTGTGGCCGGTCAATCCGAAGCTCGATACGCTCGATGGCTATCCGGTTGCCGCCGACGCCGGCGATCTGCCCGACGCGCCAACCGTCGCGTTGCTGTGCACGCCGCCCGCGACGTGGCCCGGCATCGTGCACCGGCTGGGCGGTCTCGGCACGCGGGCGGCGATCATCGTCGGCGAAGCGCGTAGCGAAGCCGATCGCCGCGCCGTGCAGGACACGCTCGCGGCTGCCCGGCCGCATCTGCTGCGTATCGTCGGGCCGGGCAGCCTCGGCGTTATCACTCCCGCGCTGCGCGCGCATCTCGGCGCGCCGTCGTGCACGGTGCCCGCCGGTGGCGTTGCATGGGTGTCGCAATCGAATGCGCTGACGAATGCGGTGCTCGGCTGGGCGCACGCGCGTGGACTCGGCTTCTCGCATGCGGTGGCGCTCGGCGGCGAGGCCGACGTCGATGCCGGCGACGTACTCGACTATCTGGCGAGCGACCCGGGCACCCGGGCGATCCTGCTGGAACTCGACACCGTGCGCGCGGCGCGCAAGTTCATGTCGGCGGCTCGCGCGGCCGCGCGCAACAAGCCGGTGCTCGCGCTACGCAGCGGCCGCGCCGATCCCGCTGACGCGCTGTACACCGCCGCGTTCCGCCGTGCCGGGATGGTGCGCGTCGACGCACTCGACGATCTGCTCGATGAAATCGAAACGCTCGGTGTGGGCCGCGTCGCGGCGAGCGACACGGCCACGCTGATTACCAGCGACCGCGGCGTCGCGACGCTCGCATGCGATGCGTTCGGTGCGGCCGGCGACACGCTCGCGCACTGGCCCCAGCCGACCACCGATGCGCTTGCGCGAGCCCTGCCGCACGTCGCCGCGGGCAACCCGCTCGTGCTCGGCGACGACGCGCGTCCCGAACACTTCGGCGCCGCGTTGCAGGCGCTCGCCGAACATCGAGCGAGCGGCACCGCCTTCGTCGTGCACGCATCGACGCACAGCGCACCGGCCGCCGATGTCGCGCGCGTGCTGATTGCTCATCAGCGTTACGCGTATCGCGGCTTGCTCGCGTGTTTCTTCGGCGGCCTTGATGCGGCGACGCGCGATGCGCTGCACGCGCAGGGCATCCCGGTGCACACCACGCCGCAGCGACTCGCGCGCGCGTTCGCGCGGCTCGTCGATTACCGGTTGGGCCGGGAACTGCTGATGCAGACGCCGGAGGGTTCGCCCGCGCAATTACCCGCCGAGATCGACGCAGCG
Organism: Paraburkholderia megapolitana; assembly: GCF_007556815.1. Taxonomy (NCBI): domain Bacteria; kingdom Pseudomonadati; phylum Pseudomonadota; class Betaproteobacteria; order Burkholderiales; family Burkholderiaceae; genus Paraburkholderia; species Paraburkholderia megapolitana. The sequence continues at coordinate 1,338,309 of NZ_CP041743.1, forward strand.
CAGGCCGAAGCACGCGCCGCGCTCGCCCAAGGCGCCACGCAACTGAGCGGAGCCGTGGCCGCGCGTTTTTTCGGTCACTTCGGTTTAACGGTCGACGAACAGCGGACCGATGACACAGCCATCGTCGATGTCGCCGTCGAACTGCACGACGACGACAACTTCGGCCCGGTGTTCCGCTTTACGACTCCGTCACCGGACGGCGTTGCGGCGCCGATGCGCGTGTACGGGTTGCCGCCGTTCAATCCGACGCTGGCCCGCGACATTACCGCCAATTCGCCATACGCGCGGCGCGTTGCACCCGAGCCGACGCTTGCCGCGCTGACGGCGTTGTCGCAGACCGTCTGCGAGATAAAGGAGGTTGTCGGGCTTACGCTTACGCTGCGCGTATTGAAAGACCGCACGACGCTCGTGGCACCGGTCGTGCGCGTTGCAACGACGCGCAGCCGGCTCGCGATCATGCCGTACCCGCGGCGCTTCGAAACGACGCTCGACTGGCACGGCCTGCGCGTGACGGTGCGGCCGATTCGCCCGGAAGACGAAGCCGCGCATCGTGCGTTCGTTGGCTCGATGACACGAGATGATCTGCGGTTGCGCTTCTTCGGATCGGTGGGTAGCTTCGATCACACGCAGCTCGCGCGCATGACGCAGATCGACTACGACCGCGAGATGGCGCTGATCGCCACCATTACCAACGACGACGGCACCGCAAGCACGCTCGGCGTGGTGCGCGCCGTCGCCGATCCGGACAACGAGACCGCCGAGTTCGCGCTCGCCATCCGCTCCGACCTGAAAGGCAAGCGGCTCGGACGGCTGCTGATGGAGAAGATCATCGCGTACGTGCGGGCACGCGGCACGCACTGGCTGGTCGGCGAGGTGCTGCGCGAGAACGCCGCGATGATCGCGCTCGCGACGCACTGCGGCTTCACGATGACCACGACCGAAGACCCGGGCGTCGTCGGCTTTCGCATGGCGCTCGATGCGCCTGCTCAGCCTTGACACTCGGGGCGCTTAAACGACTGGAAACTGCTTAAGCCGATTTAAAACCGCTTAAGCCGCAAGCTTCGCCGCCGCGTCCTCGACCTGACCACGCGACACCGCCAGCTCGTCGAGCCACGAGTCCGCGTAAACCGCACCCGTTTCACGCTCGAGCCGCGCGATCGTCGCCGCACAGCGGGCAGCGTCTTTAGGCGTCGAGATGAAGCTCTTGACCGACTGCCCCGCCTTGAACGCATCGAACAGCGGATCGCGCACTTCGTCGGGCAGACTACGGGTCCACTGGTACGGCTTGCCGTTGAACGTGATCGACGGTGGCAGCACGCGTTCTTTTTTCGTCGCGGGAATCAGGCCGTAGGTCCGCGCAGCGTCGCCGATCTGATCGGGCGAGAAGAGTTCGTCGGGCGTGATGGCGAATTGCTCGATGTAGGTTTCGATGGCCTGCATCGCGGCGGCGCGGTCGTCGCGTTTTTGCTGCGCGCGCGCGACGATATCGCGCAGTTCGTCGGCCTCGGCGGCGCTGATCGTGAAGTTGGCCTGCTTCTGCTGAAGCTCGGAAAAGCGCTGGAATTCGGAATCGGTCAGAAGTTTCGCCATGACGTGTCGTGAAGGAGGAGAAGGAGCGCGCATCGCGTGCGGTGGGTCCGGAAGGGCCGCTATTCTAGCGTCATGCGCGATGCGGTTCCAGTCGTTCGAGCAAATTGTGCGGCAGGCTATGTGCTGCAAGTCTTTTCCGTATCGACGACAATGACGTCCTGCTTCGAAAGTTCTTGCCGCGCATCATCAATCTCCTTGTGGAAATCGCCATGACCTCCTCGTCTTCCTCGTCCTCTTCCACCACGCACGCGATTGTCACGGGCCACACGCGCGGACTCGGCGCTGCGCTGGCCGCGCAATTGCTCACGCGTGGTATCGCGGTGCTCGGCGTGTCCCGTGGCGGCAATGCCGCGCTCGCGGAGCGCTTCGGCAGTCTGTATGAGGAAGTCGCGCTCGATCTCGCCGACTCCGATGCAACCGCGCAATGGCTCGCGAGCGATGCGTTGCAACGCTTTGTCGGCGGTGCGGAGCGCGTGGTGCTGTTCAACAATGCGGGTGTCGTCGAGCCGGTCGGACCGGTCGAAGGCCAGGATATCGCGGCGATCGTGCGTGCCGTGAGCGTGAACGTCGCTGCACCGTTGATGTTCGCGAGTGCGCTGGCTGCCGCGAGCGCCACGGCAACGGACCGGCGCATCGTGCATATTTCGAGCGGCGCGGCGCGCAATGCGCTTGCGGGCTGGAGCATCTATTGCGCGACGAAGGCCGCGCTCGATCATCACGCGCGCGCGGTTGCACTCGACAAGAACCGTGCGCTGCGTATCTGCAGCGTGGCGCCAGGCGTCGTCGATACCGACATGCAGGCGGCGATCCGCAATGTGGATATCGAACGTTTCCCGCAACGCGAGCGCTTCGACGAACTGAAGCGCAGCGGCAAACTCACGACACCGGACGATGCCGCCCGGCAACTGCTCGACTATGCGTTGAGTGACGGCTTCGGCAGTGTGCCGACTGCGGATGTGCGGGAACTGCCGCCGCAGTGAGGCCGCTTGCTAGGCGTCGTTCAGACTCTTGGTCATGAACATGCGACGTGTGCCCGGCGGATTGCTGGCGATATCACCGAACGCACGCCAGCCGTACCGTGCGTAGAAGTCGGGTGCCTGGAAGCTGATCGTGTAGAGGAAGCCTGTATGGCAGCCGCGCCGGCGGCCTTCTTCTTCGGCCCGAGCGAGCAGCGTGCTGCCGATGCCCGAGCCGCGCAACGCCGGCGGCAGATAGAACAGATCGATGAACAGCACGCCGAGCGACGTGCGGCCCGTGATGCCACCCACTTCGCCGGTAGTTGGGTCGGTGACCCGCACGGTCAACGGCCGCTTGTCGTCGATACCCGTGGTGTCGATATTGAAACGGTCGAGCCCTTCGCCGAGCAGTGCGTCGAATTCGGCATCATAGGTATCGGCAACGGCAACGAGAGGGGCGGTCATGATCTACAGGATCCGGTGAGTTAAGGGCAGCGTGTCGACGCTTCCGGACCTAAGCAGATGGCAACCTTCAAGCCTCCGCTTCGCGGAACATCGACAGCCCCTCGATCATCTCACGCAGCAACACCGCTGCGGCTTCGATGGTCGGCGCAGCGTACTCGTCGATACGCCGCAGATAAGGACAGGTCAGCACCGCAATCGCCTGTCCCGACGGCCCGAGTATCGGGAACGTCACGTCGGTGACTCCGAAGGTCTGCTGGCTGTCCTTCTGCCAGAAACCCGCCTGATGGATCTTGGCGCATGTGGCATCGAGCGCGGCGCGATCGATCGTCACTTCGCCCTTCACCTTCGTATGTTCGGCGAGCATCTGTTCGCGCTGTTCGTCGCTCTGGAACGCGAGCATCACCCGCCCCGAACCGGTATCGATCAGCCCCACACGCGAGCCGAGCCGCACCGACATCCCCCACGAACCGGGCCCATCCACCTGCGCGATGACAAGCAGATTGCCGCGGTCGTAGACGACCAGGTGGCACGACTGTTCGGCGATGTCGGCGAAGCGCTGCATGCGCGGTAACGCTTCGGCGATGAGCCGGCTCATCGGCGGATGGCGATGAGCGAGCGCGTAGAGCTTCAGGCTCAGCGAGTAGCGGTCACCCGATGCCGAGCGCACCACATACTGTCGCGCGACCAGCCGCTCGAGCATCCGGTAGATCTCGCTGGCATTGCGATTGAGCAACTTGGTGATTTCCGCGCGCGTGAGCCCGTCGCGCTGCTCGGCGAGCAATTCGAGAATGTCGAGACCTTTGTCGAGCGCGGGAGCACGATAACGGTCGGCGTCGTCTTTTTCTTCTTGATCCATCGTGAGTCGGTGTTCGATTGCGGTTTTCGTAAGTGGCGCGTGAGTGTAGAGCGTCGCGCGCCGGCCAAGGTGCATACAGTATCAGCAAGCAGGCCAGGGAAAACACGGACGTTTGCAATGCTCACTTCACTTGACTTCAAAAAGTCCGCATATGAATAATACGTTCATTGGTGAATTGATGCTCGCCAATTTAACAACAACACGCAGGACGATGCACTGGTCAATCTGCCGGCCGGTTCACGCAGTACCCCGCAGTTCCCACAACGCGCAGATCAGGAGACAGACATGACATTCGCAAAAGGGCCGCGCACGGCTCGCCGTTCGGCTTTACGCACCGTTTTATCGGCCGGGCTGGCCGCTGCATGCGTGGCGAGTTTTGCCGCCAGCGGCGCGGCGCAAGCCGCGGAGATCGGCAAGGTTGGCCTCGGCCTGCCGCTGCTGACTTCGCCGTTCTGGGAGTCGTACAACAAGTATCTGCCGAAGTACGCGAAAGAGATGGGCATCGACATCCTCGCGCCGGTCAATTCGAATAACGACCCCGCGCAGCAGATCACCGACATGAACAATATGGTGAACCTCGGTGCGAAGGGCATCGTGGTCGGCCCGATCGATTCCGCGGCGATCAGCCGCGCGCTCGACAACGCGGCCGCGAAGGGCGTCAAGGTCGTCGCCGTCGATGTCGCGCCGACCCAGGGCACGGTTGCGATGGTCGTGCGCGCCGATAACCACGCGTATGGTGCGAATGCCTGCAAGTACATCGGTGAGCACGTGAAGTCGGGCAAGGTCGTGCAGATCATGGGCGATCTCGCATCGGTGAACGGCCGCGACCGCTCCGAAGCATTCCGCGCCTGCCTGAAGAATTATCCGGATCTGTCGCTGCTCGAAATTCCGGCTGCATGGAAGGGCGATGTCGCCGCGACCGCGCTCGACAGTCTGCTTACCGCGAATCCGGATGTGAAGGCGATCTATATGCAGGCGGGCGGCGTGTACCTGTCGCCGACGCTGCAAACGCTGCGCCGCAAACAGATGCTGTTCCCCGCCGGCGATGCGAAGCACATCGTGATCGTCAGCAATGACGGCATTCCGCAGGAATACGATGCGATCCGTCGCGGCGAAATCGATGCAACCATTTCGCAGCCTGCCGATCTGTACGCGAAGTACGGCCTCTATTACATCAAGGCCGCGCTCGAAGGAAAGACCTTCAAGGCAGGTCCGACCGATCACGACAGCACGATCATCCAGCTGTCGCCGGGCATGCTTGAAGACCAGTTGCCGGCGCCGCTCGTCACCAAGGCGAATGTCAACGACAAGAACCTGTGGGGCAATACGCTCAAATGAACGTGCCTGTGAGTGAAGCAGTGGCCGTGGTCGAAGCGCTTGGTGTCACGAAGCGCTTCGGTTCGACGGCTGCACTGAACGACGTGAGCATCCGCGTGATGCCTGGCGAGTCGCATGCACTCGTCGGGCGTAACGGGGCCGGTAAGTCGACGCTGGTGTCGATACTGACCGGCCTGCGGAAACCCGATATCGGCGAGGTGCAGTTTGCCGGTACGGCGGCGCCGGCGATCGCCGATCGCGACGCATGGCGCGAACGCGTGGCTTGCGTCTATCAGCATTCGACGATCATCCGCGACCTCACGGTGGCGGAGAATCTGTTCATTAACCGGCAACCGCAGCGGCGCGGCGTGATCGACTGGAACGTGATGCGCCGCGACGCGCGCGCGTTGCTCGATCACTGGAAGATCGACGTGCGCGAAGATGCGCGCGCCGGCGATCTGACTGTCGAAGCGCGGCAACTGGTCGAGATCGCGCGTGCGCTGTCGTACGGCGCTCGTTTCATCATTCTCGATGAACCTACTGCGCAGCTCGACGGCGACGAGATCAAGCGGTTGTTTCGGCGTATCGATGAACTGCAGCGTGAGGGTGTCACGTTCCTGTTCATCTCGCATCATTTGCAGGAGGTGTACGAGATCTGCCAGGCGGTGACAGTGTTGCGCGATGCGCGGCATATCGTCAGTGCGCCGGTATCGGCGCTGCCGCGCGAACAACTGATCGAAGCGATGACCGGCGAACGTGGCGGCCTCGCAGTCGCCGATGCGGCGGGTCGTGCGGCATTGCCGGCTGGCACGCCGGTGGCGCTTGAACTCGCAGGGTTGTGCGGTGGCGATTACGAAGACGTGTCGTTCACGTTGAAGCGCGGCGAAGTAATCGGCCTCACAGGAGCGACGAGCAGCGGCCGTACCAGCGTTGCCGAAGCGATTGCCGGTCTGCGCCGGCCCCAGCGCGGCGAAATCCGCGTGGACGGTACCGCGTTGCCGCCGGGCGATGTGCCCGCGGCGCTCGCGCGTGGCATCGGTTGTGTGCCGAAGGATCGCCATCACGAAGGGCTCGTTCTCACGCAGTCGGTGGCGGAAAACGCATCGATGACGATTGCACGATTGCTCGGCCGGTTCGGCATTGCAACGCCCGCGAAGAAGAACGCGTTCGGCCAGAAGATGATCGAAGCGCTCGGGATCGTCGCACCCGGACCCGATCACGTCGTATCGGGACTGTCCGGCGGCAATCAGCAGAAGGTCGTCATGGCCCGCGCGCTGGCCACCAACCCCGACGTGCTCGTGCTGATCGATCCGACCGCTGGCGTCGATGTGAAATCGAAAGAAGCGTTACTGGCGGTCGTGCACCGCGTACGCGAGGAAGGCAAGGCCGTGCTCGTCGTATCCGGCGAACTCGACGACCTGCGCACCTGCGACCGTGTGCTCGTGATGTTCCGTGGCCGTATCGCGGCCGAATTTCCCGCAGGCTGGCAAGACCACGACCTGATCGCATCCGTTGAAGGAGTCAGTCTCCATGAAGAATAGTGTGCCAAGCCCCGCCTTTCCGGCGGGCCACGGGCAATCCGCGAACCCGGCGCAAGGCGCGGCGCGCCCCGCACGTCCGCGCATCGAGTTCGCCCGGCTGCGCGACCTCGCCCTGGTGCCGGCGCTGATCCTGCTGCTCGTGATCGGCGCGTTCGTGAATCCGAATTTCCTGACCAAAGCGAATTTGATTAGCGTGCTCGGTGCATCGGCGGCGCTTGCGCTGGTCGTACTCGCCGAATCGCTGATCGTGCTGACCGGCAAGTTCGATTTGTCGCTCGAATCGACGGTCGGTATCGCGCCGGCTGTCGGCGCAATGCTCGTTATGCCCGCTGCGTCCGCCGGTTTCGGCACGCAATGGCCCGCGGCGATCGGTCTGCTTGCCATCGTCGCAGTGGGCGCGCTGATCGGCTTTATCAACGGTTTTCTCGTCGTGCGGCTGCGGCTGAATGCGTTCATCGTCACGCTCGCGATGCTGATCGTGCTGCGCGGCATGCTGGTCGGTGCAACCAAGGGCGGCACGCTGTTCGACATGCCGCCGTCGTTCTTCGAACTCGCCACCACGATCGTGTTCGGCCTGCCGTTGTCGGTGTGGCTCGCCGCCGTGGCGTTCGCGATTGCCGCGTTCATGCTGCGCTATCACCGGCTCGGCCGCGCGCTGTATGCGATCGGCGGCAATCCGGAAGCGGCGCGCGCTGCGGGTATTCGCGTCGAACGCATCACATGGGGCGTGTTCGTGCTGGGCAGTGTGCTCGCGGCGCTCGGTGGCCTCGTGGTAACCGGCTACGTTGGCGCGATCAACGCGAACCAGGGCAACGGGATGATCTTCACGGTGTTCGCGGCGGCGGTGATCGGCGGTATTTCGCTCGACGGCGGCAAGGGCACGATGCTCGGCGCGCTGACCGGCGTGCTGCTGCTCGGTATCGTGCAGAACCTGTTGACGCTTGCGCAGGTGCCGTCGTTCTGGATTCAGGCGATCTACGGCGCGATCATTCTCGGCTCGCTGATGGTGGCGCGACTCGCGAGTGGTGAAGGGCAGAACTGAGAACGCATAGCGCCGCCTCAGGCGGCGCACGCAATACGGGGAGAATTCTCTTGAGTAGTCCATCGAACACCGACACGCGTCTGATCCTGCTGAGCCCGCAGGACAACTGTCTGATCGCTGGGGCGCGGCTCGAAGCGGGTACGCAGGTCGACATCGAAGGCGAGCGCGTGACGCTTGCGAAGACCATCGAACTCGGCCACAAGGTTGCGCGCCGCGCGCTCGTCAAGGACGAGAAGGTGCTGCGCTACGGCGCGGTGATCGGCCATGTCAACGGGCCGGTTGCGCGCGGCGAGCATCTGCATACGCACAACCTCGAAAGCGACTACCTGCCCACTTATACGCACGACGCGGGCCACGAATTCGTGCATCACTGAAGCGGCTTCGTGCCGTGCTGGAACGATCATGACTGACTCTTCCGTAGCAAATACCACCGCCGAACCGGTGCTGCAAGGCTGGTTGCGCAGCGACGGCCGCAAGGGTATCCGCAATGTCGTCGCGGTGGCCTATCTGGTCGAATGCGCGCATCACGTCGCGCGTGAAATCGTCACGCAGTTTCGTGAACCGCTCGACGCCTTCGACGATCCGCTTGCCGAACGCGAACCGCCCGTGCATCTGATCGGTTTTCCGGGCTGCTATCCGAACAGTTACGCGGAAAGGATGCTGGAGCAGCTCACTACGCACCCGAATGTCGGCGCGGTGCTGTTCGTGTCGCTTGGTTGCGAGAGCATGAACAAGCATTACCTCGTCGATGTCGTGCGCGCGAGCGGGCGGCCGGTCGAGGTGCTGACCATTCAGGAAAAGGGCGGCACGCGCAGCACGATTCAATACGGTGTCGACTGGGTGCGCGATGCGCGCCGTCAGCTCGCGGCGCAGACCAAGGTGCCGATGGCGCTCAGTGAACTGATCATCGGTACGATTTGCGGCGGCTCCGATGGTACGAGCGGGATTACTGCGAATCCGGCGGTCGGCCGCGCGTTCGATCATCTGATCGAGGCGGGCGCGAGCTGTATTTTCGAAGAGACCGGCGAACTCGTCGGTTGCGAATTCCACATGAAGAGCCGCGCGGCGCGGCCCGAGCTCGGCGATGCGATCGTCGAATGTGTCGCGAAGGCCGCGCGCTATTACTCGATTCTCGGTCATGGCAGTTTCGCAGTCGGCAATGCGGATGGCGGTTTGACGACGCAGGAAGAGAAATCGCTGGGTGCGTATGCTAAGAGCGGTGCGTCACCGATCGTCGGTATCATCAAGCCCGGTGATGTTCCGCCTACCGGCGGCCTGTATCTGCTCGATGTCGTGCCGGACGGCGAACCGCGCTTCGGTTTTCCGAATATCAGCGACAACACCGAAATCGGCGAGTTGATCGCGTGTGGCGCGCACATCATCCTGTTTACGACGGGACGTGGCTCGGTGGTGGGTTCAGCGATTTCGCCGGTCATCAAGGTGTGCGCGAATCCGGCGACCTATCGCAATCTGTCGGGCGACATGGATGTCGACGCTGGACGGATTCTCGAAGGGCGCGGCACGCTCGATGAAGTGGGCCGCGAGGTGTTCGACCAGACCGTCGCGATCGCGCAAGGCGCGGCCTCGAAGTCGGAGTCGCTGGGGCACCAGGAATTTATTCTGGTGTACAAGACGTTCGAGCCGGTCGGGCCTGCCTGTCTGCCTTCGGGTGCGGTGCCGCGGCGTGTGGTTGAGATCGCGGCGCATTGAAGGGCGGGAGTGCGGCACCGCACTCTTCAATCTCGGAGACGGATGCAATGACAGAGGCTGGATCAACAACGACGCCCGCAGTCGCGCAGCGCCGCAACATCGGCCGGCGCGCGCTGCAGGTCAGCGGACTCGGGCTCGGTACCGCGCCGCTCGGCGGTTTGTACCGCGATTTATCGGAAGAAGAAGCACAGGCCACCGTCGATGCCGCCTGGAACGCAGGCGTGCGCCTCTTCGACACGGCGCCGCACTACGGCCATACCAAAGCCGAGCATCGCCTCGGCACAGCGCTGCGTCGCTATCCGCGCAGCGAATACGTGCTATCAACCAAGGTGGGACGCCACTTCGTGCCGCGCGTCACACCGTACGACGGCAGCGAAGGCTGGCAGAACCCGCTGCCGTTCGAAGCGCACTACGACTACACGCGCGAAGGCATCCTGCGTTCGTTCGAAGACAGCCAGCAGCGTCTCGGCATGGTCGATATCGACATCCTGCTCATCCATGACATCGGTCGTGTCACGCATGGCGAGCGCAACGCACACTACTGGAACCAGCTCACCGCGGGCGGCGGCTTTCGCGCGCTCGACGATCTGCGTACGGCTGGTGCGGTGAAAGCAGTCGGCCTCGGCGTCAACGAAGGCGCGGCGATTCTCGAAACGATGGCGGAGTTCGACATCGATTGCGCGTTGCTTGCGGGCCGCTACACGCTGCTCGAACAGGCGACGCTCGACGATCTATTGCCTGCCTGCACCGCACGTAACGTGAGCATCCTGCTGGGCGGCGCGTTCAACTCGGGCATTCTCGCGCGTGGCGTGCAGGGCGATCTGAAGTTCAACTATGGCGAGGCGCCGCCGGAGATCATCGCGCGTGTCGCGCGGCTCGAAGCGGTCTGCAAGAGCTGCGACGTGCCGCTCGCCGCCGCGGCGCTGCAGTTTCCGTATGCGCATCCGGCCATCGCCTCGGTGCTCACCGGTGCGCGCAGCCCCGCCGAATTGCATGAAAACGTCGCATCGTTCGAACGCCCGATTCCTGTGGAGTTGTGGCAAAAGCTCCGCGAAGAAGGGCTGATCGATGCGCGTGCGCCGGTGCCGGGAGTCTGACGTGACGACGCAGATCGATGCGCACCAGCACTACTGGGACCCCGCGCGCGACGACTACGGCTGGCTCACGCCCGATCTTGCGGCGCTCTATCGCCGTTTCGGTCCCGCCGATCTCGCGCCGCTGCGCGAACGCGCGGGCGTTTCGCGTACTGTCGTTGTGCAGGCTGCGGCAACCGTCGATGAAACCCGCTACCTGCTCGCCCTTGCGCGCGATGAAGCTTCGATTGCTGGCGTGGTCGGCTGGGTGCCGATGCTGCTGCCCGACACACCGGCGCTGATCGGCGAGCTGGCTGCGCAGCCGAAATTCAAGGGCGTGCGCCCGATGCTGCAGGACCTCCCCGACGACAACTGGATCGCGAACCCCGAACTCGCGCCCGCTGTCGATGCGCTGATCGCGCACGATCTCACATTCGACGCATTGATCTTCGCGCGCCACGTCGCGCCGCTCGAAATCTTCGCAACGCGTTTTCCGAAGCTGCGCATCGTCGTCGATCACGGCGCGAAGCCGTCGGTCCGCGACGGCGCGGCAGGCTGGCAACCGTGGGCCGATGGGATCGAACGGCTCGCGCGTCTGCCGAACGTACACTGCAAGGTGTCGGGTCTCGCCACCGAAGCGTCGCACGACTGGACCGAAGCTACCTTGCAGCCGTATGTCGCCCATCTGCTCGCGAGCTTTGGCGCCGGGCGCCTGATGTGGGGCAGCGATTGGCCGGTGCTGAATCTGAACGGCGATTATCTGCAGTGGCACGCTGTGGCGAGCGAGCTGCTTGGCGCGCTGCCGGATGCGCAACGCGACGCGATATTCGGCGCGAACGCGGCGGCGTTTTATCGCCTGTGACCATAAAATGCCCGCAGCACGCAGGTGAGCGCACGCTGCAATACCGGGTATGACGCAAACGCTATTTCAACTGGAGCCGTAGATGATACAAAGACTGGCCGGCAAGACGGCCTTGATTACCGCCGCCGGGCAAGGCATCGGACTCGCGACGGCTGAACTGTTCGCGCGCGAAGGCGCCCGCGTGATTGCTACCGATCTGCGTATCGATGGTCTCGCCGGCAAGCCGGTCGAGGCGCGCAAGCTCGACGTGCGCGACGGCGCGGCCATTACGGCGCTGGCCGCCGAACTCGGCGCAATCGACGTGCTGTTCAACTGCGCGGGCTTTGTGCACGCCGGGTCGATTCTCGAAGCGAGCGAAGAAGATTGGGACTTCGCGTTCGATCTGAACGCGAAGGCGATGTACCGGACCATCCGCGCGTTTCTACCGGCCATGTTGGAGAAGGGCGGCGGTTCGATCATCAATATGTCGTCGGCGGCATCGAGCGTGAAGGGCGTGCCGAACCGCTTCGTGTACGGCGCGTCGAAGGCTGCGGTGATCGGACTGACGAAGGCCGTCGCTGCAGACTTCGTCACACGTGGTGTACGCTGTAACGCGATCTGCCCGGGCACTGTTCATTCGCCGTCGCTCGAACAGCGGATCGCGGCGCAGGCGGCCGCGCAGAACGCCTCGGTCGACGCGGTTCAGGCTGCATTCGTCGCACGCCAGCCGATGGGCCGGGTCGGCAAGCCCGAAGAGATCGCGGCGCTCGCGCTGTACCTCGCTTCGGACGAATCCGCGTTCACGACCGGCCAGGCGCATGTGATCGACGGCGGCTGGTCGAACTAAGAGAGCTGGCAGCACTGGCGGACAGACCGCGCACGGGTTGTTGTTACTGGACACACATTGGATAAAGAGGAAGTGCCACGATGAAGCTGCTTCGTTATGGACCGAAAGGTCAGGAAAAGCCCGGCCTGCTCGATGCGCAAGGCAGGATTCGCGATCTGTCGAAGGTGGTGGACGATATCGACGGCGACGCGCTGACCGATGCCGGTCTCGCCAAACTGCGCGCGCTGGACCTGGATTCGCTGCTGGTGGTAGAAGGCAATCCGCGCATCGGGCCGTGTGTCGGCAAGATCGGCAAGTTCGTCTGCATCGGCCTGAACTACGCCGACCACGCCGCCGAATCGAACCTGCCCGTGCCGCCCGAACCGGTCGTGTTCAACAAATGGACGAGCGCGATCACGGGGCCGAACGACGGCGTCGAAATTCCGCGCGGCTCGAAGAAGACCGACTGGGAAGTCGAACTCGGCGTCGTGATCGGCAAGCCGGCTAAATATGTCGACGAAGCGAACGCACTCGACTACGTTGCGGGCTACTGCGTGATCAACGACGTGTCGGAGCGCGAATGGCAGATCGAGCGCGCCGGCCAGTGGGACAAGGGCAAAGGCTTCGACACGTTCGGCCCGATCGGCCCGTGGGTCGTCACGCGCGATGAAGTTGCCGATCCGCAGAATCTCTCGCTGTGGCTCGAAGTGGACGGCCATCGCTACCAGAACGGCAGCACGAAGACGATGGTGTTCGGCGTCGCGAAGCTCGTGTCGTATCTGTCGCAGTGTATGAGCCTGCAACCTGGCGATGTCATCTCGACCGGCACGCCGCCGGGCGTCGGCATGGGTGTGAAGCCGGAAGCTGTGTATCTGAAGCCGGGTCAGACGATTCGACTTGGCATTGAAGGGCTTGGCGAGCAGCAGCAGCGCACATACGCGGCGGAGTAACGCTGCAGGGTGTTCGCGTACTTCTTCGGGCACAACGAACTGGCCGCCGCGAGGCGGCCTTTTTGTTGTCCGCTCGATCCCTCGAACACCACGTTGACTAGCGTGGCCTCAAGTCGCTTGCCCCGTGCTATCCACCGAAGGCGCCCACCCCGGCGCACTGGTTTCCGTTCCGTCGCCGACCCGGTCGACGGTGCCCTGCGCGACGGCGATCAGCCGTTCGTCGTGGTCGTCTATCACGAACAGGTTGCACTGACAGGTCGCGTGATGTCGTCCCGCGTAAACGACCTGCGCGCGTGCCACCAGCGTGCCGCGCACGGCAGGGCGCAGATAGTTGATCTTGTATTCGCCCATGACGACCCGCGGCCCGAGCGCCAGCGCGCCGGCGAACGTCAACGCGTTGTCCGCCAGATAGCTGATAACGCCGCCATGCACGAAGCCGTGTTGCTGCTTCAGTTCGTCGCGGATCATCAGACATAGCGTCAGTTCTTGCGTGCCGACGTGTACCAGTTCGGCACCGAGCAGCACGCTGAACGGCTGTGCGTGCAACGCGCCGCGCGCGCGATCGAGAAGATCTGTCATCGCCGGTTCCTTCGGGCTGAGCCCGCACTGGTTCTACCCACTCTAGGAAGCAGCGGCGCGGAGTCAAGGTAAATCGAAGAAATCGCTGCTGAACTGTTGCGCGAAACAATGCAAATCCGAACGGCGGCTACACCGATTTTATGGCCTTTGCAAGAGGGCGAAAAAGCCGTTGGTGCCCGGTATGATCGCGTCGACATCGGCCCGGGTATGCAGTGTGGTTCGACTTCGGCATGAACGAGTTGACCGGCAACCTTCGATCGATTGAGCGCGGGATTCAAACATTTCAGCCAATCGCGCTGGCCACCATTTCGCGTGCCGACGGTCGTTCGATCGCGGCAACGCGGCGCGGGGAGACCACCAGCTGAACTGAAATGGGAGACAGAGCCTATGCAGTGGGCAAACCGGGTTGCGTGGTCAATCCTTGCTGTCTCTGTTCTTGCGTGCCTGTGTCTGCTCGCTTACGTCGTACACGGATGGGGAGCTGAGCGCCATACGTACGTGCCGTCTGTAACCACGCTCGCGAACGTGCCCGACGGTTTGACGCATACCGGGCCGGCGCGAACTGCGGATCCTCAGAATTCGGGGTGGTGATGAGGAATTGGTCCACGAACTCACCTGCGGCCAGTCGAAGACGGAGTGACGCCATGGCAGTCGAAGCGCATAGACGCAGACACGTGACAAGGTTCGACGTCGTGGATCTGACGCCACGATGGACGGTCCTGATGCCGATACTGATTTCGGCCATCGAGCATGGCACGGAAACGGGCAGAGAGAATGCGCGACGCAATCTCCACAAGCTGGCCGACAAAGTGGACTCGGCGCAGCAGCTGCAACGACGTGTGCGGGCTGCGCTGGACCGTCTGACAAGAGTCTGGCCCACCCGGCACGATGCCCTGAGCCCCGAAGAGCGCGCCGCTCTGGCGGAAGCGGTCGAAGTGCTGACACTGACCGCTGCGGAGGTCGTGCGTGTCGCGCACCCCGACGATATCGTCGACGAGAGCGGGTGTATCAATAGCTAGCCGGTATTCCGCGCGGCGGGGTGCGCTTAAATTGCTTCAGCCACCCGCACAATCACCAGCGCCGCCGGCACCAGCATCGCTTGCGCGAGCAGTGTCCCGACGAACCGCGCCCCAATCAACGTAGTAATCGCCCGCCGGAACCGATTCTCGGTGACGCGTCCTTCGATCACGTCATCGGTCATGACCGAGATCTGCGGATCGATGACAACGGTAAGCACGATCGTCGCGAAGCCGTTGACGACCGCAGAAAGATTCGCACATGTCACACGCAACTCCGGCTTCAGGAAGCCCGCATACAGCGACGCGAATACGCCGACTGTCCAGAGCGCCATCGCCAGCACATTCAGCACGACGACTTTCCACGACACGCCGGCACTGGCGGGCAACTGCGTCACGTTGGCCGCTGCCGGCAGACTCACACCGTCGCGCAGCCACGACAGTCCACCGCGACTGAACGCATGCAGCACGAGCCGCGGCATCGAGCGATGCGCATGAAAGTGCACGACCGCCCGGCTGAAGTAACGCTGAAACGTCGGGACCAGAAACGCACCGATCACTGTCGCGAGCGTTGCCGCGAGCAGGAACAGGCGGAAGTCTCCGAGCATGTTCTGCTCAATGTGATGCGCAAGTCCTTCTTCGACACGCTTCGCGAGCAGCGGTCCCTGAAACGAGTTCGCCGTGCGCGACACGAGCGCGATGATGCCGAACAGCGCAAACGAAACCGCGATGCGGCGTGTCCGCACACCGGCAATGCGCACCGCGTACGCAAGCGTGGCGATGACGTGGATGACGAACGTCAGTGCGCAGATGGCCAGCAGTTGAATGTCCATGGTCGGGATCGAAGTGATGGGGTGACGCACGCATGACTGTATAGGAGGGTCGCGGCGCGCAACGCGAGTCTATTCTGTCACCTCGCGTAATAGATTCTTGACGAAAGGAACGGTGATCGCTTGTAACGTGCGCCGCACGCTGCCGGAATGCATCGTGCATCGTCGGAATGAAAGGCTTTTGTTATCGACGCGACGCCGAACCGGCACACCGTTCGAGCCACGATGAGCCACACGTATGTGCCAAAAATCGGCGCCCGATCGTTCAGCTAATCGAAGGAAACCTGTCAATCTGTCAGTAATATTTCGAGACCGCCGAAACAGCCCACGTAACGCGTTCGCGCAGTTCTTCGTGACATCCTCCGCCCCATCGATGACAGAACGGCGCCGCGCTGCAGGCGATGCCGCTCATGTCCAGGTTTCCGCTCGAGGGGTTCATGAAGAGAAGGCATATCGGCTGGGCGATCGTCGTCCTGGTAGTGGTGGTCCTTGCGGTGTGGTTCTTTCATTTCCGCCATCCGGCCAGCAAGCAAGCCGCGCCGGCACCGGGCACGCCGGTCTCCGCGGTGGCGACGAAACTTGCCGATGTCCCTGTCTATATCGATTCGCTCGGCACTGTCACGCCGACGCGCTCGGTCACGGTCATCACCCAGGTCAACGGGATTCTCGATAGCGTCGACTTCAAGGAAGGCCAGGTTGTCCGCAAAGGCCAGACCATCGCGCATATCGACTCGCGCAGCCTCGAAGCGCAGCTCGTGCAGGCGCAGGGCACGCTGGTGCACGACCAGGCATCGCTGGCGAATGCGCGTCTGGATTTGCAGCGCTACCGTCAGTTGATCAAGGCCGGTTCGATCACGCAGCAGACGCTCGATACCCAGGTCGCCACCGTCAATGAAGACGAAGGCACGGTCAAAGCCGACACGGGCAACGTGCAGAACCTGCAGGTGCAGGTCAGCTATTGCACGATCACGTCGCCGGTGGATGGGGTGGTGGGCCTGCGGCTCGTCGATCCGGGCAACTATGTGACTACGGCGAGCACGACGGGCATCGCGGTGATCACGCAGCTGCAACCGGCCACGGTCGTCTATGCGGTGCCGGAGGATTACCTCGGCCAGATCCACAAGGCGATGACGCGCGGTGCGGTGCCGGTGCTTGCCTACGATCGCGACAAGAAGACCTTGCTCGCGCAGGGCACGTTGCTCGCGCTCGACAATCAGGTTGATACGTCCACCGGCACGGTGAAGGTCAAGGCCGAATTCCCGCAATCGGGCGATACGCTGTTTCCGAATCAGTTCGTCAACGCACGGATGCAGGCCGATACGCTGCAGCAGGTTCCGGTCGTGCCGACCTCGGCGATCCAGCACGGCAGCAGCGGCGATTTCGTGTTTATCGTTGGCGCGGGCAACAAGGTTGCGCTACGCAACGTGAAGGTCGGCCCCGTGAGCGGCGATAACACGGCGATTCTCGACGGCGGCGTGAAAGCCGGCGAACAGGTCGTCACCGACGGCGCAGACAAGCTCGACAACGGCTCGCGTGTGCGCGTCGTCTCGCACTAGCGGGCGCGTCCAATGAATATTTCGCGTCCCTTTATCGAGCGACCGATTGCGACGTCGCTGCTGATGATCGCGCTGCTGCTCGCGGGTCTGCTCGGCTATCACCTGCTGCCGGTATCCGCGTTGCCGGAAGTCGACTATCCGACGATCCAGGTCTACACCCAGTATCCGGGCGCGAGCCCCGACGTGAGCAGCTCGTCGATCACCTCGCCGCTCGAACGTCAGTTCGGCCAGATGCCGGGCCTCAAGACAATGAACTCGACGAGTTCGAACGGCGTGTCGGTGATCACGCTGCAGTTCGATCTCGCGCTGTCGCTCGACGTTGCCGAACAGGAAGTACAAGCGGCGATCAACGCGTCGGCGAGTTTTCTGCCGGCTAACTTGCCGTATCCGCCGGTCTACAGCAAGGTCAACCCGGCCGATGCGCCGGTGCTCACTTTGTCGCTGACGTCCGGCGTGCTGCCGCTCACGAAGATCGAGGACCTGGCCGATACGCGGCTCGCACAGAAGATCTCGCAGATCTCCGGTGTCGGCCTCGTCACGATCAGCGGCGGGCAACGGCCCGCGGTGCGCATCGAAACGAATTCGGGCGCGTTGAACTCGCTCGGCATGTCGCTCGACGACGTGCGTACCGCGCTCGGCAATGCCAACGTCAACCAGGCGAAGGGCAATCTGGACGGCAAGTATCAGGCGTATTCGATCGGCGCGAACGACCAGCTTCAATCGGCTGCCGACTATTCGGACCTCGTGATCGCGTACAAGAACGGTGCGCCAATCCGCCTCACGCAGATTGCGAAATCGATCGACGGGGCAGAGGACACGCGCCAGGCTGCATGGACCGGCAAGACGCCGGCGATCATCCTGAACATCCAGCGCCAGCCCGGCGCGAACGTGATCGACGTGGTCGACCGCGTGCAGAAGCTGTTGCCGCAGCTTCGCGCGAGCTTGCCCGCTACGCTGAAGGTCGATGTGCTGACCGACCGCACGCAGACGATCCGCGCGTCGGTCACCGACGTCGAGTACGAACTCGGCGTGGCCGTCGCGCTGGTCGTGATGGTGATCTTCCTGTTCCTGCGTAACGTGCCTGCCACCGTGATTCCGGCCGTTACCGTACCGCTCTCGCTGATCGGTACGCTCGCGGTCGCGTGGGGGCTCGGCTTCTCGCTGAACAACCTGACGTTGATGTCGCTCACCATCGCCACCGGTTTCGTCGTCGACGATGCGATCGTGATGATCGAGAACATCACGCGCTATATCGAAGAAGGCGAAGCGCCGCTTGCGGCTGCGTTGAAAGGCGCGAAGCAGATCGGCTTCACGATCATCTCGCTGTCGGTGTCGCTGATCGCGGTGATGATTCCGTTGCTGTTCATGGGCGATGTGGTGGGGCGTTTGTTCCGCGAGTTCGCGCTGACGCTCGCTATTGCGATCGTGCTCTCAGCGATCGTATCGCTGACGCTTACGCCGATGATGTGTTCGCGGATGCTGAAGGAGCACGAAGGCGAGCGCCGCGTCGACTTCTTCGACCGTGTGAACCGGCGCTATGAACAGGGGCTTGGCTGGGTACTCGAGCATCGCGGGATGACGCTGATCTCGGTCGGCGTGACGGCGGCGCTGACGTTCCTGATCCTGATGCTGATGCCGAAGGGCTTCTTCCCCGAACAGGACACCGGGCTGATCGAAGGGATTTCGCAGGCGGCACCGTCGATCTCGTTCAGTCACATGGTCGAGAAGCAGCAGCAACTGGTCGCGCAGATCATGAAGGATCCGGCCGTCGAGAGTCTGTCGTCGTTCGTCGGTATCAACCAGACGAGCCCGACGCTGAACCAGGGCAGCGTGCTGATCAACCTGAAGGACAAAGGCGATCGCGATAGCAGCGCCGCGGTGATCCGCCGTCTTGCAGATGTGACCGCGAACAACGCTGGCATGAAGCTGTTCCTGCATCCGGTGCAGGACTTGACGCTCGACGACACGATTTCGACGACCAGCTACCGGGTTGGCCTGCAGGCCACCGACCCGACGGTGCTGACCCAGTGGACCCAGAAGCTGATCGCCGCGCTGAAGCAGGACCCCGCATTCGCCGATGTGCAGAGCCAGGCGTTGCAGGAGGGCAATCAGATCCAGCTGACCTTCGACCGCGATACCGCATCGCGCCTCGGCGTTACGCCGCAGGCAATCGACGATGTGCTGTACGACGCGTTCGGCCAGCGTCAGGTGTCGACCATCTACACGCAGCTCAACCAGTACCACGTCGTGCTGACCGCCGATCGCAGCGCCGACGATCTGGGCCATCTGCTGTCTGGGCTGTATGTCGATACGTCGTCGGGCGATGTCGCACCGCTGGCATCGATGGCGACGATGAAAATCATTCCGTCGCCGGTGACGATCAACCGCCAGGGGCAGTTCCCCTACGCCGACGTGTCGTTCAATCTCGCGCCCGGCTACACGCTCGGTACCGCGTTGACGCACCTGCAAGACGTGGAGTCGAAGATCAGCTTGCCCACGACCGTACAGGCTACGCTCGAAGGCTCGGCAGCAACGTTCGAGCAGTCGCTGTCAAACGAGGCGTACCTGGTGCTGGCCGCGATCATCGTCGTCTACCTGATGCTCGGCATTTTGTACGAGAGCTTTATCCATCCGGTCACGATCCTGTCGACGCTGCCCTCCGCCGCGCTCGGCGCACTGCTGGCGCTCGTAATTACCGGCACGCAGTTCGACATCATCGGCTTGATCGGCATCGTGCTGTTGATCGGCATCGTGATGAAGAACGCGATCATGATGATCGACTTCGCGCTCGAGTTAGAGCGCAACGAAGGGCTACCGCCCGTCGAGGCGATCCGCCGCGCCGCCGGCCTGCGCTTCCGCCCGATCCTGATGACGACGATGGCCTCGCTCTTCGGTGCGCTGCCGCTCGCGTTCGGTACCGGGATGGGTTCGGAGCTGCGCCATCCACTTGGCATCGCGATTATCGGCGGGTTGCTCGTGAGCCAGCTGCTTACGCTGTTCTCGACGCCGGTGATCTACCTGGCGATGCATCGTGTCGAAAGCTACTTCAGCCGACGCGCACAGCCCGCGGTGGAGTGACGCGCGATGAACCTGTCTGAACCGTTCATCCGGCGGCCGATCGCGACCACGCTGATCGCCATTGGCATTGCGCTGTTCGGCGTGCTTGCGTTCAAGCTGTTGCCGGTTGCGCCGCTGCCCGAGGTCGATTTCCCGACTATCAACGTGCAGGCCACGTTGCCTGGCGCCGATCCGACGACGGTCGCGACTTCGGTGGCGACGCCGCTCGAACGTCAGTTCGGCCAGATCTCCGGCATCACGCAGATGACGTCGGTCAGTTCGCTCGGCGCGACGCGCATCACGATGCAGTTCGATCTGAACCGCAATATCGATGGTGCCGCGCGCGATGTGCAGGCAGCCATCAATGCGGCGCGTACCAACCTGCCTGCGAACCTCGACGGCAATCCGACCTATCGCAAGGTAAATCCGGCCGATGCGCCGATCCTGATCATCAGCCTTACGTCCGATTCGGCGACGCGCGGTCAACTCTACGACGCGGCTTCGACGGTGCTGCAACAGAAGCTGCTGCAAACACCAGGCGTTGGTGACGTCACGGTGGGCGGCGGCGCGCTGCCGGCCGTGCGCATCGAACTGAATCCGGATCGCGTGAGCCACTACGGCATCAGCCTCGAACAGATCCGCACGGCGATCTCGAACTCGAACGTCGATCTGCCGAAAGGCTCGGTGACGGCGAGCGGCAACGGCTACGAAATCGGCGCGAACGACATGCTGTACGCGCCCGCCGACTATCGTCCGCTGATCGTGCGACGCAACGGCAACGACGTCGTGCATATCTCCGATCTCGGTTACGTGCGTCAGGATGTCGAGAACCTCGAGAACTACGGGCTCTCGAACGGCAAGCCCGCGGTGCTGCTGGTCGTGTTCAAGGAACCCGGCGCGAACGTCATCGATACGGTCGACAACGTCAAGGCCGCGCTGCCGTTTCTCGAAGCATCGATCCTGCCGACCATCAAGCTGAACATCCTGATGGATCGCACGACGACGATCCGTGCCTCGCTGCTCGACGTGGAAATCACGCTGGCGATCTCGGTGCTGCTCGTCACGCTGGTGACGTTCGCGTTCTTCCGCAACTGGCGCACGACGCTTGTGCCCGCGATCGTCGTGCCGCTGTCGCTGCTCGGCACGTTCGGCATCATGTACTTTCTCGGCTTCAGCCTGAACAACCTGTCGCTGATGGCGTTGACGATTTCGACGGGCTTTGTCGTCGACGATGCGATCGTTGTCGTCGAGAACATCATGCGGCATATGGAGCGCGGCGAGGGGCCTGTGCAGGCGGCGCTGTCCGGTGCACGCGAAGTCGGCTTCACCGTGTTGACGATCAGCGTGTCGCTCGTTGCGGTGTTCATTCCACTGTTGTTGATGGGTGGCATCGTCGGGCGCTTATTCCGCGAGTTTTCGGTGTCGCTGTCGGCGGCGATCCTGATGTCGATGCTGATTTCGCTGACGGTCACGCCGATGTTGTCCAGCATCGCGCTGCGCAGCAGCAACGCGGGACATCACGAAGAGGAATATCCGGACTCGCGCTTTCATCGCTTCTATGCACGCACGCTTGGCTGGGTGATCCGTCGTCCGCTGCTGATGGGCTGCGTCACGCTGCTCGTGCTGGTGCTCAACGTCGTGCTCTACATCGTCGTGCCGAAGGGCTTTTTCCCGCAGGAAGATACCGGGCGACTGGTCGGGCAGATCCAGGCGTCGCAGAGCATTTCGTACCACGCGATGCAGCAGAAATTCCTGAAGATTAACCAGATCGTACTGAAGAATCCGAACGTGGCGTCGGTGGGCGGTTTTATCGGCGGTAGCAATGCGGTGAACAGCGCGCAGATGTTTATCACGCTGAAGCCACTCGGCGTGCGCAAGGCGAATGCGGACCAGGTGATCGCGCAGATCCGCCGTACGCTCGGCGATATTCCCGGCGCGCGGCTCTATCTGCAATCGGCGCAGGACATCACCGTGGGCGGCCGGCAGAGCGGCGCGCAATACCAGTTCACGATGACCGCGGACGATCAGACCGATCTCGACAAGTGGGTGCCGCAAGTCGTCGCGCAGATGCACAAGCTGCCGATTCTCCAGGACATCAATACCGACCAGCAGGACAACAGCATGCAGGCGGCCGTCAACGTGAATCGCGATACGGCGGCGCGCATGGGCGTCAACTTCGATTCGATCGATCAGGGGTTGTACGACGCGTTTGGCCAGCGCCAGGTGTCGACGATCTATAGGGCGGCGAACCAGTATCACGTCGTGATGGAACTGGCGCCGGAGTACTGGACCGATCCGTCTGCGCTGAAGGGGATCTATATCCCTTCGGGCGCGCCGAGTTCGACGGCGAGTGGGGCGAACGGCAGCGCTAGTCCAACGGCCGCGACGGTAGCGAGTGCGGCTTCGGCCGCGAGCGTTGCCCCGCCTTCGCTGACGGGCGCGCCCGCCACGACGACCGCGACACCGTCCACCGCTGCGCTGACGAACGGCAATGCGCTCGTACCATTGTCGTCGATGGCGAACTTCTCGATCCAGCGCACCGCGATCTCGATCAACCATCAAGGCACGTTCCCCGCCGTGACCGCGTCGTTCAATCTGCGCCCGGACGCGTCGATCGGCGAGGCTACGCAGCAGGTCGACGAATCGGTTGCGCAACTGCGTATGCCGGGCAGCATCATCGGACAGTTTGCGGGCACCGCGCAGGTGTTCCAGCAGTCGGTCGCCAGCGAGCCGCTCCTGATCGTCGCCGCGCTGCTGTCGGTGTATATCGTGCTCGGCATCCTGTACGAAAACCTGATGCATCCGCTCACCATTCTCTCGACGTTACCGTCGGCGGGTGTCGGCGCGCTGGTCGCATTGCTCGTGACCAACACACAACTGTCGATCATCGCGCTCGTCGGCGTGATCCTGCTGATCGGCATCGTGAAGAAGAACGCGATCATGATGATCGACTTCGCGATCACTGAAGAGCGCGAGCGCGACCTCGAACCCGAGGAAGCGATTACGCGTGCCTGCATGATCCGCTTCCGGCCGATCATGATGACGACGATGGCGGCAATTCTCGGTGCGATGCCGCTGGTGTTTGGCTCCGGTTACGGGTCGGAATTTCGCAAGCCGCTTGGTATTTCGATCATCGGTGGGTTGCTGTTCAGCCAGGTGCTGACGCTGTACACGACGCCGGTGATCTATCTGTGGCTCGACCGGGCGTATCGCCGCCTGCGCCGTCGACGCAAGGAAGCTTGATGATGAAACTACGATCTCTTCGCACGGCGCACCGCGCGGCGGCTCGCCGTACTACGCGTGCAGTGCAGTTATCCGGCGGATTCGCCTTTCCGCTCCTACGTCGTGCATGCGCGATTGCCGTCACGCTGAGCGTTGCCGCGTGCGCGGTCGGCCCCGACTATCACAAGCCACCGGTCGACGTGCCCGCGACATTCAAGGAAGGCGTCGACTGGCAACGTGCGCAGGCCGACCCGCAGGCTTCGCTGTCGAGCACCTGGTGGCTCGCGTATCACGACGACACGTTGACGCATCTGATCGGGCAGTCGCAGAAAGCGAACCAGTCGATCGTCGCTGCGGAAGCCGCGTACCGGCTTGCACAAGCGACCGTCGCGGCCAGCACGGCGAGCCTGTTCCCGGTGATTTCCGTCGACGGGTCCGGGAGCCGCAGCCGCAACAGTTCGACATCGGGCGCAGATTCGAACGGACTGACGACAGGCAGCACGAGCAATAACGGCACGACGGCGGGCGTGCGCAATACCGTCGGCGTAACGGCAGCAGCGAGCTGGGAGCCGGACCTGTGGGGCCAGGTGCGCCGCGAAATCGAATCGAGCAAGGGCGCGGCGCAGGCGTCCGATGCGCAGCTCGCAGGGGAACGCCTGTCGATCGCCGCGACGCTCGCAACCGATTACTTCGCGCTGCGCGAGCTCGACGTCGACATCGGTCTGTTACGCGAACAGCAACGCATCGACGCGCGCATTCTCGACATGACGCGCGTGAGTTTCCAGCAGGGCACGGCATCGAACGATAACGTGCTTGCCGCGCAGGACACGCTCGAAGTCGTGATCGCCGATCTGCAGACGTCGCAGACTTCGCGCGAACAGGACGAGCATGCAATTGCAGTGCTCATCGGCGTGCCGCCCGCGACGTTTTCACTAGCCGCTCAAACGGACTACGCGTTTCCCGACCCGGCGGTGCCGCTGGCATTGCCGTCGCAACTGCTCGAGCGGCGTACCGATGTGGTTAGCGCAGAGCGCACGGCAGCATCGGCCAACGCGAAAATCGGCGTAGCGAAAGCGGCGTTTTTCCCGACGCTCACGCTGAGCGCCGAAGGTGGCTTTCAACACAACACGTTCGCAAATCTGTTTTCGATGCCGAACCGCATCTGGACGCTTGGCCCCGACCTCGCGGCGACGATCTTCGACGGCGGTGCGCGCACGGCGGCTGTGCACGAAGCCGAAGCGACCTACGACGCGGACGTAGCGAACTATCGCGAGACGGTGCTCACCGCGTTCCAGAATGTCGAGGACAGTCTGTCGACCTGCAATCATCTGCGGCAACAGGCACATGCGTACGACAACGTGTATCAGCGCAACCAGCAGCTCTTTGCAAGCGAGAACGCGCAGTTGCAGGCCGGAACGGCGAGCGAAGAGGGTCTGCTCACGCAGCAGTTGACGCTGTTGCTGGCGCAACAGAACCTGAAGGACACGCAGGCGCTGCTGACACAGGGTAGTGTTGCACTGGTCAAGAATCTGGGCGGCGGCTGGCAGTGGGACGATCACAAAGAGGCCGCCGTTGCGATGGCCGCGCCGGCCGGTGCGACTGCAGTTTCGCAGCCGGCGCCCGACGCAGATGCAACGACGACCTCTACTTCACACGCGGACTAACTTCAGCCTCCCGTCAGACGGATATCGCGCGACGATGCGCCGACATAGACCTTGCTGCCAGGAACGAACTTCCACGCATTGTTCGCGACATCCCAGATGCTCTGATCTTGCGACGACACCACCAGCCTGACGGTCTGCTCTTCACCCGGTTGCAGGTTCAGGCGGTCCCATCCGGCGAGTCGCTTCGGCGGTTCGTTCGGATCGTTGATACCGAGATACAGCTGCGGCACATCGACGCCTGCAACCTGCCCATCGTTCTTGACGCGGAACGATACGATCAGGTCGTGCCACGGCGTGGTATGCACGGACAGACGCGAGTACTTGAAGTGCGTGTACGACAGGCCATACCCGAACTCGAACAGCGGCTTGATGTTCTGGCTGTCATACCAGCGATAACCCATTTTCAGCTTTTCGGTGTAAACCGGATTCGGCGAGAACGTGCCGTTTTGCCCCCACGTCGGCGTGTCCTGATCGCGGACCGGGAAGGTCACGGGCAGCCGGCCTTCCGGATAGGTCTTGCCGAACAGCAGGTTGGCAATCGCGGGTCCGCCGGCCTGACCTGGGAACCAGGCTTCGACCACGGCAGAGACGTTGTCGATCCACGGCATCAGCACAGGGTTGCCGTTTTCAAGTACGACGATCGTGTGCGGATTGACGTTTGCTACCGCCTGGACGAGTTCGTTCTGATTCGACGGGTTCGACAGACTCAGACTACCGAGATCGGCGAAATCCTCGCCTGCTGGCTGCACGACGACGACGATGGCCACGTCGGACTTGCTGGCCAGCGCCACTGCCGCGTCGATCTGCTGCTGGGTGTAGGCGACGAACGGATTGTTCTGGTCGGTATTGCCGGAATAGGTGACCGTGGCGTTGGGCGCCATTTGCTGAATCGACTGGACGATTGTCGGATTCACCTTCAACCAGGGAACCGGCCACCAGTGGCAGCCTGTGCCGGA
The DNA here is from genome assembly GCF_007556815.1 of Paraburkholderia megapolitana. Lineage (NCBI taxonomy): Bacteria > Pseudomonadati > Pseudomonadota > Betaproteobacteria > Burkholderiales > Burkholderiaceae > Paraburkholderia > Paraburkholderia megapolitana. The sequence goes on from NZ_CP041743.1 coordinate 1,364,356, forward strand.
CGGGAACGTCAAGCCGCCACACCCTGCGAACGCGCCGGTCACCGGGTCCCGCGTATTGCCCGAACCACCGCCCGCGAGAATGCCCGCATCGGCATGCCCACCGATCACCGCGATGTTCTTGAGGCTCGCTGCGGCAAGCGGCAGTTGTCCCTGGTTGTTCTTCAGCAAGACCATGCTGTGTTCCGCGGTTCTCTGCGCAAACGCGTTGGCCTGATCGAAGTCCACGGTGCCGCCAGGCTTCGCCGGGTCGTCCATCACGCCGAGGCGGATCATCGTGTAGAGCTTGCGTCGCACCATGTCGTCGAGGCGCGACTGGGTGATCGCATGGCTCTGCAGGGCCTGGGTCACGAGAGTCGGCGTCAGGAAGACGGTCGGTCCGACATCTTCTTCTTCATCAAGTCCGGCATTGATTGCATTCGCGGTGCTGTGAGTTGCACCCCAGTCCGATTGAATCTGCCCCTGGAATTGCCAGTCGTTTTTCAGAATGTCGTTGAGAAGGTGCTGGTTCTCGCAGGTATAGAAACCGTTGAGCATGTTGTAGCCGCACATCACGCTGCCGGGGTTGGCTTCCTTGACGGCGATCTCGAACGGTCGCAGATAGAGTTCGCGTAAGGTGCGCTCGTCGATCTGGCTGTTGCCGCCGCCGCGGCCGGTTTCCTGTTCGTTGCCGGCGAAGTGCTTGATCGTTGCGATGACTTTCTGGCTTTGCGTGCCGCTAGTACGCTGCGCAAGCATCTCGCCCGCGAGCAGTGGATCCTCGCCGAGATATTCGAAGGTTCGGCCGCCGCGCGGTTCGCGCGTGAGATTCGTGCCGCCGCCGAGTCCCATGGCGAAACCCTGCTCGCGCAGTTGCTTCGCGATCTGGGCGCCGTAGTCATACGACAGTCGCCGGTTCCAGCTTGCCGCGACCGCGATCGTGGCAGGGAACGTCGTGCTCGGTTCCATGGTGCTGCCGCCACCCGTCGACGAATCGACCATGTTCAGGTCGGGAATGCCCAGCCTGGGAACGCCCTGGATATAGCCGCCGCCGCCAAGCGGAACCTGGCTCATCTGGTACTCGGAGTGAATCAGTTGAAGCTTTTCGTCCTGCGTGAGCAGGGCCAGCAACGCCTTTGCGCGTAAGTTGGCCAGTCCGAGCGAAGCGGACAGGTTCGCCGCGGGGCTCGAAGCGGCCGCCGCTACGGCGGTCTTGGCGGATAGTTGCGCAGCAGCGCTGCCTGGGCTGCTGCCGCTATCTCCGCCGCAACCGCTCACCACACTCACTACGCCCGCCGTAGTGAGGATGCCTATCCATAATGAATAACGTGATCTCATGTCATCCCTCCATTGTTCGTGTCTAGTTCACTGCATGCGCCCTTGAAACAGGCAGATACGTACCGTGACTATTGATGCCGGCTCTGGTCGCCTCGTGCGCGCCGTAATGTGACGTTGGAGAAACGTAAAGAAATGCTATGCACCATGGATACGTGCCCGTTCGTCGTGCTGCGCGACGTGCGGACACTTTCATGATGCGAGCTGAAGTAATTACCCTCGACGTGAGGAGAGATTGTTGTTGCGCCAGGTGGGAAATCGCGTCAAATGGAAGCGCTTCCATTTAACATTTGGTAAGTTATCCAGCGCGCACAATGGGGTCAATCAGGGTTTATATGGAGCAGGGGACGCTGGGGTTACAGCAGGGCTTATTGCAGGGCGTCGCTGCCATCGAGGTGCAGGCGTCGCAACAGGTCGCGGCCGCGTGTGGTCAGCTCCAGCGTCGAGCCGCGAGGATCGCGTCCTCGCACTTCCACGAGTTCGTAGCGACACAAGGCGAGAACGTCGGGATCGAATTCCTCGAAGCGCAAAGTTGCGTCGCGAAACAGCAGCAAGGTTGCGAGTTCGTGATGGCTCAACATTCGACACCTCCGTGGCGAGCACAGACAATGGCGTCATACTAGTGAGCCGCTTCTGACGTTTGGCTACAGGCTTTTTTCCGCGGATTACGCTGTTACATCGCTGACGAAAAGGCTTCAGATGATGCGGGTGGGTGTAAGGCGGAACCGCGTTTGGGTGCGACGACGCAGTTCAACGTTTGAGTGCCGCCAGCCGCGCACGCAGCTCCTCCGATACCAGCGAGTTTTCGTAATCTGTGCGTGAGATTAGCGCGTCGCGTTCGCCGGCTGCGATCTGGTTTAGCTGTGTCTTCATCGATCGCACGACACCTGGTTCGCACACGCGAATCGCATCGACGTAGTGCGCGACGCGCTCGTTCAATGCATCGGTGTGGCTGTCGACGAGGTCGGTCAGAAAACCGATACGCAGCATTTCAGTGGCGTCGATCGTGATGCCGGTCAGGAAAAGCCGCTTTGCGTTCGCGATGCCGAGTGCCGTGACATAGCGGCGCATGCCACCGGGATAGTAGTGCAACCCGATGCGCGCGGCGGGCATGAACATCTGCGCGCTGCTTACGCCGATACGGAAATCGCAGCACAGCGCGAGATCGGTTGCACCGCCGTAGACGCTGCCGTTCAATGCGCAGATTGTCGGTACCGGACATTGTTCGAGTGCATCGAGAAACGCTTCGAAGCGGCCGTCCAGTTGTTCGACGATGGCCGATAACGTGTAGCCGGAACTGAAGGTTTGCGTGCCCGTTCCTGTGATGACGAGCGCGCGGCATTCTTGCGATGTGCGCACGGTTCGCAGATGTGCCATCAGCGGGGCGAGATCGTCCGGGTCGATCCGGTTGTGGTGATGCGGTCGATCGAGCGTGATTTCGGCGATCTGGTCGCGGATCGCAAAGCGCGGCGTGCCGCTGGTCGTGTCGTCGTTCATGGTGTTCGGGGAGTGACGTGTCTGCAGGCTGAACCGGAAGGCTACACCGTTGCATAACCATGTGCTGTTTTTGCACACGCGCATGCAGACAAAGAAAACCGCCGACAAATACACCGCTTTATCGCTGCGTTAGAAACGCCTTCAGGAAATCGTATAGCGGTTCTGCGGTCCGCCCATATAGACATTCCTGGCCAGCGACAAAATGCGTTCGCGGTGGCGATCGAATGCGGCAAGCACGGCCGATTCGTCCTGGCCTGTTTCGGACCCGAGGCTCGATATCACCGAGTCATTGATGGCAAAAGCGATCTCGCGAGCATTGTCGTAGCCCCAGAAGCACACGCAGTGTCGTGAGGCATCGTAGCTGCGGCTGGGATTGGGGAAATTGAGCGCCATGTTCTCATCCCGGTTCTTGAGGCGTTGAGTATCGGTATCACGTCGCGAGGGGTTTTGCACGGCGTTGCGACCGGCAAACGGTGCTACAGGCGCGAGACAAACGAGATACATGTGACGGATGGATACTCGAAACTTTCCAAGCTTCGCAATGAACAGTGCCCCCGTAGACTCGCGCGGTCAAGGGTTTGTTTGTAAGTGCGCTGCCTTGTATTTGCGACTGCAGAAAACCCGTGAAAATCACGCTGGATAGGTGGCATCCCGAATGTCAGGAGTTCACGATAAAAGCATCGTTTGTTGGTTTTTTATGAGGACGGATTCGCCGCTCAATACGCCATTGAATCGCATTTTTCGAAAGAAATGAAAATCAGATCAATCTGATTGGTGGCGTACTGCTCGTCAGACAATATGGCGCACCATTTCATTTACCGACTTCGTGCCGGCTCCGGCGTACCGTTGCTCCGCACGACGCTTTATATCCATGAATGAACCGGACTCCATCACCATCGAAGGCATTTTTGCCAGCCCTCGGTCCACGCTCTTCGACGGCGTTCCGTTCGGCCGCGAGTGGACGTACCGGGGCATGCATAACGCGCTACTCGCGTGGACGAAGACGACCTGCATTGACGTCGAGGCACCGCATAGCAGGTGCAACTGGACGCCTTCCGGCAAGGCTGCGGTCACGCCGCCGTCACTACCGGTTGTGCCGCCAGTCATGCCGGTTGCGCGAGTCTTGCCAGCTGTCTTGCCAGCTGCGGCAACCGTTCCAACTGCGGCTGCCATGCGCCGGCGACGCGCAATACTTGCGACTGGTCTGAGCATCGGTGGATTCGGAATCATTGGTTGGCTCATCGTTGCGCACACGCCGACGTCTCACGTCACGACATCGGTCCAAGTGGTGTCCGGAACTACCGCTGGAGACTCCGTGCGACCGTCCATCCCAACGCCCGGCGATATCGAGCAATCGCACAACCGGCTCGCTGCGACCACGCCCACGGCGAATGTGCCGCAAACCGTGCCGCCGGCATCACCGGAACGAGTCGCTGGGGTGACTTCATCGTCTACTACACCGTTGTCGCAACACGACGCGACACGTACCGAGGCAGGTGCCAATAGCGCTGGCTCACGTGAGAAATTCCGGAGCGAACCCCTCGTCGTGGCACGCGCGACATCCGGGCCGGCAATCCGCAAGTCGGCCGTAGCGCCGGCACCGCTCGTCGTCGCTCGGGTTGCGCCGTCTCTGGATCCCGAGGATGCGACTTCGCCTTTCTTTATGTCTGCGACACTGGAAGAAGCGGTCAAGATCTTCGACGACCCACTCCGTCAGGCCGCAACCGTGAGCGCAGGCACCGCGCAGTCGGCGGCCGCGTATGTGAATCCATCTCGGGGATCCGGTTCCGACTGGACGACCAGGCTGGCCCACCAACGTCTAACCGATGCACCGGACGCTTTTACGCGAAGCAGTTTCAAGGATGAAGCGCGATAGAGGGATTCACGTTCAAAGCCCAAGGATTGACTGGCTGGAACGAGGTTCGCGGCGAAGAATTCGCGTGATGAATGAGAGGCGAGAGTCGTACGAGGCAGACTGTCAGCGCGATGGCTTCAAGTTTGTCCTGACTGTAGACCGAGATGTGGGTGTCTTTGAGCTGCTACTGGTGTCGCGGTGTAGCGCCCGCCAAAGCTGGTTCGGCGCTGAAGCCGTCGCGGCAACCCGAGCACACTTCAACTTCACGTGGTGCTGGACGTTTCAGCGGGCACGCAAGCGTATTGTGTAGTGCGGCACCTGGTACAAGACCAGGTGCCGCACTTCAGACTTGCTGCTGCCTGTATTACAGCGGCTTGATGTTAGCCGCTTGCAGACCCTTCGGGCCGCGCTTCGTTTCGTACGAAACCTTCTGGTTTTCAGCGAGCGTCTTGAAGCCTTCGCCGGTCACTTCGGAGAAATGCGCGAAAAGGTCTTCGCCGCCTGCATCCGGAGTAATGAAGCCAAAGCCCTTGCTGTCGTTAAACCACTTGACGGTACCGGTATCCATAATCAAATCCTTGGTGAAAAATAAAATGTGCTCCGGAATGGAGCGTTCGAAGCGATCAAGGAGTGAGAGGACCACGAATACCGCTAACACAGCGATCAATTGATGAGCAGCAATCGACTTTCTTGAACGTCGTCGCGCACAATACGCTGATGCGACCGGAAAGGTCAAGGACTATAAGAAATCGATGTAACCCGACTGTCGCACCAAATATCGGACGAAATACATCGCGACAACCTCGCCAAATGCAGCGATCATGCCTGAAGCGCGGCCGCTTTCGCGGCTGACGAAACGGGAGAAGCATGATGGCAAAGGGTCAGCTGCGCAGTAATCGCGAGGTGAAAAAACCTAAACAACCGAAAAAACCGGCGTCGCCCGCGGCCGGAGTATCCTGGGCGACTGCGCCGAAAACCGCGCCGGTCACTGTCCCCGTCAAGAAGAAATAGTGGAGCATTGAAGGCGCATCGAGCGAAATCTGCGCCTTGGTCACCCATCCCGCCGGCTACACGTCACAAGTTGCCCGACAAAACCTTCCGATGCATTTCACTCGTCAGTGCTTCGATGCGCTCGCTGAGTTGCCGCGTGAGTTCGGTCAGTTTCGTGTTCTGCTCGACAAGCGCGGTGAGCTGCGCGGTTTGCTCGCCAATCTGCACGGCACGCTGTTCGGCCGCGAGCGCCAGTTCTTCGCGATGTCGTGCGTCGGCGTCCGCATGCGCCTTGTCGCGATCGGCCTGACGCGTTTGCGCGAGCAGGATCAGCGGTGCGGCGTAGGCCGACTGCAGACTGAATGCAAGATTCAGCAGAATGAACGGGTAGACGTCGAACTTCGTCATGCCGGTCACGTTCGCTATAACCCATAGCAGCACGATCAGCGTTTGCGCGATCAGAAACGTCGGCGTGCCGAAGAAGCGCGCGAATGCTTCGGCTTTTAGCGCGAACCAGTCGTCGCCGAATGGCGACGACAGATGTGCGTAAGGAAGATGAAAACGCAGATGTATGCCGTGTGAATGAGCTTTGGGCGTGTCGGTGGGGGGAGGGTCGGCTCGGTCATGGGGAATCCTGTTCGGGGATGAGAACGGAGTGAGGCCGAAGGGAATCGTAGCGCAGCACGCGACGAAAGCCAGCAGTTTGCAGCGCAATGAAAGTAACACGCGCCGGAGTAGAATCGATGACCTGGATATCCGTCACGACATGCTTCGGTGCTGCGATGAAAACGCCTCCTGCCAATAATGAAAAAACGCGCAAGCGTCCTTCCACCCTGACGTTGAATATCCTGACCGCACTGGTTGGCGTGATCACGCTGGGCGCCGGTATCGGTTGGCTCATCTACACCTGGTTCGTCGATCTCGAAGTGCCGTACTTCGCGATTCCGCTAGTGGTCTGCGTACCGGTGATCGCAGCCGTTGCGTTTCGCAACCTCTGGGATTGATCGCGCGCTCATCGATGAGTCACAACGTCTCCGAACTGGTTCAGCCCACGCTGGTAGGTACGCTCGTCGAGCTTCATCCGCTGCGATCGGAACATGCATCCGGCCTGCTTGCGGCTGCAGCTGACGGCGAGTTGTGGAACATGAGCGTGACCGTCGTTCCCGGACCTACAACGATGCACGCGTACATCGCAAGCGCACTTGAAGGAAAGCGCGCCGGTACGGTGATGCCGTTTGTGATCGTTCGGCGCGATACCGGTGCGCTGGTCGGCAGTACACGCTTCTGGAAGATCGACCGCGCGAACCGGAAGATGGAAATCGGCCACACGTGGTTGAGCGAGTCGGTTCAACGCTCGGGCGTCAACACCGAAGCGAAGCTGCTGCTGCTGACCCACGCGTTCGAAGTCATGAGCGCAGTGCGTGTGCAGTTCACCACCGATGAACTCAACGAGAAATCACGCGCGGCGATTCTGCGCATCGGTGCGAAACAGGAAGGCATCGTCCGGCACGAGCGCATCATGCCGGACGGGCGCAAACGCAACTCGGTGCGTTTCAGCATCATCGATTCCGAGTGGGCGGACGTGAAGACGCTGCTGCTGCATAAGATCGCGAGATCGGCTGCATATTGACACGAACAGCAAGCGACGACCAACAGCAAACGCCCGCGATTCACGCCGTAGCAGTTGTCTCGTGCTCCATCTGCGCAAACACCTCCTTCAAAAACACGAGCGAATTTCTGACGGCGGGACCACCCGCATAGAAAGTCAGTTGTAGAACGGTCTCGACGATCTGCTCTTTCGTCGCACCAACCCTCAGTGCTGCCTCGGCATGCGCGCGCAATTGCGGCATCGCATTGCCGAGCGTTACGCATGACGCAACGAGGATCAGCTCGCGCGTTGCGAGGTCGAGACCGGGTCGATCCATGATCGAACCGATCGACCATTCGATCGTCATGTCCGCAAACGCCGGGCAGATCTCCGCGACCTCGGCGACCATTGCCGCGCCGGCATGACCGCCGTGAAGCTGTTCGAACAGTTCGAGACCGCGGCGACGAAGAGGGGAATCGGTAGGCATCGTGTCACTCCTGAAGAGGTTGAAGGAAGCGGCCCGTCGGACATCGGCGCCGTCTGTGCCGTGCCTCTAATATCGTTGTTGACCGCTATGTTTTGAAGTAGGCTCGGGTGCCTTCACTCAGAACCATAGGTTCGGAATGCTCGATCGTCTGCTCAGCATGTCAGTGTTCGTCTGCGCCGCGGACCGGCGCAGTTTTGCCGCCGCCGCCGAGGTATTCGGCATCTCGCCGACGATGGTCGGCAAGCACGTGCGCTTTCTCGAGGAGCGGGTCGGCGCGAAGCTGCTGAATCGCACGACGCGCCAGCAGTCGCTGACGGAAGTCGGACGGCTCTACTACGAGCGGTGCCGGCAAGTGCTGGCCGATGCGGACGCAGCGGATGCGTGTGCCGATGAAATGCGCGCTGCGCCGCGCGGCGTATTGAAGGTGCATGCGCCCGTATCGTTCGGCAGTCAGCGTCTCGTGCCTGCGCTTGCTCGCTATCTGCGGCGCTATCCCGGTGTCGATGTGGATCTGACGCTGGCCGATCGTCCGATCGACTGGGTCGAGAAGGGCTATGACGCGGCGATACAGATCGGCGAGCTGGCCGATTCGGGGTTCGTCGCGAGAGAGCTCAAGCGTTACCGGATGTGGCTGTGCGCGGCGCCCGCGTACCTCGCGGAAGCGGGCATACCGCAAACGGCAGCCGATCTGAGTGCGCACAACTGTCTCGGCTTCAGCTACTGGCAGAAGAAGAACATCTGGCGGCTGAGTCGCGGCGAGCTGACGGAAAGCGTGCCGGTGAAGGGCCGTCTCACGGTGAACAACGGACAGGCGCTGCGCACGGCTGCTATTGCGGGGCTCGGCGTCATCATGCAGCCTGAGGTGCTGGTCGAAGACGACGTTGCAACGGGCCGGCTAATTCGCCTTCTGCCCGACTACGAACTGCCGTCGCGGCCGGTGCATCTGTTGTATCTCGCGGACCGGCGGCTCACGTTGAAATTAAGAAGCTTTGTCGACTTCGTGGTGGAGTCGCTGCGATAGCCGCGCGCTGTTCAGACGGGCACGCCGGGGATCAGCTTGTTGTACACCGCCCAGGTTTCGAACAACGCGGGCCACGCGTGAACGAGCGAGCCGGGCTGACCCATCCCCCAGCCGTGACCGCCCGCCTGGAAGATGTGCATCTCGGCGAGCACGTCGTTTTTGCGCAGCGCGTTGAACATCATCAGGCTGTTGTCGACTGGCGAGACCGGATCGTCCTTTGCCTGTGCGAGAAAAGTGGGCGGCGAGGTGCCGGTGACCTGCCGGTCCACCGAGAATTCGATTGCCTCTGCGAGGCTCGGATGCTCGCCGATCAACTGACGGCGCGTTTCGGTGTTGTCGAACGGTGGCACCAGACTCAACACCGGGTAGATCAGCCCGGCGATACCGGGCTTTGACGAGAGCTTGTCGGTTGCATCGATAGATGCGTACCGGTCGATTTGCGGCGTGACCGCCGTCATACCGGCCAGATGTCCGCCCGCGGAAAAACCCAGTACGCCGATGCGCTGCGCGTCGATACCGAACGATGGCGCGGCCGCACGGATAACGCGCATGGCGCGCTGGCCGTCCTGCAGCGGCGCGGTTCGTATCCATCCCTCGTCGGGCAGGCGGTAGATCAGTTCGAACGCAGTCACGCCGAGCGATTGCAGCCATCGACACGCCGGACCGCTCTCGCTGCCGAGTTCGATATGCCGGTAACCGCCGCCGCTGATCACCAGAACCGCTGCGCCGTTTGCCTTGCGTGGCCGATAGACGTTCATGCGCGGGTGCGAGACGTTGGTCACCGAACCTTTTGCGCTGACGTGTTCGGGGCCGGTGGGGCCGCTACCGCCCGGCATCTTGCCGCTCGGCCATAGCGCCAGCGATTCCGAAGCGCGGCTCGCGGTGCGGGCATCACGGACGTCGCTGACGTCACGGACATCACGAAGCCCGCGATGCTTCTCGCCACGGGCAAACGCCATCGTAGCGACGGCGGACAGCCCAGCGCTCATGATCAATCGACGATTCCTGTTCACACCGTTTCCTTGCGGTTGTTGCGAAAGCGAACGCGCGTCGTCGCATGCAATGAAGTCCATGCGGAAACCGGCGTTGGAAACGTAGCTTATCGATCGTCGTGTGGGACGTAAAATATATATTCAAGCAGCCTGCGATATTTATAAAATATCGCAGGCGTCACACCGGGCACCACACGCTCAGCCAGGCAACGCAGCGTAGGCCGTGGCGAGATGGTAGGGCGTGGTCGACGGCATGTCGGCGCGCGCGACGTTGCCATCGGGCGTCTTGCATTCGAACCAGCCATGCGGCTGCAAAAACCGCTCGCGAAAACGCGCGATCTGCGGTGTCAATTCCGCTTGCACGGCAACATCATCGTGGGCGGCGAGCGCGCGCAGATATTCGCTTTGTGCCCAGATGCGCTGGGTTGCATCCTTGACGCGCCCGGTTTCGTCGAGCGCCGCGTGCACGCTGCCCGTCGCCGTGTCGATACCATGCTGCTGCGCGAATGCAAACGCGCGCGGCAGCGCATCGGTGAGCCCCGATCCGTCGAGCAACGCGCCGGCACGCCGTACGAGCCAGAACCATTCGAACTGATGACCGGGCTCAAGACGATTATCGTCGGCACCGATCGGCAGCTCGGCGATGCAACCAGTCGGCGTGTGGACGAACGTGCGTGCAACAGCGCCGCCGAGTTGCCGCAACGCGTCGTCGTAGGCGGCGTCATGCGTTGCTTCGCGGGCGGCGAGCCACGCTTCGGTTAAATGCATCAACGGGTTTTGCAGCGGTGCGCTAGTGACGCTCGAGAAGCCCGCATCGAGAGCCGCGTTGAGCAAACCATCAGACGCGGCGAAGCGTTCGGTGATGAGCGCGGATGTGTGCTGCACGATATCGAGCGCCTCGCGGTTGCCCGAGCGCGCACCATATTCGGCGCAAGCGAACACGACGAATGCGTGGGTATACAGGTCTTTCGTCGTATCGAGCGGCGCACCTTTTTCGTCGACGCTGTAAAACCATCCGCCGCGCGTGCTGTCAAGAAAGTAGCGGCGCAGCGAGTCGAACAGCGTATCGGCATGTGCGGCATCGCCTGCCTGCGAAAACACAAACAGCTGGCGTGCGCATGCCATGGCGCGGTAGCGTACTGCAGGCAGCGCAGTACGCCCGTCGCTGTGCACCGCCTCATACGGCAGATGCAGTGTCGTGTTGAAACCGGGACCGCGCCAGGCCGGCAAAACGATCTGTGCGAAATGCTCGCGTAGTTGCGCAGCGGCGGAAATGGCGGAAGTGGACAGCGGTGCGGACGGGTTCATGCGTGTGTATCGTGAAGTCGGGTAGAGGGCGACGGATGCAGCACTGTACACCGGCTGGACCGGGGCGCAGCGCCCGGGCTTGCATCCGGCACGGTGTCACGGCTGCGCGAGCACTGATTCATCGATATCGATAAGGAGGTAAAGCAATGCTGGGGAATGTAGAACTCATCTCACGACTGATCGTGGCTGCCGCACTCGGCAGCGTCATCGGCTTCGAGCGGGAACGGCTTTCGTGGGCTGCGGGGCTACGTACACACATGCTCGTGTGCGTGGGGTCTGCGCTCATCATGATCGTCTCGGCATTCGGTTTCGCAGACGTACTGGGCGGCGACCACATCGTGCTCGATCCGTCGCGGATGGCTGCCCAGGTCGTGTCCGGCATCGGCTTTCTCGGCGCGGGCTCGATCCTGCTGCGCGGCGAGATTGTCCGCGGGCTAACGACGGCGGCCAGCCTCTGGTCGGTCGCAGCCATCGGTCTTGCGGTGGGCGGCGGGTTGTACACCGCATCGATTGCAGCGACGGTGATCATCCTGATCATTCTCGCGGGTATCAAGCCGATCGAGCGGCGTTTCATCACGGTCAAGCAGCGACGCCAGTTCACCATGCTGGTTGAACGCGGCGCGCTCACGTTTCATTCGCTGCACGACGCACTCGGTACGGCGAGCCCGCGCGTAAAGCAGTTCGTCATGCAGCAAAGCGACGACGCACCCGAGTTCGATGTGGTGATGATCACGCTGCACCGGGTGTCGGCACCCGAATATGCGGCGATCTGCCAGCAACTGCGACAACTGCCCGGCGTGAAAGAATTCAAGGAGGAGAACTTGCCATCGTGATGCGAGCGCGCCCGGGCGTGCGACAATGCGGTCTTCAAAAAAGCACAGACCGCATCGCGCAGCAGCGACCGGCGCCCGATGTCCGGCGACGAGCGCTGCGCGACTACTCTTTTCTTGCATCGCTATGGCAGCAGATTCCGCAGATCCCCACGCATCCCCCACCACCCGGCGGCGCCGTTCCGACGCAGCGAAGCCGCAAGCCTCGAGCGTTTCGACTGAAACCGAGAACAAGCTTGCACGCGCCGCGCAATCCGCGCAGCGCCTTGCCCAACTGAGCGACGTTCCCAGCGACGACAGCACGCTCGACCTGTTCCCCGACGATCCCACCCGCGCGACGCTGCAGGCGATGAATATCGACGTTCGCCAGGGCACGCTGTCGGGGTTCGAGTTGCCGGAAGTGGTGCTCGCTGCGATTGGGGCACCGGACGGTGTGCAGGGTGTGGCGACGGGCACCGATACGAAGGCGGTGCGGCGCGTTTCGCGCTCGCCAAAATCCGACGACACCACACCGGAGGCGGTAACGGGTGAGCGTGCTGGCCAGTGGAGCGATGCACCTGCTTCGACCAACGTTGGCGAACCGGCCGCGAACGTGAACGCTACAAGCGGTACGTCGCAACCGGCAGTCGAATCTGCGGAACCGGCCGTATCGGACGAGGTTGCACAGGCCAGTGCGACGGCAAGCGTGGCGCGCAGCATCGCCGCGCTGCGTCAGTCACCCGATGACGCAACGGTGTCCTCGTCCGGCACGACGAGCGGCACTAAGCCGGCAACGCCGCCGCAACGTTTCGCCGCGACGTTTGCAAAAGCTGCGAGCGCATCGCGCGAAGCGGGCACATCGGCGTCAGCAACACCGTCAACGGAAGCACCTCCTGCCGATACAGCGGCGAGTACCACCCACACTGCGTCGACCGCCGCCACAACACCCGCACCGTCCACATCGAGCACGTTCCGCGCAATACCGCCCGCGGCTCCACCGATGCAGCATGAGACCCCGCGCGCCACGCCTGAGCTCGATCGCGCCCGCGCCACGGCATTCGCCGATACCGTCGATGCGCTGTACGGCGTGATCGCCGATCAACGTCGCTCGGCAACCGATCACTCGCGCCGTATGAAGTGGATGCTGTCGATCGTCGTGGGTGCGTTGCTCGTGACGGTCGCGATCGGTATCGCGCAAACGCTGCTGCTGATGCGTCTCGCGCGCAACACGATGCTGCAGCAACAGCGCATGGAGCAGATGATGCTGAACCAGCAGGCGACGCTCGCGACGCTGCTCGACACCGATTCGGCCACGGTACCGGTACCCGCTGCAACGGCGCCCGCGCCGGCAGCGGCGCAACCGCGTCCGGCGGCGCCGGCCCGGCATCCTTCGAAAGCGCAGCACGGGCATAAGTCGAAGCCGACGAACGCGCACTGAGCTTTGCGAGCCCGTGGTTGGCGCGGGTACTGGCGAGGCAGGTTGCGGCTATTCGACGCCGCATCCTGCCGCCTTTCCTTTCCGCCGGCGGCTCCCCCATCCCCTCTAACTGGCCGTAACGCCCGCCAGACGTGCGTTTGCGCGTGGCGGACGGAGACCGGCTCTGACCTCGAGTCAGCCACTCGCCCGTTGCATTGATGCAACGCATCAACCGCCTTCCCACCGTAGAAACACCATCAATTGTTAAAAATGGTGCGATGCACTAGACATCGACTAGGGAAAACCCTAGAATCCAACTTAAGGGAAAACCCTAGCCATCTATCAACCGGGAGTCGCCATGAGCTTTATCCTCGCACTGTTTCAAAAGGTCAGCGGCCTCTTCGCGTCGCCGCATCTGCCGATGGACTCGGATTACTCGTACGAAGCGCGCGCACGTGAAGCGCAACGCGTTCGCGAGTCGCAGTCCACGCTGTTCGGTATCCGCCTGATCGACTGAACACAGCTGACATCGCGCGGTCTGTTTCGCGCATCGTCGGTAAGCGGTGTGTCCTGTCTGGACGCGCCGTTTTGTTTTGTCTGACGGTTTTGCGCTTCGAGTCATCCACACCTCCGCTTTTACGCGATATTTCGAGACCGAAATGAATGTAACGACCGCTGACCGGCCGCTCCGGCAGACGGTTGCCGCGTGCCTTCCGATCGCCCCGATAAACAGCGGTCCGACCGTATCGATACGGTTTTTTACCTCCCGGTCATCCTGAAATCTGCGCTTACAAGTCCTCACGTATTCACGCGGCATCGGTCGCTAGAGTGGATTGCAAGCGCGGGGCCGAATCACGACGACATGTCCAGTCAAGCGGGCACGCCGACCGCCTCGCGGCAAACCTGAGAAAAAGGGAGGTGTTCCATGAAGACACGCAACAGGGTTTCGCAAACGATCCTCGCCGCAGCGCTCGCAGGCGGTGCACTACTGGCTGCAAGCAGTGCGTTCGCGCAGGCGGTGGTGGTCGAACAGCCGCAGATGATGCCGGTGGGTGTGCAGATCAATATCGGCTGGCACGGCGATCGGTATTGGGACGGTCACCGCTACTGGGCGCACGACGAGTGGATGCATCGCCATCCGCACGATCATGATCCGCGGCGCGACCACGATCGTCGTCCTTAACGGACGTAGCGTAACGAGCAGTCAACCCGATGCGGCGTGGGGCGTCGTCGGGTAGCAGGCCCAGCAAGGCCGGCGTTCGCAAGGGCGCCGGCCTTGCTGCATCTGGCGTCGCGAACGGGCGCGTTGGGCTATTCTCTGGAGCTTCTATCGAAGGCTCGGCAGGAGAACAGCTTGGATAACGTGGACACTTCGCGCGCCAGTACTTCGCGCATCGATTGGCCTGACACGACCGTCATCGGTGTGATCGGCAGCGGGTTGATGGGCGTTGGCATCGCTACGCAAAGCGCGTTGCATGGCTACCGGACGATCGTGTACGACGTCGATGAATCGCGCCTTGCGAGTGTTGCGTCGAAGGCCGAGGCGATCCTCGACGAACTGCTCGACGCCGGTCGTATCGACCTTGCGGCAAAGCAGGCCGCGCTGGCGCGCATCGAGCGTAGCGCGCAGCTCGACGCGATGGCCGTTGCAGACTTCGTGATCGAAGCGATTCCCGAAGTACTCGAACTCAAGCATCGTCTGTATGCATCGCTTGCGGACGTGCTTGGCGAGGCCGCGATTTTCGCGAGCAACACCAGCGGTTTTCCGCCCGACCGGCTCGCGTCCGCTTTGCAGGCACCCGAACGTTTCGTCATCGCGCACTTCTGGAATCCGCCGCACCTGATTCCGCTCGTCGAGGTCGTGCCCGGTTCGGCTACGTCCGCCGACGTCACGTCCCGTACCGTCGCGCTGATGGAAGCGATCGGCATGGAACCGGTCGTGCTCGCGAAAGCGATTCCGGGGTTCGTCGGTAACCGGTTGCAGTTTGCGCTGCTGCGCGAAGCGCTCAACATCGTGCGCTCGGGGGCAGCTTCGCCGGAAGTCGTGGATCGCGTGATGAAGGCGTCGCTCGGGCGTCGCTGGAGCATTGTCGGTCCGCTCGAAAGCGCGGACCTGGGTGGCCTCGATACGCTGCTCAATGTCGGCACACATCTGCTGCCCGAACTCGCCACCGATAACGACGTGCTCGATCTACTGCGCGAACAGGTGGACGCAGGCCGCGTCGGCGTGCGCAGCGGTGCGGGCTTTTACGAATGGGACGAGGCGCGTCTTGCGCAAGTCCGTGCGCTGCGCAAGCGTTTGATTGGCGGAGGATAAGCCCCATGTCGCATCTTTTCTACGACCCCGCGCAAGGCCACGGTTTGCCGCACGATCCATTCAAGGCGATCGTCGCACCGCGCATGATCGGCTGGATTTCCACACGCGATCCCGAAGGGCGCCTGAACCTCGCGCCATACAGCTTCTTCGGCGCGTTCGCGACGTTTCCGGCGATCATCGGATTCTGCAGCGAAGGCTACAAGGACAGCATCCGCAATATCGAAGCGACCGGCGAATTCGTGTGGAATCTCGCGACGAAGCCGCTAGCCGAGCAGATGAACCGCTCGTCGGCACCGGTCGCACCCGATGTCGACGAATTCGCACTGGCCGGTCTGACGCCGGCACCGGGTCGCAATGTCGCGGTACCGCACGTCGGCGAGACGCCCGCGGCACTCGAGTGCAGGCTGTTGCAGGTGATCCGTTTGCATACGCTCGACGGCACGCCGATGGACAACTTCCTCGCGCTTGGCCAGGTGGTCGGCGTGCATATCGATCCTGCGTATCTGAAGGACGGCCTGTTCGATACGCAGGCCGCCCAGCCGATCATGCGCGCGGGGTATCGCGCCGACTACGCGGAGATCGGCGCGATGTTCAAGATGGTGCGACCGACGGCGTGAGCAAAGGCGAAGCTGCGACCGCGGCTCACTTCTTACTTCGCGCCGCGCCAGCCGCGCAGCAGCAGCGCATTGGTCACGACGCTGACACTCGAAAACGCCATCGCCGCGCCGGCCAGCATCGGATTGAGCAGGCCGAAAGCGGCGAGCGGAATGCCGATCAGGTTGTAGACGAACGCCCAGAACAGATTCTGCTGGATCTTGCGCCACGTACGGCGCGAGATGTCGATCGCATCGGCGACCAGCGCCGGATCGCCGCGCATCAGCGTGATGCCGGCCGCGTGCATTGCGACGTCGGTGCCGGTCGCCATCGCGATGCCGATGTCGGCCGCGGCAAGCGCGGGTGCGTCGTTGATGCCGTCGCCGACCATCGCGACGACGCCGGCGGTGCGGATCTTCAGATCGTGGATCACGCGGGCCTTGTCTTCGGGCAACACCTGCGCATGAAACTCGTCGATGCCAAGCGCGGCGGCGACACTGGCTGCGCTGCCTGCGTTATCGCCGGTTACGAGCACGCTTTTCACGCCCATTTTCGCGAGCCGTTCGATCGCCGCGCGCGCCGTTGGTTTCAGCGTGTCGCCGAAGGCGATCAGCACGAGCGCTGCAGGTGCGGTTGACGGCCCGTTATCGCTACCCAGCTCCATCAGCCACGACACGGTATTGCCAGCCTGCTCCAGCGCCTTGGCGCGAGCCGCGACTTCGGGCGGCAGCGCGATATGCAGTTCCTCCAGCCAGCGGCTGCTGCCGATGCCGAGCGTGCGGCCATCGACCTGCGCCTCGACGCCGCGGCCTGGCACGGCACGCGCCTGCGTTGCCGCGCGAGTGTCAGCGGCATCGGTACCAGGCGATTGCCCGGCAGAAGCCTCGTCGGCTGCTTTGAGTATCGCGCGCGCCAACGGATGATCGCTGTGCCGCTGCACCGCCGCGGCCAGAGCGAGCGCTTCGTCGCGCTCGATGCCGAGGGGCTCGAAAGCCGTGACCGACGGCTGGCCGATCGTCAGCGTGCCGGTCTTGTCGAATGCGACGATATTCACCTGATGAGCGATCTCGAGCGCTTCGGCGTCCTTGATCAGCACACCGCGGCGCGCTGCTGCGCCGGTGCCGGCCATGATCGAAGCCGGTGTCGCGAGGCCGAGCGCACAGGGGCACGCGATCACGAGGACGGCGACTGCATTGAGAATCGCGCTTTCGACCGATGCGCCCGCGAGCAGCCAGCTGACCAGGGTCAGCGCGGCGATGACGAGGATCGCGGGGACGAAGATCGCGCTCACGCGATCGACGAGCCGCTGGATCGGCGCCTTTTCCGCCTGCGCGCTCTCGACGAGGCGAATCACCCGCGCCAGCGTGGTCTCTGCCCCAGTGGCGGTCGTGGTGACGGTGATCGCGCCTTCGCCGTTGATCGAGCCGGCCGTGACCGGATCGTTGGATTCCTTCGGCACAGGCAGGCTCTCGCCGGTGATCAGCGATTCGTCGATATGCGTGCGGCCCTGCACGATCTTGCCGTCCACAGGCACCCGTTCGCCAGGCCGTATCGCGACGATCATGCCGACGCGCACTTGCGCAAGCGGTACCTCGTGCTCGCGTTCGCCGACCACGATGCGTGCGCGTTCGGGGCGCAGGGCATTGAGTGCGCGGATGGCGTCGGTGGTCTGGCGCTTCGCGCGCGCTTCGAGCCATTTGCCGAAGCGCACCAGCGTGATGACGACCGCCGCGGCCTCGAAGTACAGATGTTCCGTGGCGCCCGGGTGAACGACCAGTTCATACACGCTGATCCCGTACGCCGCCGACGTACCGAGCGCGACCAGCAGATCCATATTGCCCGCGCCCGCGCGGACTGCCCGCCACGCGGCGCGGTAGAAACGCGCGCCGAAGCCGAACTGCACGATCGTGGCGAGCGCGAACTGAAGCCAGACCGGCGGTGCGAGGTCGAGGCCGATTCCTGTTAGCCACGCGCCGACCATCGGCGCGATGAGCGGCAGCGTAAGCAGTGCAGACACGACGACGGCAATGAGTTCGCGTTGTGCGATGTTGGCTTGCGCGGGCCGGCCGGCTGCGCCTTGCGTCGCCTCGACGTCGGCTTCGCGAGCGAGCGGTGTGGCGGTGTAGCCGGCTTTCGTCACGGCGGCGACGAGTTGATCGATGGGCACGGGGTCGACCAGATCGACAGCGGCTTTTTCGGTGGCGAGATTCACGGAGACATGCGAGACACCCGGCACCTTCGCCAGCGCCTTTTCGACGCGCATCGCGCATGAGGCGCAGGTCATTCCGCCGATTGCAAATTCCGCGGTCTGCCCCGCTGACGCGGTATCGGCTGCGCCTGGGTCGGCTTCAGGCGCAACAGGCGTCGCGTCATAGCCGGCCTTGCGAACGGCCTCGACAAGAGCGCCGGTGCTGGCCGTGTCGTGCAGATCGACGGTGGCTTTTTCAGTGGCGAGGTTGACGGAGACATGCGAGACACCCGGCACCTTCGCCAGCGCCTTCTCGACGCGCGTCGCGCACGACGCGCAGGTCATCCCGCTGATTTCAAGTTCCGCCTGCGCTAGGGCAGTGCGTTCTGGCACGGCAAGGTCAGTCATGATGTGGCTCGGTCTGAGGCGGCGTTTGGCCGCACGATAAAACCGAGTATCGACCTTCCTATCATGGGAAGGTCAAGAACAGATTCGATCGCCTGGTAAAACGCCGCTTTCGCACATGACAGACCGGTGTCACCGCGTTCGGACTTGCTTCGCCGTCACGGATACGTTAAAACCCGATGTTAGGGTCGGAGACACGCCGGTTCGCCAATGAGCGGGGGCTCAGCGAACCCAGCCGCATCCGGCTCGCGCTATTTCACCGAACGCCTGTAACAATCAACGAATGATAAAAAGTCGCCGAGATTCCGTTTCGCTTTACTGGACCTGCGCATCGCTCGCGGGCCTCGCTTTCCTCGCTGGTTGTGCCGCCCCGCCGGGTGACAGTCCGAAGTCGACGGGCTGGATCAAGGACGAGGTGGCCGACTCCTATGTGTTCGGCTACCCGCTCGTACTGATGAGCGTCGCACGCGACGCCGCGGTCGGCGACAGCATGGGCCAGGCGCCGGTCAACACGCTGCGCCATGCGCAGACGCTGCCGCCGGTCGGCGCGGCGAACCCGACCACGCCCAGCCTCGATACGCTCGACTCGACCGGCTGGCTCGACGTCGGTGCCGAACCCGTCATCGTTTCGCTGCCCGATTCGCACGGCCGCTATGTCGACGCGCGCGCGCTCGACATGTGGACCAACGTGATCTGGTCGACGGCCGCGCAAATTGGCCCGCACGCTGCGGGACTCAAGGCGCAAACGATTGCGTTCGTCGGTCCCGGCTGGCAGGGCGATCTGCCGAAGGGCATCACGCGTATCAACGTGCCGACCCGCAACGTGTGGCTCACGGTGCGCGTCCAGTCGAGCAGTCCGCGCGACGTCGTGGCGGTCCGCAGGCTGCAGCGTGCGATGCGTGTCGCGCCGCTAAGCGCGTGGTCGAATACCGCGACAGCGGCGGCGCCCGCGGCGCGTGCAGGCGGCAATCCCGCCGATGTGCCGTCCGCCGCCACGCCGGCCATTCTCGTGGCCGGTTACGACGCCAATGCGTTCTTCGGCCGGCTTGCCCAGGCGCTGCAAGACAATCCGCCGGAACCGGTCGATCCGCACGCGTTGAAGACCCTCTCCGATCTGGGCGTGACGCCGGGTGGGTCGGCGGCATTGCCGTCGGGTGCGAGCGATGCGATCGCCGCGGGCCTTGCCGACGGTCACGACCGCGTCGCCACTGCTCCGTCCAACCTGTTGACAGGCAATGGCTGGAGCTGGTTTGGCGACGGCATCGGCAACTACGGTCCGGACTACTCGCTGCGCGCGTATGCGGCATTCGCGCAGCCCGGCATCGGTACCCGCGACGACGAAGTCCGCGCCACGGTCGCGGTTGACGGCGACGGCCGCGCGCTGAACGGCGCGAATCGCTACCAGATCCACTTCGCGCCGAACCAGTTGCCGCCGACGCGCGGCTTCTGGTCGATCACCGCGTACACGAAAGATGGCGCACTGGGCGAAAGTGCGCCGGCGCACCTCGCGGTCGGCGATCGCAATGGCTTGCGGCGCAATCGCGACGGTTCGGTCGACGTGACGGTGTCGGCGGTGCGGGCGAAGGCTGCGAACTGGCTGCCGGTGCCGCGCGCCGACTTCCAGTTGATGATGCGTCTGTATGCGCCGAAGCCCGAGGCCACGGATGGTTCGTGGGCGCCGCCTGCTGTTGTGCGCCAGTAGCGCAGCGACGCGCGGATAACCGCACGGGTGGGGCAGCGAGCCGGTGCTTCGCTGCCCTTCGGGCGTGTCGTCCGCGGGTGAGATCGTGTGTGTGAAGCCTGTCGATGCATATGCATGCATGTTGCATCGATGAGCGCAGTACCGTGCAAATTGCCTCACATTTGCACGACACGAAACTTCCAGGACGTATACTTGCCGCAGTCTGAACTTTCGTATCGCGGCGGGCTTGCCGCCGCATCATCGGCGACCGACAAGCATGGCGAGCCTCAACAAGGCGGCACTCGTTTCTTCCCTGCAGGCCGTTCGCGGCGTGGCAAGCGCGCGGCGTACGCGGCGCATCCTGACCGGCCTGCTGATCTTCCTGGTGCTGTTCGGCCTGTTCGGCTTCTTCGCCGCGCCCCCGCTGATCCGCCACATTGCCGAGCAACAGTTGAGCAAGCAGCTCGACCGGCCGGCCACGATCGGCCGCATCGCACTGAATCCCTACACGCTCAACCTCGAAGCCGATAGCGTTCATATCGGCGAGCGCGGCGGCGCGGGCGACTTCATCGATATCGCACGGCTGATCGTGCGGCCGTCGTGGGCGTCGCTGTTTCGCGCGGCGCCGATCGTCAACGAAGTGCAGCTCGATTCGCCGAGCTTTCACATCATCCGTTACGACGCGCAGCGCTTCAATTTCACCGACCTGATCGAGAAATTCTCGAAGCAGCCGTCCACGCCGAATAGCAAGCCGACGTTGTTCTCGGTATCGAACATCCGGCTCGAAAACGGCCGGATCGATTTCGACGACCGGCTGCTCGGCATGAAGCACGTCATCGACCAGTGGAAGCTCGGCATTCCGTTTATCGCAACGCTGCCGTCCAAGACCGATATTTTCGTGCAGCCGCTGTTGCGCGCGCGGATCGATGGCAGTCCGCTCGCCATCGACGGCAAGACGAAGCCGTTTGCGGCTTCGCGCGAATCGGAAGTGTCGCTGCGCTTCGACGGTCTCGACGTGCCGCGCCTGCTGTCGTATGCGCCGGTCAAGCTGCCGGTCACCGTGCGCACGGGCAAGCTGTCGAGCGATCTGAAACTGAACTTCGTGATGTCCGACGACGCGCCCACGCTGCGCATCTCCGGCACCACCGATCTCGACGACGTCGATGCGGTCGATCAGAACAATGCGCCGTTTGTCTCGCTGCATCAATTGCATGTCGCCGCGGCGACGCTGGAACCGTTGAAGAATATCTATCGCTTCGACGATATCCGTATCGATGCGCCGACCGTCGCGCTTGCCCGCGACAAGGACGGTGTGCTGAGTGTGCAGCGCATGTTCGCACCGGCGCCTGGTGCTGCGACCGCGAGCACAACCACAACGGCAAACGCCGCTGCGCAGAGCGCCAGTGCCGTGCAAGTTGCATCGGCGGCGAGTGCTGCATCGGGCGCCACCGCGCCGACCGAAGCCGAAAAACAGCCGGCTCCCTTCGATCTATCGATCAAGCGCTTCGAACTCACCGGCGGTACCGTCAATTTCCGCGACGACACGCCCGCGCAACCGGTCACGCTCGGCATCACCGATCTGTCGTCGACGCTCGCGGACTTCGCGATGCTCGGCAAATCGCCGGCGCACTACACGCTGGGCGCGTCGCTGAAGGGCGGTGGCTCGGTGACGGCGACCGGCTCGTTCACACTCGCCGCACAGACCGCCGATGCGAAGCTCGACGTGAAGACATTGCCGCTGCCGCTGGTGCAGCCGTACCTCGCCGGCGCGACCGCCGCACGGATCGCCGACGGAACGTTGTCTGCGAGCGTGAACCTCAACACGAACTGGGGCAAGTCGCCGCTCGACCTGAAAGTCAACGACAGCACGCTGACGCTCCAGTCGCTGAAGCTGAACGTGCCCGGCGTGAAAGAGACCGCCATCGGGCTGACGCAGGGAGACGTGAAGATCGACCAGGTCGATCTGGCCGCGCGCAACGCCGCTGTCACGAGCGTCGCTCTGACGGGCCTCGTCGTCAACGCACAGCGTCTGAAGGACGGTCGCATCGATCTCGCAGCGCTGGCCGATTCGCATGCGGCTGCGCCGCGGCGTGCGGCACCGCGCACCGCGCAGCCTGCGACGAAAGAGGCTGCGTGGCACTACAAAATCGGCGAATTGAGCTTGAAGGACGGATCGGCGGAATTCACCGACAACACGACGCCGCGCCCGGTGAAGCTCAGCGTAGCGCCGCTGCAACTGAAGGTGCAGCAGATCAGCGACGACATGAGCCATCCATTGCCGATCGATCTGCAGGCGACGTTGAACCGCAAGGGCACGCTCGGCGTGACCGGCAACGTGACGGCAACTCCGCTGAAGCTCGCGCTGAAAATCAACGCGAACCGGCTCGATGCAGCAGCCTTCGAACCGTATTTCGGCAACAAGCTGAACGCGACTATCGCGAGCGCGCTGCTGAATGCGAACGGCGAAGTGGCGTTGTCGCAGAGCAAGGCACTACAGGTCGAGTATCGCGGCGACGTAGCGCTCGTCGACGTGCGCATGCTCGACAAGGCGACCTCCGATCCATTCGCCGGCTGGCGTTCGCTTGCGCTGGCGAACCTGAAAGCGAATTACAGCGAACGCGGCACCGACGTCGACGCAAGCCGCGTGACGTTTGCCGGTTTCTATGGCCGCGTGCTGCTCGATGCGCAGGGCAAGCTGAACCTGAGCCAGGTGGTCGCGCACGAAACAGGCGAAGCGCAGTCGCTCACACGCGACAAGAACGCAAAGGGTGAAGCGATACCGCTGACACCGCCTGCTGCATCCGAAGCAGTCGCGGCATCGGCGCCGCATCCGGCGTCCGGGCCCGCCCCGACGGTGGTCGCCGCAACGCCGCCGGAGAGTCCGGTGAAACTGCACTTCGGCCAGTTGCTGTTGCAGGATGGCCGCGTCACCTACACCGACAACTTCATCAAGCCGAACTACACGGCGAACCTCGTGAGCATTACCGGCAAGATCGGTGCGTTCGGCACGCAGTCGACCACTTCCGCGCCGGTGGACGTCGCCGCGAAGCTCGCGGCGAACGGTCCGCTGTCGATCCGCGGCTCGGTTAATCCACTGATCGCGAAGCCCGCGCTCGATCTGACCGCGAGTGCGCACGACATCGAACTGACCAATCTCACGCCGTACTCGGCGAAGTACGCGGGCTATCCGATCACGAAGGGCAAGCTGAACGTCGACCTGCACTACCAGCTCGCCAACGACCAGCTGAGCGCGAACAACCACATCTTCATCGATCAGCTGACCTTCGGCGACCACGTCGACAACAGCACCGCGACGAAGCTGCCGGTGCGGCTCGCCATCTCGCTGCTGAAAAACTCGCGTGGCGAAATCGACGTGAATATCCCCGTGTCGGGTTCGTTGTCGAACCCCGAGTTCAGCATCGGTGGGCTGATCTGGCATGCGGTGCTGAACCTGCTCGAGAAGGCGGTGACGGCGCCGTTCTCGCTGATCGCCAACGCATTCGGCGGCGGCAATAGCGAAGAACTCGGCTACGTCGAATTCGATCCGGGTTCGGCGAAGCTGTCCGATGCTTCGACGAAGAAGCTCGACACGATCATCAAGGTGCTCACGGAGAAGTCGTCGATCCGCATCGATCTGATCGGCCGCGTCGATCCGGCCGCTGACGAGCCAGGCTTGCGCACCGCGTATGTCGATCGTCTCGTCAAGCAGCAGAAGATCAAGGACACGGTCGGCAACGGCGAGAGCGTCGACACATCGACGGTGACCGTCGACGCCGCCGACTACGACAAATATCTGACCAAGGCGTACAAGGCCGCGGACTTCAAGAAGCCGCACAACTTCGTCGGCCTGACGAAGTCCCTGCCCGCCGACGAAATGAAGAGCGCCATCGCCGAACATGCGCCGGTCAACGACGCCAGCCTGCGTGAGCTGGCGCAGCAGCGCGCGCAGGCCGTGCAGCAGTATTTCGAAGGCAAGATCGACAGCAGCCGGGTCTTCATCGTTGCACCGAAGCTCGACGCGCAGGGTATCAAGGACAAGGGCGCGCCGACGCGGGTGGACTTCGGTTTGAAATGATGCGCGGCTTGTCACGGTAGTTCACGCCGCCGCGCATCGGAACGACCCAGCACAACAGGACAGCGCATGCCGCCGCTCGACCCGTCGAGACCCGCCGCCCCGGCAGCACCCGCAGCGCCCGCAGCCCGCCTCGCGAGACGTGTGCTCGCGATCATGATGCTGATCTGCATCGCGGGTTGCGGCAAACCGCTGCCCGCGTTGCCCAACGACGCATACGTCTGGCAACGCACGTGGACCCCGACGGTTGCCGCGGCGATCGATGAGAGTCGCGGCCTCGTCGCAAGCTGGCATGTGCTGGCCGCGGAACTCGACGCGCGCGGCCGCTGGGTCGATATGACACCCGATGCGAGTGTGCTTGCTGCGGCGCATGTGCCGGTGGTGGCCGTCGTGCGTTTCGACGGAGCCCTAGGCGATCTCGACGACGCGGCGTCGATCGCGCACATCGCGACGCTGCTCGGCACGTGGCAGCGCGAGGGCATCGCAGTCGCGGGCATCGAAATCGACTACGACTGCGCGACCGCGCGTCTTGCGGGTTATCGACGGTTTCTTGGCGCGTTGCGCGAGCGGCTTGCGACTATGTCGCCCCCCACGCGTCTGTCGATTACCGCGTTACCCACCTGGATGGATAGTCCGGCGCTGGACGACCTGCTCGCGACGAGCGACGAAGCCGTGCTGCAGGTGCATGCCGTGATGAACCCGGTACGAGGGCTCTTCGACGAAGCTCGTGCGCAGACCTGGATGCATGCGTTTGCCCGGCGCACGCATCATCCGTGGCGCGTTGCGCTGCCGACCTATGGCACGCGCGTCACGTGGGGGCCGGACGGACGCGTAACGGGTATCGAGAGCGAGCGCCCTACATTGCAGTCCGACGATCTTGCGCATGAACTCGTGGCAAAGCCCGACGAGATCGGTGCGTTCGCTGCGCGCATCGGGCGCGACCGGCCGGCGGGTCTCGCCGGTATCGTGTGGTTCCGCCTGCCCACCGACGATGACGAACGCGCATGGAGCCTCGTCACGTGGCGCGCGGTGCTCACGCATGCGCCATTGCGAGCCGCGTTGTCGGTGCGTACGCGCGTCGCGGCCGGTTCGGCGGCGGCGGACCTCGTGCTGGTCAACGACGGCACCGCCGATGCATCGCTGCCGTCGCGTATTCGCCTCGACAGGACCTGCGTCGCCGCTGACGGCATCAACGGCTACTCGCTCGATCGCGATGCCCAGAATCTCGTGTTACGTCGCACGCAGGACGGTCTGCTGCGTGCGGGTCGCCAGCGCACCATCGGCTGGATTCGCTGTACTCAACCCACGGTGACTTCACGTGTCGAACCGTAAACCCACCGGCCTGGTCCTGGTTGCGGCGATTGCTGCTGTCGTCGCGGGCACCGCAGCTGTGTTGGCCTGCGGCCCGGATTTCCCGCTGCAACTGCTCGATCATCGCGCCGGCACGCTAAGAAGCACGCCGGCTAATTCGTTTGCCTACGAGGCATCGCATCTGGTTTCGGTGAACGACGCATTGAAGGCTGTGGAGCCGGCTTCCGGTAACGACAGTTCGCCCGATGCGCCCGACAAGACGATTCTCACCGCGGATCAGATGAAGACCGTGCAGGTGATGCGCGCGCTTAACAACGGCGATGCGGCATTCGCGCTCGGTGATGGCGTGCCGGATGCGGTGCGTCTGTACACCGCTGCTGCGGTCGATTACAAGGCGTCGAATGCGGCGGTGCCGTCGTGCGATCTGGATGCAGCAAGCGCAGCGAGCGCGGCAAATGCAGCGAGCGCAACAAACACAGCAGGCACGACAAATGCCGAAAATGCAGCGAGTACAGCAAGCGCCGGCAATCATTCCGCAAGCGCCGCGTCGCATGCCGTCGCGGCGTCGGCACGTTCTTTGACAAAACGTCCAGCCAGTTGCCGCGCTGCCCAGAAGCGCGCGGAAACCGACGCCGCTGCAGCCGCCGTCCGCGCGCAGCAGCGTTTTCAGGCCGTACTCGACCTACCGCACGCGAGCGGCGACCTGCGCGTAGTCTGGGCCGCCTACATGCTCGGCAAGATGCACGCCGACGCGTCGACCGGTGCAGGCAACGACACCGCCGCCGAACGGGCAGCAGCGGTGCAGTCCTTCGCGCTGGCCCGCTCCCGGGCCCGCGACGGCGCACGCGACCCATGGGGACTAGCCGTCGCGAGCTACGGCGAAGAGGCGCGCCTGTATCTGTACTCCAGCGAGACACGATGCGACGACTCCGATTTCGACAACCGGACAGCCTGTGCCGACGGCCTCGCGCCGGCGGACCTGAACCGCGCGATCGCGTTGTACGCCGAACAGGCTGCACGCGGCTCCATGAGCGGGCAGGTGTCGCTGATCGAGATCGCCGGATGGGCGCTTAGTAGTCCGGCGCGCGCGACCCGGTTAATCGACGATCCACTGACGCAGCGGCTGCTGGTCGCCTACGGCCTCGCGCGTCTCGGCGATGTCGTGAAAGACGATCCGGCGAGCACGACCGACTCCTTCGCGATGTTCTCCATCGACGGGCGTCGGGGCTACGCGGATGCGGCCCGCGGCGACAAGGGCGTGCGGGCCAACCCCGTGCTCTCCGCACTCGTCGTAGCGATCCAGAAGCAGGGTATCGAACGGCCCGTGGGCGCGGATCGGCTTGCGGCGCTCGCCTACCGGCTTGGGCGCTACGACTTCGCGCAAACGCTGATCGCACACGACGACAGCGCGCTCGCCAGTTGGGTGCGCGCGAAGCTCGCGCTGCGCAACGGCGATCTGGCGGCGGCCGCGCAAGCTTATGCGCAGGCATCGAAAGCGTTCCCGCCGAACGATGCGAGTCTCGATAGCGATCGTGCGGCGCTCGTCAAGGGCGAGCAGGGCGTGCTAACGCTTGCACGCGGACAGTATGTGGATGCATTGGACCAGCTCTATGCGGCAACGCTGCGCAAGCAGCAGGGCACCGACCTGCCCGATTGGAGCGTCGGCCTGGACGGCAGTGCGATCGGTTATGCGGAAGATGCGGCTTACGTGGCCGAGCGCGTGCTGACCACCGACGAACTGAAGACATGGGTCGATGTGCATGTAGCAGCCAATACACCGGCGGCGTCCGCAACGACTGGTCCCATCAACCTCACGCATGACCAGTACTACGACCAGTGGCTCGCGCAGCATTTGCGGACACCGGGCGACATGCTGCGTACGCTGCTGGCACGGCGCCTCGTGCGCGACGGCCGGATCGACGATGCGTTACCGTACTTTCCGGCGGACAACGATCCGCGCTTCTTCGATATCGACTACCGCAACGACACGTTTATCGTGACCCCATGGCGGGCGCGCACCTGGGCAGCGGCCTATGGTGCCGCGCTGCGCGATGCGCAGCACGCATGGCGCAGTACGACGCGCGCAGAAGCGTGGTTCACGGCCGCCACGCTAGCACGCACACACGGCATGGAGATCATGGGTTACGAGCAGGAGCCAGACTTTGCGACGTTCGAAGGCACCTACAGCGGCGGCGCCGGACGTCGCAGCGCCTGGCTGCCGGCGGCCGATTCGGCTTCCGGAGCTGCCGCACCGCCCCTCGACACCCCAGCGCAGCGCGCCGCCGCCGACCTGCCCGGCCCGTTCGTGACCGATGGTGAACGCCAACGCTATGCATCGAGCGAAGCAAAACCCGACACGCGGTTTCACTACCGCTCGGTTGCCGCCGACGAAGCCCTCAACGCCGCGAACCTGCTGCCGCCGCGGTCCCAGGCGTTCGCTGCGGTGCTATGCCACGGCGCGGCGTTCGTGCGGGACGACGATGACCGCGCGAATGCGATTTACCAGCGCTACGTGAAGGACGGCGCGGTCGTGCCATTCGCCGCGCATTTCGGCCGCGACTGTCCGGCGCCCGATTTCCGCGCAGCGAGCCGCTTTCCGTATGTGCAGGCCTGGCGCACGATGCGCTACTGGGTGCATCGGCATCTGTACGTACCGGTTGTGGTGGTGCTGCTCGGTATCGCGGGCATCGGCTGGTGGTATCGGCGCAACCGGGCGCGCGGGGCGGGTTGAGCATCACGCGCGTGTTTTCACGGCACGTCAGGTAGTGCAGGTTTGCCGGCGGATCGATCGGGTAGCGAGACGCAAGACGAGATGCAAGGCATTCCCGAGGTTTTTCCCCGTATTAGCCGTTGCCTGCGCGGTGTATCCTCCGCACTGACGCCCTCGATAGTTAGAGAAATACTTCCCGGGCGTTGCTTAATTCACCCCACGGTCTTTGAGAGTTATCCGGAACATGGCCAGCACGACATCCATCGGAAGCAACAAGAATCTGCCTGTCATGCTCGGCGGCGGCCGGTTGTCGCTCGGCAACCGCATCGTGCTGAGTTTCGGCGCGTTGTTCGTGCTGTTGCTCGTGATGGCGGCAATTTCCTACAACCGCCTGCGGGCGATCGACGAAGAGGCGCACAGCATCGGCCGCGACTCGGTACCCGGGCTCTATCTGTCGACGTCGCTGCGCGCGGCGGCGAACGTGAGCTACACGATGCTCGAACGGGCGGCGTTCGTCGACGCTACTGCGGACGATGCGAAACGCGACATCGACGGCGTACCCGATGCCCTGCGAAACTTCGACCAGTTGAGCGCCGACTATCAGGCGACCATCTACGACGAACAGGACCGCGAGCAGTTCCGCGCGTTTCGCAGCGCCTACGACCAGTACGTGCCGCTGCTCAACGACGCGGTGCGTATTGCTCAGACATCGAAACCGGCAGCCCAGGCCGCGTTCGTGAAACTCACACCGGTATGGAACGAAGTGATCCGCACGGCGAATGTGCTGGTCAAGCAAAACAGCACACGCGCCGACGAATCGGCGCAACTGATCCGCAGCTCGGTGACCGGCACGCAGATCACGCTCGCCACGGCGCTCGGCATCATCCTGCTGATTTCGCTCGCCACCGGCTACGCGTTACTCAAGGCGGTCACGGTGCCGATGGCGCAACTCGTGAAAGTACATGACCGCATGCGCACCGGCGACCTGACGCAACGGCTCGATTTGCGGCGCGACGACGAGTTCGGTCGCCTGGAGGACGGCTTTAACCGTATGTCCGAAGAACTGGCGAGCCTTGTTTCGCAGGCGCAGAAGTCGTCGTTGCAGGTGACGACCTCGGTGGCGGAGATTGCGGCGACGTCGAAGGAACAGCAGGCGACCGCAAGCGAAACCGCCGCGACCACCACTGAAATCGGCGCGACCTCGCGCGAGATTTTCGCGACCTCGCGCGATCTGCTGCGCACGATGAACGAAGTGTCGAATGTCGCGGAGCAGTCGGCGTCGCTCGCGGGCGAAGGTCATACCGGTCTGTCCAGGATGGAAGAAACGATGCGCAGCGTGATGGAAGCGGCCGGCTCCGTCAACGCGAAGCTGGCGATCCTCAACGAGAAGGCGATCAACATCAACCAGGTCGTCGCGACGATCACCAAGGTCGCGGACCAGACCAACCTGCTGTCGCTGAACGCGGCAATCGAAGCCGAGAAAGCCGGCGAATACGGTCGCGGCTTCGCGGTCGTGGCGACCGAAATTCGCCGGCTCGCCGATCAGACCGCGGTGGCGACATACGACATCGAGCAGACCGTCAAGGACATCCAGTCGGCGGTATCGGCCGGGGTAATGGGCATGGACAAGTTCTCCGAAGAGGTGCGGCGCGGCATGCGCGATGTGCATCAGGTGGGCGGCCAGTTGTCGCAGATCATCACCGAGGTGCAGACACTCGCGCCGCGCTTCCAGATGGTCAACGAAGGCATGCAGACTCAGGCAAGCGGCGCCGAGCAGATTACCCAGGCGCTGTCGCAACTGTCGGAGGCCGCGCAGCAGACGGCCGAGTCGTTGCGCCAGTCTTCGCAGGCCATCGACGATCTGACGCTGGTCGCGAATCAGCTGCGTACCGGCGTGTCGCGTTTCAAGATCGAGGCCTGACTCGAGGCCTGACTCAAGGGCTGACACCCGCACCGGACCGCGCAGGCAATCGCGATGCTCTTTCTCCAGTTCGAACTCGACGGCGAGCGCTACGCACTCGATGCGGCAGCGATCGTTCAGGTGCTCGCCTATACGCAGGCGCGGGCGCTTCCCGGCACGCCTGCATGGATTGCAGGTGTGATCGAGCACGGCGGCGCGCCGGTGCCGGTAATCGACGTGTCGCGGCTGGCGCTTGGCCGTGCGGCGCGTGCGCTGCGCTCCACGCGTCTCGTGCTGGTGCGCTATCGCAGCGGCGTATCGCCGCATCCCGACGAGACCGAACATCTGCTCGGCCTGATCCTCGAGCGTGCGACGCGTACGCAACGCATCGAGCGTGAACGCTTCGCCGACAGCGGTGTCGCAACGCCACATGCGCGCTGGCTCGGCCCCGTTGCAAGCGATGCCGAAGGGCTTGTGCAATGGGTCGATGTCGAACAGATGCTCGACGATGAAACCCGCGCGCTGCTGTTTCCGGCCGCGTCCGCGGTAGCAGTGGCCGCCCGCACGTGATGACGCCCATGACTTTCGCCGATCCACGCTTCGTCAACTGGCTCTCGTCGGAGACGGGCATCGATGCGTCGTCGCTCGGTGTCAACGCGTTCGGTCGCGCGGTGCTCGAACGCGTGCGCGCGACCCAGCACGACGAGCTACCCGAAGACGTCGCACTCGACGCGTACTGGGTCCTGCTGAACATCTCGCCCGAAGAGCGCCAGGCGCTCGTCGAGTCGCTGGTGGTGCCGGAGACCTGGTTTTTCCGCGAGCGCGAGGCGTTTGCCGCGCTCGCACGGCTCGCGCATGAGCGGCTCGCCAGTGCGCCGACGCGTGTGCTGCGCGTATTGAGCGCGCCGTGTTCGAGCGGCGAGGAACCGTATTCGGCGGCGATGGCGTTGCTCGATGCCGGCATCGACCCGACGCGCTTTACCGTCGATGCAGTCGATATCAGTGGCCAGGCAATCGAACGCGCACAGCGCGCGGTGTATGGGCGCAATTCGTTTCGCGGGCACGCGCTCGAATTTCGTGCCCGCCACTTCAACGAAACCGCGGAAGGCTGGCAGTTGCACGAGCGTGTGCAGAGGACCGTGCGATTCACGCAAGGCAATCTGTTTGGGCCTTCGCAGCAGGCCGATATTCGCTACGATTTCATTTTTTGCCGCAACGTGCTGATCTACTTTTACCGCGACGCGCAGGACCGTGCGATCCGTCTGCTCGATGCGCAGCTCGCGGACGGCGGGACGATCTTTGTCGGCCCCGCCGAAACCGGACTGATGATGCGGCATGCGTTGACGTCCGCGCGCATTCCGCTTGCGTTTGCGTTTCAGCGCCTGCCAGCCGATGAGAAAAACCTGTTCGGCGGTGCTACGCGAGCGGACCAGTGGCTTGCGTTGTCTGCGGCTGTTCCTGTGGATGGCGGTGCGGTCCTGCCGGTCGCGCCCATTGCACGGACAACGACGTTGAAGCAGGCCCCCGCACGCTCTACGCCGCCGCCCTTTGCCGCATCGCGTCCGTCGGAGATTGCTGCGCGCCGTGCCGCGACTAAGACCTCTGCGCCGGTTGCATCTGCATCCGCCGTATCTGCTTCGTCTGGGCTTGCCGAAGCCCATCGGCTCGCCGATGCGGGTCTGCTCGACGACGCCGAGCGTCTGGTGCGCACGTTCATCGAAGGTCATCGGCCTGAAGCGGAGGCGTTCTATCTGCTCGGCCTGATCGCCGATGCGCGCGGCGAGCGCACCCAGGCCGTCGATTTCTATCGCAAGGCGCTCTATCTCGCGCCTGCTCACTACGAAGCGCTGACGCATCTTGCCGTGCTGCTCGACGTGAGCGGCGACGCAGCCGGTGCGCAGCAGATGACGCTGCGCGCCCAGCGCGCGATGGCGCGGATGTCGACGCGCGGATCGGGCCGCGCGGACCCATCGTGAGGAACGCATGATTCACGTCGCCACCGACAACGGGCAGACAACGGTACCCGTCGACGATTGCTGGAACCGCATCGGCTCGCGCGGCGATGGCTCGTGCCCGCGTCTTGTCGAGTACGCGCGCTGCCTGAACTGCCCGGTCTTCGAGCGCGGCGCGGCATTGCTGCTCGATCGCCCGCTCGACAACTCACCTGGCCTGCCGCACGCGTCGTATCCGTCCGCGCAGGCTGCATCGTCGGCTTCGCGAGAACACGCCGCCCGTGCGCTCGCCGCTCACGATCTCGCCGACGTCGATCGCGCGTCGCTCGAAGCCGCACTCGTGTTTCGCGTCGCGGACGAATGGCTCGCGCTGCCGGCCGCCGCGTTGCGCCAGGTCGACGAGCCGCGGCCGATCCATTCGTTGCCGCATCGACGCAACCGTGTGGTACTCGGTCTTGTCAACATTCGCGGTGCGCTCACGGTTGCCGCATCGCTTGGCGAGCTGCTGAATCTCGATCGTAACGGCCCGGCGCGGCACGCCAGTCGCACTGTCTATGCGCGCATGCTGGTCGCGACGCATCGTGGCGAACCGGCCGCATTCCCCGTCGATGAAGTGGAAGGCATCGTGCGCTTTGCGACGTCCACGGTGATGCCGGTTCCGACAACGTTTGCGCATGCAACCGCATCGCACGCACGCGGCGTGCTCGCGTGGCGCGATACGACGATCGGTCTGCTCGATACGGCACGCGTTTTCGACTCGCTTGCGAGGAACCTGCGATGAGCAGCACCGACGATCCGGGCCGCCTGTCGTTGCTCGAACTGTTCCGCGAAGAGGCGCAGGTGCAGACGCGCGTGCTTTCCGACGGGTTGCTGCTGCTCGAACATGCACCGACCGATGCTGGCGCGCTCGAAGCCTGTATGCGCGCCGCACATTCGTTGAAGGGCGCGGCGCGTATCGTCGGCTTGCCGGACGGCGTCGATGTCGCGAACATGATGGAGGAATGCTTCGTCGCTGCGCAGCATGGAGAGCTGGTGCTTACCGCACAACATATCGACGAGCTGCTGCGCGGCGCCGACATGCTGCTGCGTATCGGCGAAGCGAACCCCGCAGTGCCGGTCCTGCGCAGCGAAGTGGACGCATGGGTGGCGGGTCTCGCGACGTTCGGCGCCCAACCGGCCGCACCGGTCGGCGTCAGTTTCAGCGAACCCGGCGATGCATCGAGTGCCGACGACGATGCCACGCTGCGCACCGCGCTTGCGCTGCTCAATGCGCATGCGGCTGCACAGCCGGACGCGCGCCTGACCTCGCAGCAGCCTGTCGCATCGTTAGCGGTGCAGCCGCCGCCCGCCCGCGCGGACCACAGGGACGCTAGCGACCAGAGCGCGCCAACTGCCGTCGAGGTACCCCTCGCGCACATCAATCCGACCCGCGATCCGCATCGCATGCTGCGCGTGCGCGCGGACAGCCTCGACCGGTTGCTGAGTCTGTCGGGCGAATCGCTGGTCGAAGCGCGCTGGCTCAAACCGTTCGCCGAATCGATGCTGCGCGTGAAGCGCACGCAACGCGACGCCGCTCGTTCGCTCGATGCGTTCTACGAGACGCTCGCGGAGCGTCTCGATACCGATGCGCTTGCCGCGCTGAACCGGGTACGCGAAACGCTCGGCAACATGCAACAGGTGCTTGGCGCACGCATCGACGAACTCGACCGGTTCGATCGCCGCAGCACCCATCTCGCGCAGCAGCTCTACGACGAAGCGCTGCAATCGCGGATGCGACCGTTCGGCGATGCGGCGCATGCGTATCCGCGTATCGTGCGCGATCTTGCGCGTTCGCTTGGCAAGCGTGTGCGTTTCTCGGTGGTCGGCGAATCGACCCAGGTCGACCGCGACATTCTCGACATGCTCGACGCGCCGCTCGGACATCTGTTGCGCAACGCGCTCGATCACGGTATCGAAACACCCGATGCGCGCACGGCGCACGGCAAGCCCGCCGAGGCGACCGTGACGCTCGAAGCGCGGCATAGTGCGGGCAAGCTGCTGATTTCCGTCAGCGACGACGGCGCCGGCATTGATCTGGACAGTGTGCGGGCGGCGGTCGTGCGCCGTCGTCTCGCCGACGACGACACGGCCGCGCGCCTGACCGATCATGAGTTGCTCGAATTCCTGCTGCTGCCCGGTTTCTCGATGCGCGAGCGCGTCACCGACGTGTCGGGTCGCGGCGTCGGTCTCGATGCCGTCCACGAGATGGTCAAGGCCGTGCGCGGCACGGTGCGTATCCACAACGAACCCGGGCGCGGCGCGCGCTTCGTGCTGCAATTGCCGCTGACGTTGTCGGTGATACGCAGCCTGCTGGTCGAGGTTGGCGGCGAAGCGTATGCGTTTCCGCTTGCGCATGTGCGGCGCACGCTCGAACTCACGCGCAACGACATCGATATGCTCGAAGGGCAGCAACACTTTGCGTTCGAAGGTAAGCCGATTGGTCTCGTCACCGCGCATCAGTTGCTTGGTACGCCCGTGTCGGATGACGCGCGTGCCGGCGTCGCGGTGGTCGTGATCGGCGACGAACGCGAACTGTGCGGCATCGCCGTCGATCGCTTTCTCGGCGAACGCATGCTCGTGGTGCAACCGCTCGATAGCAGGCTCGGCAAGGTCAAGGACATTGCCGCGGGCGCACTGATGGAAAACGGCGAAGCGGTGCTGATCGTCGATGTCGAAGACCTGCTTCGCTCGGTGGACAAGCTCGTGCGCGGCGGCCAGCTCGACAAGGTGCGGCGCGCGCAAGGCGCGACAGTCGAGACACGCAAGCACGTGCTGGTGGTCGAGGATTCGCTGACGGTGCGCGAACTTGAGCGCAAGCTGCTGGAAAAGCGCGGTTATCTGGTGACGGTCGCGGTGGACGGCATGGATGGCTGGAACGCGTTGCGCAATGCGGAGTTCGATCTGGTGGTGACCGATATCGATATGCCGCGCATCGACGGCATCGAACTCGTGACGTTGATCCGGCGCGATGCGGCGCTCAAGTCGCTGCCGGTGATGATCGTGTCGTACAAGGATCGTGAGGAGGATCGTCGTCGCGGGCTCGATGCGGGCGCCGATTACTATCTCGCGAAAGGCAGTTTTCACGACGAGGCGCTGCTTGATGCAGTGCGCGATCTGATCGGAGAAGCCCGTTCATGAACATCGGGATCGTCAACGACTTACCGCTCGCGGTCGAAGCGATACGCCGCGCGATCGCATTACGCCCCGAGCACCGCGTGCTCTGGGTCGCGCCCGACGGTGCCCATGCCGTCGATTTCTGCGCGGCGCAGCCCCCCGACATCGTGCTGATGGATCTCGTGATGCCGGGGTTCGACGGTGTCGAGGCCACACGGCGCATCATGGCGTCGCGCACGCCGTGCGCGATCCTCGTCGTCACGAGCAGCGTCGGCGCGAACGCGTGGCGGGTCTATGAAGCGATGGGCGCGGGCGCACTCGATGCGGTCGACACGCCGACACTCGCCGACCATACGCTGGCCGACAGTTCGCAACAGCTACTCGAGAAGATCGACCAGATTGGCCGGTTGCTGGAACAGCCGGTGGCGCGGCGCACGACGGCTGCCGTGCCGCGTGCAACGGGTAAGGTCTCGACGCTGGTGGCGATCGGCGCATCGGCGGGCGGCCCGACTGCGCTCGCAACCGTGCTCGGCAAATTGCCGGTCGATTTCCGCGCGGGGCTCGTGATCGTGCAGCACGTCGACAAGGCGTTTGCAGAGGGCATGGCGCAATGGCTCGATGGCCAGACGCCGCTGCACGTGCGCGTCGCCCAACTGGGTGACCGGCCGCAGCCTGGCGAGGCGCTGCTGGCGGCGACCAACGATCATCTGAACCTCACGCGCACCGGTACGCTCGATTACGCGCGCGAGCCTGCCGACACGCCGTATCGGCCGTCGGTGGATGTGTTCTTTCACAGCGTGGTCCAGCACTGGCAGGCCAACGCAATTGGCGTGCTGCTTACCGGCATGGGGCGCGACGGCGCGATCGGGTTGAAGGCCATGCGCGCGAAGGGTTACCACACGATCGCCCAGGACGAGGCGACGAGCGCGGTGTTCGGCATGCCGAAAGCCGCGGCCGCGTTGGGTGCGGCGCGCTCGATTCTGCCGCTCGATAAAATAGCGGGCGAACTGCTGGCCTTGGTCAAAAAATCACAATGAGAGAGTAGGACTATCTGAGCATAGCGAGGGGTGAATATGGATACAGACCGAAGCGGCGAGCCTGACCAGGCTGGCCGCATCACGACCGAAGAAGGCGTACATCCGACGCTCGACGCGGTCCATGCCGCGCTACAGACACCGCTGGCGTCGGCCGTGCCCGCGATGGTTCTGCTGGTCGACGACCAGGCGATCGTTGCCGAAGCCGTGCGTCGCGCGCTGGCGAACGAGGACGGTATCGACTTCCATTACTGCGCCCACTCCGACGAGGCGATGTACGCCGCGGTGCAGACGCGGCCCACGGTGATCCTGCAGGATCTGGTGATGCCAGGCACGGACGGGCTCACGCTCGTGAAGGCGTATCGCGCCAACCCGGCGTTACGCGATGTACCGATCATCGTGCTGTCGACCAAGGAAGAACCGGTTATCAAGAGCGCGGCGTTTGCTACCGGTGCGAACGATTACCTCGTGAAACTGCCCGACCGCATCGAACTGGTCGCGCGTATTCGTTATCACTCGCGCTCGTATGTGAACCTGCTGCAACGCGATGAAGCGTATCGCGCGCTGCGGCAGTCGCAGCAGCAACTGCTCGAGGCGAATCTCGAGTTGCGGCGTCTCACGCATTCGGACGGTCTGACCGGACTGTCGAACCGGCGCTATCTCGACGAGTATCTGAGCGCCGAATGGCGACGCGGTCTGCGCGATCAATCGGAGCTGTCGCTGCTGATGATCGATGTCGATAACTTCAAGCTGTACAACGATACGTATGGGCACGTTGCCGGCGATGAAGTGCTCAAGCAGATCGCGGCGACGGTCGAAGGGTGTCTCGGTCGTGCCGGCGATCTGGCGGCGCGTTTTGGTGGCGAAGAGTTCGCGGTGGTGTTGCCGGGGACGTCGACAGGCGGCGTGAAACTGCTTGCCGAGAAGATCCGCGCCGGGATCGAGGCACTGCAGTTGCCGCACCGGCAATCGTCGACGGGGGACTACGTGACGATCAGTATCGGCGGTGCAACGGTCGTGCCCGAAGTCG
This sequence comes from Paraburkholderia megapolitana, assembly GCF_007556815.1. Lineage (NCBI taxonomy): Bacteria > Pseudomonadati > Pseudomonadota > Betaproteobacteria > Burkholderiales > Burkholderiaceae > Paraburkholderia > Paraburkholderia megapolitana. The sequence continues at coordinate 1,401,978 of NZ_CP041743.1, forward strand.
AAGCGGCGACGACTTCGCTGATCGAAGCCGCCGACGTTGCGCTGTATCAGGCAAAACGGGATGGCAAGAACCGTGTGGTCGCGAATTCGGATCCGCATGCGATGCGGGATTAGTGGGCGGATTCGATCTGGACTCGCGCGTGCTGACGCACGGGGAGCGTGAGCGCATCGTCGAGATGTATGCGCAGGGATATCGGTCGAGGGCGTTCAGCGACGTTGTTCTCGATAACGCCGGCGTGTCTGCTGAAGAGACGGCGGCGTGTATTGCAGCGTATCTGGTGGACGGGCGCCATTGAGGCTTGTTTTACTCGCTCGACACTCTGCAAGTTGTCGTGCGCCGCTTTGCTGTCTGAAAAATGGCGGTAAACGCACTTCTAGCCTTATTCATAGATCCCCCTGCTGATGCTCGTTTGCTAACGGTACTTCACGCGTTGGCAATTGTTCACAAATACCGTTCGCGGCTTCGATACGCTTACGCGCAGACCAGAACCTGCGCGTGAATTGCACGCCGTGAATAATGAACAAGAACTGCTATCGGGTTATCTTCAATCGCGCTCGGGGCGCGCTCATGGTGGTGCAGGAGAATGGCCTGGCGCCGCACGCCGCGGGCGGTCGCCGTGCATCTGGTGCGCTGGTTGTTTCCGCGATACTGCAGACGACACGGCGCCCGATAGCGCTGGCTGCCATGCTGCTACTGGGTGTGCCAGCAATCGCCATGGCCCAGATCGTTGCCGCGCCCGGTTCCGGCGCGCATGTAATCCAGACACAGAACGGCTTGCCCCAGGTCGACGTGGCGCGTCCCTCGGGTGCGGGGGTATCGGTCAACACCTACAGCCAGTTCGACGTGCAGAGGGCCGGCGCGATCCTGAACAACTCGCCCACGATTGTGCAGACCCGGCAGGCGGGTTATATCAACGGGAATCCGAACTTCGGGGCGAACGACGCGGCCAGGATCATCGTCAACCAGGTTAACGGCAATAACCCGTCGCAGCTGCGAGGGTTTGTTGAAGTTGCGGGGCAGCGTGCAGACGTGGTGATTGCGAATCCGTCGGGCCTGGTGGTGGACGGTGGTGGATTCATCAATACAAGTCGCGCGACGCTGACGACCGGGATACCGTTCTACGGGGTAGATGGCTCGCTTGCTGGTTTTAACGTCAATCGCGGTCTTGTCACGGTGGTGGGCTCGGGGCTGAATGCGTCGGGTGTCGATCGCGTCGATCTCATTGCGCGGGCAGTAGAAGCGAATGCCGCGATCTATGCGAATAACCTGAACGTCCTCACCGGCGCGAATCAGGTCAACCATGACACGTTGGCGACCTCGCGCATTCAGGGCGAAGGTGCGGTGCCCGCCGTTGCGCTTGATATCGGCCAACTCGGCGGGATGTACGCGAACCGGATTTTTCTGGTCGGTACGGAAGGTGGTGTCGGTGTTCGCAACGCCGGCACGATCGTAGCAGACGCGATGGGCCTGACGCTGACGACCGAAGGCCGGCTCGTGCAGGCGGGCACGATCAGTGCGCTCGGCAACGTTGCGGTATCGGCGGCAGGTGGTATCGAGAATACGGGCACGACGTATAGCCAGCAGTCGGTGTCGCTGAACACCGGTGCGGATATGGCAAACAGCGGCACGCTCGCCGCGCAACACCATGTGGGCGTGAATGCCGGTTCGGTGGATTCGACGGGATCGATCGGCGCGGGCGTGGACAGCGATGGCGTGCTCACGCAAGCCGGGGAGCTGCAGCTCACAACAGCGGGTCGGTTGAGCGCGACGGGCAGGAACCTTGCGGGCGGTAACGCGACGCTAAAAGGCTCCGCGGTGAATCTTGCTGGCAGCACGACGGCCGCGAGCGGCAACCTGTCGATGACCTCCACGACCGGCGACGTGAATCTCACGAATGCGACGACGAGTGCCCAGGGGAGCGTCACGGTGAACGCGGCAGGAGCGCTCGTCAATGACTACGGCAAGGTGTCGGGTCAGCAAGATGTCAACGCGACCTCCGGAAGCATATCGAATGTCGGTGGCACGCTCGAATCGCAAGGTGCGATGCAGCTTCAGACCGGCGCATTCTCGAACAGCCAGGGCACCGTGCAAAGCGGCGGGGCGCTCACTGTCACAGGCAGTACGATCGACAACAGCAACGGCACGCTCACTGCGACGCAGATCGGTCTTGTCGCAGGGGCATTGTCGAACGCTCACGGTGTGATCCAGGCTCGCAACGAACTCAAAGCGACCGCCGCCGGTGCGATCTCGAATCAGGGCGGCAAGCTCGAAAGCCTGAGCGACGACGGTACGTTGAGCGTCACGGGCGCGAGCATCGATAACACGTCCGGACGAATCGTCAACGCGGGCACCGGCACAACGCAGATCGACGCGGGCACGCAACTCGTCAATACAGGTGGTACGGCGGGCGGGAACGGCGATGTCGCCGTGCACGGCGCGTCGATCATGAACACCGCGAAGGGGCAACTCGTCGCGGGGGACAACCTGACGTTCGGAAACGCGAACCAGATCGTGAACGACGGCGGCAACCTGACGGCGGGCGGTACGTTGAGCATGCATCGCCCTACGTCGACCTTCTCCAACGTCGGCGGCACCGTCAACGCGGCGCACGTCAATCTCGATACCGCGCGCCTCGATAACACCGACGGCCAGATCGGCAATCTGGCCGGTTCCCCAGGTAACGTCTCTGTTCAGACGGGGACCCTGACGAATCCGGGCGGCGCGATTACCAGTACACAGGACCTTATCGTTACGGCCGGTGTGCTCATGGGCGACGGCAGACTGACCGGTGGCCGCGATACGACCGTGAGCCTGCAGGGCAACTATACGAACGACGCTGCGAACCTGATCACCGCCAATCGCCATCTGACGTTTTCGACGACCGGGCAACTGACCAATACCGGCAGGCTTGCATCGGCCGGCAACATGACGATCAACGCAAACGGGATCGTGAACCAGGCAGGCGCGATGCTCGCGTCGGGCAACCCAGGGGACGATTCCAGCGGCATGACGACGCTGGATGCAGGTCCGGGCGACATCGACAACGCGGGCAGTATCGACGGCAATGCTGTCACGACGAGCGGCAACATACTGACCAATACCGGTGCGATCATCGGCGGCACGCTGACGCATACCGCCGGCACCATCGTCAACGACGGTGCGAAGGCGGTCATTGCGGGTGCGAACCAGGTCAATCTCTACGCATCGGAAACGCTCACCAGTCAGCACGGCGCGACGATCGTCAGTCTGGGCGATATCAACATTGCAAGGGACGGGCAGAAGGACGCGAACGATAAGCTGGTCAACCAGACCGGCACCGTCAACAATCTCTCGTCGACGATCGAGGCGGGCGGTCAACTGAACGTCGCGGCGAACCAGTTGAACAACGTCCGGCAGGATATCCAGACGCAAACCGATACATCGAGTTCGACATCGACGATGTCGGAGTTGCCGTGGTGGACACCGCAGAACGCCAATATCGTGATGCGGGACGCGTACTACCTGAATCCGGCCGACATCGTGTCCATCACGCCCGTCGTGACGCCGGACGGTTTTGTCGTCCAGAAGGTCGTGGCAAACCTGCCTTCCAGTGTTTCCGCATTCCAGTGGCGGCAAAGCGGCCTGACGTATTCACAACCCAATGGTGGCTCGCGCGTCGAGTTCCAGAAGGATTCCCGTCTGACGCCGGCCGCAAGTCAGGTCGTGCTGTACGCATACAGTGTTCAGACCGGGCAGTCGAACCCCGATCACGCGGGCGGTACGGCATGGCCGCAATTCTCGAAGACGACGACGGACAACCAGCAGGGGACGACCACCTATTCGAATCAGTACGGCAATTGCACGTCGGCCTGTACGCGCATCGAGACCTATCCGCAATACACCGATCCGACGACGCTGATCCAGAAGGACACTGAGCAACGCCGGGGTGGCAGCGGCCCGGGTTCCTACCCGGTCGAAGTCGAACGGATTGCGACCCGGACGGTGGCGCAGACCACGCTGTCACCGGCGAGCGGTGCTGCGGCACTGCTGACCTCGGGCGCCGCAATGAATCTGGCGATCGGTACGCAACTGAACAACGACAATGGGACGATCGCAGCGGGCGGCGACCTGCGCGTCAACGATCAGGCGGTGCTGGACGATGGCAGTCACGCCATGATCAGAAACACGTCGACGCAGCTGTCGACCACCTACTCGTTCCAGAACAGCTCTGGATACGGCAGCCCGTGGGCGAGCGATCCGACGGCGCCCGCCCAGTGGACCACATGGACGAGACCCTCGATCACGCTGCCGACAGGTATCGCGGGCGGCACCATCACGAGCAATAAGACTGTCACTATCGATGCCGGCAGCATTGTGAATACGAGTGTGCCGGCAACGACTGGCCCGACAGGCGCGAGTGCGGTTGTGCTGGGGCTGACAGCGGCGACGCTCGCGGGTGGACAGTCGACCGGCCCGGGCGGAGCGATCAGGACGGTCGACGGCGCACGCACTACCATGCCGAACCCGGCGTTACCGCCTGGCGGCCTGTTCACGCTCGTAACGGCTCCAGAGCAACCGTATGCGGTCGTCACCGATCCACGCTTCACACGCTATAGCAGCTTCATTTCGAGTGACTACATGCTGTCGCAACTGGGACTGGATCCTGGCGCAATAGCAAAGCGTCTGGGCGACGGTTACTACGAATCGCAACTCGTGATGAACCAGATCACGAACCTGACCGGCAAGCGGTATCTCGCAGGCCACTCGAGCAACGAAGCCGGATACCGGCAACTGATGACCAACGGCGCTGTATTTGCCAGACAGTTCGGCCTCGCGCCCGGCATCGCGTTGACCGATGCGCAGATGGCGGCCCTGACAACCGATATCGTCTGGCTCGTCAATCAGACTGTCACGTTGCCCGACGGAAGCGAACAGACCGCCCTCGTGCCGCAGGTGTATCTGTCGAAGCCGGGCAACCCGAACCTGTCGCCGACCGGCGCGTTGATCGCTGGCGACGCGGTCGCTCTCAAGGCCCGCGACATTCTCAATCAGGGCGCAACGGTCGCCGGCACGCGCGATACGGTACTGCTGGCCTCGAACGACATCCAGAATCTCGGTGGCACGATCTCCGGCGACAATCTGGCGCTGGTCGCCGGCCGCGATATCGTCAACCAGTCGATCACCGGCACCGAAACGACACACTTCGCGACGGGGACATCGACCCACACATCGATTGCGGCGCTGGGTCAGTTGACGGCGGGCAGCAATCTAATGATGCAGGCCGGAAACGATATCGACGTTCGGGGCGCGCGGGTGTCGGCCGGGCAGAACCTGAGTGCCATGGCCGGAAACGCGGTCAACGTCGGGACGGTCGCGACAGGTTCGAGCGTGTCGACGCAGACCGATGCACGCAATACCCGGCAGCAGATCGATACGGCGCAGGTTGGCAGTGTGCTGCAGACAGGCGGTAATCTGGGCGTGACGAGCGGTGGCGATATCGGCATCACAGGGAGCACGCTGAAGTCGGGTGGCGACATGCTGGTGGCCGGCTCAGGAAATGTGACGATCCAGGCGGCGAAGGACAGCACGTCGACTCGTCTGAATGCCGCCGCAGGGAAGAACTGGAGCGTCGATAACCGGACGCTTGAAACGGGCGTGGGCAGCCGGCTGTCGGCGGGCGGGAGCGCGACGGTGCTCGCGGGTGTGCAAAGGACATCGGATGGCATGCTGGTGCTGCCTGAAGCATCTATTGGCGAGCAGAAAAACCTGGCGGTGACGGGATCGGGCATTGCGGCGGGAACAAACGGCGCGGGAAATGGCGCCGTTAGTCTCGGTGCGAGCGGCGACGTGACGATCGCGGAGATGCGTACCCGGGCAGACGGTAACTCGGCAAGCCACGCCGAGTCGCGCAATCCGCTGTCACGCAGGTCGACCGATAGCGCACGCAGCTATGCGGGCGATAACGCGAACGGCTCGCTGGTGTCGGGCGACAGCGTATCGATCCATAGTGGCAAGGACATCAACGTGACCGGTAGCGCGGTCGTTGGTACGGGCGATGTTTCGCTGGACGCCGCGCGGCGCGTGAATATCCTCGCAGCGGAAGACCGCAACGATTCGTCCGCGTATTACGACAGGAAGCGGTCGGGTCTGATGGGTTCGGGCGGGTTGGGTTTTACGATCGGTTCGACGCAACAGAAGGCACAGTCGGACAATCACGGCGTTCAGCAGAGCCAGCGGCGCAGCGCGGTGGGGAGTGTGCAAGGCAACGTGTCGATCAAGGCCGGGGAGAACGTTCACATCGGCGGCAGCGACGTTATCGCCGGCAAGGCGGCGGACGATCCGGCGGATGCGACGGGAAACATCAGGATTGCCGGCCAGAAGGTCACGATCGATCCGGGCCAGGACGACGCCCGTGCACACGACCAGCAGGAGTCGAAGTCGCGCGGCTTCACGGCTGCCATTACGGGCACGCCGTTCGATGCGGTCCGCAATGTGCGCGACAACGCGTCGAGTGGTAACGGGTTTCAACGTGCTCACGGCGTCGTGACCGAGGCTGGCGCGAGCATGCTCGACGTCCCTTCGATTGCGCTGACCTATGGTCGCAGTGAAAGCAGCAGCGTGACCGACAGATCGAGCCGGACGAATGCCGGTAGCGCGATCCGTGGTGCGGGCAACGTTACCGTGATCGCCACCGGTGGCTCGGAGAGGGACACGCAAGGGCATGCGACGGACGGCGATATCACGGTGGTGGGTTCTTCGATCAGCGCAGGTGGCAAGACGCTGCTGGACGCGAACCGGCGTGTCACGCTGGCAGCGTCTACCGATCAGTATCAGCAGAACACGCACTCGAGTAGCTCGAGCACGAGCCTCGCGCTCCTGTCGTCGCCCAGTCTCGGGAATGTTGTGCGCTGGATCAGCGGGACGGCGAACAACGATGGCGTCGGCCTCTCTCCATACAACGCGAGCCGCGAGAATTCGGACGGCAACCTGTCGGGAACGCGCCAGACCGCAACCGTTGTATCCGGCGACAGCGTGACGATCCGCGGCCGCACGGGCGACGTGAACGTCATCGGGTCGGGCGTGAGCGGCACGCACGACGTGAGGGTCACAGCCGACCAGGGCGCAGTCAATGTGCTCGCGGGACTGGAGACGAACCGGAGCCACGAGGAATCGAGCAGCCGCCGGATCGGAAATCTCGGCAGCAACGGTACGTCCACGGGCTTCAGCGTTGGCGTGTCGAACAGCCATAGCGTGCAGGACAGCGCGAACCAGACGCAGGGCACGATGCGCAGCCAGATCGCAAGCGCGAGCGGAAACGTAACGCTCGATGCGAAGAAAGATCTTACGGTGACAGGCTCCGACCTCATGACAAGCAAGGACCTGAAGCTGCAAGGTGAGAATCTGCATCTCGATTCGGGCACAGACAGGACGCAGAACAGCATGAGTCAGCACGCGAGTCAGTTTGGTGTCAGCCTCGCGCTGGGCGGAGCAGTGGGCAATGCAATGTCTGCCGTGAACCAGACGACGGGCAATCCGGCGCGCGGCGACGATGTGCGACTTGGAGCGCTTGACAAGACGCAGGCGGCGCTCACCGCCTACAACGCAACCAAGGTGGCGCAGGCATTCGATGCGGGTAAGTCGACTGCGCAGCCGCTTGTGAAGGCGACGGCGAGTGTGGGTGGTGGGGTGTCCAGCAGCGAGTCACGCAGCAGCGCGCTAGCGAACGCTGGTAGTACGCTCACGGCGAGCGGGAAAGTCAGCCTGATTGCGACGGGGAGCGGTGCGAAGGATGCCGATGGCTTTGCGACCGACGGCGATATCGACGCGCGCGGCACGCGCATCTCCGGCAGGAACGTGGTGCTGGACGCGGCACGCGACATCAACCTGCAGAGTGCAAAGGACACGACGCAAATGTCGAACTGGAACAGCAGCAGTGGAGGCAGTATCGGGATCGGCGCGAACCTTGGTGGCCAGCAGAACGGCTTTACGCTGGAGCTGGCCGCAAGCGCGGCGCGTGGCAACGTCAGCGGGCAGAGCGTGATGAACCGCGACACGGTGGTGTCGGCGGGCGATACGCTTACGGTGAAGAGCGGCCGGGATACAAGCCTGCGCGGTGCGCAGGCGATGGGAAACCGTGTGGTGTCGGATGTCGGTCGCGATCTGAACATCGAGAGTCAGCAGGATACGGCGACGTACGAGAGCAGGCAGACAGGCGCTGGACTCCAGATGAGTGTCTGCGTGCCGCCGTTCTGCCTGGGTCAGACGGTGAACGGCAGCGTGAATGTCAGCCAGCAGAACATCAGGGCGACGTTCGCATCGGTGAACCGGCAGAGCGGGATTTTTGCGGGCGATGGCGGGTATGAGGTCAATGTCGGTAACCATACGCAACTGGATGGTGGCGCGATCGCTGCGACGGCGGGCGGGGATAGGAACAGCTTCTCTACGCAGAGCTTCGGTTATACGGACATCGAGAACTGTGCGAGCCATTCAGGCAGTGCGGTGGGGTTCAGCGCGAGCGGTGGTGTTGGCAACAGTTCGTCGAAGGGGATCAATCTGAATACGCCGGTGACACAGGCCGGGGCGATGAGTCCAGGGCCGGTGACGGCGAATGGTCTGGGGCCGGGTGGGTTCTCGGTGGCAGGCACGGGCAGCGATGTGACCGGTACGACCTACGCGACGGTGAACCCGGGCAGCATCACCGTTCGCGGCGATGCGGGTACGGGTCATGACAGCGCGGTGGGCCTGAACCGTGACATGTCGATTGCAAACGGCGCGGTGCAGAACACGTTCGATGCGCGGAAGGTGCAGAACGATCTGGCGGTACAGCAGGCGGCGGGTCAGGTCGGGATGCAGGTGGTGGGTGAAGTCGGGAAGCACCTCACGGATAAGGCCGCTGAGGCTGTGAAGAAGGCGAGTGACGGGCTGACTGCGGCGCAGGCGTCCGGTGACGCGGCGGCGATTTCGAAGGCGCAGGCGGAACTGGATACGGCTAACCGGCAATACGCGATGTGGAACGGGGACAGCGCCAGCCGGGTCGGTGCTCATTCGATCGTCTCGGCTGCAGCGGCGGCGCTGGGTGGTGGGAATGTGGCGGGTGCGGTGGTCGGGACGGTTGCTGGGGACTATGCGGGTGCGGCTGTGGGGCAGATGGCGGGGAACACGCTAGGCGGCACGCTGCTGACGAATCTTGTAACGGGTGCGGCCGGTGCGGTGGCTGGTGGGGTAGTGGGTGGTGCGTCAGGGGCGATAAGTGGTGCGGGTGGGGCGTTGAGTGCGGATCTTTACAATCGGCAGCTTCATCCCGATGAACGTCAGTGGATCAGGGACAACGCAGCGGCGTACGCGAAGCAGCAAGACATCACACTCGAACAGGCGGTTAGCGCCTTGACGGCGCAGGCAGACCGGCAGGTGCAGAACGGATCATCGGGGGCGTGGGATCGGAATGCCAATGCGTTCCTGGGGCAGGCGCATGGCATGTTGCCGGCCGATGGCAATAGTGGGCTGGGCTACATGTTCTATGCGACGCCGGAGCAGAAGGCGAACGCGGACGTGTATGCGGGCTATTACCCGGACGGTGCGGGCATGAACCGGCCCACTGCGGGAGATATCGCGAACTCAGTCAATCGTGAGGCGGCGTACCGGGATGCCTATGCGAAAGGCACATTGGCGTCCGCGGCCGGTGCTGGGCTGATTGCTGGTGGGCCCGCGATAGCTGCGTTGCCAGGTGTACCGATCCTCGGTGCAGAGGGTGCGTTGGGTTCGGGTGCCATGGCGTCGCCAATGGGGACCGGTATTATCAGCGCGGGTATCAATGCGAGCTCGCAGTATGCGCAGGATGGCAAGATCAACCCGGTCGATGTAGTCAGCGCGTTTGCGACAGGTACGGCCGGCTCGTACGGTAAGCTATGGTGGAATGTCGGACTGAATACGATCGGTGGAATAACGACGACGACACTGAATGATATTTTGTATGGAAAAAATGAAAGTGTAATAGGATCAGGCATTTCCAGCGGTGTTTTGTCTGCTTTAGGCTATGGCGCAGGCAAGGTCATTGGAGATGGCATCAATTCCATAATGAAGCCAACTGTCAATAATTTGAATAACTGGACGGGCCCTGGAGTCTGGTCAAGTAGTGGATACAACATTTTCAGGCCCAACAACAGCGCTACGATGGGTGCGACGTTTGGCGGTGGTGTTGTACAGGAGGCTCTGAAAAATGCTATTGAGCACGGCCAGTCCTCTGAAGGAGGAAAATGATTTTCCGTCTTATCAGGGTATTTTTACTTGCATTTTTAATTTGGATGGTTGCGTGTTCTTTGATGTGGGGGGTAGGTGCAATTTTATATTCCTATTTTAATGGTTTGAGTTATTCGTTAAGATGGAGTGATATTAAATCAATTGTAAAATTGACGCTGATTATATCATTTGCATACACATTTCTTGCTTGGTTGAGCATCGGTCGTTCTTAGTGTCGCGAACACAAGTCATCCGCGAAGCGCGTGAGGGTACGGACCATGACAGCACGGTGGGCCTGAACCGTGACATGTCGATTGCAAACGGCGCCATGCAGAACACGTTCGATGCGCAGAAGGTGCAGAACAACCTCGCTGTACAGCAGGCGGTGGGTCGGGGCGGGATGCAGGTGGTGGGTGAAGTCGGGAAGCACCTCACGGATAAGGCTGCTGAAGCTGTGAAGAGGGCGAGTGATAGGCCGACTGCGGCGCAGGCGGAGCTGGATACGGCTAACCGGCAATATGCGATGTGGAACGGGCACAGCACGAGCCGCGTCGGAGCGTTCGGCACGACAGCGATGACGAGCCCGGGCAGTAGCCCGGATTTGTCGGCGGGCATTGGCCTTGGTACTGGATTAACAGGTGGTTTTGCACAGAACTTAATTCCCGGCCCAGTCGGTACGAGCTTAGGGTATTTGTTCCAGATCGTACCTGGCCCCATGCAGTCAGCGATTGAAAAATCAAAGAATGCTGGGAGCGAAAAGTAATGCATTATGAAATGAAACGTAAGTCGATATATCGCCGCTTTGCTATTGGATATCTCGGCATCTTGGGGATGATTCTCGTTGCTTTGGCGTTCTCTGTTACACAGGGAGCGAGCTGGAAACCGGTTCTCGTTGGAGTGCCTGTCTATTTGACATTTTTGGTTGCCGTTACTTATAAATTAATCAAAGAACTACACGCTTTGAAGCGAGAGGAAGGAGAAGCTGAAAAGTCGTTGAATAGCGACGAGCAGTAACGACAATACCGGCGTTGGCGACAAGCATGTCCACTATTGGGACACCCGTTGGACAGCTAGCGATTACGTCATTGGTAGGTTCATGGTTCTTAAATGGTATCCAGCAGGCAGCTCGACCCAATTTTGGCGATTACTCGGTGTCCACTGCGATTGGCCAAGTAACTGGTGCGATGACTGGAAAGTATCCGTTGGTGGCTCCAATAATCAACGAATTCGGCAACGTGCCGGGCAATAGTGCCCAAGCTCAGCAGGCAAAGGACTGGGCAGGCAAGAATGTGCAAGAGTTGATGAAGGGATCTCAATAAGATGGCGATAAGATTTATTGTTGATGGAAATATCTCCGGCTGGGCGCGATCTGGTCTTGTCGTGCTGGGCATCACTTTGACTTACTGTGGCTTGGTTTTCCGCTCGTTGCCTAAAGCCATTGCGGTTGCTTTGATAATTTTGGGTTCCCAGTTTCTGCTGTTGGAGGTTACGCGTCTTATGCAAAAGCGCTGGGTCTTAGGCCATTCGACAACAGCTATAAGAAAGCTCGCGACAGCTACAAAGTGAAAGACGAAAAACTGGATAAGCGAAAATGAATGAAACAACTCTCGACAAAGTGGTGAACGAGGACAGGTTTGCTGTTGCCCAGGTAATTCTGTATCTATTCGCATTCCTCCAGGTGCTAGTGGCGCTGGGCACAGGTATCGGAGGAGCATCCTTCGAGGTTCCCCCGCAAGGCTCAATGATGCAACGGGTGTCGGCCACGACCAACGCGATCATCAACATCCTCAGTTTTGCCGTTGGGTATGTACTGCTCGCCCGTTGTCTCTATCGATGTACGACGCTGGTATGGCGGATCGCGATGTGCGTTTTCCTCATCAACGCAGGCGTCGCCGTACTTGCATTCGCAGCGAGGCCAAATCCATACCCGGTCTTGACGTTTTGTCTGTCGATCTCTGGGGCGATTTCGGTCTGGAGAGGTCGAAGCGCAATGAGACCCCGTGCAGAACCGGAAGCGATACGTTGATCTTTACAACCGCTAGTTGCATCCCGAAGAAAAGACACTAGCAAAGCAACTTACCGACAAGAGCGCTCACAGGTACACGCAGGCGCCGATCAATCCGACCAACGTCGGATACGCGATTGAAGGTTACAGCGTTGGCAACCGCGAGGTAGAGTTTTCGAATCTCGACGGACGAGTAGGGCGCCGTCGGTCATTGCTGGAAACGACTTGAAATCAATAGAGGAGTAGTGCCAACAAAGCGATGCCTCATTAGTTATTAGCGGTCGGCTTACAGGTGCTGGGAAGCCACTACCGGAAATCTTGAAATCTGTCGAATCGGGGATAGAAAAAGCAATGAAACGAACCACACGGCTGGCGGCCTTGCCGATCACAGTCTTGGTATCGCTCGGGGTGCACGCTCAACAGACTCCCACGCCTGCCGACGAGGTCGCCGCCGCGCGAGCAAACGCAGAACGCGACCGCCAGGCACAACAGCAACACGACGCACAGCAACGCGACGCGACTGTACGCGCACCTTCAGCACGCTCCGACTTACCGAAGCCCGAAACGTATCCATCGCTACCGTCCGAGCAACCGTGCTTCCACATCAGCCGCTTCACACTCGACATGCCTGACTCGCTGCCCGCGGCCGTCAAATCATCGGGAGCCTCAACGTTGCCAATGGACCGTTTCGCCTTCGCCCACGAATGGCTGAACCACTACGCGGGCCAGTGCATCGGCCAGCAAGGCGTTGACGCACTACTAAAAGGTCTCTCCCAAGCGATTCTGTCACGCGGTTACGTCACCACGCGCGTACTCGTCCCCGAGCAGGACTTATCGAGCGGCACACTCAAGCTCGCCTTGATCCCCGGCGTCATTCATCACATTCGCTTTGCCGACGAAAAACTATACGGCACATGGAAACCGGCCTTCCCGACAAGGGATGGTGACCTGCTGAACCTGCGCGACCTCGAACAGGGTCTGGAGCAGATGAAGCGCGTCTCGAACCAGGACGTATCGATGCAGATCGTCCCCGGCGAGCAGCCAGGCGAAAGTGACATAGTGCTCGATGTGAAGCGGAGCAAGCCGTGGACACTCGTCGCATCGATCGACAACTCCGGCACGCGGCCCACCGGCAAGCTGCAAGGCAATCTCTCGATCGGGTTCTACAACCCACTCGGCCTGAACGACATCTTCAACATCGGCGTGAGCCAGGATCTCGAATTCGGTGACAGCCGCCTCGGCTCGCACGGCTGGAACAGCATCTATTCGATCCCGTGGGGCTACTGGACCGCCACGCTGTCGGCGTACACGAACGCCTACTATCAGCAGATTGCCGGCGTGAATCAGACGTTCGTCGCGAGCGGCAACTCGAAGACGGTCGATTTCAAGCTGGCCCGTGTGCTGATGCGCAACCAATATGACGTATTGGGCGGGTATCTCCGGCTATCGCGCCGCTTTGGTCGGAGTTTTATTGAGGATACCGAGATTCCCCAGCAGCGCCGCAATAACACGATCATTGAAATCGGCATGACCGATCGGCACTACTTCGCCAGTGCGCAGTTCGATGGCGCACTCGCGTACCGGCAGGGCGTCGGCGCATTCGGCGCACAGGACGACGTGTTTGCAGCGGCCGGTGGTCCGACCTATCGCTACCGGATGGCCGTGCTCGACGCGAACCTGTCGGTGCCATTCGCAATCGCGAAGCAGCCGTTCCGCTATGTCGGAACGTTCCACGGCCAGTACACCGGGAACACGCTGTACTACATCGATAACCTGACGATCGGCAGCCGCTACACGGTACGAGGTTTCGACGGGGAAACGCTGCTGGCAGCTACGCGCGGGTTCTACTGGCGCAACGAACTGCAAATGCCGATCGGCCAAACCGGACACGCGCTCTATTCGGGATTGGACTATGGCCGGGTCTTGGGCGCGCAGCCGATCGCACTGGCTGGCACGCAACTCGCGGGCGCGGTGATCGGCGTAAAGGGCAGCGCCGGCAATCGACTGGGGACGTATGCGTATGACCTGTTTGCGGGCACGCCGATCTACAAGCCGTCTGGATTTCCGACTGCGCGCGTTACGGTCGCCTTCCAGGCGACCTCGCAGTTCTAGGTCGATTGTGTCAAGACTATCCCAAGTCTAGATTCTCCGTGCGGCAGCTTTTGCGTCGCGTCTTTTATACAGTAATCGCGCAAGGGAAATTGGGATCAAGTCGAAAAATTGCACGTCGTAACTTGTTAGGAATATTTATCAATCAAAGGAATTAGTAATGAGGAAGCAATTTCTTCTGGCAAGCTTGGTAAGTTCAACCGTCTTGCTCGCGGCGTGTGGTGGGAGCAACGGCGGGAACATCAATGGAGGAACGAGCACCTCGAACGATAACGCGGCCGAAACACCAACTACCGCTCCGCCCAATTCTTCGACACCACAGCCTTCGATCCACGCAGCATGCCGGCCCGACGGCAGCTTTACCTATTCGGGGTCCGCCTCTCAAGTAGCGGCAAACAACGGACAACTGGCTGTGGTGGTGGTCCCCACACTACCTAATGCCTATGCGAAGAACAGGAACATGACTGCCGCAGACGTACCCGCATCGAGTCTCGTACAGCAACCGGGTGGCGCGTTCACGACGCTTGCCTCATCGGCGGCGGAGACGGACTGTCTTGGGCTCGAACACGGGGCGGTGACGGAGATTCAGAGTGTCGGCAGCGATGTGACGATCGGCCGGTGGAACAAGGCCATGGATACGGATGGCAACACCTATAACGATCAGCAAGGCGTTCACTACGCGGTCGGTAGGCCGCTGGCGCTGTCCGCGACGAGCGGCACGCTCGCGTGTACTCAATTGATCGCAGACAGGGTGGCGAGCGAATTCGGCAGCCCGGGAGGCACGCTCGAAACGAGCTCAGCCACGCTCAATCTCGCGACGCGCACGCTCAATAATCTGAGCCTGTTGATCAATTCGACTGATCCTCAATATGCGCAGACGAATCCCCAATACACGCTGACGCACGCAGAGGCGCCATTGAACGGTGTTTCGAAGACCGAGCGGTTGTGGGTTCAGTCAGTTGTCGTGGGACGCGATGCGACGCAGCCGATGGTTGCCGTCGGTTACTCGACAGGATCTTTGGGTGGAGTCGTAGTCCTGTCGTGCCGTTGATCTCAGTGGGTGTTGTGCAGGAATCACACCGGCCGATTTGAATAAATCAAACTGATGGTGTGACGTAATTTGTTAGTTATGTTTAAAGATTAAAGGGGTGGAAAATGCAAAACAAACCGTTTGTGATGAGTCTTCTGAGCTCTACGGTCCTTCTGGCAGCGTGTGGCGGTAATGGAGATGGCAACAACGGAAGTGCGGCGAACAGCAACCGCTCAACCGGTTCGACTGCGCAAACCGGGACGACTCCTACGGCACCGTTCTCCTGTCCGGCCGACTACAGGAGGATAAGTCTCTCGAACAACAGCGTGATCGCGAACGTGAGTCTGAATATCAGAAGCGACGACGGCATTGCGACCCTGACAGTCAAGACACCTGCAGACGGGAAGACAGGCGATCTGATCATCTGTCTCGGCAAACCCGATCCGGTGCCTGCTGGCGTGACAGCAAACTACGTCTATGAAGTGAAGTCCTCGAGTGATCTGAGTGTGATGGCGTCTTCGACACTGACGCTGAACTTCGCATCCGACGTCGTCCCCGATCCGAACCCGCCGGTCATCGAGTTCGCTGATGTCACGAATGGAAGTGTGGTCTACAAGCCGCTGGTTCAGGGGGCATCGTTTGCGGGGGCGCCGAACTACACCCTGGCTGCAAACGCACAGGTCCCCGGTCTGTACGTGGTGCGTCTGACGAAGTAACGGCTCCGTTTCGATCGGACATAAAAAAGCCCGGCACAAAACCGGGCTTTTCCACACCACCGCATCTCAACAGAGACGCGGCTGCTAACGCGGCAACTACATCACACTCAAGCCGCGAGCAACGACCGCAGCACGAACGGCAGAATCCCACCGTGCTTGTAGTAGTCGACTTCGATCGGCGTATCGATACGCAGCAGAACCGGCACACGCTTCGTGCTGCCGTCCTTGCCGTGGATCACGAGCGTGACTTCCTGCTGCGGCTTGAAGTCGTCGCCGAGACCTTCGACATCGTAGGTTTCCTCGCCGGTGATACCGAGCGATTGCACGCTATCCGAGCCCTTGAACTGCAGCGGCAGCACGCCCATACCGACCAGGTTCGAACGGTGAATCCGTTCGAAACTGCGTGCGACCACGGCCTTCACGCCGAGCAGTTGCGTGCCCTTCGCCGCCCAGTCGCGCGACGAACCCGTGCCGTACTCTTCACCCGCGAACACAATGGTCGGCGTACCCGCATCGATGTACTTCATCGCTGCGTCGTAGATCGACAGTTGTTCGCCATCCGGCTGGTGAATCGTCAGGCCGCCTTCGACGCGCGTGCCATCCGCCTTCACCGGGATCATCAGGTTCTTGATCCGGACGTTGGCGAACGTGCCGCGCATCATCACGTCGTGGTTGCCGCGACGCGAGCCGTAGCTGTTGAAGTCGGCCTTCTGCACGCCGTTAGCCTTCAGCCACTTGCCGGCCGGCGAGTCTTCCTTGATCGAGCCTGCCGGGCTGATGTGGTCGGTCGTCACCGAGTCGCCGAAGATGCCGAGCGCACGTGCACCCGTCACTGCGGCGATGCTGGCGGCCGGCGTCATCGAGAAGTCGTCGCCGAAGAACGGCGGCTCGGCGATGTAGGTCGACTTCGGCCAGTCGTAGACCTGACCTTCTTCGCCTTCGATCTTGCTCCAGAGGTCGCCCTTCTTCGTGAGCTGCGCGTAGTTCTTGCGGAACGCGTCGGCGTCCATCGCGAACTTGAGCAGCGCGTTGACTTCGTCGCTGGTCGGCCAGATGTCGCCGAGGTAGATGTCCTTGCCGCCCTTGCCCTTGCCGACCGGTTCGGTCATCAGGTCGCGCGTGATGTTGCCGGCGATCGCGTATGCGACGACGAGCGGCGGCGACGCGAGGAAGTTCGCGCGGATGTTCGGGTGGATACGCGCTTCGAAGTTACGGTTACCGGACAGCACGGCGGCCGCGACGATGTCGTTCTTCGTGATTGCTTCGTTCAGCTCGGGCGTGAGGTCGCCCGCGTTGCCGATACAGGTCGTGCAGCCGTACGCGGCCAGTTCGAAACCGAGCTTCGACAGGAACGGCAGCAGGCCGGTCTTCGTCAGGTATTCGGTAACGATGCGCGAGCCGGGAGCCAGCGACGTCTTGATGTGCGGCGCGATCGTCAGACCGGCTTCGACAGCCTTCTTCGCGAGCAGGCCGGCGGCGAGCAGCACGCTCGGGTTCGACGTGTTCGTGCACGACGTGATCGCGGCGATCAGGATGTCGCCGTTCTTCACGTTCACGCCATTGCTCGTCGTGTATTGCGCGTCGAGGTCAGCGGCTTTCTTCGCAAAGCCGTTTTCACCGACCGGCTTCGAGAACAGGTCGCTGAAGGTCGACTTCACGTGACCGATTTCAATACGGTCTTGCGGACGCTTCGGACCGGCGAGTGACGGCGCCACCGTACCGAGGTCGAGCGTGACGACCTTCGTGTAGTCGATCTGGCCGTCCTTCGGAATACCGAACAGACCCTGCGCCTTGAAGTAGTTTTCGAACGCGGAGATTTCAGCGTCGGTGCGGCCGGTGCCCTTGAAGTAGTCGATGGTTTTTTCGTCGACCGGGAAGAAGCCCATCGTTGCGCCGTATTCCGGCGCCATGTTGCCGATCGTCGCGCGGTCTGGCAGCGACAGCGACTTCGTGCCTGCACCGAAGAATTCGACGAACTTGCCGACGACCTTCTCTTTACGCAGCAGTTCGGTGACGGTCAGCACGAGGTCGGTGGCGGTCACGCCTTCGCGCAGCTTGCCCTTCAGATGCACACCGACCACGTCCGGCGTCAGGAAGTACACCGGCTGGCCGAGCATGCCGGCTTCCGCTTCGATACCGCCCACGCCCCAGCCAACCACGCCGATACCGTTGATCATCGTCGTGTGGCTATCCGTGCCGACGAGCGTATCCGGGTAGTACACGGTGTCCTTGCCGTCAGCCTTCTTGTGCACGCCGCGAGCCAGATATTCGAGGTTCACCTGGTGGACGATGCCGACACCCGGCGGCACGACCTTGAACGTATCGAATGCCTGCATACCCCACTTCATGAACTGGTAGCGCTCGTTATTGCGCTGGAATTCCAGTTTCATGTTGAGGTCGAGCGCGTCCTTCTGGCGGAAGTAATCGATCTGCACCGAATGGTCGACGACGAGATCGACCGGCACCAGCGGTTCGATCGCCTTCGGGTTCTTGCCGGCGCGCTTCGCGACGCCGCGCATTGCAGCGATGTCGGCGAGCAGCGGCACGCCGGTAAAGTCCTGTAGCACGACGCGCGACACGACGAACGGGATTTCGTCGACGCGCGATGCGCTCGGCTTCCAGTTCGCGAGTTGCTCGATGTGCTCTTCAGCGATCTTCTTGCCGTCGTAGTTGCGCAGCACCGATTCCAGCACGATGCGGATCGATACCGGCAGGCGGTCGATCTTGATGTTCAGCGCCTTGCCGAGTTGCGGCAGCGAGTAGAACTTGCCTTTACCGGAACCGCTGTCGAATTCCTTGAGCGTTTTGTGGAGATTGTGGGCCATGGTGTTTTTCCCTGGTTGAATCGCGGGTCGTGGAGATAACGGTGCTACTTTCTTCAAACTAGATCACATACAGATCGACATATTCGTTGACGGACATGGCCTCGAGCCGTGCCTGATCGAGCGAGATGTCGAGAATGGCTTGTTGCTGCTTCACCGGAAAGCGTCGCGCGAGGTTGGTGCGAAACTTCTCGACCAGCAGCGGGATGCCATCGGTGCGGCGGCGCTTATGACCGATCGGGTACTCGACCACCACCTCGTCGAGCACCGTACCGTCGTTGAACTCGACCGTCAGCGCATTGGCAATCGAGCGCTTGTCCGGGTCGTGGTAATCCTTCGTGAACTGCGCGTCTTCCACGCAGGTCATCTTCTCGCGCAGCACATCGATGCGCGGGTCCTGCGCGATTGCGTCTTCGTAATCGCTGGCCGTCAGACGGCCGTAGATCAGCGGCACCGCAATCATGTACTGGATGCAGTGATCGCGATCGGCGGGGTTATTCAACGGCCCTTTCTTGTCGATGATGCGGATCGCTGCTTCATGGGTGCGGATCGTGATCTTCGCGATGTCTTCGACCGTCTTGCCCTTCGCTTTCAGCTGGCCGTGCAGCGTCATCGCTGCCTCGACTGCAGTCTGCGAGTGGAACTCGGCTGGAAACGAGATCTTGAACAGCACGTTCTCCATCACGTACGAACCATACGGCCGCTGGAACTTGAACGCGTTGCCCTTGAACAGCACGTCGTAGAAGCCCCAGGTCTTCGCGGTGAGCACCGACGGGTAACCCATCTCGCCCGTCTTAGCGATCAACGCGAGACGTACTGCGCGCGAGGTTGCATCGCCGGCGGCCCACGACTTGCGCGAGCCGGTGTTCGGCGCATGCCGGTAGGTGCGCAGAGAGTGGCCATCCACGAAGGCGAGCGACACCGCATTGATCAGCTCGTCGCGCGTAAGCCCGAGCAACTGGCCGACCACGGCGGTGGAGGCGAGCTTGACGAGCAGCACATGATCGAGTCCGACGCGGTTGAACGAGTTCTCGAGCGCAATGCAGCCCTGGATCTCGTGCGCCTTGATCATGCCGACCAGCACGTCTTTCATCGTCAGCGGCTTGTTGCCGGTGGCGACGGCGTTGCGCGAAAGCCAGTCGGCGGTAGCGAGGATGCCGCCCAGGTTGTCCGACGGATGACCCCACTCGGCGGCAAGCCACGTGTCGTTGAAGTCAAGCCAGCGGATCATCGCGCCGATATTGAAGGCGGCCTGCACGGGGTCGAGCTGGAACTGCGTGCCGGGCACCTTCGCACCGTGCGGCACGATCGTGCCCGGCACGAGCGGTCCCATCAGCTTGGTGCAGGCGGGGTAGGAAAGCGCTTCGAGTCCGCAGCCGAGCGTGTCGATCAGGCAGTTGCGCGCGGTTTCCAGCGCGAGCGCGCTGTCGACCGCGTAGCCGAGCACGTAGTCGACGATATCGACGAGTACCTGATCGGGCTTGGGCCTGACGTTGGAAATCGGTGCGGACATCGAAGCTTCCTGGTAAGAACGATTAGTTGTTCGGGTTCTTGATCAGCTCGTTCGATTGCGTCGGAGCCGGAGCACCCTGGCTCATCGCTGCCGTCTTGCATTCGTCGGCCAGACGTGAGCTGTCCTTGTCGGAGAACAACATTGCCTTCGTCGGGATCACGACGAGATCCATGCCGGAAGCGGCGTCGTGGAAGCGGTCGGCACCCGTCGTCGTGGCTTCGCGCGGCAGGTTGTAGTTCTTGCTGCCCCAGTGCACGGTGACGATCTGGTCACGCTTCATGTCACCCTTCAGGTCGAACGACAGCCCTTCGTTGCACGACCACTTTTCCGAACCGTCCGGCACCGCGTCGACCTTCGCTTCCTTCGACGGATTGGCCTTGCGCTTGATCAGGCGGCGCTTCGGTGCCGGTGCTTTCGGCTTGGCCTTGGCGGTTGCAGCCGGTGCGCTGGCGGTTTGCGCGGACGCTTCAGGTACGGCGATCAGCATCGTGGTGGACAAAACACCGGCAACGGCGGCAATCAGCAGCTTATTCATGGGAGAAAACCCTCTCTATCGTTTTTGGTTAAACAGTTGACGGGTACAGGCAGCGCAACCGTCGGGATTGGACTCCACGCACTGTGACAAAGCGCGCAGCGGACGCTATTTTCTCCTATTTAGCGGCACGAACTTCAAATTCTCGGGACCGGTGTAATTTGCACTGGGTCGGATGATCTTGTTGTCGATGCGCTGCTCGATGATGTGCGCGCTCCAGCCTGCCGTGCGCGCGATCACGAACAGCGGCGTGAACATCGCTGTCGGCACGCCCATCATGTGGTACGACACCGCGCTGAACCAGTCGAGATTCGGGAACATCTTCTTGACGTCCCACATCACGCTCTCAAGCCGTTCCGCGATATCGAACAGCTTCAGGTTCGACGCTTCCTTCGAGAGCTTGCGTGCCACTTCCTTGATCACCTTGTTGCGCGGATCGGAGATCGTGTACACAGGATGGCCGAAGCCGATCACGACTTCCTTGTTCTCGACGCGCTTGCGGATGTCGGCTTCTGCTTCGTCGGGGTTCGTGTAGCGCGACTGGATTTCGAAGGCAACTTCGTTTGCGCCGCCGTGCTTCGGACCGCGCAGCGCGCCGATCGCACCGGTAATCGCCGAGTACAGATCCGAACCCGTGCCGGCAATTACGCGGCCGGTGAAGGTCGAGGCGTTGAATTCGTGCTCGGCGTACAGGTTCAGCGACACATGCATTGCATCGACCCACGACTTCGACGGAGCAACGCCGTGCAGCAGATGCAGGAAGTGACCGCCGATCGAATCGTCGTCGGTCTCGACCTCGATGCGCTTGCCGTTATGCGAGTAGTGATACCAGTAGAGCAACATCGAACCGAACGAGGCCATCAGGCGGTCCGCGATATCGCGTGCGCCGGGCAGATTGTGGTCGTCCTTCTCCGGCAGTACCGTACCTAGCACCGATGCGCCGGTGCGCATCACATCCATCGGATGCGCGGAGGCGGGGATCCATTCGAGCGCAGCCTTCAGGTTGGCGGGCAGGCCGCGCAATGCCTTGAGCTTCGTCTTGTAGGCGGCGAGTTCGGCGCTATTCGGCAGCTTCTCGTGCACGAGCAGATAAGCGATCTCCTCGAATTCGCACGCACCGGCGATATCGAGAATGTCGTAGCCGCGGTAGTGCAGGTCGTTGCCCGTACGGCCGACCGTGCACAGAGCCGTGTTTCCTGCCGTCACGCCTGACAGGGCGACGGACTTTTTCGGTTTGAAGCCAGCTGCGCCTGGTTGCGCGGCGGATTGCGGCGCTTCGCTCATCTCCTGCGATCTCCTTGTGGCCCTGCTCACTTCCTGTTGAACGGCACGTCGAGCTTAAGCTCGTACGCGTGACAGCTGATGCTTCCGGACAGCGCTTCGGTGCGGGTCGCCATCGTCCTGGCCGCGGCCTGGTTCAGCATGCGCAACGGCTTCTGACCATGCATATTCACGACGTGCGCCCCTGCTGTGAATCCACTGGCGCAAACAGCGGCGCGGCCTCAGCGGGCACCGTGTGACCCGTCGAGCGCGCACGGCGCAGCACCGACCAGTAGTAGCGATAGCTCGCGCGATCGTGCAGCGTATCGTGGTACCGCGTCGGACCCCACTGCGCGTGTTGCGCGGCGAGCAGGATATCGGCGGCGGTGGCGATTTCCTCGTCGCGCGGCGCGAACGCCGCAACGATGACCGGCACTTGCGCGGGGTGGATGCTCCACATCCGCGTATAGCCGAACTCGTTGCGCGCCCGAGCGGCATCGCTGGCGACCACGGTCATGTCGCGCACTTCTGTCGATACGTTATGCGACGGCACCTTGCCATGTGCGTGACACGCCGCGGCGATTTCCAGCTTCGCGCGACGCACGAGCGGATGATCGAACTGGCCCGGCGAGCGCATCGCGCTATCGGGAATCGCGCCATCGTGTGCGGAGACGAAGTCCATCAAACCGAAGCTCAGCGCTTCGACACCAGGTAGCGCAGCGAGATCGAACGCACGCGCGAGCGCACCGTGCGTTTCGACCAGCAGTTGCACCGGCACAGGCTGGGCAATGCCGAGTTCGCGGCGCGTCGCTTCGATGAACGCGCACATTTCGGCGGCGTCCGGGACATTGCGGATTTTCGGAAGCGTGATGTAGGCGGGCGCACGTTGTGCAGCACGCAGGATGATGCGCACGTCGTCGCGCCAGTGCGGATGAGCGAAATCGTGAATGCGCACGCCGACGCGGCCGAAGCGATCGTGCTCGCTGCCGGGGAACGACGCGACGAGTTCCGCGTGCTCCGCTTCGTGGCCGACCTGGGCGCCGTCTTCGCAATCGAGCGTAACGTCGAACACCGCACCAAGCTCCTGCTGTAGTGCAAGCGATTTCAGCATCAGCTTCTCGCTGCCGGCGTAGTGATCGCAGGCAGGCAGAA
The DNA here is from genome assembly GCF_007556815.1 of Paraburkholderia megapolitana. Lineage (NCBI taxonomy): Bacteria > Pseudomonadati > Pseudomonadota > Betaproteobacteria > Burkholderiales > Burkholderiaceae > Paraburkholderia > Paraburkholderia megapolitana. Next base: position 1,425,332 of record NZ_CP041743.1, read on the forward strand.
CGGCTGGGGGCGCTTCGCCGTCAAACAGCACTTCGGCGGGTGTGAGAGCGCGCATCGTCGGCGTCAGGAGCGTGGGTCGTCTTAGGGAGAAACCTGATTCGGGTGCGTTCTGCGGGAGCGCTGCGATGACACAGTGCGGTGGGCAAAACGCGCCCGGATCAGGCGCGAACCCGGCACACGACGATTCGAAAAAAACCGCCGTGCGCGAATTCGCATGTCAAAACCAGTTGCGTGAAAAAACCGGTGCTCGTCGTACTTCAACGAGCCCGGTCTTGCCGCGCGGCTCGCGACTATTAGCCGAGCAGATGCTGAACGCCGTCGCGCTCTTCGAGCAATTCGTTCAGCGTGTGATCCATCTTCTCGCGGGCGAACGCGTCGATGGCCAGACCTTCCACGCGCTTGTATTCGCCGTTTTCGCACGTGACGGGCACGCCGTAGACGATGTCTTCAGGAATGCCGTACGAGCCGTCCGACGGAATGCCCATCGTGACCCACTTGCCGTTCGTGCCGAGCACCCAGTCATGCACGTGGTCGATCGCCGCATTAGCCGCCGATGCCGCCGACGACAGCCCGCGCGCTTCGATAATTGCCGCGCCGCGCTTGCCGACCGTCGGAATGAACGTGTTGCGATTCCATTCGTCGTCGTTGATCAGCTTGGTGAGGTCCTGGCCTTCTGCCGTTGCAACGCGGAAGTCCGGGTACATGGTCGGCGAGTGGTTGCCCCACACAGCGAGCTTTTCGATCGATGCGACCGGCTTGCCCGACTTCGCAGCCAGTTGCGACAGCGCGCGGTTGTGGTCGAGACGCAGCATCGCGGTGAAGTTCTTCTTCGGCAGATCGGGTGCCGACTTCATGGCGATGTAGGCGTTCGTGTTGGCCGGGTTGCCGACCACCAGCACTTTCACATCGCGGCTCGCGACTTCGTTCAGCGCCTTGCCTTGCACCGTGAAGATTTCGGCGTTTGCCGACAGCAGGTCCTTACGCTCCATGCCCTTCGAGCGGGGACGGGCGCCGACCAGCAGCGCGACATCGACGTCCTTGAACGCGACCTTCGGGTCGTCGGTGACCACGACGCCCGCGAGCAGCGGGAATGCGCAGTCTTCGAGCTCCATCACGACGCCTTTGACGGCGCCTTGCGCCTGCGGCAGGTCGAGCAACTGCAGGATCACGGGCTGGTCTTTGCCGAGCATGTCGCCGTTCGCGATGCGGAACAGCAGGGAGTAACCGATTTGACCTGCGGCGCCGGTGACGGCAACACGCTTTGCGGGCTTAGCCATTGAAAATCTCCAGGACGATGCGTTAGTGCGTTAGACGCTAGGGAAAAACGCCATTTTATATGCGCGTTAGACAAAGCGTCGTTGAAACACGGCGGAATTCGCTGCGCGCGGGCTTGCGCTGAACCGGGCGGAAGCCGGGGAGCGCCGCTGCGCGGCCGTCGTGCCGGGTAATCTGTACAACCGAGCGGAGTGCGGGACGCTGTTGGTACCGTAGCGGCCGTTGCGCCTGCCGGCTCCTGCTACAGCGCGTTTCGGCGCGCGTCCGGCGGGGCGCCGGCGGGCCAGTCGAAACCTGGACTGCATGAGAGAACAGCATGGTGCAGGGCGGCTTTTGGTGCGTGACAGCCATCGGGAAAAGCGCCGTACGACAACCCGCAAACCCTTGCTCGACAAGGAGTGTAGGATTCGGCAGACGCAAAGTCAACATTATCTTATGTCTTATATAAGACATAAGTATCGCCGGGAAAGGGCTGGACGCAAGATGGGCCTTTATGATGAAATGCGCGGATGACTTCGAACCAGGCGAGCACTGCGAATCCTATCGGCCCGGCGGGCTCAGGCGACGGCGTGCCCGCTGGCGCACCCACTTCTTCCGCGGGGGCCGCGCCTGCTGCTTCAGCACCCGCCGCAGCCCACGCATTGCCCACCTCGCCGACCTTCAGCCCGCTGTATCAGCAGATCAAGGGGCTGATTACGCAGAGCCTCGAGTCGGGCGAATGGAAACCCGGCGAAATCATTCCCAGCGAAGTCGAACTGGCCGCCCGCTACAAGGTGAGTCAGGGCACCGTGCGCAAGGCAATCGACGAACTCGCCGCCGATAACCTGCTGGTCCGGCGCCAGGGCAAGGGCACTTTTGTTGCTACGCACAACGAAGACCGTGCCCAGTTTCGCTTCCTCAGATTGCTTGCCGATGACGGCGACGAACATCCGCACGTCAGCCGGCTGCTCGAATGCCGGCGGCTGCGCGCCCCGGCGGAAATTGCCCGCCAGCTCGATCTGAAGCCCGCCGATCCCGTCGTGCTGATCAAGCGCCTGCTGCAGTTCGATGGCGAAACTACGGTGCTCGACGAAATCTGGCTGCCAGGCGGCATGTTTCGCGGCCTCACGCTCGAGCGCCTGTCGGAGTACAAGGGGCCGCTCTACGCGATGTTCGAGACGGAGTTCGGCACGCGCATGATCCGCGCATCCGAGAAAATCCGCGCGGTGGCAGCCGATCCGACCGTGGCCGAACTGCTGCACGTGCCGGCCGGTTTCCCGCTGCTTTCGGTGGAGCGCGTGTCCTATACGTACGGCGATCGACCGGTCGAAGTACGTCGTGGCTGGTATGTCACAACCGGGTATTACTATCAGAACGATTTGAGCTGACGAACTGGCTCAAGACAAAGGCTCAAGACAACGCGCGAGGGCCTGTGCGAAGCACGCGCCAGGCGGCTCAAACACGCAATTGTTGCCCGCTCCGTAAAGCTCCTGCGCGGTTTTTCGCTGCAGCGCGATATGAAAAGGCGCTAAAATCGCGGACTAGTGTGACTACAAAGTAGGGGTCTAGCATGGCTGAAGCCGTAAAAAAACCGAGGCCGGAGTTCCGGAACATCGGTATCGGACAGATCTTGACGGCATACCGTCTCCCGCTAGCGGGGCGGGTGTCGATCCTGCACCGCCTGAGCGGTGGTCTGCTCTTCGTGTTCCTCCCGTTCCTGCTGTACCTCTTCTCGCAAAGCCTGACATCAGAAATCAGCTTCGAGTTGTTCAAGGATTTCCTCTCCAACATCGTCGTCAAGCTCATCACGCTGGTTCTCGCGTGGGCCTTCCTGTTTCACTTCTGCGCCGGCGTTCGCCATCTGGTGATGGACACACACCGCGGCGTCACGAAGGAGGGCGGCAAGCAGACGTCGATCGTCGTGCTGGTCCTGTCGTCGCTACTCACCCTCGCTTTTGCAGCAAAACTCTTCGGAGTCTTCTAAAAAAATGGCATCCCACAATCGAATCGGCCCGAAGCGCCTCGTAGTCGGCGCGCATTACGGGCTGCGCGACTGGCTCGCGCAACGCATTACCGCTGTCGTGATGGCGGTGTACACCGTGATCCTGCTCGCGTGGTTCTTCGGTGCGAAGGACTTCTCCTATGAAGGCTGGTCGTCGATCTTCGCCACGCAGTGGATGAAGCTCGCCACGTTCGTCGCGCTGCTGTCGCTGTTCTATCACGCCTGGGTCGGCATCCGCGACATCTGGATGGACTACATCAAGCCCGTCGGCACGCGGCTCCTCCTGCAGGCGCTGACGATCGTCTGGCTGCTCGCATGTGCGGGCTACGCTGCGCAGATTCTCTGGAGAGTGTAAAAGAATGGCTTCAATCAAGAATTCTCTGCCGCGTCGCCGCTTCGACGTCGTCATCGTCGGTGCAGGTGGTTCGGGCATGCGCGCGTCGCTGCAACTCGCGCGCGCAGGCCTGTCGGTCTGCGTACTGTCGAAGGTGTTCCCGACGCGTTCGCACACGGTCGCCGCGCAAGGCGGTATCGGTGCTTCGCTCGGCAACATGAGCGAAGACAACTGGCACTACCACTTCTACGACACGATCAAGGGTTCGGACTGGCTCGGCGACCAGGACGCGATCGAATTCATGTGCCGTGAAGCGCCGAATGCGGTCTACGAACTCGAACACATGGGCATGCCGTTCGACCGTAATGCCGACGGCACGATCTATCAGCGTCCGTTCGGCGGCCACACCGCGAACTACGGCGAAAAGCCGGTGCAACGCGCCTGCGCGGCAGCGGACCGTACGGGTCACGCGCTGCTGCACACGCTGTATCAGCAGAACGTCGCGGCGAAGACGCAGTTCTTCGTCGAATGGATGGCGCTCGATCTGATCCGCGACGCCGAAGGCGACGTGCTCGGCGTGACCGCGCTCGAAATGGAAACCGGCGACGTCTACATCCTCGAAGGCAAGACCACGCTGTTCGCCACGGGCGGCGCAGGCCGTATCTTCGCGGCATCGACGAACGCGTTCATCAACACCGGCGACGGCCTCGGCATGGCGGCCCGCTCGGGCATCGCGTTGCAGGATATGGAATTCTGGCAATTCCACCCCACCGGCGTGGCAGGTGCAGGCGTGCTGATTACCGAAGGCGTGCGCGGCGAAGGCGGCATTCTGCGTAACTCGGACGGCGAGCGCTTCATGGAGCGCTATGCGCCGACGCTGAAGGATCTGGCGCCGCGCGATTTCGTCTCGCGTTCGATGGACCAGGAAATCAAGGAAGGCCGTGGCGTGGGTCCGAATAAAGACCACGTGCTGCTCGATCTGTCGCACATCGGCGCCGAGACGATCATGAAGCGTCTGCCGTCCATTCGCGAAATCGCGCTGAAGTTCGCGAACGTCGACTGCATCAAGGAACCGATCCCGGTCGTACCGACCATCCACTACCAGATGGGCGGTATTCCGACGAACATCCACGGGCAGGTGGTGGGGACGTCGAAGGGTCACGAAGATCCGGTCAACGGTTTCTACGCAGTGGGCGAATGCTCGTGCGTGTCGGTGCACGGTGCGAACCGCCTCGGCACGAACTCGCTGCTCGACCTCGTGGTGTTCGGCCGGGCGGCCGGCAACCACATCGTCAAGCACGTGCGCGAGATCAAGGACCACAAGCCGCTGCCGGCCGATGCAGCCGAGTTCTCGCTGGCACGTCTCGACAAGCTCACGAAGTCGACCTCGGGCGAATACACGCAGGCCATCGCCGGCGACATCCGCGCGTCGATGCAGGCACATGCAGGCGTGTTCCGTACATCGAAGCTGCTGGCCGAAGGTGTCGACAAGATCAAGGAACTGGCCGAGCGGGTCGAACACGTCCATCTGAAGGACAAGTCGAAGGTGTTCAACACGGCACGTGTCGAAGCGCTGGAACTGGCGAACCTGATCGAAGTGGCGCGCGCCACGATGGTCTCCGCCGAGGCGCGCAAGGAAAGCCGCGGCGCGCACGCGCAGAGCGACTTCGAACATCGCGACGACGAAAACTGGCTGCGTCACACGCTGTGGTTCAGCGAAGGCGATCGCCTCGACTACAAGCCGGTGCATATGCAGCCGCTGACGGTCGAATCGGTACCGCCGAAAGCGCGGACGTTCTAAGCCCAAGCCAAATCAAAGGAACTGGAAATGGCCACGCGAATTTTTGAAATCTACCGCTACGATCCGGACAAGGATGCAGCGCCGCGCATGCAGCGCTACGAGATCGAGATCGACTCGCACGAACGCATGCTGCTCGACGCGCTCATCAAGCTGAAGGCGGTCGACGAAACGCTGTCGTTCCGCCGTTCGTGCCGCGAAGGCGTGTGCGGTTCGGACGCGATGAACATCAATGGCAAGAACGGTCTTGCCTGCCTGACGAACCTGAACGACCTGCCGCACAAGATCGTGTTGCGTCCGCTGCCGGGCCTGCCCGTCGTGCGCGATCTGATCTGCGATTTCACGCAGTTCTTCAACCAGTACCACTCGATCAAGCCGTACCTGATCAACGACACGCCGCCGCCGGAGAAGGAGCGCCTGCAGTCGCCGGAAGAGCGCGACGAGCTCGACGGCCTGTACGAGTGCATCCTGTGCGCGAGCTGCTCGACGTCGTGCCCGAGCTTCTGGTGGAATCCGGACAAGTTCGTCGGGCCGGCTGGTCTGCTGCAAGCCTATCGCTTCATCGCGGATAGCCGCGACGAAGCGACCGGCGAGCGTCTCGATAACCTGGAAGATCCGTATCGTCTGTTCCGCTGCCACACCATCATGAACTGCGTCGACGTGTGCCCGAAGGGTTTGAACCCGACGAAGGCGATCGGCAAGATCAAGGAATTGATGGTTCGCCGCGCCGTATAGCATGGAAGAAGCTTCGCACCAGTCCGACCCGCTTCGCCGCGCACGCCTTCGCTGGCGCGCCCGGCGCGGCTTGCTGGAAAACGATCTGATCTTCGAGCGTTTTTTCGGCAAATACGAGCATGACCTCAGCGATGCCGATGTCGGCGCCCTTACGCGCCTGCTCGAGCTGAGCGATAACGACCTGATGGACTTGCTGCTTGCACGCAAGGAACCCGAAGGCGAACTTGCTGACCCGGATGTCATACGGGTGCTGCAGCTGCTGCGTACCGTGTAAGCGTCGCGAGTAGACGCACGCAGCGCAAGTAGCGCACGCGTGCGGTGCTGCCGGTGCTGCCGGGCGTGCAGATTATCGAAACCCTGTTTCCATACTTCGATTGAGGATGTGCCATGACCCCGTCTGATGTAAAAGCCACGCTATCGTTCAGCGACAACTCGCCGAGCGTTGAAATGCCGATCTACAAGGGCACCCTTGGCCCGGACGTGATCGACATCCGCAAACTGTACGGCCAGACCGGCAAGTTCACGTACGACCCCGGCTTCATGTCGACGGCGTCGTGCAACTCGGCGATCACGTATATCGATGGGGACAAGGGCGAGCTGCTGTACCGCGGCTACCCGATCGACAACCTCGCGCAGAACGCCGACTTCCTCGAAACCTGCTTCCTGTTGCTGAAGGGCGAACTGCCGAACAAGCAGGAAAAGGACGAGTTCGTCGACACCGTCACGAAGCACACGATGGTGCACGAGCAGATGCAGTTTTTCTTCCGCGGTTTCCGCCGCGATGCGCACCCGATGGCGATTCTGGTGGCCGCTGTCGGCGCGCTGTCGGCGTTCTATCACGACTCGCTCGACATCAATAACCCGCGTCACCGCGACGTATCGGCGATTCGCATGATCGCGAAGCTGCCGACGCTGGTCGCGATGGCCTACAAGTACAGTATCGGCCAGCCGTTCGTGTATCCGCGCAACGACCTGTCGTACAGCGCGAATTTCATGCGCATGATGTTCTCGAATCCGTGCGAGGAATATAAGGTCAATGACGTGCTGGTGCGCGCGCTCGACCGTATCCTGATCCTGCATGCGGACCACGAGCAGAATGCGTCGACGTCGACGGTGCGGCTGGCGGGTTCGTCGGGTGCGAATCCGTTTGCGTGTATCGCGGCCGGTATCGCATGCCTGTGGGGTCCGGCACACGGCGGCGCGAACGAAGCGGCGCTGAACATGCTTGAAGAAATCGGTTCGATCGACAACATCCCTGAGTTCATCAAGCAGGTGAAGGACAAGAACTCGGGTGTGAAGCTGATGGGCTTCGGTCACCGCGTGTACAAGAACTACGATCCGCGCGCGAAGCTGATGCGCGAGACCTGCTACGAAGTGCTGGAAGAACTGGGCCTGCATGACGACCCGCTCTTCAAGCTCGCCATGGAACTCGAAAAGATCGCGCTCGAAGACGAATACTTCGTGTCGCGCAAGCTGTACCCGAACGTCGACTTCTACTCGGGCATCGTGCAACGTGCGCTCGGTATCCCGACGTCGATGTTCACCTGCATCTTCTCGATGGCGCGTACGGTGGGCTGGATTGCGCAGTGGAACGAAATGATCGCCGATCCGGAACAGAAGATTGGTCGTCCGCGCCAGTTGTTCGTGGGCGATACGTCGCGCGAAGCGAAGCCGATCGCGCAGCGCTAAGGCGATAAGTAGCGGTAACTGCAAAGAGAACGCCCCGACGGTAAAAGCCGTCGGGGCGTTTTTACTGGTGCGGTGGTTTGCACAGAAACGAGACCGCTTTAGCGGCCTCGTCCCGCGTCCTTTACCACTGCATCGAGGCACCAATCCCGTATGCAGTCCCTGCCGAACTCGTACCGACGCCGGCGCGCATCTTGATGTTATTCGTGATGCGCGCGGTCGCTCCCACGGCGACCGCCTGGTAGCCCTGGAAGGACCCGACGCCTACCCCCATCGAAAGCGTCTTGCCTTGATCCACCTCCGGGATCATCGAGAGCGCTGTCGCGGCGGCAATACCCGAATAAGCGGTTCTTGCCGTGCTGTTGACGCTCTGCTGCAACTGGCCCACCGCCTGATTCGTGTAATTGTTCGCCTGACTGAGCGTGGCGTTGAGCTGGTTGAGGTTGACCGCGTCGGTGCCTTGCGTGCCGGCGGCCACATTCGTGACCTGGCGTTGCTGGTTCGCGCTACCCATCGAAACGACGTTTGAACGGCCTCCGTCATCCGAGCCGGCGCCGATTGCCACGGAATTGGATCCAGCCGTGACGTGCGGCTTGTCGGTGCCCTTGCCGTTCATGTCCGTCGCGACGCCATTGTTGTTCGCTGCTGTCGTCGAGCTGTTGTTGATGCTGGTCGAAAGCGACGACACCTGGTTGTTCACGCTGGTCGACAGTGACGCGACGGTGTTGTTGGTGCTCGAAAGACCTGTCGATAGCGAGTTGACGCTCGTCTGGGTCGACGTGGACAGCGATGTCAGGTTGCTGTTGGTGGTGCTGAGGCCGGTCGACAACGAGCCGACTGCGGTCGACGTCGAGGTCGACAGCGACGCGACGCTGGCGTTGGTGGCACCGAGTCCCGTCGACAGCGAAGCGACAGCGCTATTGGTCGCGAACAGCTGGCTACCGTTGATCGCGTCGGTGCTGGTCGACGTGATCTGGCCGGCGGAGACGTTGGTGATCTGCCTCGTGATGATTTGCCCTTGCGCGTTAGCGGAGCCGACGCTGAACACGCCGCTAGGATTAGCGCCCGCAAACCCGCCGAAGAGCAGCCCTCCGATCGTGACCGACGAGACCGGGACAAACGGCGCAGTAGTAGAGCCGTTGCCGATGGCAACCGAGTTGTCGTCGCTGGCGACTGCATTCGGGCCGATAGCGACACTGTTCTGACCGGTCACGATGCTGTCCGGCAACGTCGAGTTGGCATGAAAGTACTTGGTGCCCTTGGTGCTGATGTTGTTGAGGGCGTCTCCGACGTTATTGTTGGTAGTGGTCGTGCCGTCTGCGTTGTAGGTGACGTAGGCCGGCGCCGAGACCTGACCAGTCGTCGGATCGTACTTCGCTCCACCGCCAAGCGCCGAGGCCGTGGAAGTGCCCAGAGCGTTTGTGTTGGACGTGATGGAGCTGATGCCGGTGGACAACGAACTAAGCCCAGTCGATGTCGAGGTCGACAGCGTAGTCAGGCTGCTGTTAGTCGAGCTCAGGCCAGTAGACAGCGATGTGACGTTGCTCGTCAGCGTTACGAGTCCGGTCGATGTCGACGTCGACAGCGAAGCGAGGTTGCTGTTCGTCGTGGACAGACCGCTGGATGTCGAGGTGGATAGCGACGCGACGGAGCTCGTGGTCGTAGACAGACCGGTAGACAACGAGTTGATGCCGGTCGAAGCGGACGTCGAGAGCGAGGTCAGGTTCAGGTTGGTGGTCGACAAGCCGGTGGATAGTGAGTTGATACCGGTCGAAGCCGACGTCGAGAGCGACACCACATTCGCGTTGGTCGTCGACAGACCCGTGGACAGCGAGTTGATACCCGTCGAGGCCGACGTCGAGAGACTACCGACGTTGCTGTTGGTCGTGCTCAGGCCAGTCGACAGCGAGTTCACGCCGGTCGATAGCGAGCTGATCCCGCTCGATGTGGAGCTCGACAGGCTCGTTACGTTGCTGTTGGTCGTACTCAGGCCGGTCGACAGCGAACTCACGCCCGTCGACAACGAGCTGATTCCGCTCGACGTGGAGCTCGACAGACTCGTCACATTACTGTTGGTCGTGCTGAGCCCAGTCGACAGCGAGGTGATGCCACTAGACGTGGAGCTCGACAGGCTCGTCACATTGCTATTGGTCGTGCTCAGCCCAGTAGACAGCGAATTCACACCCGTCGACAGCGAACCGATACCGCTCGACGTCGAACTCGACAGGCTCGCGAGATTGCTATTGGTCGTGCTCAGACCGGTCGACAGACTGCTGAAACCTGTCGAGAGATTGCCGACGCCGGTTGACAGCGAGTTGACCGCGCCATTCGTCGCAAAGAGCTGCGAGCCGTTGATTGCATCGGTGCTGGTTCCTGTGACCCGGCCTGCAGCCACGTTGGTGATCTGGCGTTCCTTGTTCAGGTCACCCACCGATACCACGCCTACCGGCGCTCCCCCCGCGTAGGTAGCGGACTGCCCGCCAACCGTCCCAGTCGGCGTGGGATTGGCCGCCGCCGTGATAGAGCTGCTACCCAGGGCCACGCTGTTCGCGGTGCTGACCACCGCGCCGTTGCCGATCGCCACGCCATTGGACACCGACGCGCTGGCATTCGGACCCAACGCCATCGCGTTCACACCGGTTGCGCCGTCGTTGTTGTAGTTACCTTGCTGCGTGCCGTTGTCGTTGACGCTGTAGTAGTGCGTGCGCGTCGCCGAGACGACGGTGGACAGGCTCGATACGCTGCTGCCCGTCGTGCTCAGTCCGGTGGACAGCGATGTGATGCCCGTCGACGTCGAAGTGGACAACGTGTTCAGACCGGTCGACAGCGAACCGATACCGCTCGAAGCCGAAGTCGACAGACTGCTGACACTGCTGGTCGTCGTGCTCAACCCGGTCGACAGGCTGTTGATGCCGGTCGAAGTAGACGTAGAAAGCGAGCCAATACTCGTCGACGTCGAACTCGACAGGCTCGCCACGCCACTGCTGGTTGTGCTCAATCCAGTCGAAAGGCTGGCCACGCTGGCCGCCGTAGCGGTCGACAGCGATACCGCATTGTTCGCGACACTGAACAGCTGACTGCCGTTCACTGCATCGGTGCTGGTCGAAGTCACGCGGCCTGCCGCGACGTTCGTGATCTGCCGCTCGGCGCCAGGCGCGCCGACGCTCACCACGCCACCAGGCGTAGTGCCGGCGAACGGGCCGAAGGTGGTCGAACCGATCGTGACATTGGTCACCGGGTTGGCCGCGGCTGTGGTGGATTGCGCGCCCAACGCAACGGAGTTGTCCGTGCCGGCGACCGCACCCGCGCCGAGTGCGACGGACAGATTGCCGGACGCCCGGGTCTGCGTGGTCGCGTCGTAGTTGATGCCGGCGGTAGCGGTATTGTCCGAACCGATCGCGATGGAGCGTGTGCCCGAAGCGAGCGACGACTGACCGATCGCAATGCCGGCTGTGCCGGATGCCAGCGATACCGAACCCAGCGACAGAGAAAAGTCACCATTCGCAGCACTCTGCCGGCCGATGGCGATGCCTGCGGCGCCGTTCGATAGCGCAGCGGCACCGATGGCGACGCTGCCGTTCTGCAAGGCCGCTGCTGCAGGTCCCACGCCCACCGATAGTGCTCCCGTTGCCGTCGAGTTGGAGCCGACGGCAAGCGCGCCCGAATTGGTTGCGGTGGCTTTGTCGCCAATCGCCACACCGCAATTGACGGCCGCAAAATTCGCCCCCGGTGTCGTGGTCGGAGAGTTACCGGGGTTCAGACGATTAACCGCCGAGGAGCATACGGCCGAGTCCACCGATGCAGTGCCAGCCGGAGATTGCACGCCGGACAGCGTGGTCGATGTGGTCTGAGCAAAAGAGGGAAGCGTGTATCCGAGCCCCAGCGCAGCCGCTATGCAAAACGCAATGCTATTCAGCCTGATTGAACCCGGAGCAGGCGCTTGCCCCTTCCCGCCGCCTGACAGAACCGTTTCAGTGCCGGTTCGCTTGACCGCCGACTGATTGGGTTTCCCGTTTGACGAGGTGAGTTCTGACGCCGCAATCCAGGATTGAAGCGCTTCATTCCAGATAGAACGGTAGGCTCGATTCATGGCTGACAATTCCTTAAATCTTTGGTAGAGGTTTTTGAAATGTTAAATATGGCCCTCGGATACTCCGGCCTTTATTTAGTTGTACTGTTTAGTGAAAACATTATTCGAGACGATGCAACGCACGCACCAGGATTGAGCAAGGTGGCGCGATAAAAAGGGCGAAGTCGCCCAGCGACGGCAGGTTCGCTGCGTCGACAGTTAGTACGCACTGCGCGGGCGTTTTAACGCCCGGCTCAGCGTGTGCAAAAACTCAAGGGAGGATGAATCGGTCCTTTGGCGGGCTGGCAATCTGGTTGCCAGCGCCACACGTCGTACGTCACACGCCAGGTATCACATGGCGTCTCAACAAGGTGTCGGGAAGACTGCTTGGGCTATAGCGGCATCGTGCAGATCAGGCGGCCGCGACCTATGCCATTTGTACAACTAATTTCTTTGTCAGTAAGAACTGGTTCAATCAACGTTGGGATGGTATCAGCGCCCGCAGCGGTGTCAATATAAATCGATATAACGTACTCACTCCGTGCTGTGTGCATAAAAGATTATTGATTCAGAAATGAAACAAAATGATCGAGGGATTATCTGCGTTCAATGCGCGATGATTAAAAGCGGATCGTCAAAGGTTAAATGCCAAGCTCTTCGGCGGCCATTTACCTGTCCGTTTCGGCCAATTGCTCACAACGAATCAAAGCCTGTTTCTACGTTCGGTAAAAATATGCTTTTTGTCGGGTCCGGATTCAGTCGATTGAGCTCAACTTACCGATTGTGTCTTTCACGCCACTGGGATGCGGCGTCCGCAGATCTTTTTCAAGTGACGTCGGCCGCGTTTCTACTCCCGGTGACAAACCCGACGATGGCACCTGCCCCTGCGTTTCGAAGCAGCGTCGCCAGGCGCCCGGCGTCATGCCGCGTGCAGCGAGGAACTGGCGGTTGAAATTCGCGAGGTTCGGGAAGCCGGCCTTCGCCGCGATCACTGCGACAGGCCACGCGGTGTCGGTCAGTTGTCGGGTGGCGTAGGCGATGCGCAGGCGGCTCAGATAACGCCCGACACTCTCGCCGACGTGCCGCACGAAGTAACGATGCAGCGAGCGCTCCGACAGGTTGGCGACCGCGCACAACTCGGCGATGCGCAGCGGTTCGGCGAACCGTCGATCGAGCAGATCGAGTACCCGGTTCAGACGCTCGGCATCGACGGCCGTGCCCGGTGCCACGCCGCCATGAGCGGTCGGCGATGCGAGCGGTTGTGCCTGCGCTTCGGCGAGCGCGGCAAGCGTGTCGAGCACCGCCGCGAGCCGCGTGCGCGGTGCTCCATCGAGCAGTGCGGGCACACGCGAACGCATCGCGGCAGTAGCGCCCTCGCTGAAATGCAGACCAGGCGCCGCACGTCGTAGCAACGAGCGCAACGGCGCGAATTCCGGACAGCAATCGGCGACACGCCGCACCCAGTCGCCGCTGAACCACACGACGATCGCCACCTGCGGCTCATTTGCAATGGGGCTCTCGCTGGACGCCCACGTGTGCGGCATGTCGGGCGGAACGAGTACGAGGTCATCACACGCGTACTCGCCGATATGGTCGCCGACGAAGCGCCGGCCGCGGCTGTTCATCGTGAGCGTCAGTTCGTACTCGGGATGGTGATGCCATTCGAATGGGATCTGCGCAATCTGCCGGCGATACACCCGCACCGAACAGCCGTCGGGGATCGTTACGCGTTCGTACTGGGGTTTCATCGGGATCGTCCGGCCGCCGGGGAAGGGGATGGCGAATGTCCGGATTGTATCGATGGTTGGCTGAAAAGTATGTCTGTCGGCACGGAAACGCTCCTAATCTAGCTGCACGATAAACAACCACCATGAGACAACCGATGCCGTTCACCATCGACAACCCGCAGGACACGATCCGCGCCACCCGGCGTTCGCTGCGCGCCGCGCTGCCCGACTACAAGCGCGTGTTTCGCGAAGTCGAAGGCGCGATCGCTGCCCAGGTCGATGCGATTCGGCACGACCGCGCGCGCGGCGCCGACACGATTCCGGTGTTCGACTATGCGTCGATTGCCGCGGACGATGTCGATCCGCACACCATCGCGCAACTGAAAACGCGCGGCGCGTGCGTCGTGCGTCGCGTGTTCGATCCGCAGCAGGCAAGCGACTGGAACGATGAACTCGGCGAGTACGTCGAGGGCAATCGTCTCGACGAGGTGCTTGCCCGTCGCGCCGAGGACCGGTACTTCGGCACGCTGGCATCGAACAAACCGCTGATCTATGGCGTGTACTGGTCGAAGCCGCAGATCGCGGCGCGGCAATCGGAGGCGCTCACGCGCACGCGGGTGTTTCTGAATCGCTTGTGGCGTGCGCACAGCGAAGGACGCCAGCATTTCGATCCGGACGTCGTGCCCACGTACGCGGACCGGATTCGCAGGCGGCCACCGGGTTCGGCATCGTTGGGGTTGTCGCCGCATGTCGACGGTGGATCGGTGGAACGCTGGCTCGATCCGTACTATCGCAATGTGTATCGCCATGTGCTGTCGGGCAACTGGCGCGACTACGATCCGTACGATGCAGCGTTTCGACCCGACGTACAGGAGATTGCGTCACCGGCGGTGTGTTCGATGTTCCGCACGTTCCAGGGCTGGACCGCATTGACCGCGCAAGGTCCCGGCGACGGCACGTTGCAACTGATCCCGATCGCGAATGCGATGGCCTGGGTTCTATTGCGCGCGCTGCAGGACGACGTACCCGACGATTCGTTATGTGGCGCGCAACCGGCACGCGCGTTGTCGGTGATGCCCGAATGGCATGCGTTGCTGCTCGAAGCAGTGACACCGATTCCGCAGATGCAGCCAGGAGACGCCGTGTTCTGGCACAGCGACGTCGTGCATTCGGTCGAAGACGTACATAGCGGTACCGGCTACAGCAACGTGATGTACATCGCGTCGGCACCGGGCTGCGCGAAAAACGACGCGTATCTGCAGCGGCAGTTACCGGCTTTCCTGCGCGGCGAGAGCCCGCCCGATTTTCCCGCCGATCACTTCGAAACCGACTTCGCAGGGCGTGCCGAAGAGCGCGATCTGACAGCACTGGGGCGAGCGCAACTCGGCCTCGATTGACGAGAGCAGACAAGAACAACGCACCGGCAGGGTCATCGCGCAGTGACGGGTAACGCCGATACAGGTATCGGCACTACTACCCAACCCACTGTTTTTTATCGGTTTTTCGCTTGGCGGGTCAGCAAAACAGAAAGGCTGCGTGGCATAATCGACCGACACGGACAGCAGGCAATTTCCAGCGAAATCTGCATGCGAAGTCCGCAGTGACGTCATTACTACCCGCATACCATGGCACAGACCCTCTACGACAAATTGTGGAACACCCATGTGGTCCACACGGAAGACGATGGCACGACGATTCTCTACATCGACCGTCACCTGCTGCATGAAGTCACGAGCCCGCAGGCGTTCGAAGGGCTGAAACTGGCCGAGCGTCCGGTATGGCGCATCAGCGCGAATCTCGCGGTCTCCGATCACAACGTCCCCACTACCGACCGCTCACACGGCATCGCCGATCCCGTCTCGAAGCTGCAGGTCGATACGCTCGATTCGAATTGCGACGCGTACGGCATTACGCAGTTCAAGATGAACGACCTGCGTCAGGGCATCGTGCATATCATCGGACCGGAGCAGGGCGCGACGTTGCCTGGTATGACGATCGTCTGCGGCGATTCGCATACATCGACGCACGGCGCGTTCGGCGCGCTTGCGCACGGCATCGGCACCTCGGAAGTCGAGCACGTGCTTGCCACGCAAACGCTGCTGCAGAAGAAGAGCAAGAATCTGCTCGTGAAGGTCGAAGGGCCGCTGCCGCGCGGCTGCACCGCGAAAGACATTGTGCTCGCGATCATCGGCAAGATCGGCACCGCGGGCGGCACCGGTTATGCGATCGAGTTCGGCGGCTCGACGATTCGCGCGCTGAGCATGGAAGGCCGCATGACCGTGTGCAACATGGCGATCGAAGCCGGCGCACGCGCCGGCATGGTCGCCGTCGACGACACGACGATCGACTACCTGAAGGGCCGTCCGTTCTCGCCGCAAGGCGTCGAGTGGAACCAGGCCGTCGAATACTGGAAGCAGTTCAAGACCGATGAGGGCGCGCAGTTCGATCGCGTGGTCGAACTGAATGCGGCCGAGATCGTGCCGCAGGTCACGTGGGGCACGTCGCCGGAAATGGTCACGCCGATCGACGGTCGCGTGCCGGACCCCGAACGCGAGAAAGATCCGGTGAAGCGCGGTGCAATCGAACGTGCACTGCAATACATGGCGCTCGAGCCGAACCTGCCGATCGAATCGATCAAGCCGGACAAGATCTTTATCGGCTCGTGTACGAATGCACGCATCGAAGATCTGCGCGCCGCTGCCTACGTGGTAAAGAAACTGGGTCGGCGCGTAGCGCCGAGCATCCGTCTCGCGATGGTGGTGCCGGGCTCGGGTCTCGTGAAGGCACAGGCCGAACGCGAAGGGCTCGACAAGATCTTCACCGACGCCGGCTTCGAATGGCGCGAGCCCGGTTGCTCGATGTGTCTCGCGATGAACGCCGACCGGCTCGAACCGGGCGAGCGCTGCGCGTCGACATCGAACCGTAACTTCGAAGGGCGCCAGGGCGCGGGTGGTCGTACTCATCTGGTCAGCCCGGCGATGGCAGCGGCGGCGGCCATCGAAGGACATTTCGTCGACATTCGTAAGCTGGGGTGACTGCCATGAAGACATCGACACTCTGGCGTCGTACCGTGCTGCTGGCGTTGACCGGGATGCTGCTGGGACTGGCGGGTTGCAATACGGTCGCGGGCTTCGGCCAGGATATGGACGACGCCGGACACGCTATCAAGAAAGCAGCCGACTAATGCAGCGCTGCCGTGTCACACGACGCGTGCGCGTCGCCCGGGCACGGCGCTTTTCGATTACACCGGCACGCGCGATCAGATATCGCGCGTGCGGGTCTCAACTCTGGCGGGTGATGAACCATGGATAAATTCATCGTACATACGGGCGTCGTGGCGCCGCTCGATCGCGAGAACGTCGACACCGACGCGATCATTCCGAAGCAGTTCCTCAAGTCGATCAAGCGCAGCGGCTTCGGCCCCAACGCCTTCGACGAATGGCGTTATCTCGATCACGGCGAACCGGGTCAGGACAACTCGCGCCGTCCGTTGAATCCGGATTTCGTGCTGAACCAGCCGCGCTATCAGGGTGCTTCCGTGCTGCTCGCGCGTAAGAACTTCGGTTGCGGCAGCTCGCGCGAACATGCACCGTGGGCGCTGCAGCAGTATGGTTTTCGCGCGCTGATCGCACCGAGCTTCGCAGACATCTTCTATAACAACTGCTTCAAGAACGGCTTGCTGCCGATCGTGCTGACCGAGCAACAGGTCGACCATCTGTTCAACGAGACCTATGCGTTCAACGGCTTCAAGCTGACCGTCGATCTCGAAGCGCAAGTTGTGCGTACCGCAGACGGCAGTGCCGAATATCCGTTCGAGGTTGCAGGTTTCCGCAAGTACTGCCTGCTGAACGGTTTCGACGACATCGGCCTCACGTTGCGTCACGCGGACAAGATTCGCCAGTACGAAGCGGAGCGGCTGGCGAAGCAGCCGTGGCTGAATCACCGCATCGTCGGCTAGGCTGCAGGCATCAGTCAGGCACAACTTCTATCAAACACCCAGCAAGGAATTTCGCATGAAGATCGCTGTACTGCCGGGCGACGGCATCGGTCCCGAGATCGTTAAAGAAGCCGTGAAAGTGCTGAACGCACTCGGCGAAAAGTTCGAACTCGAAGAGGCGCCCGTCGGCGGCGCAGGTTACGAAGCGAAGGGCCATCCGTTGCCCGACTCGACGCTCGCGCTCGCGAAGGAAGCCGATGCGATCCTGTTCGGCGCGGTTGGTGACTGGAAGTACGATTCGCTCGAACGCGCGTTGCGTCCGGAGCAGGCCATTCTTGGGCTGCGCAAGCATCTGCAGCTGTTCGCGAATTTTCGTCCGGCAATCTGCTATCCGCAACTGACCGGTGCGTCGTCGCTGAAGGAAGAGATCGTATCGGGCCTCGATATCCTGATCGTGCGCGAGCTGAACGGCGATATCTATTTCGGCTCGCCGCGTGGTGTGCGCGAAGCGCCGGACGGTCTGTTCGCAGGTGCGAAGGAAGGCTTCGACACGATGCGCTATTCGGAGCCCGAAGTGCGCCGCATCGCGCACGTCGCGTTCCAGGCGGCGCGCAAGCGCAGCCGCAAGCTGACCTCGGTGGACAAGGCGAACGTGCTCGAAACGTCGCAGTTCTGGAAGGACGTGATGATCGACGTCGCGAAGGAATATACCGACGTCGAGCTGTCGCACATGTACGTCGACAACGCGGCGATGCAGCTCGTCAAGGCACCGAAATCATTCGACGTGATCGTTACAGGCAACATGTTCGGCGACATCCTGTCCGACGAAGCGGCGATGCTGACCGGCTCGATCGGCATGCTGCCGTCGGCCTCGCTCGACAAGGACAACAAGGGGCTCTACGAACCGTCGCACGGTTCCGCACCGGACATCGCCGGTAAGGGCGTGGCGAATCCGCTCGCCACGATCCTGTCGGCGGCGATGATGCTGCGCTATTCGCTGAACAAGGTCGAGCAGGCAGACCGCATCGAGAGCGCGGTGAAGAAGGTGCTCGAGCAGGGCTTCCGCACCGGCGATATCCTCACGCCGGGTTGCCGGCAGGTCGGCACGGCAGCGATGGGCGATGCGGTGCTCGCTGCGCTGTGAGATGCCGGCGTTAACGTAATAAACAGGCAATAAGCGCATAAACAGGCCGTCATACCGGCCTGTTTATGCAAAAACGACGTGTATCGGTGGCTTACACCGCTTATTTCAGGTTTCGTGTAGACTGGCGCGATGGCGAAGATTCCACAAATCTCCTCGATTTCGAACCAGCACGGCAACACAGCCCGTGCGGTTGAACTCGCCATCGTCAGCCAAACGCTGATCAAAACGATTACCCCGAAAACGATCACGATTCGCTGATCGTCCGTCGTGCCCGCCTGTCTTCCCCGCGCGGTCACTGCGGGCAAAGACGCGGGGAAGGCTCCACTCCAAGGGTAAGTGTCATGAACGTAGGTCTCGTAGGTTGGCGCGGCATGGTCGGCAGCGTCCTGATGCAACGGATGCAGCAGGAAGGCGATTTCGACCTCATCGAACCGGTGTTTTTCAGCACCAGCAATGCGGGCGGCAACGCGCCGTCGTTCGCCAAAAACGAGACGAAGCTCAAAGACGCAGCCAGCATCGACGATCTGAAGAAGTGCGACATCGTCATCACGTGCCAGGGCGGCGACTACACCAACGAAGTCTTCCCGAAGCTGCGCGCAGCCGGCTGGAACGGCTACTGGATCGACGCGGCATCGTCGCTGCGCATGAAGGACGATGCGGTCATCATTCTCGATCCGGTCAACCTCGACGTGATCAAGAGCGCGCTCGTCAGCGGCACGAAGAATTTCATTGGCGGCAACTGCACGGTAAGCCTGATGCTGATGGCGCTGGGCGGACTGTTCCGCGAAAATCTCGTCGACTGGATGACGGCCATGACGTATCAGGCTGCATCGGGCGCGGGCGCGCAGAACATGCGCGAGCTGCTGCAACAGATGGGCACGCTGTACGGCGCGGCGAAGGAAGACCTCGCCGATCCGTCGTCGGCTATTCTCGACATCGACCGCCGCGTGCAGGCCGCGCTGAACAGCGATCGCATGCCCACCGAGCACTTCGGTGTGCCGCTCGCCGGCGCGCTGATTCCGTGGATCGACAAGGATCTCGGCAACGGTATGTCGAAGGAAGAGTGGAAGGGCGGTGCCGAAACCAACAAGATCCTCGGCAAGCCGGCGGTGGGCGAGCCGGGTTCGATTCCGGTCGACGGGCTGTGCGTGCGGATCGGTGCAATGCGCTGCCACTCGCAGGCGCTCACCATCAAGCTGAAGAAGGATGTGCCGCTCGACGAAATCGACGGCATCCTCGCGTCCGCGAACGACTGGGTGAAGGTCGTGCCGAACCAGCGCGAAGCGTCGATGCTCGAGCTGTCGCCGGCCGTCGTGACGGGTACGCTGACCGTGCCGGTCGGCCGTCTGCGCAAGCTGGCAATGGGCGGCGAATATCTGTCGGCCTTCACGGTCGGCGATCAGCTGCTGTGGGGCGCCGCCGAACCGCTGCGCCGCATGCTGCGCATTCTGCTCGACAAGTAAAGTAAACTACGCGGTTACGACGCGTAAGAAGTCCGAAAGCGTCGCGTTTCACGCGGCGCTTTTTTCATTGTGTGCTCCGAATCTTGTCTTCAATCCATCGCCAACAAGGGCCGCGCGACGACGCGCCAGGAGTCCCGATGACAGTACGACTGAATGGTTTTCGAGTGGCCTCGCGCAACCGGGTGTGCGCAATGACGGTACTCGCTGCGGCGGCATGTCTCGTTGCCGGCACGAGTGTCGCGCAAGTTGCATTTGTTCCGGCTGCGAGTGCGGCGACTGCCGATGCTGCGAGCGTTGCAGCCGACGGTAGCAGCAGTGCCACGGCTGCGAGCGCAGCCGCTGGCGTGGGTAGCAGCGCCAAGGTCACAAGCGCAACCGCCGGTGCTAGCAACCGCGCCAAGGCTACAAGCGCTGACGCCGGCGCTAGCAATACTGCCGGCGCCACCGCCGCAAGATCGGCCGCCACCAGCGCCTCCACCACCGCCAATGCTCCCGCCACGCCAATACCGGCCTCCGAGCAGGCCGTGTCGGCGATCGGCCTGCCTGCCGCGCAGTACACCATTCGTCCGGGGCAGTCGCTTAACGACATCGCGATGGAGATCACGCAGTCGCATGACCGCGCGACGCTCGCGCGCGCGGCACGTGCACTGTTCGACGCGAATCCCAACGCGTTCATGGGACATGACCCGAGCCGGCTGAAGCTCGGTGCAGTGCTGGATGTGCCGACACTCGATGCATCGGGGGCGCCTTCGGGGTCTTCGGCGGCTTCTGACGCCACGGCGTCGGCGGCGAGTGTTTCGGCAAATGGCGCATCGGCGGCAGGCATTGGTGCGGCGGTGTCCGCCAGCACGCCAACCGCCGCTGCGGCCACATCGCCATCGGCCTCGGCCGCCGACGCGACACAGACAGACACAGCTTCGGACACGCAGCAGGACGAGCATGCGAGCGGCGCCCACGTCTGGGCGGGGGCGATCCGCCCATCCGCGAGCGCACCGGAAGGTAGCGCGGCAGGCAATACGACAGCGGATACAGCATCGACCGATTCGGCCGCCTCGCAGCCGCATGAGCAGGTTTCGAGTCTCCAGCAACTGCTGGCGCTGAAAAATCGCGTGTTGATGGCGTTGCAGAAGCACGGCATCGGCTCATCGGCGGGCGGCGCGGGCAGCGGCAACGCGGGCGAGGCGCCCGGTACACAGCAGTCGGCGGCTACCCAGGCGTCCGCGGGCAGTGGCGGTGTTGCCTCGAATGCATCGACGGGTCCTGGCGCATCCACGTCATCGGCTACCGACGGCCAGTTCGGCTTCTCGCAAACGCAACTCAGTATCGCCGCAGCCATCGGCGCGGCGCTGGTCGTGTTGCTGACCGGGCTGTCGATGCGTCGCCGCAGGGCGGCCAAAGCGCGTGCCGCGTCGCCGGCCACCGCTCCTGTACGACCGCCGACGCAACTGGAGAAGGACACCGCGGCTTACCTTGCGCGAATGAATGCGCTTTCTCCGGCATCGGCGGAAAGTGCTGCGCCAGAGGCGGGCGCGGCCGCTCATCACGTCGCGGATGCGGCAGGTGTCGCTGGAGCAACTGCCAACGACGACATTTCGACAAATGCACGGCCCGCTTCGCTTGATAGTGCGACGACCACGGCGAGTCGCGCAGCGGCTGAAGAGCTGGGCGCCGAAGCGTTGCCATTGGTGCCGATCCAGCCGGCCGCCGACCACGGCGATCACGGCGATCACGCCGACACGGAACCACCCGCCGCATCTACCGCCGCTCAACCTGCAGCGTCCGCCGCAGCCACCCGGCCGGCACCTGTCGCACTGCCGTTCCCTGCTGAGGCAATCGCGGCGCTCGGCAGCCTCGATCTATCGCTGCCGCCGCGCGTGGAAGCCACACCGCCACCTGCTACGCACGACGGCGTTGAGCCGCAACAACCGGCTGCAACCTTCGAACCGGCATCGAACGAACCGGCCGGACACGACGCACCGCAAGCCTACGTGCCCATCGAGCCTGCGCAAGTCGTACAGCAAAACGTACAGTACGAATCGAACGAACCGGCTGGGCATGAAGCACCGCACGCCTATGTGCCCTCCGAACCCGCGCCATTCGTGCAGCAGAACGTACCGCACGAATCGAACGAACCGCCCGCACACGACGCACCGCAAGCCCACGTGCCCGCCGAACCCGCGCCATTCGCGCAGCAGAACACACAACACGAACCCACCACCGGCTACACGACCGCTGAACCTGCCGCACCCACCCCCGTCGCCGCCGACATCGCCGCCGGTACCGCCGGCGCAGCGTCAGTCGCGGGCCTCGGCGCCGCCCATTTCGGCGCCTTGAACCTCGACTTCGACCTCGAATTGCCGCCGAGCCCCGCACAGCCGATCCCCGCGTTCACCCCGGACGAACTGGCACGCATCGCCCGCAACAAGCTCGATCTCGCGAGGGAGTACATCCAGCTGGGCGATCTGACGGGCGCGCGAACGCTGATCAACGAAGTGATCGAAGCCAACGACGCCGGCACGCACTCCGAAGCGCACGCGTTGCTGTCGACGCTCGCGCCGCTGTCGTGATGCGCGTCGCGCTCGGCGTCCAGTACGACGGTTCGGCGTTTTGCGGCTGGCAGTCGCAGCCGCACGGCAAGACGGTTCAGGATGAGCTCGAACGCGCCTTGCGCGAGTTTGCCCAGACGCCCCTGCCGACCGTGGTGGCGGGGCGCACGGATACGGGCGTCCATGGGCTCGGACAGGTGGTCCATTTCGACACCGAACTGACACGCGACGATTTCTCGTGGGTACGCGGCACCAATGCGTTCCTGCCGCCGAGCGTCGCCGTGCAGTGGGCGAAGCCGATGCCGGACACGTTTCACGCGCGGTTTTCCGCGTTCGAGCGAACCTATCACTACGCGCTGTATGTGCATCCGGTTCGCTCGCCGATGCTGACGGGCCGGGCGGGCTGGATCCATACGCCGCTCGATGTCGACGCAATGCGCGCCGCAGCCGCGTATCTGATCGGTGAGCACGACTTTTCGGCGTTCCGCTCATCGGAATGCCAGGCGAAGACGCCGGTCAAGCATCTGCATCAGATCGACGTGCGGCCGCAGGGCGACTTCATCCACTTCCGCTTTCGTGCCAATGCGTTTCTGCATCACATGGTGCGCAACCTGATGGGCTGCCTTGTGGCGATCGGACGCGGTCGTCACAAGGCTGAATGGCTGGCTGAAGTACTGGCGGGCAAGGACCGCAGCCGCGCCGCGCCGACCTTCATGCCGGACGGCCTGTATCTCGCGCAGGTGGGCTATCCTGAGGCATTCGCGGTGCCGCCCGCGCAGTCCGGCAGCGTGCCATGGAGCACCGTTTGGACCGATTGACCGAAACCAGAACATGACCGCAGACCAGAACTCGCCGTCCGTCGCCGTACCGCATAGAACGCGCATCAAGCTGTGCGGCCTGTCGACGCCCGCCAATGTCGCCCACGCAATCGATCTCGGTGCCGACGCGATCGGCCTCGTGTTCTATCCGCCGAGCCCGCGTTCGGTCAGCGTCGTGCAGGCGCTCGACATGACGCGCGAGATTCCGCCGTTCCTGTCGGTGGTCGGATTGTTCGTCAATGCGTCGCCGGACTGGATCACCGAGGTGACATCGAACGTCCCGCTGACGCTGCTGCAGTTCCACGGCGACGAAACGCCGGTGCAGTGCGAGTCGCTCGCCAGCGTTGCGGGTTTGCCTTGGTTGCGTGCGTTGCGTGTTGCGGCGGATACTCAGCCGGCCGATTTGGTAGAATCGGCACTTAACTATTCAGCTGCCAGTGGCCTTCTGCTCGACACACATGTCGAAGGCTATGGCGGTGGCGGGAAGGTCTTCGATTGGTCACTTATTCCAGCAGAGCTCGCGCGTCGGGCCGTTTTGAGTGGTGGGTTGAGCGCGCAAAACGTCAGTGATGCGATTCATCGCGTGCGCCCGTACGCGGTCGATGTCTCGAGCGGCATCGAGGTGGCGGGTGCCAGGGGTGTGAAAGATCACGCCCTGATGGCGGCGTTTGTGCGCGCGGTGCGCGACGCAGACGCCGGATGATTCCGGTGGTGCAGCTCCCCGTCCGGGGCAGCGGCGCCGCCCACTGAGAAGAGTGACACAATGTACAACTTGCCAGACGAAAGAGGTCATTTCGGCCAATATGGCGGCATCTTCGTCGCCGAAACCCTGGTTCACGCACTCGACGAGCTGCGTGCGGCCTACGCCAAATATCAACAGGATCCCGACTTCGTCGCCGAATATGAGCGCGAACTGAAGCATTTCGTCGGTCGTCCGTCTCCCATCTATCACGCGCAGCGCTGGAGCGAGACGCTCGGCGGCGCGCAGATCTTCCTCAAGCGCGAGGACCTGAACCACACGGGCGCCCACAAGATAAACAACGTGATCGGCCAGGCGCTGCTCGCCAAACGCATGGGTAAGCCGCGCGTGATCGCGGAAACCGGCGCCGGTCAGCATGGCGTCGCGACCGCGACGATCGCGGCCCGGTTCGGCATGGAATGCGTCGTCTACATGGGCGCCGAAGATATCCACCGCCAGGCCGCCAACGTCTACCGGATGAAGCTGCTCGGCGCGACCGTCGTACCGGTCCAGTCCGGTTCGCGCACGCTGAAGGACGCACTCAACGAGGCGATGCGCGACTGGGTCACCAATGTCGAAAACACCTTCTACATCATCGGTACGGTGGCGGGCCCGCATCCGTATCCGATGATGGTGCGCGATTTCCAGCGTGTGATCGGCGACGAATGCAAGGTGCAGATGCCCGAACTGACCGGCCGGCAGCCGGATTCGGTGATTGCGTGTATCGGTGGTGGATCGAACGCGATGGGGATCTTTTACCCGTATATCGACGACACTTCCGTGCAGTTGATCGGTGTCGAAGCCGCCGGCGATGGTATCGAAACCGGTCGTCACGCGGCCTCGCTGACGGGCGGCAGCCCTGGCGTGCTGCACGGCAACCGCACGTATCTGCTACAGGACGAGAACGGCCAGATCATCGAGACGCATTCGGTCTCGGCAGGCCTCGATTATCCTGGCGTCGGTCCCGAGCATGCATGGCTGAAGGACAACGGCCGCGCGCAATACGTCTCCGTCACCGACGAAGAAGCGCTCCAGGCGTTCCACGACTGCTGCCGGATCGAGGGCATCATCCCGGCCCTCGAATCGAGTCACGCGCTCGCGTATGCCACCAAACTCGCGCCGACCTTGCCGAAGGGCAAGAACCTGCTGGTCAACCTGTCGGGCCGCGGCGACAAGGACATGCATACGGTCGCCGAGCGATCGGGCATTACGTTCTGAGCGCCGCGACGATGCGCGACGAGTTCGACGAGCCGCAACCGGCAGACACCGCCGAAACGACGGTGCCTGCGGGGACGGCCGTGCTGGCCGAGGCAACAGCAGAGGAAGCAGACGCGTCAGTTGTTGTACGTCCCGCGGCCGAGCTGCCGCTGCCTCCCGGCATCGAACTTTGGAACCGCGATTTCCTGACCGAGGTAGCGAACCTTCCGGATGCGTCGATCGACCTGATCCTCGCCGACCCGCCGTACGGGCTCGGCAAGGACTACGGCAACGATTCGGACATGCGCTCGGGCGAGGACTTTATCGCCTGGACGCGTGGCTGGCTCGAGCTGGCTATTCCGAAGCTCAAGCCGACTGGCTCGCTGTACGTGTTCTGCACCTGGCAATACGCGCCGGAAATCTTCAGTTTCCTGAAGACCCGACTCACGATGGTCAACGAGATCATCTGGGACCGGCGCGTGCCGAGCATGGGCGGCACGACGCGCCGCTTTACGTCGGTGCACGACAACATCGGTTTCTTCGCGGTATCGAAGGACTACTACTTCGATCTCGATCCCATCCGCATCCCGTACGACGCTGCGACCAAGAAGGCCCGTTCGCGCAAGCTGTTCGAGGGCAGTAAATGGCTGGAGCTCGGCTATAACCCGAAGGACGTCTGGTCCGTGTCGCGACTGCACCGGCAACATGCCGAGCGCGTCGACCATCCGACCCAGAAGCCTCTGGAAATCGTCGAGCGGATGGTGCTCGCGAGCTGCCCGCCGGGCGGCCGCGTGCTCGACCCGTTCATGGGAAGCGGCACCACCGCCGTTGCCTGTGCCCGTCAGCAGCGCGAATTCGTTGGCTATGAAATCAATGCAAGTTACTGCGCGATAGCGCGCGAACGCGTCAACGCGATCGCAGTGCCCGTGACGGTCGAGCCGGACGATTCCGTGCCGGCCCCGACCACGGCGACGACGTAAAACCGTCGGCGCGCAGTCTCACTCGAGAGAAAATTCATGTCCCGTATCAAAAGCACGTTCGCGGCACTGGCCGCACAAGGCAGGAAAGGGCTGATCCCGTTCATGACGGCGGGCGACCCCGATCCTGAACGCACCGTCGAATTCATGCATGCACTCGCCGCCGGCGGGGCGGATGTCATCGAACTCGGCGTGCCGTTTTCAGACCCGATGGCCGACGGCCCGGTGATCCAGCAGTCGTCGGAGCGCGCGCTCGCACGCGGCGTGTCGTTGCGTCATGTGCTGGCCGATGTGAAGCGCTTTCGCGAGAGCAACCAGAAGACGCCGGTAGTGTTGATGGGCTACGCGAATCCGATCGAACGGATGGGCGCCGATGCGTTCGCCGCAGCGGCCCAGGACGCAGGCGTCGATGGTGTGCTGGTTGTCGACTACCCACCAGAAGAATCCGTTAATTTCGCCGAAAAGATGCGATCTTCGGGCATCGATCCGATCTTCCTGCTGGCCCCCACCTCGACCGATGAGCGCATTGCCGAAGTCGGCAAGATTGCTAGCGGCTATGTCTACTATGTGTCACTGAAAGGGGTGACAGGTGCGGCAAATCTGGACGTTTACAGTATCGCGGGTAAAATCCCGGCCATTAAGTCGCGCGTTCCACTGCCGGTAGGTGTCGGTTTTGGCATCCGTGACGCGCAGACTGCGCGTGCGGTGGCCGAAGTGTCCGATGCCGTCGTGATCGGTAGTCGTATCGTGCAATTGCTGGAAACCGCCGCTCCGGACACTGCTGCAGACACGCTGACGCGCTTCATCGCGGAAGTGCGTCAGGCGGTGGATAGCATCGGGGCGGCGACCCGCTAACCGTTATCTTGTCGTCTTAATTTGTCGCTTCGGGCGGCAGCTGGGGTTCCCGCTGCCGCCCGTGTCGCGATTCAGGAAGGAAACATCATGAGCTGGCTCGACAAACTGCTGCCGCCGAAAATCAAGCAAACCGACCCGAAGAACCGCAAGGGCATTCCGGAAGGCTTGTGGATCAAATGCCCGTCGTGCGAAGCGGTGCTGTACCGCAACGACGTCGAGGCCAATCTGCATGTGTGTCCGAAGTGCGACCACCACATGCGGATCGGTGCGCGCGAGCGGCTCGATGGTCTGCTCGATCCGGAAGGCCGCTATGAAATCGGCCAGGAAATCCTCCCGGTCGATGCGCTCAAGTTCAAGGACAGCCGCAAGTATCCGGATCGCCTGAAAGAGGCGATGGACGAAACCGACGAAACCGACGCAATGGTCGTCATGGGCGGCGCGATTCACACGCTGCCGGTGGTGGTCGCGTGCTTCGAGTTCTCGTTCATGGGCGGCTCGATGGGGTCCGTGGTCGGCGAGCGTTTTGCGCGCGCGGCACAGAACGCGCTCGAGCAGCAGGTGCCGTTTATCTGCTTTACCGCTTCGGGTGGCGCGCGGATGCAGGAAAGCTTGCTGTCGCTGATGCAGATGGCCAAGACCACCGCGATGCTCACGAAGCTGGCCGAAGCGAAGCTGCCGTTTATCTCGGTGCTGACCGATCCGACCATGGGTGGTGTGTCGGCGAGTTTTGCATTCCTCGGCGATGTCGTGATCGCCGAACCGAAGGCGCTGATCGGCTTTGCCGGGCCGCGCGTGATCGAGCAGACGGTTCGCGAGAAGTTGCCCGAAGGCTTCCAGCGTTCCGAATTCCTGATGCAGAAAGGCGCGATCGATATGATCGTCGACCGTCGCAAGCTGCGCGAAGAGATCGCGCGTTTGATGGCGCTGTTGACGCGCCAGCCGGTGGACGCGGTCGCCTGAGCGACAGCTGGCGTTCTCGCCGGGACCCTGGCCAACGGCACTGTCGCCCAACTCACCGGCGAGAAACTTACGCAACTTGGGCGAGCGCCTCATCGGCGATGCGCCCGCGCTTAACGCGCACAGCGATATCAACACGATTGGCGGCCCGCTCGATGCGGGCAGCGCCATGATCCTCAAGGTCGGTTGCGACCTCAATGTGACCGGCACCATTCAACTTAGCACTTCTAATGTCTGGATAGCTTGCCGTGAGTCTCCGGACTGATGGGGCGCGCGCCGACGCTTCCCACGGGCACGACACAGAAATTCAATAACTTTGCGCGGCAGCTCGCCCCGGGGCACGGCATAGATCGCGATGCAGATGGTTTCATACGACGCGTAGTCAGCGGCCCTTGTCGGGATAAACGCCAAACGCGCCCTGCAGCCGTAAATTTCAGATTTCTCTCATAGACCCCTCGAAACAGTTGCGTCCACCATGGAGGCCGTTGCATGCCATGGCCTTCCGCCATGGTCCATGTATCAGCGTGGACGTTCGAGGTTGCTCACTGGCGAGCGCTGTCCCTCGATACGCCGCGACCCGGTAGGGCGAGACGGCAGCGGGCTCAAAAAAACAGACGCCGTCCTCGATGCTTCACTGCATGGGATATCACTCGCAATGTGCGGCGGGTGCGCTCGGCGCCGAACGAATGGCGCCGCGAAAAGCAAATACAAAGACGGGTAATTCGGGGATCGTATGCCGCATCGGAAGTGCCGATTATCGTCCAGGCGCTCGTGGAGCGTTGCCAGTGGCTTGCTGCTGTTGCCTTTGCATTTACTGGCTCAAACCGCCGAATCGGCGGCACAAGAGCTGCTGCGGCAGCAGGAGCGAGAGAGGGTATTGCGCGAGCGGCAGGAGGTGGCGCCCGATGTACGCATGCCGTCCCCGGTTATTGTCACATCTGAGCGCCTGCCCGAGCATGAAGTCCCCTGTTTCACCATCGATCGGATCGCGTTGACCGGCGAGGATGCCGCCCGGTTTGGTTGGGCGCTCAAAGCCGCCGACCCATCGGCTGATCCGGCGACAGGCCGGTGCCTTGGCACAGCCGGTATCCATACCGTCATGACCCGCGTGCAGAACGCTGTGATTGCGCGCGGTTACGTCACCACCCGTGTTCTCGCCGCACCTCAGGATCTCAAGCACGGCATGCTAACGCTCACCGTCGTGCCTGGGCGTATCCGTGATATCCGCTTTGCCGAGGGCACCAGCACGCGCGCCACGACCTGGAGTGCGGTGCCGGCGAGGCGCGGCGACCTGCTCAACCTGCGTGACATCGAGCAGGCGTTGGAGAACTTCAAGCGTGTGCCCACCGTAGATGCTGACATTCAGATCATCCCCGCCGAGGGCGACGACGCCCGACCCGGCGAGAGCGATCTGGTGATCGCGTGGCGGCAGCGCTCGCTCCCCATACGCATCAGCGTTTCGCTGGATGACGCAGGCAGCAAGGCCACCGGAAAGTATCAGGGCGCCCTCACGCTCTCGCTCGATGACGTGTTGACGTTGCAAGACCTGTTCTACGCCAACGTCAACCGTGACGTTTTCAACGGCAATGGTAAGGGTACGCGCGGCTATACCCTGCATTACAGCGTGCCTTACGGCTACTGGGCACTAGGCGCTACCGTCAGCGGCTACAGCTATCGCCAGACCGTCGCCGGCTTGAGCCAGAACTACGTCTACAAGGGCAGCAGCGACAACGCCGAAGTGCGCCTGTCGCGCCTGCTGCATCGCGACGCCGCGCGCAAAACGACCGCCTATGTCCGCGGTTGGGCGCGCCAATCCAGCAATGCCATCGACGACACCGAAATCGAAGTGCAGCGTCGCCGCACCGGTGGTTGGGAGTTGGGGCTGACGCACAGCGAGCACTTTGGCGCAAGCAGGCTCGATGCCACCGTGGCGTATCGAAGGGGTACGGGCGGCTTCGGTTCGCTTGCTGCTCCCGAAGAGGGCTTTGGCGAGGGCACCTCACGCATGAAGGTCATCACCGCCGATGCGCAGGTCATGGTGCCGTTCCCGGTCGGCGCGCAGTCCGCTCGCTACACCGGTAGCTGGCGCGGGCAGTGGAATCGCACGCCTCTGGTACCGCAAGACCGGTTTTCCATCGGCAACCGCTACACCGTGCGTGGCTTCGATGGCGAGCTGACATTGATCGGCGAGCGGGGCTGGGTCTGGCGCAACGAGTTAGGTCTGCTGCTCGGCGCGGGTCAGGAGCTGTACGTCGGTGCCGACCTCGGCCGTGTCGACGGCTCTTCCACGCAGTGGCTAAGCGGCCGACATCTGGCCGGTGCCGTCGCTGGTTTGCGTGGCGGCACATACGGCGTCTATTGGGATCTGTTTGCTGGTACGCCGCTAAGCAAGCCCGCTGGTTTCCAGGCCGCTTCGTTCACCACCGGCTTCAGCCTGAACTGGACCTACTGAGTCGCGCGGCCACATTGCATTTATAGGAAGTGATGAGATGAGCAGGTACCTCTACCGTATCGTTTTCAATCGCGCGCTGGGCCTGTTCCAGGAGGTTGCCGACATCGTGCCCACACGCGGCAGCAGGGCGGTCGTCGGTCCCAAGGCCGCTGGCCGCCGCCTCATTGCCACCCTGCGCTCCGTCTACGTCGCACTCTTCCTGGTAGGGGGCCAGGCCGTCATCACGCCGTTGGCCGGTGCGCAGATCGTTGCTGATCCCCACGCGCCGGGTCATCAACGCCCGACTGTGCTTGAAGCGGCCAACGGTGTGCCGCTGGTGAACATCCAGACACCAGGCGCAGCGGGTGTCTCGCGCAACACTTATCAGCAATTCGACGTCGATTCGCAGGGTGCCATCCTCAATAACGCGCGCACCAACATCCAGACCCAACAGGGTGGTTGGGTACAAGGCAACCCCTGGCTTGCCAAAGGCCCAGCCCGGATCATTCTCAACGAAGTCAACGCCAGCAACCCAAGTCGCCTGAACGGTTTCGTTGAAGTGGCGGGCGAGCGCGCTCAACTGGTCATCGCCAACCCGGCCGGCATTGCCTGCGATGGCTGCGGCTTTATCAACGCCAACCGGGCGACCCTCACCACTGGCACGCCGATCATCACTGACGGTGCCCTTCAAGGCTATCGCGTGCACGGCGGGGCGATCCAGATTCAGAGCGAGGGGCTGAACGCCGGCAGCACCGACTACACCGCTCTGATCGCACGGTCCGTCGAGGTCAACGCGGGTCTATGGGCACAGCAACTGCAGGTGACGACCGGTACCAACGAGGTCGGCGTCGACCCTGACAACGTCCAGCAAAGGCAGGCCAACGGCAATGCACCAGCCTTCGCCCTCGATGTCGGTGCACTGGGTGGCATGTACGCGCAAAAGATCGTCATGCTGGGCACCGAGCACGGTGTCGGCGTGCGCAACGCAGGTCATCTCGGTGCCCAGGCCGGCCAACTGGCTGTCACCATCGACGGCCGGCTGGAAAACGCCGGTGCCATGCAGGCCAGCACCGATACTCACTTAGTGGCCACCGGTGGCGTCGCGAACGCCGGCACGCTCAGTGCCGGGCGCGAGCTTACCGTCAGCACGCCGAACGATATCGACAACAGCAAGGGCACGATCAACGGCCGCCGTCTGGAGGTCAACGCGCAGTCGCTGGTCAACCGCGGCGGTGCCGTCGAACAAACAGGCACACAGGATCTGGCGTTGCGCACTGCGCACCTCGCTAACCGGGACAGTGGTCGCATCGGACTTGTGGCCATCGACGCCGGCGTCCAACCGGGCAGCGGTGATCGGTCGGGCAACGGTGGCAACAACGCTGCAGAAAATCCAGCGGGTGAGGGTGACGGCAACGGTGGTACGGGGATGACCATCGGCTCCAGCGTTGCGCCGCTTGCCTCTGGCACACTCAACATCACGAGCACGTTGAACAACGACGGCGGGCGCATCCTCGGCGGTGGCGCTATCGACGTGACTGCCGCGGCCGGCCTGGACAACGATGGCGGCCACCTGGGCGTACGCCAGCTCGACGTCAGCGGTGGCGATCTGGGCAACCGCAAAGGCGAGCTGAAGGTGTCGGGCCACGCCCGCATCCAGACCGGCCAACTGACCAACGATGCAGGCCAGATGCAGCTGGGCGGAAAGCTGATCCTGAACGCGCACGACTTTTCCAACCGCGCTGGCACCTTCCAGCACAGCGACCTGCAGGACACCCAGTTGCAGATCCAGGGTAGCCTGGACAACAGCGGCGGGACCCTGGCCAGCAACGCCAATTGGTTGACCGTGGATGCCGGGCAGATGGTCAACATCAGCGGCCAGCTGATCCACGCCGGCGAGGGCGGTTTCGCTGTCAACACTGGCGTGTTCAGCGGGGAAGGTGGGGAGATGGTCACCGCTGGCGAGGCTATGCTTCGCATGGGTGCTACCGATCACCGCAAGGCGACGCTCACTGCGAAACAGGTCGATCTGGTCGCGCAGACCTTCGACAACCGCGGCGGGACCGTGAACGCTGCCGGAAAACTCAGCGTGACCTCGGCGCAGTCGCTGGACAACCGCAACGGCCGACTCGTCAGTGCTGGCGACATGCGTGTCCGTGCCGACACGCTCGACAACGCTGCCGGCCAGCTGTTTTCCACCGATGGCCGGCTCATTGTCGATACCCAAGGCCGTATCGACAACGCAGGCGGCACCCTGCAGGGCAACGGCGATGTCAGTATCGCCAGCGCTGGCCTGGGCAATGCCGGCGGCATCGTGCAGGGCGCCAACGTCTCGGTCGATACCCGGCACGCTTCGCTGGACAATAACGGCGGCACTCTTGCCAGCACCACGGGAACCCTGGTGGTAGACAGCAGTACGTTGAACAACAGCAGCGGCCTGTTGCAATCGGCCACCGCGCTGCGCGTGAACACCCACGGCCACGCGCTGGTCAATACCCACTCCGGCGTCACCGGCGGCATAGTTAGCGGTACTACCTTGACCCTCGACACCGGCGACCTGGACAACCAC
Source organism: Paraburkholderia megapolitana (assembly GCF_007556815.1). Taxonomy (NCBI): domain Bacteria; kingdom Pseudomonadati; phylum Pseudomonadota; class Betaproteobacteria; order Burkholderiales; family Burkholderiaceae; genus Paraburkholderia; species Paraburkholderia megapolitana. The sequence continues at coordinate 1,458,567 of NZ_CP041743.1, forward strand.
GCCGGCGTGATTCACGGCCAGGCCGACATCACAGCGCGCACCGGCATGCTGGACAACACTGCCGGCCGGTTCGGCAGTCGTACCCATATTCACATTGACGCTGCCGCCCTGCGCAATGGGGGCGGCCAGCTGCAGGCCGGTCATAACCTCATCATCGGTGCCAGTGGTACCGCCAACAACAGCGGCGGGCTCATGGTTGCCGGCGAGGCACTGGCGCTCACTGCCGGCCAGATACTCAACCGCGACACCCTCGGTACCCACGCCGGCGAGGCGCTCGGCCTGCACGGCGAAAGCGTCATGCTCAGCGCCCGGCACGTAGACAACACTGCCGGTACCGTCGCCGCCGACCGTCACATCGGCATCCACGGCGTTGGTGCGGAAAGCGTGCTGGACAACACAGGCGGTAGCGTTTCCTCCGGTGGCACCCTCGAAGTTGCCGCCAACCGCGTGCTCAACCCTGCCGGCACGTTGCTCGCAGGCCAGTCCCTGGCCCTCACTGCCGATCACCTCAGCGGCGATGGTCGCGTGCTCTCGCACGGCGACCTCACGCTCGCGCTGCAGCAGGACTTCACCCACGACGGTGAGATCACCGCAAACCACTGGGCTGCCATCCACACCGCCGGCCGACTGACCAACCGCAGCTTGCTCCAGGCAGGCGATCTCGACGTCCGCGGTACCCACATCGACAACACCGCCACTGGCCAGATCAGTGGCGGACGTACGACTGTCGTTGCCAGCCACGCGCTGACCAACCGCGGCCTCATCGACGGCAGTCAGACCTACCTCGACGCGAGCGTCCTCGACAACACTGGCACCGGCCGCCTTTACGGCGACCACCTGGCCGTTCGTGCTGAAACCGTTGAAAACCGCGACGAGAGCGGCCATGCCGCTGTCATCGCAGCCCGTGAGCGCCTGGACATCGGCGCCAGCGCTATCCACAACCGGGAACAGGCATTGATCTTCAGTGCCGGCAGCGGGCCCGACGCCTTGAACATCGGCGGCGACCTCGATGCCAACCATCACGCAGACGGCCGTGCCGACGAGGTGCTCAACGATAGCGCCACCATCGAATCGCTTGGCGGTCTCACGATCGACACCAACCGCCTTCTCAACCGCAACCTGCACTTCAGCACTGCCGTCGCCCAGGTCGGCACGCCCACGACGCACCTGTACCTCCAACCCGAGGGCGATCCGAACAGGCACGACGCCAGCGACTACCGCTGGGAAAACTGGAGCCGTGCCGGCCGCTATCGTCACAAAGAGACCGGCAAGGAAGCACGCAAGTGGACCCAATACCAGGTTACTCGCGCCGAATATGAAAGCCAGGTCGCCACCAGCGCGCCGGCACTGGTCCGCGCTGGCGGCGACATCACCCTGCATGGTGACGGGTTCGTCAACGACAAGAGTCAGATCATCGCTGGCGGCGCGCTGCTAGGCGATCTGGACCACCTGAAGAACGAGGCCGCGGTTGGCGAACACCTGACTCGCGAGAGCGGTACTAGCCAGTTCACCTTCAGTAAGTGGCGCGGAGGCTTCAAGCGCTACCACGAGCGCAAATGGGACAACAAGATCGCCTACACGCCGGCCGACACCGTGCGGACCATCGACCTCAACGTCGCCAGGGTCGAGTCGCATGCGGCCGGCGCAGGCAACGGGGTCGCCATTGACGGGCGCTCGCCCGGCAAGCTCAGCGGCATGGTGGCGGGCAACCAGCGGACCAGCAGCGATGGGGCTTCACGGCCCATCGTCGAAGTGCCGGCCAACGTAGACAGCAGCTCCGCCTTCGGCTCACAGGCAGCCGCGGCGGTTACGGACGATGCCCTGGCCAGCGGCCCCGGCGCGGCGGAGAGCAGCATCGTCGATCACGTTGCGGGCAACACGCCCACCCGCATCCGCACCATGCAGGTTGTCACCGACATCCCGGTCAACAGTCTGTTTCGTGCCAGCCCCGCGGCCCGCAACTACCTCGTCGAAACAGACCCGCGCTTCACTAGCTATCGCCTCTGGCTCAGTTCCGATTACATGCTGACGCTGCTTGGTTACGACCCGACCAGCGTACACAAGCGCCTCGGCGACGGCTTTTATGAGCAACGGCTGGTCCGCGACCAGATCACCCAGCTCACTGGCCGCCGCTTCCTCGGCAACTACGCTAGCGACGAGGCGCAGTACCGCGCGCTGCTGGACGCGGGCGCCAGCTACGCTCGGGCCTGGGACCTGCGTCCCGGTGTGGCTCTGAGCATGGAGCAGATGGCACAGCTCACTAGCGACATCGTCTGGCTGGTGGAGCGCGACGTGACCCTGGCCGACGGAACTGCTAGCCGCGCGCTGGTACCGCAAGTCTATGTGCGTGTGAAGCCGGGCGACCTCGACGGCAACGGCACACTGATAGCTGCCGATAGTGTCGAGCTCCAGTTCAAGGGCGACCTGATCAACACCGGCACCGTGGCGGGTCGCACCGTCGTCAAGCTCACCGGCGACAATCTGCGCAACCTGGGCGGCCGCATCACCGGCGATGCACTCGCACTGAACGCGCGTACCGATATCGATACGATCGGCGGCACACTCGATGCCGGCAGTGCCATGATCCTCAAGGCCGGTCGCGACCTCAACGTGACCAGCACCACCCGCAGCGACGCCCGACAGGCCGGGCTGAGCGACTTTTCGCGCACGAACATGGGCCGCGTGGCGGGGCTCTATGTGACCAACCCAGGCGGGACGCTGGTCGCCATGGCCGGGCGCGATGCCAACCTGCTGGCCGCCCAGGTCATCAACGCAGGCCAGGACGGCCAGAGCGCCCTCGTGGCCGGCCGCGACCTGAACCTTGGTACGGTCATCCTCGCCGAGCAGGAGAACAACGTCCGCAATGCCAGCAACTACCTCAAGCAGGGGTATATGCGGGACATCGGCACCACCGTTCAGACGCAGGGCGACGTGCGCCTGCAAGCCAGTGGCAACATCAACGCACGTGCGGCCAGTGTCACCAGCGAGCAGGGCGCGCTCACCGCCATGGCCGCGGGTGACGTGAACATCCTGGTCGGCGAAACCAGCAACAACTGGAGCGAAGGCCGCAAGCACACGTCGCGTGGCCTGCTCGGCGCCACCACTGAAACCACCCGCGACAGCCTGGAAGAAAACCGCGCGGTCGCCGGCACCTTCAGCGGCAATACCGTCGCCGTACAGGGTCGTAACGTTACCGTCGCCGGTAGTAACGTTGTCTCCGATGCCGGTACCGCCATGGTCGCCAGTAACGATCTGACTATCGGGGCGGCCACCGAAGCCATTAGCGAAAGCCATTTCAAGCGTACGGACAAGAGCGGCCTGCTAAGTGGCGGCGGGGTCGGCTTCACCATCGGCACGCAGATGCTGAGCAACGATCAGAAAACCACGCAGACGCTCGCCGCCGGCAGCACCGTTGCCAGCGTAGCGGGAAACGTCACGCTGGTGGCAGGCAACCAGTATCGCTAGGTCGGCAGCGACGTGCTCGCGCCTGAGGGCGACGTCAGCGTTCTCGCCAGAAATATCGTCATCGAAGAGGCGCGGGAATCGCTGCGTGCCGACGAAGAAACCCGCTTCAAGCAAAGCGGACTTTCCGTGAGCCTCTCATCACCTGTTATCGGTTACGTCCAGTCCACGCGTGATCTGGTGGGTGCGGTCGGTAAAGCCGACGGCGGTCGCATGAAGGCGCTGGGAGCCGCCATGGCAGCACTCAACGCCAAGGATGCCTATGACGCGGCCAGGGAAGTCGTCGACCCGCCCAAGGACGCGGATGGCAAGCCGACCCAGCCGGGCATCGGCATCAACGTGGCACTCGGCAAAGCGGAAAGTACCAGCCGCAGCACTACCGCCAGTGACACCGCGCGCGGCTCATCCGTAAGCGCCGGCGGCAACGTTACCCTGATGGCGACCGGTGCCGGCGAGGACAGCAACATCCGCGTCCGGGGTAGCGAGATCACTGCGGGCCACAACGCCACCTTGAAGGCCGACAATCGCATCGACCTGCTCTCCGCCGAGAATCGGTCCGAACAGCACAGCGCCCAGCGCAACAGCTCGGGCAGTGTAGGCGTTGGGATTAACTTCGGCGGTGACCAGAATGGCGTGGCTATTACCGCTGCAGTGTCGAGGGGGCGCGGTTCGTCCGACGGCGAAGACGGCTGGCACACCGACAGCCGCGTACGGGCCGGCAACACCGCCACGCTTGTCAGCGGCGGCGACACGAACCTGCGTGGTGCCCAGGTCGCCGGCCATACCGTCGTCGCCGATGTGGCGGGTGAACTCAACATCGAGAGCCTGCAGGACACCAGTCGCTATGCCAGCCGGCAATCGAGCGCCGGCGCCGGCATCAGCGTGTGCGTCCCGCCTATCTGCACTGGCACGCCCGTCAAGGGTAGCGTGAACATCGCCAGATCCAGGGCGAGCAATCGCTACGACAGCGTCAATGAGCAGGCAGGCATCATCGCCGGTGATGGTGGCTTCGATATCCGCGTGAAGGGTAATACCGATCTCAAGGGCGGCCTGATCGCCAGCAGCCAGGCCGCCGTCGATGCGCAGCGCAATCGTCTCGTCACCGCCACGTTGACCACCAGCGATCTGGAGAACCGCGCCGAGGCCAGTGCCAGCAGCAGCGGCATTGGCCTGTCCACCGACATGTTCACGCAGGGCAAGTACGGCCTCGCCAAGGCGGCCATCGGTAACGCGCTCAATAACGGCGGGGCCGGCGATGCATCGGGCGGCGTTACCCGCAGTGCTGTCAGTGCGGGCACTGTGCAGATTACCGATGCCGCCAGGCAGCGCGAGTTGACCGGTCTCGATGCAGATGATGTCGTTGCTGCCTTGAATCGCGACACGCTGCATGCTCATCAAGCTGCGAGCAGGCTCGATGTGGGTGCGCTGGAAGCGCAGGCGGAGGCGGCGCAAACCATCAAGAACGCGACGGTGCAGCAGGTGTTTAAGTTTAGCGACGATGCTTATAAGACGATGTTTGTCGATGAACATCCGATGTTCATCGTAGAGAGAGATGAGGACGGAAAAATCGCACGCGACGAACACGGTGACGTAAAGCATCACCGACTAACGTCGGAGGAAGCAAAGAACCTGCAACCCGATAGCGCAGGCAACGTGTACGTGGCCATAAACGGCATCTTTAACGACGAGACGGCGGCAGGCAACTATGCGGCGCAACACCATGGCGATCGCGAAGGTCCGCTGCACTTTCTTCACTTCCCAAGAGCGGGTAACGGCCTGTCTGAACTGATGGTGGCGGGCTACCAGAACTTCCTGGAGAACGACTTCTTTGGGCTGACCAATTCCGGACGCGACGCAGACAAACTACAGACGATTTACGGCGCGACGGGACTGGTGCTGTACACCCATAGCCGCGCCGCGATGACCCTCGGCAACTCTATGGAGTCGCGACAGCGCAGGGGCGCGGTCGGGTCTCTGAGCGCTACGCAGATCTACTTCTATGGACCGGCCTACAACGCGCAGAAGGCGGCAGATTTGCTCTATGACTTGAGCGGTGGAGCGCAAGACACTGTCTATCTGCAAAACCATCGTGACGATTTTGTGGGGTCGTTGATCGGCAGGAATCCTTACACGTACGAAAAACGACCGGAAGGAAGCTACAAAATCAAAGAGTGGCTCAACATGTTCATGTCGAGCCCGACTGTGCATGGCTGCTATGGCGAGAGCGACAAAGCGTGTCAGAAGGACTATGGACAGCCTGCGACTATGCCTATCAAGGCAAAAGGAAGCAAATGAGAACAGGACTCCTAGTGACGTTAACAATTTCGTTCGCGACGTCGTCGTGCAACTGGACACCGTTTCAGCCAGTTCCACCTGAGGATTTACTCTGGACCAAGGATGGAAAAACCCTCCTTGATGTTAGGAAGGCTGTATTGGAATGCGGGGCTCCCCACCCTTCAGGGGATGGAAACAGGCCTATGACACCAAACGAGTCAGCCGCGTTCGACAAATGCATGTTAGGAGCCGGCTATACCTACAAGTACGGCAGTTCTCACACGATCTGCACATCACAGCCGAGCCTAAATCTACCGGAGTGCCGCCCGGACGCGCCGGTGCCGCGCCCAGATATCACCCGTCGACTCAATAGTGGATATTGCGAACGAAAGCGAAGCTACGCCTTCTGCAAGAAAACCGCCATCCTTCCCGCGGTCTGCGAGACGATGGATTTCAACAACCCGCCGCCCGAGTGTTTGCCCTGACGGCGGGCCGTGAAAACGTGTCCATGAAACGACCACCCTTCCTGATCGTCACGCTGCTCGCAGTGGCAACCACGTCGTGTAGCTGGACACCGTTCCAGCCAGTACCGCCTGAGGATTTTCTATGGTCGCAGGAAGGGAAGACGCTTCTCGATGTGCGGAAGGCGCTATTGGGATGTGGCCTCCCGAATGTCACCGGAATGGGGCGAGCCATTCGCGAAATGACCGAAAACCAATTAGCCGCCTTCGACCGCTGCATGCTGGGTGAGGGGTACATATACAAGTACGGCACATCTCGGTTGATCTGCGCCACCCAGCCGAGCCTCAATTTACCGGAGTGCCGCTCGGACGCTCCGGTGCCGCGTCCAGATAATAGTCGTCGGCTCAATAGTGAATACTGCGAGCGAAAGCGAAGCTACGCCTTCTGCAAAAAAAACGCCATCAATCCTGCGGCCTGCGAGTCGATGGATTTCGACAACCCGCCGCCCGAGTGTCTGCCTTGAAGCCATGTGATGACGGACGTGAGCGCGCGGCAAGCACAGGCAGAGATACGCAGACCATGAAGAACGCAGCGACTCAACGGCTTCTTATGACAACGAATGCGGGTTGTTCAAGCAATATATTCCAGCCACCGCCTCCGTCTTTCTTGGCTTGGATCAAGTCGGGAGTAGACAGGCTTGAAATTAAAAAAGCGCTCTTGGAATGTGGCCATGACTCGCCTTCTGGATTTCGATCAGGGAGGAGCTACGATGATCAAGCGAAGGCATCTCTTTGTATGGAAAAAGCGGGTTATCGCCACATAGATGAACCTGTTGGATGGTGTACTAACCACCCGGAATGGAATCTCCCGAGTTGTGCTCCTGACGCCGTCATACCCGGCCCGACCGCGGAGCGTCGACTCAATAGTGAATACTGCGAGCGAAAGCGAAGTTACGCCTTCTGCAAAAAAAATGCCATCAATCCTGCGGCTTGCGAGACGATGAATTTTAGCGACCCGCCGCCCGAGTGTCTGCCTTGAATTCATGATGAGAACGCGACCACTCAACGGGCGCTTAAGTTTAGCGACGATGCCTATGAAGCGACGTTCATCGTCGAGAGAGATGACGACGGTGAAATCGCACGCGACGAACACGGTGACCTCAAAATGAATACACGAATCCTGACACCACTGATTGTGACGATGACAACGTCGTCATGCGGTTGGACTCCGTTCCAGCCGGTTCCGCCGACAGATTTTCTCTGGACGCAGGAGGGAAAGAGCTACCTGGATGTAAAGAAAGCACTGCTGGAATGTGGCCTACCTCACCCTGCGGGTTCGGGCAATAGACCAATGACACCAAACGAGTCGGCCAGCTACGGACGCTGCATGCTGGGAGCCGGTTACACCTACAAATACGGCACATTTCGGTTGATCTGCGCTACCCAGCCGAGCCTCAATCTACCGGAGTGCCGCTCGGACGCTCCGGTGCCGCTCCCAGATATCAACCGACGACTCAATAGTGGATATTGCGAGCGAAAGCGAAGCTACGCCTTCTGCAAAAAAAACGCCATCAATCCTGCGGCCTGCGAGTCGATGGATTTCGACAACCCGCCTCCCGAATGTCTGCCCTGACTGCAGGCTATGGAAATGCGATCACTTTCCATGGAGGAAAAACTAAACCTCCGGCCCGATAAGGACGGTACCGTGCGTGTCGGTACCAGCGGCATCTTCAACAAAGCATCGGCTGCGGTGCGTTACACCTCGCAGCACAACGCCAAAGTGTGTGGGGTCATGAACGACCTCATTAACGATGAGACGATGGCAGGCCACTATGCGACGCAACACCATGGCGATCGCGAGGGTCAGCTGTGCCTTCTGCATTTTCCGGGAGCGGCCATCCAGACGAGGGGGAAGAAATGGTTGTGCGAGTCGTGGGCTTACTGATCCTGACTATGCCGATATCGGCGTGCATGTCGGCACCTTTCCAGCCACTACCTCCAACGTTTTTGACTTGGTCCAAGGAGGGGAAATCGATGCTCGAGGTGCAGAAAGCGCTGTTGGAGTGCGGCCTCCCTCATCCCAATGGGGATGGACTTAGCCCGTTAACTCCCAACGAATCAGCTGCCTTCGGACGCTGCATGCTAGACGCGGGGTACACATACAAGTACGGCACATCCCGAATGATTTGTGCCGCCCAGCCGAGCCTCAATTTGCCGGAGTGCCGCCCAGACGCGTCGGTGCCGCTCCCGGATATCAACCGTCGACTCATTAGTGGATATTGCGAACGAAAGCGAAGTTACGCTTTCTGCAAGCAGACCGCCATCAACCCCGCAGCCTGCGAGACGATGGATTTCAACAACCCGCCGCCCGAATGCCTACCTTGACCTAGGCCATCACCTTTGTCTTAACCACAGAGCTTCACCATGCACCTACGAAATCTTCTACTTGTCGCCGCACTCGTACCGCTGTCCGGTTGCCTAACCATGAGCGGCAGCTACAACGTCAAGGCAGTCGACGCCAACGGCAACGAACTCGGCAAAGGCCTGAAAATGATGGCACAGGGGCGCCACATTTACACGGCGCGCAACGCTCTCTGTTCGAACTATCCCAAGGCCACCATCATCATCACCGACCTGGAAACCGGCCAGGAACTGAAAGGCGAAAGCCCATACCGTTGCCGGTAACGAACATGCACATTCGATCCATCTTTGTGGTGCTTATCGCCCCCATCATCGCGTTGGCAGGCTGCGGCACTATTGCCACGGTCCGTTCCTTTTCCACCGCCTACGTCGAACCCACCACCGGCGACTTGGCGCGGCTGCGCATTCGGTCCAATGGCATGGTGCGCGCCGTACCGGGCAAAACCTGCGTGGATTGGCGCACGCCCGGAGCCGGGGTCATGCTGGCGCACCGCAAGGGCTTCGCCAATCTCAACGACCGCGACCTGGGCATGCCCCAGGAGGTCTACTACAGTCCGAAAGATTTATCCCGCAGGGTGTACTCGGTGATCAGCAGCGAACGCAGCACCGAACGCAGCACCGAACTGCGCATCGCCGCAGACCAACCGATCACACTGAACTTCATTAGCGACGGCTCCCCGCAGGGCGGCAACATCTACCGTTGCGCAAGCGCGATCTCCTTCGTTCCCGAGCGTGGCATGGACTATGAGATCGTCTTCTTCGACCAGGGCATAGGATCACGCTGTACCGCCGACCTCACCAGGATCGACCAGGACACGTTACGCAAAAAGCCGATCTTCCAGCATGTCCCGGTCGATACCCAGCACGCCGGACTTTGCCACGTCACTGACATGCTCTAGTCACGCGGCGCAACCAATCACGGGGACGCCATCGATGAGGGCGCGAGGCGCAGCAGTCCCAGCAACGGCGTAAATACCCCAGCATCCGCTGGCTAGAGCACTATCGGCGCAGGCCTCATCGCCAGCGCCCGGCACGGAAAACCGCATCCACCACACCGCAAACAATGCGGTACGCTGCCGTTTCCGGGATAATGCCGTTCCGCGGTACCGGTTTATCCCCGTCTTAAGCGATCCATCCGATGAGCTACCC